>NZ_HG424520.1 GCF_000336385.2 Lysobacter antibioticus HS124 | reverse complement strand
GCCTTCTTGGCCGGGGCCTTCTTCGCCGCCTTCTTCACCGCTTTCTTGGCGGCGGTCTTCTTGGCGGCTTTCTTCGCGGTCTTCTTGGTGGCCTTCTTCGCGGTCTTCTTGCCGGTCAGCTCGGACACTTCCTTCTTGGCCTTGGCGCTGGCCTTGGCAAGCTTCTTCTTGGCTGTGCCCACCGCCTTCTTGGCCGCCTTGCGCGCCTTGGTGGCGGTCTTCTTGACCGACGCCACGGCCTCCTCGGCGCGCGAGGCGATCGCGCTGCCGATGTGGGACGCGGTTTCCTTCACGTTCTCGGCGGCCTGGGTCAGCGTCGCCGTCACTCCATTACCGTTGCTCATGATGCCCTCCTGGTGGGCAAACTGCTCTGGGCGATGAATGCGGTTACTGCAATCGGGGTGTTGCCGTGACGATGCTATACCTGCTTCGCGCGCGCGGAACAATGGCCGGTTCCACACGCCAGGGCCTGGCTGGAAGTTGCCCGCGGACCGGCCCGGGGTCCGCGTGCGGGCGGTGCGGCCGCCGACCGGACGGAGCCGTCGCGCGCCCGCCCGGCGCAGCGGGCGGGGCGGCGGCGGTCGCCGTCAGAACTTGCCGTAATACCCTTCCTTGAGCGCGTCGAACAGATTGGCGGCGGTGTGCAGCTCGCCGTCGTATTCGATCTGTTCGTTGCCCTTGACCTCGAGCACGCTGCCGTCTTCGAGCTCGAAGCGGTAGGTGGTGTTCTCCAGGTCGGCTTCCTTGACCAGCACGCCCTGGAAGGCGGCCGGGTTGAAGCGGAAGGTCGTGCAGCCCTTGAGGCCCTGCTCGTGGGCGTAGCGGTAGATGTCTTTGAAGTCCTCGTAGGGGTAGTCGGTCGGGACGTTCGCGGTCTTGGAGATCGAGCTGTCGACCCACTTCTGCGCGGCGGCCTGGACGTCGACGTGCTCCTTCGGGGTGATGTCGTCGGCAGCGATGAAGTAGTCGGGCAGCTTGGCCTCGGCTTCGTCGCTGAACGGCATCGCCTTGGGATTGATCAGCTCGCGGTAGGCCAGCAGCTCGAACGAGTAAACGTCGACCTTTTCCTTGGATTTCTTGCCTTCGCGGATCACGTTGCGGCTGTAGTGGTGCGCGAACGACGGCTCGATGCCGTTGGAGGCGTTGTTGGCCAGCGACAGCGAGATGGTGCCGGTCGGGGCGATCGAACTGTGGTGAGTGAAGCGGGCGCCGACGTCGGCCAGCTCCTCGACCAGTTCCGGGGCGACCTCGGCCACCCGCTGCATGTAGCGCGAGTACTTGGCGTGCAGCACCTTGCCCGGGATCTCCTGGCCGACCTTCCAGCCGTCGGCCTTCATCTCCGGCCGCTTGCGCAGCATCTCGGCGGTGACGGCGAAGATCTCGTCCATGATCGGCGCCGCGCCCTTCTCCTTGGCCAGGGCCAGGCCCATTTCCCAGCCGGCCACGGCCATTTCGCGGGCGATGCGCTCGGTGAACTCGCACGACTCCTTGGAGCCGTACTTCATCTTGAGCATGGTCACGGTGCTGCCCAGGCCGAGGAAGCCCATGCCGTGGCGGCGCTTGCGCATGATCTCGGCGCGCTGCTGTTCCAGCGGCAGGCCGTTGACCTCGACCACGTTGTCGAGCATGCGGGTGAACACGCGCACGACTTCCTTGTACTCCTCCCAGTCGAACTCGGCCCGGTCGGTGAAGGCGTTGCGCACGAACTTGGTCAGGTTCACCGAGCCCAGCAGGCAGGCGCCGTACGGCGGCAGCGGCTGCTCGCCGCAGGGGTTGGTGGCGCGGATGGTCTCGCACCACCAGTTGTTGTTCATCTCGTTGACGCGGTCGATCAGGATGAAGCCCGGCTCGGCGTAGTCGTACGTCGAGACCATGATCATGTCCCACAGATGGCGGGCGCGGATGTGGCCGTAGATCTTGCACGCCACCAGGCCGTCGTCGCGGACGATGTAGTTGCGGTGGGTCGGCCAGTCGCGCCAGACCACCTGTTCGGCATCGTCCAGGTTCAGGTCGCCCTGTTCCTTGATGTTGACCGGGAACACCAGCGGCCAGTCGGCATCGGTCTTGACCGCGTCCATGAAACCGTCGGTGATCAGCAGCGACAGGTTGAACTGGCGCAGGCGGCCGTCTTCGCGCTTGGCGCGGATGAAGTCCTTCACGTCCGGGTGGCTGACGTCGAAGGTGCCCATCTGGGCGCCGCGGCGGCCGCCGGCCGAGGACACGGTGAAGCACATCTTGTCGTAGATATCCATGAAGGACATCGGACCGGAGGTGTAGGCGCCGGCGCCGGCGACGAAGGCGCCGCGCGGGCGCAGGGTGCTGAACTCGTAGCCGATGCCGCAGCCGGCCTTGAGGGTCAGGCCGGCCTCGTGGACCTTCTCCAGGATGCCGTCCATCGAGTCTTCGATGGTGCCGGACACGGTGCAGTTGATGGTCGAGGTGGCCGGCTTGTGCTCCAGCGCGCCGGCGTTGGAGGTGATGCGGCCGGCCGGGATCGCGCCGCGGCGCAGCGCCCAGACGAAGCGCTCGTACCAGTACTGCTGCTTCTCGGCGCTCGGCTCGGCATCGGCCAGGGCGCGGGCCACGCGTTGGTAGGTCCCGTCGATGTCGGCATCGACGGCCTCCCCGCTCTTGGTCTTGAGGCGGTATTTCTTGTCCCAGATGTCCTGGGACGCGGGTTGCAGGGCGATGTCTCGTTCCACCGCCGCGTTCTTGACCGCCTCGAGGCGCACCGTGCTCATGCCTGTTTCGTCTCCTCAATCTTGACGACGGGCCGTTGGGTTGCGCCCGCCATCGGTGGTTTCTTATACGTGGCAACCGGGTCGGGGCTCGGCGCGCGCGGCGGCGAGGGGGTCGAACGTCGGTACCGGAACGTCTTGTGTAACGCTTGTTTCGTCTAGGTCGTGTAGCGGTCTTGCGACCGGCCTCCGGAGGCGCCTCCCGGACACCGGTTCGCCGCCAGCCCCCCGCCGACGGCAATGCGCGCGAGCGCGTGGTTACGCGCCGCGTGCGGCTGTTTATGGTGGTGTTTCGAGGTTCGCGCCCGTAGCTGTCATGCGCCCGCTCGCTGTCAAGGCGACGCCCAACCGACCCAAGCCGAACCCCTAAGCTTGGGCTCCCTCCGCAGGGCCGACCACTAGATGTTGTGGCCCCGCAGGGACTTCAAACTACGCCCGCCCTTTCGGGAAGTCAACGCCTTTTTGATGGCTATCACGCTTTATCAGTGTCCGCGCGGGCACGCATCGCAGTTCCGGCGCGGCGCCGGCGAAGGCTGCTGGCGACGCCCGCCGGGCCGCGCCGAACCGGGTTCGCGGCAGCCACTTCATCGGCTATTTATTGCCGCTCTCCGACACTGGCGCGAAGACTGAACCAGATCGGGCCGGCGCGGTCCAAGCCGGCGGCGCGATCCGCCGGCGAGGCTTGATCGGCCGCGCCGCCGCCACGATCTCGACCGTATCGACCGCCCATCCCGACCACGCCGACCGGAATCGCTACACGATGCGCCCCTTGCCGACCCTGCTCACCCTCGCCCTCGCCGCCGCCTTCGGCGGTTTCGCCGCCACCGCGATCCGCGACGGCCTGCAGGCGCCGGCGCACGCATCGCCGGCGGCCGCGGCGATGCCGCTGCCGACCGCCGCCGCCCTGCCGGCCTCGGTCGGCGGCCAGGTCCTGCCCTCGCTGGCGCCGATGCTGCAGCGGGTGACCCCGGCGGTGGTCAGCGTGCACACCAAGCAGACCGTGCGCATCCGCAACCCGTTCGCCAACGATCCGTTCTTCCGCCGCATGTTCCCCAACATCCCGCAGGAGCGGATCAACGAGTCGCTGGGCTCGGGCGTCATCATCGACGCCAAGAACGGCTACGTGCTGACCAACCACCACGTCATCGAAGGCGCCGACGAGGTCTCGGTGACCCTGTCCGACGGGCGCACGGTCAAGGCCGAGTTCCTCGGCTCCGACCCGGACACCGACGTGGCGGTGATGCGGATTCCGGCGCAGAACCTCAGCGCCATCCAGCTGGCCGATTCCGACGCGCTCAAGGTCGGCGATTTCGTGGTCGCGGTCGGCAACCCGTTCGGCATCGGCCAGACGGTGACCTCGGGCATCGTCTCGGCGGTCGGCCGCAGCGGCCTGCGCGGCCTGGGCTACCAGAACTTCATCCAGACCGACGCCTCGATCAATCCGGGCAATTCCGGCGGCGCCCTGGTCAATCTCAACGGCGAGCTGATCGGCATCAACACCGCCAGCTTCAACCCGCAAGGCAGCATGGCCGGCAACATCGGCCTGGGCTTCGCGATTCCGGTCAACCTGGCGCGCAGCATCAAGGACCAGCTGATCGCCAACAACGGCGTGGTCCGGCGCGGCACCCTGGGGCTGGAATCGCAGGACGTGACCGCGCAGTTGGCGGCCGCGCTCAAGCTCGACGAACCGCGCGGCGCGCTGGTCTCGCGCGTGTTCGGCGGCAGCGCCGCGGCTGCGGCCGGGCTCAAGCCGGGCGACGTGATCCTCAGCGCCAACGGCCAGCGCATCGACAACCGCGATGCGCTGCGCAACTTCGAAGGCCTGCAGGCGATCGGCAGCAAGATCGTCCTGGAGGTACGCCGCGACGGCCAGTCGCTGCAGCTCAACGCCAGCCTGCGCGAGCAACCCAAGGCGATCGCCGGCGGCGAGCTCGACCCGCGCCTGACCGGCGCGACCTTCGCCGAGATGCCCGAGCGCCTGCGCCAGTCCGGCTACGCCGGCGTGCTGGTCGAAAGCGTCGCCCGCGGCAGCCGCGCCGAGGCCAATCAGTTGCGCAAGGACGACATCATCGTCGCCGCGACCAGCGGCGAATTCGACGATCTGCCGGGTTTCCGCGCCAGCTTCACGCGCACCCCGGCACAGTTGGTATTGCGTATCGTGCGCGGCAACCGCCGCGGCGACCTGCAAATGCAGTAACGTCGCGGGGCGCCACGCCGCCGCGAACGGCATGAACGCGCGCCGCACGATGCGGCGCCCCTCGCCGCCTAGGAACCGGGCTCCGGCCCGCGCCCGACCGCGGTCCGCCAGAACCCTGGATTCGTTCCGCGGTTCGTCCCTTGCACGGAGGAAGACCCCGATGACCCCCACCTCGACCGACGCGATCAAGAGCAACCTCGGCCAGGCCGGTTCCCACCTCAAGCAGGCCGCGGTCGACGCCGGCGACGCGATCCGCAGCGCCGCCAGCGTGGCCGGCGACGAACTCAAGATCGGCAAGGCCAACGTCAAGTCCGACCTGGCCGACGGCGCCCTGGCCGGGATCGCCGCCGCCGAGCACGCCGGCGGCGCCGCGCGCGAGCAAGTCGACGCGCTGATGGACAAGGGCCGCGACCTGATCGAAAGCGCCGCCGACCTGGTCCGCGAGCGTCCGCTGGCCTCGTTCGGCATCGCCTTCGCCGCCGGCTTCATCATCGCCAAGCTGGCCCGCGGCAGCGACAAGTAAGCGTGAGCGATCCGCATCGCCCCGCGGACGACCCCGCCCCCGACGACGGCGCGGCGCCCGACCCGGCCGCGCCGGGTCCGCGCTCGCCGTCGATCGAAGAGGCCTACCGCGAAATCCGCGACGCCGGCCGCGAGGGCCTGGAAGCGGCGATCGACACCGGCCGCGCGCTGCGCGGACTGTTGATCGCCGACTTCGCCCTGGCCCGCAGTGCGCTCGGCCGCGCCCTGTTGTGGGTCAGCGTGGCGATCGTGTTCGGCGCCTCGTCCTGGCTGTTGCTGATGGCGGCGCTGATCGCGCTGCTGCAGGGCGTGCTGGGCTGGTCCTGGCTGGGCTCGATGTCGGCCGCCGCCGGGCTCAGCCTGGCGGTCGCCGCGGTCGGCGTCTGGCGGGCGATCCATTACTTCGAATACACCCGCCTGCACGCCACCCGGCGGCAGTTGCGCCGGCTCGGCCTGGGCGACCTCGACGAAGACCAGCTGCAGGCCCATCTCGCCGCCGACGCCGCACGTCGCCAGGAGCGCGCATGAGCCGGTTCGAACGCCTGCAACGCCGCGTCGCCAAGCGCGAGCAACTGCTCGAGGGCCGCTACGAGCAAGCGCTGGAACGCAAGAACACGCTCAAGGCGCGCTGGCAGGAAGCCTGGACGCCGGGCCGGATCGTGGTCGCCGGCCTGGCCGCCGGCTTCGTCGTGGGCCGCGCCGAGCCGGTCAAGCTGGCGGCGAAGAGCGGCCACCTGATGCAACTGCTCACTCTGCTGTCGGGCCTGTTCGCCGGCAGCAGCGCGCAGCAGGCGGCCGACCAGGCCGATCGCGCCGCCGGCGAGGCCGGACAGGCGGCCGACAGCGCCCAGGCCGCGGCCGAAGCGACCGTCGCGCCGGGCTACACGGCAGTGGCGTCCAAACGCGGCAAGGCGCACAGTTCCACCACCGAACAGGCCTGACGGTTCCGCCTTGAGCACCCCCAACCCGCCGCCGGCCGCGGACGCGCCGGCGCCGCCGGCCGCCGACGAACCCGCGCC
>NZ_HG424519.1:71916-91889 GCF_000336385.2 Lysobacter antibioticus HS124 | reverse complement strand
GGCCCGGCGCCGGGCGGTTCGGGCGGGCGCAGCGAGCCCGCGCGCGGCCGCGACGCCGCCGCGCAAGCGGCTGCGGCGATGCGCGAGATGGGCGGTGCGCCGGTGCGCGAGGGCGCGCCGCGGGAAGCGGCGGTATCGGCGCCTTCCGCGGCGCCGTCGACGCCGCTCGAGCCGGCGCCGGCGCAGGCCCCGGCGCGGGCGGCGGAAGCGCGCAGCGCCTCTGCGTCCGAGTCGCCGCCGCGTCCGGTCGCGCCGATCGAACCGGCTCGCGCCGAGCCGACCCGTAGCGAACCGGTGCGTGCTCCGCTCGCCGCCGCGCCTGCAGCGGCGGACGAAGCGCCGTTGTGGCCGGACGAGGAACCGGTGCGCCGCGCCGAACCGCCGCGTCCGCCGCGGCCGGTCCAGGCGGTGCGCGAGGACGCGCCGCTGTGGCCGGAAGACGATGTGCCGCAACCGCGACAATCGCCCCGCCCGGAACGCGCGGGTTCGGAGCTGGAGCCGGTTCGTCCGGAAGCGGCCCGGCCGGCCGCTCCGGTGGCCTCGGTCGAGCCGGAGCGGATCCGATCGGCCCGGATCGAGCCTGTCCGCGCCGAACCCGAGCCCGCACGGGCCGAGCCGGCGCCGATCGCCGCCGAACCCGAATTCCGCGTCCCGCCGGCCGCCGCCGCGCCGGCGCCCAGCGTGGTGCCGGACGAAGTGCCGCGCGAAGACATGTTCGCCAGCCCGGCGCCGCGCGCGTCCGAGCCGATCCGGATGCCGGCGCGCGCCGCCGCGGGCGGGGCGGGGATTCCCGACGCCGACGCCTGGCACGCCCTGGTCGACGCCAGCGGCCTGCGCGGCCCGGCGCGGATACTGGCCGAGCATTCGGGCTTTCTCGGTTATGCCGACGGCGTGCTGAGCCTGTCGCTGGGGCCCAACGACGACCACCTGCGCGCGCCGGTGCTGATCAAGATGGTCGCCGATGCGCTGGCCCAGCGCTTGGGCGTCGCTCCGCAGATCCGCTTCGAGACCGCTTCCGGCGGCGAATCGCTGCATGCGCGCAACCTGCGCGCGCGCGACGAGCGCCAGGCTTCGGCCGAGGACATGTTCATGAACGATCCCGACGTGCGCCGCCTGATCGACGACTACGGCGCCAAGCTGGTGCCGGATTCGATCCGCCCCTACGACGAACCCTGAGCCCCTTGCGCGGCGCCCGCCGCGCCCTCATCCCATCGGCGGGCGCCGCCCTCGCGCGTCGCCGCCGTCCGGGCCGGACGGCTCCGATCCCGAATACGATCTCCAACACGACCACAAGGCAGGACCACCATGCGCGGCAACATCGCCCAACTCATGCAACAGGCGCAGCGGATGCAGGAAAACGTGCAGCGCGCCCAGGAAGAACTGGCCAAGATCGAGGTCACCGGCAGCGCCGGCGGCGGCATGGTCAGCGTGACCCTGACCGGCCGCATGGACTGCCGCAAGGTGCGCATCGACCCGAGCGTGCTGTCCGACCAGGAAATGGTCGAGGACCTGATCGCCGCCGCCTTCAACGACGCGGTCAACAAGATCAACGTCGAGTCGCAGGCCAAGATGTCGGCCGCCACCGCCGGCATGCCGATGCCGCCGGGCATGAAGCTGCCGTTCTGAGCGGCGCGCGCGGATGAACCTGCATATCGGCGCCACCGCCGCGGTAGTCGCTGCGGGCTTGCTAGGCCTGGACGTCTACACGACCTGGGCGATTTGGCGCGAGCCGGATCTGACCGGCACGCAGAAGGGCCTGCAATCGGCGCTCGTGTGGCTGCTGCCGCTGCTGGGCGCGATCGTCTGCCTCAACGTGGTGCGGGCGATGAACCGCGAGCCGGTCGCGCGCAGCAGCTTCACCGTCAGCGAATGAGCGGACGCCGGCGCGCATGAGCAGCAGCCTGCTCGAACAACTGATCGACGCGTTCCGGGTGCTGCCCGGGGTGGGGCAGAAGTCGGCCCAGCGCATGGCCTACCACGTGCTCGAACGCGAGCGCGCCGGCGGCCAGCGCCTGTCGCAGGCCCTGGCCGAAGCGATCGAGAAGATCGGCCACTGCGTGCGCTGCCGCGACTTCAGCGAAAGCGAGGTCTGCCCGACCTGCGCCAGCGCCGCGCGCGACGCGCACCTACTGTGCGCGGTGGAATCGCCGGCCGACCGGCTGGCGATCGAGCAGGCCACCGGCTACCGCGGCCTGTACTTCATCCTGCAGGGCCGGCTGAGCCCGCTCGACGGCATCGGCCCGCGCGAACTGGGCCTGGACGCGCTGGCCGCGCGCCTGGCCGAGGGCGAAGTGCAGGAACTGATCGTCGCCACCAACCCGACCGTCGAAGGCGAAGCCACCGCCCACTACCTGGCCCAACTCGCGCGCCAGCACGGTGTGCGCCCCAGCCGCCTGGCCCACGGCGTCCCGCTCGGCGGCGAACTCGAGTACGTCGACCGCGGCACCCTGTCGCATGCGTTCGGCAGCCGGAGCGAGATGTAGGTGGTTGCTGGGATCGGGATTGGGGATTCGGGATTCGGGATTGGCAAAAGCGGTCGGACGGGCGGGACCGAATTCGGTGTACCGTAGCCACGCTCCGGTTTTTACCAATCCCGAATCCCCAATCCTCAATCCCGGCCCCCAATGACCGACACCACCATCTTCGGCAAGATCATCCGGCGCGAGCTGCCGGCCGACATCGTTTACGAAGACGGCGATCTGATCGCGTTCCGCGACATCGCGCCGCAGGCGCCGGTGCACGTGCTGTTCGTGCCGAAGACGCCGATCGCCACCCTCAACGACCTGCAGGCCGATCAGGCCGCGCTCGTCGGCAAGCTCGTCCACGCGGCGGCGCAGTATGCGCAACGCGAGGGCTTCGCCGAGGATGGCTACCGGATCGTCATGAACTGCAACGGCCACGGCGGCCAGACCGTGTTCCAGCTGCACCTGCATCTGCTCGCCGGCGATCAGCTCGGCCGCTTCGGCACCCCGCGCTGAATCGCCCGGCGTCGAGCCTGCGGCGAGAGGGCGTTCGGTTCCCGATCCGCATCGCCGTGGCCCTTGCCGTTCCCTGCGTTGAAAAGGGAGGGCAGGGGGATTCGCCCTTGCCGTTGCGCGACACGGCCGGTGCTCGGCGAACCCAACCCAAAACGAACGAAGGCGCCGCCAGGCGCCTTCGTCGTTACCGCCGCGGGCTACCGGCGACGCTCGCGGCTCACCACCAGCCCCACCACGGCCACGGCGCCGGGCGTTCGATCACGTCCACCCGTTCGCGCACCGGCCACAGATAGACCACGTCGGCGTCGAGCTGCGGGAAGCGGTACTCGTAGCCGCCGATGCGCCGCGACTCGTAGCCGGCGATGCGGCCGGTGAAGGTCACTTCGCGGTTCTTCTCGAACAGCGCCGGGTCGTAGAAGCCGGCGCGGCAGGCCAGGAAGCGGCCGCCGACGTCGTCGCTGGCCCAATACGGCCGGCCCGAGTCGCCGAGTCGGGTCGAGATCATTTCGAAGCAGGTGCGGTTGGCCTGCGGCTCGACATCGACGATGCGGCCGCCCCAGCGCACGACCGCGCCGGTGCTGTCGCTGGCCGCGGCGTCGGCCGGGGTGATGGGCGAGAACGCCCCCTGTAGCGGTTTGGGCTGGGTGGCGCAGCCGCCGAGCAGCGCGACTCCGACAGCGATTACGGCAAGACGCAGCTTCATCGTCGTTCTCCAGAAGGGCCGGGCCGATGCGCGCGTAAGGCCCGAACCAGTTCGTTGCGCAGTGCTCGGGCCTCGCGCCGCCCGGGTCCATTACCAGCGTAGCGCCAATCGCTGAAATGTTGGCTGAGCCGGAGCAAGCTTTCGCCCAGGTCCGGCCGCGCCTGGGCGACCCGCCCGGCCCAGGCCAGGGCCGGCTCGTGCGGTTGGCGCTCCAGGCCCAGCCGGCGGTAGCGTCGGCCCAGGGCCCGCCAGGCCCGCACGACCGGGTCGCGTTCGCGTTCGCCCCGGCTGCTGAGCCAGACCATCCAGATCCCGGCCACGCTGGCGAACAGCACGAACAGCAGCACCAGCTTGTGGCTGTCCAGACGGTCGACGCCGAAGGGTTGCAGCATGCGCTGCTGGCGGCTGGCGTCGAAGCCGAGCACGAAATCGTTCCAGCCGCGGCGCAGCCAATCGCTGAGGTTGAACAAGGGCGTCGCCGCGGCGATGCCGCCGAACAGTCCGCCGGCGCCCGGCTGCCGGTCGGCCAGGGTGTCGTAGATGCGCTCCGGCGCGACCGCCGCGGTCGGGTCGACCCGCACCCAGCCGCGCCCGCGCAACCACACCTCGGCCCAGGCGTGGGCGTCGGAACGGCGCACCAGCCAGTAGTTGCCGACCGGGTTGTAGTAACCGCCGGCATAGCCGGTGACCACCCGCGCCGGCACGCCGGCGCCGCGCATCAGCACCACGAAGGCCGAACTGAAGTGCTCGCAGTAGCCGGCCTTGTGGTCGAACAGGAACTCGTCGACCGAATGCCGGCCGAGCAGGGGCGTGGCCAGGGTGTAGGCGAATTCGCCGCGGATCATCGCCATCGCCCGGCGCACGATCGCCGCATCGTCGGCGCCGGCCTCGGCGCGCCAACGCTGCGCCAGGGCCAGGGTGCGCGGGTTGTAGCCCTCGGGCAGGGACAGGGCCATGCGCCGCAAGGTGTCGCGCAGCTGCGGTTCGTAGCTGGCCGGCGGTGCCGAATGCAGTTGCCAGCGGGTTAGTGTGCTGAGCGGTCGCCGCGTATAGAGGTTGTGGTCCAGGGTCAGCCGCGCGCCGGGCGGCGCCGCGCGCGGCAGGTCCAGGGCGACGAAATCGCGGGTGTCGGTCGGCTCGACTTCCAGCTCGTAGTCCCAACCGTTGCCTGCCGCGCGCATCGGCGCGGCCGGCAGGCCCTGGATCCAGCGCGAACGGGTCCACTCGCGGCCGTCGAAGTTCCAGAGCACCGGCCCGCGCCAGTACATCTGCGAGGTCGGCGGCGCGGCGCCGCGGAAGCGCGCGCGCAGGGTGACGGTTTCGTCGTTGAGCAGCTCGACCATCTCGCCGGGGCGCATGCTGTCGGACAGGCCGGGCCGGGCCAGGGCGCGGTCGGGGATGCCCCACAGCGGCGAGCTCAGGCGCGGGAACAGCCAGAACACCGCCAGAGCCAGCGGCAGACCGATCGCGATCAGGCGGCCGATCGAAAGCAGGCGCTGTCCGGGCGACAGGGCCGGTTCGGCGGCGCGCGCGGGGTCGGGGCGCGATTCGTACTCGGCCAGGCGCTGCAGGGTCGCCAAGGCCAGCACCACCGCGGCCAGGCCGAGCACCAGCGACCAGGGGCCCTGGTCGAGCAGGAAGGTCGCGAACGGGCCGAACAGGGCGAAGCCGATCAGGCTGCGCGCGTCGCGCAGGGTGTAGGTTTCCGACGGCTTGAGCGCGAACATCGCCGCGAGCAGGGCGCAGCCGGTATCGCGCCCGAGCGAAAAGCCGGCCAGCACCAGCACCGCGCCGACCAAGCCCAGCACCAGCAACAAGCGCAGCGCGCTGGGCAACGGCCGGCGCCAGGACAACAAGCCGATGCCGACGCCGACCGCGGTGATCAGCGCGGCGATGCTCGGCGGCAGTTGCAGCAGCAAGGGCAACAGGCAGCTGGCGCCGGCGAGCAGGGTCGCGCGCCGCGCCGACGGCGGCAGCCCTTCCGGTGCCCGCGCGTCGTCGCCGGCGCGCCTGCCTGCGGCGAAGGGAAGACGGAGTTCAGCCATGCGGCATCAACGCCAGGGCGCGCAGGCAGGCGTGGCGGTGGGCATGGCCGCTGCCCGGGCCCAGCGCGGGTTGGTGGGGCAGGCTCAACCGATAGCGGCAACCGTCGCGCTCGGCTTCGTCGACCCAGCGCGCCAGCCGCGAAATGCGCGCTTCCTGGTCCAGCCCGTTCAAGTGCTGCCATTCCAGTTCGACGTCGCCGCCGAGCGGCTGTTCGTACTCGCGCACCAGCAGGATGTCGCGCCGCGCCGAATGCTTCCACGCGATGGTGCGGCGGGCGTCGCCGGGGCGATAGGCGCGCAGGTGATGCACGTCGTCGCCGGCCGGATGCAGCCGGGTCACGGCCTGGTCGCCGCCGCCGGTGGGCAGCGGCGGGCCGTGCGGTTCCGGCGTCGGATAGACCAGCAGCGGCGCCTGCGGCCAGACCAGGGCCCAGGCCCGCGCCAGGCCCAGCGGGCGGGTGGTCCACACCCGCAGCCGCGGCAGTTCGAGCCAGCCGCGCCGTTCGGTGGTCAGCCGCAGCGCCGCTTCGCCGGCGCCCTGGTCCAGATCGAGCGAGGCGACGCCGGTGCCGAGCGCGCCGTCGTCGTCCACGCGTAGGCCGCGCCGGGCGCGGTCGGGCTTGGCCCGCGCATGCACCCGCACCGTCATCGGCTGGCCGGCCGGTACCGGTTCGGCGTCGATCGCGACGATGCTCAGCCCCGACAGTTGCAGCTGCGCGGCGATCAGGCTGGCCAGGCCGGCGCCGGCCAGCAGCAGCGCCAGCAGCAGGGCCGGGTTGTTGTTGTAGTTGAGCGCGCCCAGCAGCATCGTCGCCAGCAAGGCACCGTAGAACGCACCGAAACCGGTCGGCAGCACATAGATGCGGCGGCGGTCGAAGCGTGCCGGCAGGGCTTCGCGACGGCGCGGCCGGGTCAACGCCAGCAGGCGCCGGCGCCATTCGCTCAGGCGTCCGCGCGCGGTGGCGGTGGTCGTTCCAGCCGGGGTCATGCGGTTCGGACTCAATCCACCGCCACGGCGAAGAGGATCGATTTGGCCACGTCGGGGCCGGCATCGGCTTCGGCGACCAGGCGGTGCGAGGCGACCGCGGCGAACAGCGCCTGCACGTCCTCGGGCACCACGTGCGAACGGCCCAGCAGCAGCGCGTAGGCGCGCGCCGCGCGCAGCAGCGCCAGGCCGGCGCGCGGCGACAGGCCGACCCGCACGCCGGGGTGCTTGCGGCTGCGCGCGAGCAAGGCCTGGACGTAGCCGATCAGGCTCTCGCTGGCATAGACCGCGTCGACCGCGCGACGGATCGCCAGCACGTCCTCGGCGCTCAGCAACGGCCGGGTCTGGGCGATCAGATTGCGCCGGTCGGCGCCGGCCAGCAGGTCGCGTTCGGCCGCTTCGTCGGGATAGCCCAGGTGCAGGCGCAGCAGGAAGCGATCGAGCTGCGAGTCCGGCAAGGGATAGGTGCCCGACAGGTCGACCGGATTCTGGGTGGCGATGACGAAGAACGGGTCGGGCAGGGCATGCGTGCGCCCGTCGACGGTGACCTGGTGTTCGGCCATCGCCTCCAGCAGCGCGCTCTGGGTGCGCGGCGGGGCGCGGTTGATCTCGTCGGCCAGCAGGACCTGGGTGAACACCGGTCCGGGGTGGAACTGGAACTGGCGCGATTGCGGGTCGAACACCGACACGCCGACCACGTCGGCCGGCAGCAGGTCGGAGGTGAACTGCACGCGCTGGAACTCCAGCCCCAGGGTCGCCGCCAGCGCGTGGGCGAGCGTGGTCTTGCCCAGGCCGGGCAGGTCTTCGATCAGCAGGTGGCCGTCGGACAACAGCGCGACGAAGGCCAGCCGCACCGCCTGCGCCTTGCCCAGCACCAGCGAATTGACCTGCGCCTGCGCCTGTTCCAGGGCGCTGCGCAGGGCATCGGGTAGGATGGTCTCGCGTTGCGCCGGCGTCGGGTTCGCCGTCGTGGTCTTGCCTGCCGTCATCGTGCTCGGTTCCTGTTTCGGTATCGTCGCGTCGCCGCGCGCGCGATCGCGTTTGCGCCGCTCTCGCGCATCATCGCGCGCGGTCGCGGCCGGTGCAGCCATCGCATGGCCGCGTGCGGATGTTCTGGAACGGACATCAATAAAAAACGGATATCGATAACGCCCGCGCGCGCCTTGCCGAGGTTCGCGCGGAGATTGCCGAGCGGCCGCTGCCGCGCGGACTTTGCCGGATCGGTCGCGCGTGAGGCGCGCGCGACCGGCCGCATGCGACGATTCGGCCGCGCGGCCGGCGCGACAGATCCAACCCCTTCCGAAGTGTAGCGAGGTCGAGTGCCGATGCGGGAACCAAAGCAGGACACGGGCGGCGCCGCGCGCGGATTCTGGATGCTGTGGCTGTCGCTGCTGGCGCTCAAGGCCGCGGTGGCCGCGCGCCTGCCCTTGTTCGTCGACGAAGCGTTCTACTGGCAGGAAGGGCAGCATCCGGCGGCGGCATATTCGGACCTGCCCGGGCTCACCGCCTGGCTGACCCGGCTCGGGGTCGAACTCGGCGGCGCGCAGGCCTGGGCCTTGCGCTTGCCGTTCCTGGCGATCGCCGCGTTGGTGCCGCTGCTGTTGGTGCGCATGACCGCGCGCGAATTCGGCGCGCGCGCCGGCTGGGTCGCCGGTTGTTTCGGCCTGCTGCTGCCGTTGGCGGGCACGCTCGGCCTGCTCGCGCTGCCGGACGCGATGATGGCGTTGGCGACCTTGCTGTGCCTGGACGCCGGCGCGCGCCTGCTGCGCGAGGTCGATGCGCGCGCCGCGGTGGAACTGGCCGCCGGCCTCGCTCTGGGCGCACTCAGCCACTACCGCTTCATCGCGGTGATCGCGGTCGGCGGCGTGGCGCTGCTGTGCCTGCCGCAAGGTCGGCGCGCGCTGCGCGACGTGCGCGTGCTGGTCGCCGCGGCGATCGGCGCCTCGGCCTGGGCGCCGCTGGTGGCCTGGAACATGGACAACGCCGACGCCGGTCTGCGCTTTCAACTGGTCGACCGGCATCCGTGGGCGTTCCACATCGACGGTTTGTGGTTCGTCGTCGTGCAGGCGCTGCTGGTCACGCCGCCGTTGTTCGCCGCGCTGGCCTTGGGCGCCTGGCGCGGCGCACGCGCGGCGAATCCGGCGGCGCGTTATTTCGCTCTGTCCGGCGCGCTGATCGTGCTCGGTTTCTTCGTCCTGGGTTTCTTCGCCGATACCGAGCGGGTCAGCTTCCACTGGCCGCTGCCCGGCTATCTGGCCTTGCTGCCGCTGTTGCCGGGCGTGCTTGCGGCTTGGCCGCGCTGGGCGCGCGGACTCGCCGCCGCGCTGGCCGGCGCGGCGGTGCTGGCGGTGCTGGGCTATTACGTCGCGGTGTCGGTGCCGTCGCTGCGCGCGCGCAGCGCGGGCGAGAAGTGGTATCCGTCGAATTTCGCCGGTTGGGACGAACTGGCCGAGCGCGTGCAGCGGCGCCTGCGCGAATTGCCGCCGGGCACGCGGGTGTTGGCGGACAACTTCAAGATCGGCGCCGAACTCGGCTTCGCCCTGGGCGATGCGCGGATCGAAGTGCTGGACCATCCGATCAACCACAAGCACGGGCGCGCGCCGCAGTTGCGGCTATGGGGGCTGGAGCGCGACCGCCGCATCGACACCGTCGCCGAGCCGGCGCTGCTGGTGGTCGGCGCGACCGAGGTCGAATACAAGCATCTGTTGCAGCGCTATCACGATCTGTGCGCGATGCTGGGCCCCTTGCCGCCGCCGCAGGCGCTGAATGTCGATCACGGCCGCCAGCGTTTCCTGCTGTTCGCCCTCGACGGCCGCGCGCGCCGGGGCGCATGCACGACGCCGGCGATGGCCTGGGTCGATGCGCCGCTCGCCGGGGCGCGGGTCGGGCGCGAATTCGAAGTCGCCGGCTGGGCGTTCAAGGACGGCATCGGCCTGGCCCGGGTCGAGGTCTTGCTCGACGGCAGGCCGGTCGCACAGGCGCAGTACGGACGCGAGTTGCCGGGCGTGCGCGGGTTCTGGCGGATCAGCAACGATCCGCAGCATCCGCGGGTCGGGTTCGCCGCGCGGGTGCGGCTGGATGCGCAGGCGCCGGGGCGGCATTGGCTGGGCCTGCGCTTGCACGGCCGCGATGGCAGCATCGAAGACTGGGCCGAACAGCCGATCGAGCTGGCGCCGCGCTGAGCGCATGCGCTTCGCGAGCGTGCCGGGTCAGGGCAGGGCGTAGCCGGCCTGGCGCAGCAGGCGCGCGGTCGCGATCAGCGGCAGGCCGATCAATGCGGTCGGGTCGCTGGACTCGATCGCCTCGAACAAGGCGATGCCCAGGCCTTCGGACTTGAAACTGCCGGCGCAGTCGTAAGGCTGCTCAGCATCGACATAGCGGGCGATCTCGGCCGCGTTCAGTTCGCGAAAGCGGACGGTGGTGACGTCCAGCGCGGTCAACGGCGCCTGACCGTGGCGCAGCACGCACAGCCCGGTCAGGAACCGCACCTCGCGCCCGGACATGGCCTGCAACTGAGCCAGGGCGCCGTCGCGGCCACCGGGCTTGCCGATCGGGCGGCCGTCGAATTCGGCCACCTGGTCCGAGCCGATCACCCAGGCCTGCGGCTGCTGGGCCGCGACCGCGCCGGCCTTGGCCGTCGCCAGGCGGGCGGCGAGGGCGGCCGGGGTCTCGCCCGGCCGCGGGGTCTCGTCGGTGTGCGGGCGGGCGGTGTCGAAGGCCAGTCCGAGCCGGCCGAGCAGCTCACGACGGTAGATCGAGGTCGAGGCCAGGATCAGAGGGGAAGGCATAGGCGATCTCTAACTCTATTGAGACGTCGTGCAAAAACGGCGTCTCAGCCGGTCGGCAGACGCGCACGCTCGATCTTGTTCAGCTGTTGCTCGATCCGGCCGCGCGCGGCATCGATCGAGCTGCGCACTTCGGCCAGCTGGGACAGGCTGGCGCGGCGCCCGTATTCGCGCAGCCACAGGCGCTGGCGCAGCATTTCCCGCATCGCGTCGCCGACCGGGTCGCGGCCCTCGTCGCCGGCGACCGCCTCGATCTCGGCCCGGGCCGTGCGCAACTGGGCTTCTAGGGCGTCGGCGGCGTCGAGCAGTTCGCGCACCGCGCGCTGGCGCCGCATCGGCCCGTACAGGGCGAGGACGGCCGCGGCCAGGGCCCCCAGCACGACCAGGGTCAGCAGCAGGATGAGGATCAAGGCGGCGGCTTCGCTCGGCAGGAGGCCGGAAAGTCTGCACGCGCGCCGGGGGCGGCGGCAAATCCCCAGCGCCGGCCGGGGCTTACGGTTTGACAGCGGGGGGCGGGGTCTCTACCATTCCGCGGCTTATGTCAGCCGATGTGCCATCTGGGCGGGTGCCCGACGTCCTCGATGCCTGGCGCCTGGTGGCGGCCCGGCGCGGCGTGGAAGGCCGTGTGCCGTTGTCGGACATGACCCGGCTGCGCGACAGCCTGGTCGACGCCGAAGGCGAAGTCAGCTTCTCGCTGGATTTCGACAGCGACGCGCTGCAGGTGCCCTACGTCGAGCTCAAGATCGACGCGCAGTTGCCGCTGTTGTGCCAGCGCTCGCTGGAACGGTTCCTGTTGCCGGTGCAGATCGTGCAGCGGCTGGGGCTGATCCGCGACGAGGCCGACGAAGCCGCGTTGCCGCCGGGCTACGAGCCGCTGCTGATGCCGGACGACGGCATGCTGCGGCCCGTGGAGCTGGTCGAGGACGAACTGATCCTCGCCGTTCCGGTGGTGCCGATGGCGCCCGGCAGCGAGGCGGTCGAACGCGAATGGGAGGCCCCGCAGGCCGAACAGGACGCGGCCAACCCGTTCTCGGTGCTGTCCTCGCTGAAGAAGAACTGACGCAAGACCGGTTTCACCCTTTTCGTTCCATTCCGACCTGCAGGCGAAGCAGCAAGCCGTTCCTGCGAATCGGGCTACGCTATCCACCTCAGGTTTCCACCGCTTTTCCGGAGCAAGACCATGGCTGTTCAGAAGTCCCGCGTTACCCCGTCCCGTCGCGGCCAGCGCCGCGCCCACGACGCGCTGACCAGCAAGCAGCTGGCCACCGACCCGACCACCGGCGAGACCCACATCCGCCATCACGTGACCGCCGACGGCTACTACCGCGGCAAGAAGGTCATCGAGACCAAGACCCGCATCGTCGACGAAGAATAATCTTCGCTCGCGCCGCGACGTGCGCCCGGCTTCCGGCGCGCGTCGCCGCCGATCTGGGCCGGCCGCGGGGAGCGCATCCCCGTGCCGGCGCCGATCCGCTCCGTCGCCCGCGGCGGCGCGTCCGAACTCAGACCTGCGGCCGTCGCGGCACCGTTCCACCGCCAGCTCACGCTGGCGGCCTGCGTTTGTGGCACTGATGACTTCGGCGGCCTGCGTCCGGCGACGACGCTGCATCGCGGCGTGCGGAGCCTGAGCGGGCCCCTACACGGCAACGCCGCGGAGTGGTGATGACAGATCGGATTTACGCCCGCATCGCGGGTACCGGCAGCTACCTGCCGGAAAAGGTGTTGACCAACGCCGACCTGGCCAAGTTGGTCGATACCAGCGACGAATGGATCGCGACCCGCACCGGCATTCGCGAGCGCCATATCGCGGCCGAGGGCGAGACCACCGTCGACCTCGCTTACCACGCTTCGGTGCGTGCGCTCGAAGCCGCCGGCGTGGCCGCGAGCGAGATCGACCTGATCGTGCTCGGCACGACCACCCCCGACCTGATTTTCCCGTCCAGCGCCTGCCTGCTGCAGCACCGCCTGGGCGCCGACGGCTGCCCGGCGTTCGACGTCAACGCGGCCTGCTCGGGTTTCGTCTACGCGCTGACCGTGGCCGACAAGTTCATCCGTTCCGGCGCGGCCAAGACCGTGCTGGTGGTGGGCTCGGAAACCCTGACCCGGATGCTGGACTGGAACGACCGCGGCACCTGCGTGCTGTTCGGCGACGGCGCCGGCGCGGTCGTGCTCAAGGCCGACCGCGAGACCGGCATCCTCAGCACCCATCTGCACGCCGACGGCGGCAAGAAGGAGCTGCTGTGGAACCCGGTCGGCGTCTCGGCCGGCTTCAAGCCGGAAGAGCACAATGCCGGCGTGCGCGTGCTGATGACCGGCAACGAAGTGTTCAAGCATGCGGTCAAGGCGCTGGACTCGGTGGTCGAAGAGACCCTGGAAGCCAACGGCCTGGATCGTCACGAGATCGACTGGCTGATTCCGCACCAGGCTAATCTGCGCATCATCGAGGCCACGGCCAAGCGCCTGGACATGCCGATGGACCGCGTGATCGTGACCGTCGACCGGCACGGCAACACCTCTTCGGGTTCGGTGCCGTTGGCGCTGGACGAGGCGGTGCGTTCGGGCAAGGTCCAGCGCGGCCAGTTGCTGTTGCTGGAAGCGTTCGGCGGCGGTTTCACCTGGGGCTCGGCGCTGCTGCGCTACTGATCCCTGTTGCCGTTATCGCCATCGCCGAGGCCGGCCGCGATTCGTCGCGAGCCGGCCTTTCGCGTCTTTGAGCTTGCGTATTTGTGCAGGGGCGGCGTAAGCCGCGACGCCAGGACGCGCAGATAAGCCAACGCCTTCGCTATCGATCGAAGCCCGAAACCCTCGCGGGTAGGAGCGGCGCAAGCCGCGGCCACGGGACGCGCAGAGCGATCAATGCCTTCGTCATCGATCGAAGCCCGAAACCGTCGCCGGGGTAGGAGCGGCGCAAGCCGCGACCGCCCTCTCTCCCGCTCGCCGCGTCTTTGTCCTGGGCCCCTGTAGGAGCGGCGTAAGCCGCGACCGCGCTCTTGCGACCTCGCGGCGTTTGTCGTTCGAAAGCTTGTGAAGCTTCAAAGCCACAAAGCCTCCAAGCAAAGCTTCCGTCCGCAAGCGGCCGGGTCACTTTCTTTGTCCAATGCGACAAAGAAAGTAACCAAAGAAAACGCCATGGCCGTTTCGGATCAAAAGCCACTATGGGACCTGGCTTGCGCAGAGCTGCTCCGCACGGGCCTTCCCTGACCTGGCTGCCCACGGCCCGCCGCCCTGCGGGGCGTCAGGGCGTTCTCGCGAGATCGCTGCGGCGCCAAGCTATTCACAGCAACAGCAACAGCAACAGCAACAGCAATGCTAGGAACCGGCGCTTGGGGGTAGGAGCGGCGCAAGCCGCGACCGCGGCGCTGTGTTCTCGCGGCGTTTCTTGGCCGGAAGGGCTCGGGCCGCGGTCATGAACCGGCGCGGCGGTTTCGGCTTCGATCCTCGGCTTCGGCGTGGAATCGGCGGCCCTTGCCGAGGCTGTTGGCATCGTCCGGTTTTGGATGCGCGAATGCCTGGGTGAAAAGGGGGGGATGTGCCGTCGTATCCATCGCGAGGTTTCGGCGCGTCCGGGACGTGCCCGGGCGATTTTGACCCGATCAGGCAAAGCCCGGGGCGCTCGATCGAGCGGAGCCCGCATGACCGGCGAACTCGTTCGGTGCCGCGCCGCTGCGAGGTTTCGCGCCGGATCGCCGCGGTTTGCGACGCCGCGTGACGCCGTACCGACCGGTACAGACGTTCGCAACCGTTCGCCCGTATGATTCGCCATCCTTTCGATGTGACGGCACGCGTGACCGATCAGCGCCTTTCTTTCGTCTTCCCGGGCCAGGGCTCGCAGTCGCTGGGCATGCTGGCCGAGCTGTCCGAACTGCATCCGCAGGTTCGCGAAACCTTCGCCGAAGCCAGCGACGGCGCCGGCGTCGATCTGTGGGCGCTGAGCCAGGGCGGCCCGGAAGAGCAGCTCAATCGCACCGAGTTCACCCAGCCGGCGCTGCTGGCCGCGGGCGTGGCGGTGTGGCGCCTGTGGCGGGCGCAGGGCGGGGCGCAGCCGGCGTCGCTGGCCGGCCACAGCCTGGGCGAATACAGTGCGCTGGTTGCGTCCGGGGCGCTGTCGCTGCGCGACGGCGCCCATCTGGTGCGCCTGCGCGGGCAACTGATGCAGGACGCGGCCCCGGCCGGCGTCGGCGCGATGGCCGCCGTGCTCGGCGCCGAGGACGCGTTGGTCGAGGAGATCTGCGCGGCCGTATCCGGCGCTGAAGTGGTGGTGCCGGCCAATTACAACTCGCCGGGCCAGATCGTCATCGGCGGTCATGCCGGCGCGGTCGACAAGGCGCTGACCCGGCTCGCCGAGGCCGGCGTGCGCAAGGCGGTCAAGCTCGCGGTGAGCGTGCCCTCGCATACGCCGCTGATGCGCGATGCCGCCAACCGCCTGGCCGAAGCCATGGCCGGGCTGGACTGGCGCGAACCCTCGATCCCGGTGGTGCAGAACGTGGATGCGCAGGTCGAGGACGGCCTGGACGCGATCCGCGATGCCCTGGTGCGTCAGCTTTATCTGCCGGTGCGCTGGACCGGCTGCGTGCAGGCCCTGTCCGCACGCGGCGCGCAGCGCATCGCCGAATGCGGTCCCGGCAAGGTGCTTGCCGGCCTGATCAAGCGCATCGACAAGGCCATCGACGGCCGCGCGATCGGCACGCCGGCGGATTTCGAATCCGCGTTGGCCGACTGGCGCTGAATCCGGACCGCCGCGCACCTGCGACCCTTGCGCTACTGAAATCCCGACCCCAGCCTGTGTAGGCTTGGCCGCATGCACGCGCGGCCAGGCCGCCTCGCTCGGGCGGGACGCCGCGGCTGTCCCGACCGGGACGCGGTGCGGCCCCCACGAGCCAGCAGCCCTTACGGAGTGAAACACGCATGAGCACGACCCCGCTTTCGGGCGAAATCGCGCTGGTTACCGGCGCCAGCCGCGGCATCGGCGCGGCCATCGCCGACGAGCTCGCCGCCCAGGGCGCGACCGTCGTCGGCACCGCGACCAGCGAAGCCGGCGCGCAGGCCATCGCCGCCCGCCTGGCCGCGCACGGCGGCCACGGCCGGGTCCTCGACGTCGCCGACCCGGCGTCGGTGGAGGCCCTGATCGACGAGGTCGCCAAGACCGTCGGCCCGATCTCGATCCTGGTCAACAACGCCGGCATCACTCGCGACAACCTGTTGATGCGGATGAAGGACGAGGACTGGCAAGCCATCCTCGACACCAACCTCAGCAGCGTCTACCGCACCAGCAAGGCGGTGATGCGCGCGATGATGAAGGCGCGCAAGGGCCGGATCATCAACATCGCTTCGGTGGTCGGCGTGACCGGCAACCCGGGCCAGGCCAACTACGCCGCGGCCAAGGCCGGGGTGATCGCCTTCAGCAAGTCGATGGCGCGCGAGATCGGCAGCCGCGGCATCACCGTGAACGTGGTCGCCCCCGGATTCATCGACACCGACATGACCCGCGACCTGCCCGAGGACGCGAAGAAGGCCATGTTCGACCAGATCGCGCTGGGCCGCTTCGGCGACCCGGCCGACATCGCCCGCGCGGTGGCGTTCCTGGCCGGCCCCGGGGCCGGCTACATCACCGGCGAAACGCTGCACGTCAACGGCGGCATGTACATGCCCTGAGCCTTTGGCGTAGGCTGTAAGCGATTGAACCCAAAGGGGTTTCGTCGAAAGGCCCGCGGCCCTCGCGAAACCCTCCGATTCCATTAGACTATTCCGTCGAAAAACCCCTCACGGGAGGAGCAGCATCCATGAGCAGCATCGAAGAACGCGTCAAGAAGATCGTGGTCGAACAGCTTGGCGTCAAGGAAGAGGAAGTCACCAACAACGCTTCGTTCGTCGACGACCTCGGCGCGGATTCGCTCGACACGGTCGAGCTGGTGATGGCGCTCGAAGAAGAGTTCGAGTGCGAGATTCCGGACGAAGAGGCCGAGAAGATCACCTCGGTGCAGCAGGCGATCGACTACGTCAAGGCGCACGTCAAGTCGTAATGCGCCCGCTCGTCCGCGATGCGCCTCGGCGGCTCGCGGACGGCATGCCATGCCATACAGCGACAACTCGGGGCCGCATTGCGGCCCCGTGCTTTTCAGGCCGGTCGATACGCCGGCGTAGCGTCCGCAGACGGATCCAGCAGAGGTAGCGTTGCATGTCCAACCGTTCCTTCAACCGCCGCGTGGTCGTCACCGGCCTCGGCCTCGTCTCCCCGCTCGGCAACGACGTCGTCAGCAGCTGGGACGGCATCGTCAACGGCCGCTCCGGCATCGGCCCGATCACCCATTTCGATCCGGCCCTGTTCACCACCCGCATCGCCGGCGAAGTGCGCGATTTCGACATCACCCGCTGGGTGAACCCGAAAGACGCCAAGAAGATGGAGGAGTTCATCCATTACGGCGTCGCCGCCTCGCTGATGGCGCTGGAAGACGCCGGCATCACCGTCGACGACTCCAACGCCGAGCGCATCGGCGCGCTGATCGGTTCCGGCATCGGCGGCCTGCTCGGCATCGAAGAGCAGACCATCAAGTACCACGAGGGCGGCCCGCGCAAGATCTCGCCGTTCTACGTGCCCAGCACGATCATCAACATGCTGCCCGGCCAGGTCTCGCTGCTGACCGGCATCAAGGGCCCGAATTTCTCCGCCGTGTCGGCCTGCGCGACCTCGAACCATTCGATCGGCACGGCGATGCGCATGATCCAGTACGGCGACGCCGACGTGATGGTCGCCGGCGGCGCCGAGCGCGGCTCCTCGCCGACCTCGGTCGGCGGCTTCTGCTCGATGAAGGCGATGTCGACCCGCAACGACGACCCGACCCGCGCCTCGCGGCCGTGGGACAAGGAGCGCGACGGCTTCGTCCTCGGCGACGGCGCCGGCATCCTGGTGCTGGAAGAGTACGAACGCGCCAAGGCGCGCGGCGCGCGCATCTACTGCGAGCTGGCCGGCTTCGGCGCCAGTTCGGACGCGTTCCACATGACCGCGCCGAGCGAGAACGGCGAAGGCCCGGCGCGCTGCATGGCGGCGGCGTTCGCCGACGCCGGCATCAACCCGGACCAGGTCGGCTATCTCAACGCGCACGGCACTTCGACCCCGCTCGGCGATCTCGCCGAGACCCTGGCGATCAAGCGCGCGCTGGGCGATCACGCCTACAAGACCATGGTCAGCTCGACCAAGTCGATGACCGGGCACCTGCTCGGCGCGGCCGGCGGCGCCGAGGCGATCTTCTCGGTGTTGGCCCTGTACCACGGCATCATTCCGCCGACCATCAACCTCGACGAGCCGGGCGAGGGCTGCGACCTCGACTACGTGCCCAATGTCGCCCGCGAGGCCAAGGTCGACGTCGCCGTGTCCAACGGCTTCGGCTTCGGCGGCACCAACGGCACCCTGGTGTTCAAGCGCATCTGAAGTCCGCGCCCCGTGCTGCGTGCGGGGCCTTGCGCTGCCGGCGATGGCCGGCAGTGCCATGTCGGGCGCCGCTGCGGTGCCCGGCATCCGTACCGCAGGCCGGGCCTGCGCACGGTGCCGCGATCCGGCACCGGCCGTTTCGCGGCGATTTTCATCCGCCGCGCGCGGTATCCTGCCGCAGGCGCGGCTCGACGAGCGGTTTCGCGCGCCGCCTCCGGCCTGCCGGAGCGCGGCGCCGGCTCGGCGCAGCCCATCCCGCCGTTCCGGTCGACGACTGAGCCTCCGCCCCGCGGACGCGGTCCGCGCCGGCGCGCGGCGGCTCGGATCGTAGGCTTGGAGGTGTCGTGGGTAAGACTGGCAAACGCGGCTGCGGCTGTCTGATCGTGATCGTGCTGCTGCTGGCCGCGCTCGCCGCGGGCGGCGCCTGGCTGTGGCAGCGCTACCAGCATTTCGCCGATGCGCCGATGAGCGGCCTGGAGAAGGGCGAGAGCCTGCGCGTGGAACGCGGCGATTCGTTGCCGGCGGTGGTGCGCAAGCTGCGCGCGGCCGGGGTCGAGCAGGGCGAGGCGCTGGAATGGCGCGCACTGGCCAGGCAACTCGGTGCGGCCGGCCGGTTGCAGGTCGGCGAGTATGCGCTCGAGCCCGGCACCACCCCGCGCCAGTTGTTGACCGCGATGCGCGACGGCAAGGTGGTCAGTCACCGCTTCACCATCGTCGACGGCTGGAACATGCGCGAGCTGCGCGCGGCGCTGGCCCGCGCCACGCCGCTCAAGCAGGAAGCGGCGCGACTGGACGACGCGGCGCTGATGAAAGCGATCGGCCGCCCCGGACAGCATCCGGAAGGCCGCTTCCTGCCCGAAACCTATCTCTACACCGGCGGCGACAGCGACCTGGACGTGCTCAAGCGCGCCCATCAGGCGATGGACCGCGCGGTGCAGGCGGCGTGGGAAGGCCGCGACCGCGACAGCGTGCTGAAGAGCCCGGCCGAGTTGCTGATCATGGCCTCGATCGTGGAGAAGGAAACCGGCCTGGCCGCCGAACGCCCGCAGATCGCCGGCCTGTTCGAACGCCGGCTCAAGCTCGGCATGAAGCTGGAGACCGATCCGACCGTGATCTACGGCCTGGGCGCGAACTACGACGGCAACATCCGCAAGCGCGACTTGCAGACCGACACGCCGTACAACACCTACACCCGTACCGGTCTGCCGCCGACGCCGATCGCGATGCCGGGCCTGGCGGCGCTCAAGGCCGCGGCCAATCCGGCGCCGGGCGACGCGCTGTTCTTCGTCGCGGCCGGCGACGGCACCGGCCGCAGCCTGTTCGCGGCGACCTATGCCCAGCACCAGGCCAACGTGCGCCTGTACCTGCAGCGCTACCGCCAGCAGCGCACCCATAGCCAGCCGGAAGAGGGCAAGGCGGTGCTGGAGGAGGCCGAGTCGGACACGGCCGCGGCGCCTGCCGCGCCGGCGGACGCGCCGTCCGCGAACGGAGCGCGCCGATGAGCGCACCGCTGCGCACCGGCGCGCGCTTCGTCACCCTGGAGGGCGGCGAGGGCGCTGGCAAGTCGACCGTGCTCGCCGCGTTGCGCGGCGCGTTCGAAGACGCCGGCATCGATGCGGTCTACACCCGCGAGCCCGGCGGCACGCCATTGGCCGAGCAGATCCGCGGCCTGATGCTCGACACCCATCACGAGCCCGCCGCGCCGGAGACCGAGCTGCTGCTGGCCTTCGCCGCGCGCGCCCAGCACGTGCGCGCGACCATCGCGCCGGCGCTGGCCCGCGGCCGCTGGGTGATCAGCGACCGTTTCACCGACGCCAGCTATGCCTACCAGGGCGCCGGCCGCGGCCTGGACCTGCACTTCATCGCCGAACTGGAACGGCGCGTGGTCGGCCTGAGGCCGGCGCTGACTCTGCTGCTCGACGTGCCGGTCGACGTCGGCCTGGCGCGCGCGCGCGGCCGCGGCGCCGCCGACCGGATCGAAAGCGAGCGCAACGATTTCTTCGAGCGCGTGCGTCACGCCTACCGCGAGCGCGCCGCCGCCGAGCCCGAGC
>NZ_HG424519.1:0-71836 GCF_000336385.2 Lysobacter antibioticus HS124 | reverse complement strand
GGCGCGGCTGCGCGCGCTGATCGCGCGCACGCCCGCCGCGGGAGCGCAGGCATGAGCGCGCCGGCGTTCGCGAGCTGGCAGCGCCGCATCTACGATCAGGCCAAGGCCTCGATCGCGGCCGGCCGGCTCGGCCACGGCCTGCTGTTCTGCGGCCCGGCCCAGCTCGGCAAGCGCGCGGTCGCCGAGCGTCTGGCGCGCGGCCTGCTGTGCCGCGAACGCGACGCCGACGGCGAGCCGTGCGGTCGTTGCCGCAGCTGCCTGCTGCTCGACGCCGGTACCCATCCGGACTACCAGTTCGTCAGCTTCGTTCCGAACAAGGAAGGCACCCGACTGCGCACCGAGATCGTGATCGAGCAGATCCGCTCGCTGTCCGAGCGCTTGGCGCTGACCCCGCAGTACGGCGGCGCGCAGATCGCGATCATCGATCCGGCCGACGCGATCAACACCGCCGCCTGCAACGCCTTGCTCAAGACCTTGGAAGAGCCGGTGCCGGGGCGGTATCTGTGGTTGGTCAGCTCGCATCCTGCGCGCCTGCCGGCGACCATCCGCAGCCGCTGCCAGCGCCTGGAGTTCCGTCTGCCGCCGCACGACGAGGCCTTGGCCTGGCTGCGCGCGCAAGGCCATGCCGAAGCGGCCGCACGCGAGGCGTTCGACGCCGCGCGCGGGCATCCCGGCCTGGCCCAGGAATGGCTGACCGGCGACGGACTGAAGCTGCGCCGCGAAGTCGCCGCCGATCTGGCCAAGCTCGGCCGCGGCGAAACCTCGGCACCGGAAGTCGCGCAACGCTGGGTCGGCGACGAGCATGCCGCGCTGCGTCTGCGACACGCGTCGGACATCGCGCTGGCCGAAGCCGCCGCCGGCTTGACCGACCCGGGCCGCGCGCGCAGTCTTGCTGCCTGGTTCGATCGCGCCAACCGGACCCGCGATCTGTTGCGGACCACGGTGCGCGCCGATCTGGCCGTTACCGAATTGTTGATGGCCTGGCGCGCCGACGAGACGCGCCGCGCCGCGGGAGGAAGCAGGGCATGAACGCACCGGCAGGGGCAGCGCGGCAGGGCATCCTGTCGCTGACGATCAAGGACAAGGCGGCGCTGTACAGCGCCTACATGCCGTTTCTCAAGTTCGGCGGCATCTTCGTCGCCACGCCCAAGCGTTACTTCATCGGCGACGAGGTGTTCTTGTTGCTGACCCTGCCCGAATCGGGCGAGCGCATGCCGGTGGCCGGCAAGGTGGTGTGGGTCACGCCGACCGGCGCGCAGGGGCATCGTACGGCGGGCATCGGGGTGCAGTTCGCCGAGACGGCTGAAGGCGATGCGGTCAAGGGCAAGATCGAGGCGCTGCTGGCCGGCACCCTCCACGCCGAGCGACCCACCCACACGATGTGACTGCGGCCGCGCCGCTGCGGCATTGCCGGGGCCTCCGCCCAGGGTAGGAGCGGCGCAAGCCGCGACCGCCATCCATCGCTCTCGCCGCGTCTTTGTCCTATGCCCCCCCTGTAGGAGCGGCGCAAGCCGCGACCGCGTTCTTGCGGTCTCGCGGCGTCTGTCGTTCGAAGGCCCGTGGAGTTTCAAAGCTTCAAAGCCGAGCTTCTGTCCGCAAGCGGCCGGATCACTTTCTTTGTCCAAGGCGACAACGTCCTACGGGATTTCCTTCGGTCAAAAGTAACCAAAGAAAACGCCATGGCGGTTTCGGATCAAAAGCCACTACGGGACGAAGCGTGCGCGGGGCTGCTCCGCACAGCCGGCCTCCCTGCGGGCCGCCCTCCGCGGCTTGAGGGCGTTCTCGCAAGATCGATGCGGCGCCAAGCTCTTTACGGCAACGGCAACGGCAACGGCAACAACAAAAAAGCCGCGCATTCGCGCGGCTCTTCGTTGCTTGCGGCGTTGCGCGCTTTACTTGCGCAGCAGCGGCGAATCCCAGCCCTGGCGCGGGGCGAAACGCAGGCCGTAGCGGGCCTGCAGCTGTTGTAGGCGCGCCAGGACGTTGTCGACGCCGGTTTCGCGTACGTACTGGATCGGGCCGCCGCGGAACGGGGCGAAGCCGGTGCCGAAGATCACGCCGGCATCGAGCAGGTCGGGGTCGGCGACCACGCCGTCGTGCAGGCAGGCCACCGCTTCGTTGATCAGCGGCAGGATCAGGCGGTCTTCCAGATCGTTCGGCGCCTTGTAGTCCTTGGCCAGCTCCGGCTTCTGCGCGCGGCCGTTCTCCCACTTGTACAGGCCCTGGCCGTCCTTCTTGCCGCGCTTGCCCGGCTCGACGTTGCTCAGCGCGGCCGGCACTTCCAGGCCCAGGAACGGCGCCAGCTCGGCGCCGACGCCGGCGGCGACGTCCAGGCCGACGGTGTCGATCAGTTCGATCGGGCCCATCGGCATGCCGAATTTGAGCGCGGCCTTGTCGATCGCCGGCCCCGGGATGCCTTCGGCGAAGGCGGTGCCGGCTTCGAGCATGTACGGGAACAGCACCCGGTTGACCAGGAAGCCCGGGCTGCCGGCGACCGGCACCGGCAGCTTGTCGATCGCCTTGCAGAACGCCGCCAGGCGCTGCTCGGTCTCCGGCGCCATCGCATCGTGGCGGATGATCTCCACCAGCGGCATCAGCGCGACCGGGTTGAAGTAGTGCAGGCCGCCGAACTGGGCCGGGCGGCGGATGTGCCCGCGCAGTTCGTCGAGCGGAATCGACGAGGTGTTGGTGGTCAGCAGCGCGTCGGCCTTCAGCCTCGGCTCGACCTGCGCGTACAGCTCGCGCTTGGCCTCGGGCTTCTCGATGATGGCCTCGATCACCAGGTCGGCCGCGTCGGCGCCGTCGCCGGCCAGATCGCTGCGCAGGCGCGCGGCGACCGCCGCGCGCTTGCCGTCGTCCTTGACCTTCTTGGCGAACAGGGCCTGGGCGCGTTCCAGCGCGCCGTCGATGAAACGCTGCTCGCGGTCGGCCAGGGTGACTTCGAAGCCCTTGTAGGCCGACCAGGCGGCGATGTCGCCGCCCATCACGCCGGCGCCGACCACGTGCACGTGCTTGATGCGATGGTCCTTGCCGCCCTGGCCCTTGAGCCGTTCCTGCAGGAAGAACACCCGGATCAGGTTGCGCGCGGTCGGAGTCGAGGCCAGCTTGACCACCGACTTGCGTTCGCCGGCCAGCAGCGCTTGCACGCCGCCGCCGGTGCGCTCCCAGGTCGAGATCAGCGCGTACGGCGCAGGGTAGTGTTCCTTGCGTGCCTTGCGCGCGACCTGCTTGACCAGCATCGGCGCGAGGATCTTGCGCGCCGGCCAGGTGTTGCTGGCCCAGGCGGTGAAGCGCTGCTTGAACGGACGCTGGGCGCCGCTCAAGGCGATGCCGGCGGCGGTGTCGACCAGCACCGCCGGCTCGGCGATCTTGTCGACCAGGCCGATCGCGCGCGCCGCCGTCGCCGACAGGCTGCGGCCGGTCAGCATCAGGTCGAACGCGGCCGGCGCGCCGACCAGGCGCGGCAGGCGCACGCTGCCGCCCCAGCCCGGGTAGATGCCGAGCTTGACCTCGGGCAGGCCGATCCGGGTCGAGCCGTCGCTGCTGGCGACGCGGTAGCGGCAGGCCAAGGCGATTTCGGTGCCGCCGCCCATGCAGAAGCCGTGGATCGCCGCGACCGTGGGGCAGGGCAGTTCGGCCAGGCGCTGGAACACCTGCTGGCCGCGGCGGATGGCGTCGCCGACCGTGCCCTTCTGGTCGAAGGACTGGAATTCCTTGATGTCCGCGCCGGCGATGAAGCCGGTGCTCTTGGCCGAGCGCAGCACCAGGCCCTTGGGCGGGTCCAGCGCCAGCCGTTCGAGCAGGCCGTCGAGTTCGATCAGCACGTCCTGGGCGAAGGTGTTGACCGGCGCGCCTTCGCGGTCGAAGGAGAGCACCAGCACGCCGTCCGCGCGCAGTTCGGTGTGCCAGTGCCGGGCACGGAGCCCGTCAAACGCGGTGAGGCCGTCGAGGGCTGCAGTCATTGCCGCACCATCCGTTCAGGTATGGGGAGGCCGCTATCATCCCGATTGTGTTTCGCCGCCGTCAAATCCGTTCGCTCCGGCGCCCGTCCGTACGGCAAGTCCCCGGCGGCTGTGGGACACTTGACGGTTGCGAGCGTTCGCCGCCGACCCCATTGATCCGGCGATTGAACTTTTTCCCCGACAGGGTTGTCCCATTGTTCGGCCATGGCCGAGCTGACAGGAGTGCCGGCGCGGTATGGCCGAGAATGAGTTGGACCAGGAGCTGGTCAGGCGTGTCCAGCGCGGCGACAGTGCGGCCTTCGATGCCTTGGTGCGCAAGTACCAGCATCGGATCACCGCGCTGATCGGGCGCTACATCCCCGACTGGAGCGAATGCCAGGACGTGGCCCAGGAAACCTTCATCCGCGCCTACCGCGCGATGGCGAATTTCCGCGGCGACGCCCAGTTCTATACGTGGTTGCACCGTATCGCCGTGAATACCGCCAAAAACTACCTGGTAGCGCAGAACCGCCGGCCGCCGACCGACGACATCGACGCCGGCGACGCCGAGCAGTACGACGCCGGCATCCGCCTGCGCGATACCGATACGCCGGAACACGAACTGCTGCGGCAGGAGATCGAACGCACCGTGATGCGGGTGGTCGAGTCGCTGCCGGAGGAACTGCGGGCCGCCATCACCATGCGCGAGGTCGACGGCCTGAGCTACGACGAGATCGCGCAGAAGATGGGGTGCCCGATCGGCACGGTGCGGTCGCGGATCTTCCGCGCCCGCGAGGCGATCGACACCGAACTTCGGCCCTTGCTGGACAATCAGGACACCCGGGAGCGCGCGCACTGATGATGTCGAACACTATCCATGGCGATGATCGCGAGAACCTGAGCGCCTTGTTCGATGGCGAGCTCGACGGCGACGCCGCGCGCTTCGCGCTCAAGCGGCTCGGCCACGACGCGCAATGGCGCCAGGCCTGCGGCCGCTGGCAATTGTGCGGCGACGTGCTGCGCGGCCGCGCCCAGGGCGTGGCGCCGGCCGATTTCGCCGACCGGGTCGCGGCCGCGATCGCGGCCGACGCCGCGATCCAGCGTTCGCGCGAGAGCGCCGCTCCGGCCGATGCGATCCGCGAGCGTCCGCGCAGCCGCCGCGGCTGGTTCGGCGGCGCTGCGCTGGCCGCTTCGGTCGCGGTCGCGGCCTTGTTCGTGGCGCGGCCGTTCTCCGACGACGCCGCTGGCGGCAGCGCCGACCCGGTGCAGGTGACGGTTCCGGCCCTGGCCGCCGCCCAGCCGCAGCCTGCGACCCCGGCCGCCGCCGACCCGGCCGCCACCGCGAGCGGCGTGCCGGCGGCGACCTCGGGCGACGCTTCGGTCCTGGCCGGCGGCGCCGCCGCGACCGCGGTCGCCGTGGCCGAGCTGCCGCGGCGGCTGAACGAACGCCGCTCGCGCGGCCAGAGCCAGCGCGCCGCGCTGCGCGCATCGGCCGGGCGCCAGGCCGAAGCGCCGGTGCAGGTCGCCGCGATCGGCGGCGCCTCGCCGCTGCCGGCCGATGCCGCTCGCAACCCGTTCCACCCGCCGCAGAACGAAACGCCAGCGGCGCGACCGTGGCCGCGCGCGGTGTTGCCGAACTTCCCGGCCGACCACGGTTACACCGCGAGCTACGGCAGCAGCGGTTCGTTGTCGCCTTCGTTCTATCCGTTCGAGCCCGCCGCCGCGACCGATGAGCCGCGCGTCCGTGCGCCGGCTCCGGAGCGGTCGCCGCAGCCCTGAGTCCGGGCCCGGCGGTCGGCCCATCCGGCCGGCCGGGTCCGTTTCCGAAGCATCCCCATCGTCGCCTGCGCGGCCGTGCCGCGCGACGGCCCCCTGTTGTCCGCGTTCCGACCCTCAACCATCGTCACGAGGCCGCTTCATGACCCGCTTCCCGATGCTCCGCCTGTCGTCGAACCGCGCCGCGGCCGCCGGCCGCACGCGTGGCCGTCCCCTGCATTCCCTGGCCCTGATCGGCGCGATCGCCGTCGCCTTGCCGGCGGCGTGCACGGCGCAGGCGCCGACCGCCCCGATCGCGCCGCCGCCGGCGGCGACCCCGGCCGCGCCGATCGTGGCCGGCCTGCCGGATTTCACCGCCCTGGTGCAACGGGTCGGCCCGGCGGTGGTCAACATCAGCGCCGAGAGCACGCCCAAGCGGGTCGCCCGCGGCGGCATGCCCGATGAGGAACAGATCCCCGAGTTCTTCCGCCGCTTTTTCGGCCCCGACTTCCCCGGCCCGGGCGGCCAGGGGCCGCGCCAGCCGCGTGGCGGCGGGCGTTCGATCGGCAGCGGTTTCCTGATCTCGCAGGACGGCTACGTGCTGACCAACCATCATGTGGTCGACGGCGCCGACACGGTCACGGTCAAGCTGACCGACCGGCGCGAGTTCAAGGCCAAGGTGATCGGCAGCGACGAGCAGTCCGACGTCGCCCTGCTCAAGATCGAGGCCAAGGGGCTGCCGTTCCTGCGCGCCGCCCAGGCCGGCCACACCAAGGCCGGGCAGTGGGTGGTCGCGATCGGCTCGCCGTTCGGCCTCGACCACTCGGTCACCGCCGGCATCGTCAGCGCGGTCGGACGCAGCAATCCCTATGCTGATCAGCGCTATGTGCCGTTCATCCAGACCGACGTGGCGATCAACCAGGGCAATTCCGGCGGCCCGCTGCTGAACACCGGCGGCGAGGTGGTCGGGATCAATTCGCAGATCTTCTCCAATTCCGGCGGCTACATGGGGGTCAGCTTCGCGATCCCGATCGACGTGGCGATGAACTCGGCCGAGCAGTTGCGGGCCAAGGGCAAGGTCAGCCGCGGCCAGCTCGGCGTGGTGGTGCAGCCGCTGGATGCGACCAAGGCCGCCGCGCTGGGCCTGCCCGACAGCAACGGCGCCCTGATCGCGCAGGTCCTGGACGGCGGTCCGGCGGACAAGGCCGGGCTGGTGCCGGGCGACGTGGTGCGCTCGGTCAACGGCACCGCGGTGTACGAGTCCAGCGACCTGCCGCCGCTGATCGGCAACCTGGCGCCGGGCAGCAAGGCGCGGGTCGGCGTGTTCCGCGACGGCAAGACGGTCGAGCTGACCGTGGCGGTCAACGAGTTGAACGGCGACGGCGCGCTGGCGGCCAACGATGCGTCGGGCAACGGCAGCGATGCCGCACCGTCGCGCAGCGGCGGCAACGCCCTGGGCATCGCCGCCCAGGACCTCGACCCGGCCGCGCGCCAGCGCCTGGGCCTGAAGGCCGGCGAGGGCGTGGCGGTGCGCGATCCGGGCCCGGCCGCCGCCGAGGCCGGGGTCCGTCCCGGCGACGTGATCCTCTCCGTCGGCCGCACCGCAGTCGGCAGCGCCGCGGCGCTGGAGCGGGCCCTGGCCGGGACCCGTCCGGGCCAGACGGCGATGCTGCTGGTCCGCCGTGGCAGCGCCACCCAGTTCATCGCGGTCCAGGCCGGGCAGGGCAAGTAACCCAGGCCGGCGGCGTGCCGGCCCCTCGCGTAGCCAAGGGGGCCGGTCGGCTGGCTCGGACACCGGCGGCGACCGGTTCCGGCCAGACTCGGCGCCCGCCCCACGGCGGGCGCCGGCGTGGTCGTGCGCACGGTTCGGCCCGCCGCCCGGCCGCGGCGGGCCGGGGGCTATGCGATAATCCCCCGTTAACTCTCATGGAACCGGCGAGCTCCGCGTCGCCTCGCATGCAACAGATCCGAAACTTTTCGATCATCGCCCACGTCGACCACGGCAAGTCGACGCTCGCCGACCGCATCATCCAGCTGTGCGGCGGCCTCGAAGCGCGCGAAATGGAAGCCCAGGTGCTCGACTCGAACCCGATCGAGCGCGAGCGCGGCATCACCATCAAGGCCCAGTCCGTGTCCCTGCCGTACAAGGCCAAGGACGGCAAGGTCTACCAGCTGAACTTCATCGACACCCCCGGCCACGTCGACTTCTCCTACGAAGTCAGCCGCTCGCTGGCCGCCTGCGAGGGCGCGCTGCTGGTGGTCGACGCCGCCCAGGGCGTCGAGGCCCAGTCGGTCGCCAACTGCTACACCGCGGTCGAGCAGGGCCTGGAAGTGGTGCCGGTGCTCAACAAGATCGACCTGCCGACCGCCGACATCGAGCGCGCCAAGACCGAAATCGAGGCCGTGATCGGCATCGACGCCGAGGACGCGGTCGCGATCAGCGCCAAGACCGGCCTCAACGTCGAGCTGGTGCTGGAGGCGATCGTGCATCGCATCCCGCCGCCGAAGCCGCGCGACACCGACAAGCTGCAGGCGCTGATCATCGACTCCTGGTTCGACAACTACCTCGGCGTGGTCTCGCTGGTGCGGGTCATGCAGGGCGAAATCGGACCGGGCAGCAAGATCCTGGTGATGTCGACCGGGCGCACCCATCAGGTCGACAAGGTCGGCGTGTTCACCCCCAAGCGCAAGGAGCTGCCCAAGCTCGGCGCCGGCGAGGTGGGCTGGATCACCGCCTCGATCAAGGACGTGCACGGCGCGCCGGTCGGCGACACCCTGACCCTGGCCTCCGATCCCGCGCCGGGTCCGCTGCCGGGCTTCCAGGAAATGCAGCCGCGCGTGTTCGCCGGCCTGTTCCCGGTCGACGCCGAGGACTACCCGGCGCTGCGCGAGGCGCTGGAGAAACTGCGCCTCAACGACGCCGCGCTGCGTTTCGAGCCGGAAAGCTCCGAGGCGATGGGCTTCGGCTTCCGCTGCGGCTTCCTCGGCATGCTGCACATGGAGATCGTGCAGGAGCGCCTGGAGCGCGAGTACGACCTCAACCTGATCAGCACCGCGCCGACGGTGATCTACGAGGTGCTCAAGACCGACGGCAGCGTGATCCCGATGGACAACCCGGCCAAGCTGCCGCCGGTGAACATGGTCGAGGAGATCCGCGAGCCGGTGATCCGCGCCAACATCCTCACCCCGCCCGACTACATCGGCAACGTGATCAAGCTGTGCGAGGAAAAGCGCGGCGTGCAGATCGGCATCACCTACATGGCCAGCCAGGTGCAGATCAGCTACGAGCTGCCGATGGCCGAGGTGGTGCTGGACTTCTTCGACAAGCTCAAGTCGGTCAGCCGCGGCTATGCCTCGCTGGACTACCACTTCCTGCGCTTCCAGGGCGGCCCGTTCGTGCGCGTGGATACGTTGATCAATGGCGACAAGGTCGATGCGTTGAGCATCATCTGCCACCGCAGCCACGCCGACCGGCGCGGTCGCGACCTGTGCGAACGGATGAAGGACCTGATTCCTCGGCAGATGTTCGACGTCGCGATCCAGGCCGCGATCGGCTCGCAGATCATCGCCCGCAGCACGGTCAAGGCGATGCGCAAGAACGTGTTGGCCAAGTGCTATGGTGGCGACATCACTCGCAAGAAGAAGCTGTTGGAAAAGCAGAAAGAAGGCAAGAAGCGGATGAAGCAGGTCGGTCGGGTCGAGATTCCGCAGGAAGCGTTCCTGGCTGTGCTGACGGTCGACAACAAGTAAGCGCGGATTGGCGATTTGGGATTGGGGATTGGGAAGCAAGAGGCGCCCGGGCGGCTGAGATGCGGTCGCAGCGAGCGGTCTCGGATTCGAACCGAACCCGCCCCCGAGTTCCCGGTCAATTCCCGGCTCCCGCTTTAACCAATCCCAAATTCCGAATCTCGAATCCCGGCTTTAAAAGGACAACTGCATGCGTTGGTTCGAAATCGCCCTGGTGTCGCTGACGATCTTCACCGGACTGGTCTGGCTGCTGGACAAGCTGGTGCTGGCCAAGCGCCGGGCCGCGAACGAGGGCCTGCTGGACGACGGCAAGGAGCCGGTGGTCGTCGACTACTCCAAGGCGTTCTTCCCGGTGCTGTTCGTGGTCCTGATCCTGCGCAGCTTCATCGCCGAGCCGTTCCGGATCCCGTCCAACTCGATGATGCCGACCCTGCTGACCGGCGATTTCATCCTGGTCAACAAGTTCACCTACGGCCTGCGCCTGCCGATCACCAACCACAAGGTGCTGGCGATGGGCGAACCCGAGCGCGGCGACGTGGTGGTGTTCCGGCCGCCGCATCATCCCGAGCAGGACTGGATCAAGCGCGTGATCGGCTTGCCCGGCGACAAGATCGTCTATCGCGACGGCCGCCTGACCGTGAACGGCGAACCGATCGCCTACGCGCCGGTCGGGGTCTACCAGGGCCGCGGCAACGGCGTGGAAATGACCGGCGCGCAGGAACTGCGCGAGCAGGTCGGCAAGCACATGCACAATATCCTCCTGCGCACCGAGTCGCCGCTGCTGGATCAGGGCGAGGGCGAATGGGAGGTGCCCGAGGGGCAGTATTTTGTGATGGGCGACAATCGCGACAACAGCGAGGACAGCCGATACTGGGGCTATCTGCCGGAGCAGAACCTGCGCGGCAAGGCGTTCCTGATCTGGATGAACTTGGACGGGGGCGTGGACTTCTCGCGCATCGGCAGCAGCATTCCGTAACGGCGCGAGCCGTTGCGGTGGGGACGTGGTGGGTTGGACCAACCGGTTGATCGAAGGGGATCGAGGTATGAAGCGTAATCAAGGCGGTATGACCCTGCTGGGGTTCATCATCGTGTTGGCGGTGGTCGGCGTGTTCGCCTACATGGGCATGAAGCTGGTGCCGATGTATTCGGAGTTCTATTCGGTCAAGCGTTCGCTGTCCGACCTGGCCCAGGAGCCGGGCGCCGGACACATGGACGGCGCCAGGGCGCGCGACCTGTTCTTCCGCCGCATGGACATGAGCTATGTCGACAGCGTGAAGCAGGAAAACTTCAAGATCGTGCGCAACGACCGGGGCATGGAAATCACCGTGGCCTACGAAGTGCGGCGTCCGCTGATCGCCAACCTCGATGTGGTCGGCCGTTTCAAGGCGGTCCAGCAGCTGACCTCGAAAGAAGGTGACTGATCCGATCGGCCATCGCTTCGCCGACCCGGCGTTGCTGCAGCAAGCCCTGACTCATCGCAGCGCCGGGGCGCCGCATAACGAACGCCTGGAGTTTCTCGGCGATGCGCTGGTCAATCTGATCGTGGCCGAAGCGCTGTACCAGCGTTGGCCGCAAGCCGACGAGGGCGCGTTGACGCGCGCCCGCGCCGAACTGGTGCGCGAATCGGCGCTGGCGCCGATCGCGCGCGCCCTGGAACTGGGCGCCCGCCTGACCCTGGGGCCGGGCGAAATGAAGTCCGGCGGCCACCGCCGCGATTCGATTCTGGCCGACGCGCTGGAGGCCGTGGTCGCGGCGATCTACCTCGACGCCGGTTTCGAAGCCTGCCGCGCCCGGGTCCTGCCCTGGTTCGTGCCGGCGATGGAGGCCCTGCCGCCCGCGCACAAGGTCGGCAAGGATGCCAAGACCCGCCTGCAGGAATGGCTGCAAGGTCGGCAAAAACCCCTGCCTGTGTACGCCCTGCTGTCGGAAAGCGGCGAGGACCACGCCAAGACCTTCCGGGTCAGTTGCACCTTGAGCCAGCCGCCGTTGAGCGCCGAAGGCGAAGCCGGCTCCCGCCGCGCCGCCGAGCAATTGGCGGCGGACGAGGTGCTGCGGCGGTTGAAGGCCGATTGAGCGGGGATTGGGGATTTGTAACAGCGGGGATTCGGGATTCGGAATTCGCTAAAGCCGCCTCCGGGCGGCTTTACGCTTTTTGCCAATCCCGAATCCCCAATCCCCGCTCCATTGCCCCCACCGCCGCCCGGGGGGACAATTCGCGCATGACTTCTTCTTCCCATCGCGCCGGCCACGTCGCCGTCATCGGCCGTCCCAACGTCGGCAAATCCACCCTGGTCAATGCCCTGGTCGGGGCCAAGGTCAGCATCGTCTCGCCGCGGCCGCAGACCACCCGCCATCGCCTGCTCGGCATCGCCACCTTCCCCGAGGGCCAGTTGCTGCTGGTCGACACGCCCGGTATTCACCGCGAGCAGAAGCGGGCCATGAACCGGATGATGAACCGCGCCGCGCGCGGCTCGCTGGAAGGGGTGGATGCGGCCTTGCTGGTGGTGCGCGCCGGCCAGTGGGACGACGAGGACACCCTGGCGTTCGACGCATTGCGCGGTGCCGGCCTGCCGGTGGTGCTGGTGGTGAACCAGGTCGACCGCATCGCCGACAAGGCCGCCCTGCTGCCGTACTTGGCCAAGGTCAGCGAGGGCCGCGATTTCGCCAGCGTGCACCCGGTGTCGGCGCTGAAGAACAAGGGCCTGGAGGCGCTGGTCAAGAGCGTGCTGGCGCTGCTGCCGGAACAGGAAGCGCTGTATGGCGAGGACGAGATCACCGACAAGAGCCAGCGCTTCCTTGCCGGCGAGATGGTGCGCGAGCAGCTGATGCGCCAGCTCGGCGAAGAGCTGCCGTACGCGACCACGGTCGAGATCGAGCGCTTCGCCGTCGACGGCGCGATGCTGCGCATCGGCGCGGTGATCTGGGTCGAACGCGACGGCCAGAAGGCGATCGTGATCGGCAAAGGCGGCGCCCGCCTGCGCGAAATCGGCGCCAAGGCCCGAGTGCAGATGGAGCGCCTGTTCGGTTCCAAGGTGTTCCTGGAGACCTGGGTCCGCGTACGCGAAGGCTGGTCCGACGACGAGGCGGCGCTGCGCCAGTTGGGGTATGAGTGAGGTTGGGATTAAGGATTAGGGATTAGGGATTGGTCGAAGCAAGTCCGTCCTCGCTGTGTAGGTTCACAGCACCGCGTATCGCACTTCCGAATCCCCAATCCCGAATCCCCAATCCCGGCACCACATGCACCTGACCGCCGAACCCGCCTACGTGCTGCATACGCGCCCCTGGCGCGAGACCAGCTTGTTGGTGGAGGTGTTGAGCGAGCAGCACGGGCGGGTCGGCTTGGTCGCGCGCGGCGTGCAGGGGCCGAAGCGGCAGGTGTTGCGCGCGGCTTTGCAGCCGTTCCAGCACATCCGCGTGGATGCGCTGTTGCGCGGCGAGTTGGCGCGTCTGACCGCGGCCGAGGCGCTCGATGCGGCGCCGCGCCTGGACGGCGATGCGGCGCTGGCCGGTTTCTATGTCAACGAATTGCTGTTGCGGCTGGTGCCGCGGCACGATCCGTTTCCGGAGTTGTACGAGCTTTACGGCCGAACCCGCGCGCGTCTGCCGGGCGAGGGGCTGGCCTGGACCTTGCGCCGGTTCGAACGCGACCTGCTCGAAGCGCTGGGGTCGGGGTTCGACTGGAGCGTCGATGCCGACGGCACGCCGATCGATCCGGCTGCGCGTTACCGGCTCGATCCCGAGCAGGGGCCGCGCCGTCTGCTCAGCGACCGCGGCCACGGCGAGCGCAGCGCCGCGGCGACCGGGCGCGCGCTGCTGGCGCTGGCCCGCGACCTCGCGCCGGAGTCGTCGGATCTGCCGGGGCTGCGCCAGGCGCTGCGCGCGGTACTGACCCACCACCTCGGCCCGCGCGGGCTGAAATCCTGGGAAATGATGGCGGAGCTGTCGCGAGTGCGCAGCCGGCCCGGGCGGGAGCCGGACGCGGCGCAGGATTAGCGCCGGCTCAGCCGGTCGCCTGCACGGTGTCGTCGGCGGCGGCGGCCAGGCGCGTCAGCGCGGCGGCCGAATCGGGCTGCGCCTGCAGTTCCTGCACCGCCTGGGCGAGCCTCAGGGCGCCGACGAAACCGCAGCTGGCGCGCAACTTGTGCAGCTCGGCGCGCACCGCGTCGACATTGCCGAGCCGGTGAGCGCTTTCGATCGCATGGCGCGCATTGGGCAACTCCTGCAGGAACAGACCGCGCAAGGTGGCGATATGGGTGCGATTGCCGTTGAGCGCACGCGCCGCGCTGTCGTCGTCCCACACCGGCTCGGCGCTCGCGGCGGCGGCCGGCGCCTCGGCGCACTCTTGCCCGGGCAGGGCCAACAGGCGCCGGATCGCGGCGCGCACCGCGGCCGCAGGCAGCGGCTTGACCAGCACTTCGCTGAAGCCCGAAGCGATCAGCCGTTCGCGCACGTCGCTTTCGCCGGTGGCGGTGTGCGCGACCGCGATCGTGCGCGGATGGCGCCGGCGCAGGCGCGCGAGCAACTCGCTGCCGCTGCCGTCGGGCAGGTTGGCGTCGAACAGCCACAGCTGATAGTCCTGCGCGTCGCCCAGCGCGAGCGCGGCGGCCAGGCTGTCGGCGCCGTCGACTTCGGCCGGTATCGCCTCGACCGCGGCGGTGAGAAAGGCGCGGCTGGTGGGGTCGTCCTCGACCAGCAGCACGCGTGGAACTGGGGAATTCTTCATTGCCGGTTCGCTTTCGCCCGCTATCCTGCGTCCATGCTGAGGGCCATGTTACGCCTCCTGATCGGTTTGTCGCTGCCCCTGGCCGGGATCGCAGCGGCCGATGTGCAGGCGCGCACACTGACCGCGCGGATCGAACGCGTGCATACGGCGGTGGCCCAGCTCGATGGCGTGACGGTGCGGCTGTCGTGGCCGGAGGGCGCCGGACAGGGCGACCTGCAACTGCAGGCCGCGCGGGTCGAAGCGCCGGAGCTGGGCTATCGCTACCGCGATTTGAACTGGCGCTGCCCTTTGCGCCGCGACGGGCGCGGCGGCTGGGCCTGCGCCGGCGAGCTGCGCAGCGGCCGCGGGCCGACCTTGCGCCTGGCCCTGGACCTGGGCGTGGCCAGCACCGACGCACGGCTGAGCCGCGGCGACAGTGTGCTCACCCTGCGCCGCGATGCGGCCAGCCCCGACCTGACCCGGATCGATCTGAGCCGGGTGCCCTTGGCCTGGACTCAGGCCCTGCTGGCCCAGGCGTGGCCGGAGGGGCGGATCAAGGCCGGCACTCTGGACGGCCGGCTCGACATCGCCGCGCCCGAACGCGGGCCGCTGCGCATCGCCGGGCCGTTGCGGCTGGCCGGCGGCGCCTTCGACACCCCCGACGGTTCGGTCGCGGCCGAGCGCCTCGGCGCTCATCTGAACCTGGACAGCGCGATCGGCGCCGGCCAGCGTTTCACGATCGACGGCGGCCTGCAGGGCGGCGAACTGTTGTTCGGCAATGCCTACCTGGCGTTGCAGCAGCGGCCGGTGGAATTGCGCGTCGAGGCCGAGCGCGGCGCCGGCGAGTCCGGCTGGCGCCTGCCGCAGTGGCGATGGCGCGACGGCCGCCTGCTTCAGGCCGAGGGCAGCGCCGCGCTGGGGGCCGACGCCGGCCTGGCCGCGCTCGACCTGCAACTGCGCAGCGAGGACCTGGCGCCGGTGCGCGACGCGTACCTTTCCGGTTTCCTCGCTCTGGCCGGTTTGTCGCAACTGGAACTCGGCGGCGTCGCCCAGGCGCGGCTGCGGCTGCGCGACGGCGAACTGCAACAGGCACAGGCACGGTTGGGCGCGGTGCGGTTGAACGACCCGCAAGGCCGCTTCCGCTTCGAGGGGCTCGACGGCGAACTGCGCTATTCGGACGCCGATCCGGTCGACAGCGAACTGAGCTGGAGCGGCGGGGCGCTGTACGGACTCGAGTTCGGCCCGACCCGGTTGCCGTTCTCCAGCGACCATGGCGAGTTGCGCCTGCGCCGCGCGATCGGCTTCCCCATGCTGGGCGGCCAGGTCGGCATCGACGGCCTGCGCCTGCGTCCGCCGGCCGGCGGGCGCGGCCTGGACCTGCGCTTCGGCCTGACCCTGGACCGGCTCGATATCGGCCGCCTGGCCAAGGCCCTGGACGGACCGGCGTTCACCGGCGAACTCAGCGGCCGCCTGCCGCAGGCGCATTACGCCGACGACCGGCTCGAGCTCGATGGCGGGCTGAGCATGCAATTGTTCGGCGGCACGGTGGCGGTGTCGTCGCTGGCGATGGAGCGGCCGTTCGGGGTCGCGCCGACCCTGAGTTCGGACCTGGCGCTGGAAAACCTGGACCTAGAATCGCTGACCGGCGTATTCGGCTTCGGCAGCATCACCGGCCGCCTGTTCGGCCGCATCGACCGGCTGCGTCTGGTCGACTGGCAGCCGGTCGCGTTCGACGCCGAATTGCACACGCGCAAGACCCCCGGCGTGCGCCAGCGGATCAGCCAACGCGCGGTGCAGGACCTGTCCAGCGTCGGCGACTCGTCCTTCGTCGGCAGCCTGCAGGACCGCCTGATCGGTTTCTTCGACGACTTCGGCTATGCCCGCATCGGCATTTCCTGTCGCCTCGCCGAGGAGGTCTGCCACATGGGCGGGCTGGGGCCGGCCAAGAACAACGGCTTCCTGATCGTGCAGGGCGCCGGGCTGCCGCATCTGGACGTGGTCGGCTACAACCGCCGGGTCGACTGGCCGACCCTGCTGGAACGCCTGGAAGCGGTCAGCAAGGGCGAGCTCAAGCCGGTGGTGCAGTGACCGCCGGCGCGGTGATGGGCGCGCGGCCGCGGGTCGCGTATCCCGCCGTTCAACGGCGCCGTGGTTCAATAGGCGCCGAATCGTTCAGCCCGCGCCCGGATGCGCGGGGCCTCGCGCAGGACGCGCGCCCACGAAAAGGAAACCGATCATGCGCCGTTGGATGGGAGTACCGGTCGCCGCCGTGATGTTGACGGCCTGCGTGACCATCAACGTCTATTTCCCGGCCGCCGAGGCCAAGGAAGCGGCCAAGGAATTCGTCGAGAAGGTGATCGGCGACCAGGCCCCGGCGACGGCGCCGCAACCCGAGCCGGCCAAGCCCGGCGGCGGACTCGGCGCGGTGCGGCCGCAGGCCCCGGCCAGCGACGTCAGCCGGCTCGCGGCGCGCATCGACTGGCTGTCCCTGGTCGGCATCGGCAGCGCCTACGCGCAGTCGCCGGACATCTCGATCAAGACCCCGGCGATCCAGGCGATCCAGTCGCGCATGGCCTCGCGCTTCGACAGCCAGCTGCGCGCCCATTTCGATTCCGGCGCCCTGGGCTTCACCAACAACGGCACCGTCAGCGTGCGCGACGCCGGCAAGATCCCGCTCGGCGACCGGGTCGCGGTCAACCAGGCGGTGGCCGACCAGGGCCGCGATTCGGCCGCGGTCTACCGCGAGATCGCCGTCGCCAACGGGCACCCCGAGTGGGAAGGCCAGATCCGCCAGGTGTTCGCCCGGCAGTGGATCGAAAGCGCCAAGGGCGGCTGGTGGTATCAGGATGCGGGCGGCGGTTGGAAGCAGAAATAGCCGGGATTGGGGATTCGGGATTGGTTTGGAGCCGGGATTCGGCATTAGGGATTCGGGATTGGCTTAAAGCCGAAATTCGGGATTCGGGATCGGTTGAAGCCCTGCTTGCGACGTGAAAGGCCCGCTTCGGCGGGCCTTTCGCTTTTGCCAATCCCCAATCGCCAATCCCGGCCGACCCCGACGCGACTCCGAGTACGCGAAAATGCAACAATGGCCGGCCATTTGATTCCTGCCAGCAGCTGTGGCCCGCATCGATCAAACTCCTTTCGAGGTCGCCATCGCCGGCCTCACGCACGACGGCCGTGGCGTTGCCCGGCGTCCCGACGGCAAGGCCGTGTTCGTGGCCGGCGCGCTGCCGGGCGAACGGGTCATGGCCAAGCAGACCGCGCGTTCGCGCCATTTCGACGAGGCGGTGACGCTGGAAGTGCTGGAGGCTTCGGCCGACCGGGTCGCGCCGCGTTGCGCGCATTTCGGCACCTGCGGCGGCTGCGCGCTGCAGCATCTGTCGGAGGACCAGCAGATCCTGGCCAAGCAGCGGGTGCTGCTGGAAAACTTCGAACGCATCGGACACGTGACGCCCGAGCGCGTGCTGCCGGCGCTGACCGATTCGGCCTGGGGCTATCGGCGCAAGGGCCGGTTCTCGGTGCGCCGGGTCGAGAAGAAGGACAAGACCCTGGTCGGTTTCCGCGAGACCGATCCGCGTTTCGTCGCCGACATCCGCCGCTGCGACACGGTGATCCCGCAGATCGGCGACAAGATCGAGGCCCTGGCGACGCTGATCGACGGGCTGCAGGCGCGGCGCGAGATTCCGCAGGTGGAGTTCATCGGCGGCGACCCGCAAAGCGATCACGGCGGCATGGCGCTGACTTTCCGCCATCTGGCACCGCTGTCGGAGGCCGACCGCCAGGCCATTGTCGGTTTCGCCCGCGAGCACGCGTTCGCGGTGTTCCTGCAGCCGGGCGGCGTGGACAGCGTGCATCCGCTGTGGCCGGCCGATCCGCAGTTGTCGTTCTCGCTGCCCCAGTGGCAGCTGGAACTGAAGTTCCGGCCACTGGACTTCATCCAGGTCAACGCCGCGCTCAACGGGCGCATGATCCAGCACGCGATCGACCTGCTCGAACCGCAGGCCGAGGATCGCGTGCTCGACCTGTTCGCCGGCCTGGGCAATTTCACTTTGCCGCTGGCGCGCACGGTGCGCGAAGTGGTCGGGGTCGAGGGCGAGGCCGGGCTGGTCCAGCGCGCGCGCGACAATGCCGCGCACAACGGTCTGGGCAACGCCCAGTTCTACGCCGCCGATCTCGGTAAAGACCTCAGCGCCGAACCGTGGATGCGCGAAGGCTTCGACCGCCTGCTGCTGGATCCGCCGCGCTCGGGCGCCGACTTCGTGCTCACCCAGCTGCCGCTGAAACAGTTCAAGCGCATCGTCTACGTCAGCTGCCATCCGGCTTCGCTGGCGCGCGACGCCGGCTATCTGGTGCGCGAGAAGGGCTGGAAGCTGCGCGCGGCCGGGGTCATGGACATGTTCCCGCACACCGCACACGTGGAATCGATCGCGATGTTCGAGCCGCGCTGAGGTGCGGCTCGCGCTTGCGCTGGGCGGCGCTCAGCGCGGCGGATCCAGGCGCCAGGTGCCGTCGGCTTGCGGCACGAAGCGCAGCGTGGCCTGGTCGTCGCCTTCGGGCAGGCGCATGCCGACATCGCAGGAAACCCGCCCTTCGTCGCGGTCCAGTTCGCAGCCTTCCAGCGCCGACACGATCAGGCTCGCCGCGGCCCGCTCGTAGCGACCGCGTTGCTCGGTATCGTCCAGGCGCGGGGCGCGCAGCAACAGGTCCGCGCGCAGCAGCGCCTGCGCCTGCGCCTGCGTCCGGCTCGGCGCCGGCGGCGCCAGATCGGCCAGCGGCAGCAGGATCCAGGCGCCGTCACGCCGTTGGAAACGGTAGGTCTGGTAGGCGCCGCCCAGGCCCGATTCGAGCCGTACGATGCAATCGACCCGATCCTCGCGCAGCGGGCCGCAGAGGCGCAGCTCGCTGAGCCGGATCGATTCGACCAGCGCCTGGCCCATCGGCGTGGCCGCCGGCGATTCGGCGGCGAGCGCTGCGCGCTGCGCGGCGATGGCCTGGTCGAGCGTGGGCGCTGCCGGCGGCGATGCGGGCGTCGATGGGGGCGTCGATGGGGGCGGCGCGGCGGCGGCCAGCAGCGGCCACGCCAGGCACAACAGCGGCAGACTCAGCCGGGCAGCGCGATGCCGCGGCGGAAAGGGCAGGGCGGGCATGGCGTCCTTGCTGGAAACGGCGTTGCGCCGGGAGCGCGCATTCTACGTGCGCATTCGTTCGCCGCACTCGGCCATAATGGCGCATGGGCATCGAAATCGAACGCAAATTCCTCGTCGTCGGCGACGGCTGGCGCGCCGCCGCGCACAAAGTCGTGCCGATGGCGCAGGGTTATCTCAACGACCTCGACGCGATGGAGCCCGGCGCCGGGCGCAGCGCGATGAAAGCCTCGGTGCGGGTGCGCATCGCCGGCGACGAGGCTTATCTGAATCTGAAATCGCGCGAACTCGGCCACACCCGGCAGGAATTCGACTACCCGATCCCGGTCGCGGACGCGCGCGCGCTGCTGGCGCTGTGCGTCGGCGGGCTGGTCGATAAGCGCCGGCACTACATCGAGCACGCCGGCCGGCTATGGGAGGTCGACGAGTTCCTCGGCGACAACGCCGGGCTGGTGGTGGCGGAAATCGAGCTGGAGCGCGCCGACGCGCCGTTCGAGCGTCCCGCCTGGGCCGGCGCCGAGGTCACCGACGCGCAGCGCTACTACAACCTGGCCCTGGCGACCCGGCCGTATGCGGCCTGGACCCAGGCCGAACGCGACGGCGCCGGCTGAATCCGCCGGCCGGGCAGGGTGCGCCCGCCGCGGCATCTGCGAGACAATGGCGCCAGCGCGTCCGGCGCTGACTTTTCCCAGGAGTTCCGCATGCTCGTGATCGGCGTCGCCGGTACCGAACTCACCGCGCAGGAGCGCGACTGGCTGCAGCACGACGCCTGCGCCGGCGTGATCCTGTTCAGCCGCAACTTCGCCTCGCGCGCGCAGGTGACCGAGCTCTCGGCGGCGATCCGCGGGGCCGCGCCGCGGCCGCAGCTGATCTGCGTCGACCAGGAAGGCGGGCGGGTGCAGCGTTTCCGCGAGGGCTATAGCGCGCTGCCGCCGCTGGAGGTATTCGGCAAGCTCTACGCCGAGGACCGCGACGCCGCGCTGCGCCTGGCCGAGGAGCACGCCGGGTTGATGGCGGCCGAAGTCCAGGCCAGCGGCGTCGACCTGAGCTTCGCGCCGGTGGTCGACCTGGGCCGCGGCAACCTGGCGATCGGCAACCGCGCCTTCGATGCCGATCCGCAGATCGTGGCCGAGTTCACCCGCGCCTACATCCGCGGCATGCACGGACGCGGCATGGCCGCCACGCTCAAGCATTTTCCCGGCCACGGCTCGGTGCGGGCCGACACCCATTTCGACCAGGCCGCCGATCCGCGCACGCTCGACGAGTTGCGCGCCACCGACCTGATTCCCTTCGTCGCCGGCATCGAGGCCCAGGCCGACGCGGTAATGATGGCGCACGTGTCCTATCCGGCGGTCGCGCCGGAACCGGCCGGTTACTCGCGGCGCTGGATCGAAGAGATCCTGCGCGGCGACCGCGCACAGGGCGGGCTCGGTTTCCGCGGCGTGGTGTTCAGCGACGACATCGGCATGGCCGCGGCGTTCTCGGTCGGTGGTGTCAAGGCGCGGATCGACGCGCACCTGGACGCCGGCTGCGACGTGGTCCTGGTCTGCCACCCGCAACTGGTCGAGGAATCCCTGGCCGCGGTCGCCGGCCGCCGGCTCAACACTGCCGCGCTGACCGGACTGATCGGTCGCGGCGCGCTGGGCTGGGACGGCCTGATCGCCGACGCCGCCTACGCACCCACCCGCCAACGTCTGGAAGGATTGGCCTGATGACTTCGCACGACCTGGCCGCGGCGCTCGCCGATGCCGATCTGATCCACGACCGCCGCAGCCTGGAGCGCGAGATCGCGCGCATGGCGGTAGCGATCCGCAACGATTACGCCGGCGCCCGCCCGGTGTACCTGACCATCATGCACGGCGGCCTGCCGTTCGCCGCGCAGCTGGCGATGGAGCTGGGCCAGCGCGGCCTGGATCTGGAATTCGACTACCTGCACGCGACCCGTTACCGCGGCCAGACCACCGGCGCGGACCTGGTCTGGAAGCATCGACCGGCGACGCCGTTGCGCGGCCGCCGGGTGCTGCTGGTCGACGACATCGTCGACGAGGGCCACACCTTGCTCGGCATCCGCGACTGGTGCCGCGAACAGGGCGCCGCCGAGGTCCGCATCGCCGCGCTGGCGGTGAAGCGCCACGACCGCTGCGTCGACGGCCTGCGCGCCGACTACGTCGGAGTGGAGGTGCCGGACCGCTACGTGTTCGGCTACGGCATGGATTTCTACGAGCAGGGCCGCAACCTGCCCGCGATCTACGCATTGAAGGATTGAGATGAGCGCGCCCGCAATCGATCTGGCCGTGATCGGCGGCACCGGCCTGTACCGCCTGGCCGAGCTGCAAGATGTGCAGTCGCAGCAGCCCGAGACGCGTTACGGCGCGCCGTCCGGCCCGATCCGGGTCGGCACGCTCGGCGGTCGCCGGATCGCCTTCCTGGCCCGTCACGGCGAAGGCCATTCGCTGCCGCCGCACCAGATCAACTACCGCGCCAATCTGGCCGCACTGCAGGCGATCGGCGCGCGCCGGGTGTTGGCGCTCAATACGGTCGGAGGCATCACCGAACGGTTCGGCCCGCGCGTGCTGGCTTGTCCGGATCAACTGATCGATTACACCTGGGGCCGCATCTCGACGATCTGCGAAGAGCCCGGCAGCGAAGTGCTGCACGTGGACTTCGGCGAGCCGTACACGCGCAGCCTGCGCGCGGCGGTGCTCGCCGCGGCGGCGCAGGCGGGCGTGGCCCTGGTCGACGGCGGCTGCTACGGCGCGACCCAGGGGCCGCGCCTGGAAACGCGCGCCGAGATCCTGCGCATGCGTCGCGACGGGTGCGATCTGGTCGGCATGACCGGCATGCCCGAGGCCGGGTTGGCGCGCGAACTGGGCCTGGACTACGCCTGTCTGGCGATCGTCGCCAACTGGGCGGCCGGCGCCGGTCCGGACCCGGACGAAGTCATCACCCTGCAGGACGTGCTCGACAACGTCGCCGCGGCCTCGGCCGGGCTGCCGGCCTTGCTGGGCGCCGTGTTGGATCAGTGATCGGTTTCGCATAAACCGCGATGCGCGGATTCGAACCGGCGCCGACCTGGCCGGTTCGGTTGCGCAAATACGTGGCCGATGCCGTCACGTTGAGCCGTTGTCTTCCATGGGCGCAGTTTGCATACTCGCCTTGCGTCTTCAGGCACACTCGCCGGCGACGCACGTCAACGCATCCAGCATGAGGTCAATAAGGATATGCAGTACGGCACCGTGAAGTGGTTCAACGACGCCAAGGGCTTCGGTTTCATCTCGCCCGAAGACGGTAGCGCGGATGTATTCGTGCACTTCTCCGCGATCAACGCCAAGGGCTTTCGCAGCCTGCAGGAAGGCCAGCGCGTCAGCTACCAGCTGACCCAGGGCCCGAAGGGCGCCCAAGCTTCCGAGGTTACTCCGGCGGCCTGATCGCGTCGCTCGCGGCCAGTCCGCGCCTGACCGATCGCATCGGACAGTTTCCAAGGCCCCGCGTAGCGGGGCCTTTCTTTTTGCGCGATTCGCGCCCCGGGGGGGGAAAGCGGATGCCTCTTGGCGACGGGGGCCCCAGCCGGCTTCGCGCCGACTTACCGCACCAGCGCGATACTGAGCTTGGGCTCTCCCCCGAGCCTCTAAGCTCCGATTCCCGATTCCCGATTCCCGATTCCCCGCCCAAAGGAGTAGCGCAGTGAAGGAAGCATTGCCGCCGTTCGCCACCCATCGGGTCGAGAACCAGCCGCCGGCGTTCGCGCCGCGCGATCTGTGGCGCGAGGACGCGGCCTTGCGCGAAGCGGTCGCGGCCGAGGGCGGCGACGCGCATGCGCAGGCCCTGGCGCGCTACGGCGCGCTGGCCGGCGACGAGTTGTACCGGCTCAGCTTCGACGCGCACCGCGACAAGCCGCGCCTGCGCCAGTACGACGCCGGCGGCCAGCGCATCGACCTGGTCGAGTTCCATCCCAGTTATCACGCCATCATCGGCGCGGCGATCGAGCACGGCGTGGCCGGGCTGTCCTGGCATCGGCCCGGGCCCGGCGCGCACGTGGCGCGCGCGGCGCTGAGTTATCTGCATCACCAGGTCGAGCCGGGCACCAGTTGTCCGTTGACCATGACCCATGCCGCGGTGCCGGTGCTGCGGCACGCGCCGGCCTTGGCCGAATGGGCGCGCAAGGCGGCGACGCCGGCCTACGACGGTCGCGACGTCGCCGCCGCCGACAAGCCGGGCCTGACCCTGGGCATGGGCATGACCGAGAAGCAGGGCGGCTCGGACGTGCGCGCCAACCAGACCGTGGCGCGGCCGCTGGCGGGCGACGAGTACGAGTTGGTCGGGCACAAGTGGTTCTTCTCAGCGCCGATGTCGGACGCGTTCCTGGTCCTGGCGCAGGCGCCGGCCGGCCTGAGCTGTTTCCTGATGCCGCGTTGGCATCCGCACGGAGGCAAGAACGCGCTGCGGTTGATGCGGCTCAAGGACAAGCTCGGCGACTGGTCCAATGCGTCGTCGGAAGTCGAGTTCCAAGGCGCCTGGGCGCAGCGCATCGGCGAAGAAGGGCGCGGCGTGGCGACCATCATCGAGATGGTGATGCTGACCCGGCTGGACTGCATGCTCGGCTCGGCCGCACAGATGCGCATGGCGCTGGCGCAGGCGCTGCACCACGCGCGGCATCGGCGCAGCTTCGGCAAGCGTTTGATCGAGCACGCGCTGATGCGCAACGTGCTCGCCGACCTGACGATCGAATCGGAGGCGGCGACCCGCTTCGCGATCCGCGTCGCCGGCGCGGTCGACCGCGCCGGCGACGACCCGGTCCAGGCCGCATTCGCGCGCATCGCCACCGCCATCGGCAAGTACTGGATCTGCAAGCGCGCGCCGGCCTTCGTCAACGAAGCCCAGGAATGCCTCGGCGGCGCCGGCTATGTTGAAGAATCGCTGCTGCCGCGCCTGTACCGGCAGGCGCCGTTGAACTCGATCTGGGAGGGCAGCGGCAACATCCAATGCCTGGATGTGCTGCGCGCGCTGGGCCGCGAGCCGCAGACCGCACAGGCGCTGCTGGCCGAGCTGGACGCCGCGGCCGGACGCGATGCGGATTTCGATGCGTATTCGACGCCGCTGCGCGAGGCCTTGAGCGGGCGCACGGCGATCTGCGAAGCGCAGGCGCGATTGTGGACCGAACGCCTGGCGCTGAGCCTGCAGGCGGCCTATCTATTGCGCAGCGGCAGCCCCTTGGCCGGCGCGTTCTGCGCCAGCCGGCTCGGCGGCGGCCGCGGCCAGATCTACGGCAGCCTGCACAGCGACGAGAGTTTCGAACGGGCTTTGCTGCGCGCGGGCGGCGAATGAGCGCGACGCCGGAACGGGCGCGACGCAGCGGCTTGCGCACCGCCTCGTGGGGGCTCGGCGCCGCGTCGGTGGCGCTGCCGGCGGCGCTGTTCGCCTATCAGAGCCATCAGCTCCGGGTCTGGGCGGAACAACATCCCGGCGGCGTCTGCGGCATGGGCATGTTCGCCGCGATCGCGCTGTCGGCGCTGCTCAGCATCGGCCTGTCGGCGCTGGCCTTGCTGCTGGGGTGGTTGGATCATCGCGAATGGCGTCGCCCGCTGTCGTTGCGCCGCGCCATCGAGCTGTTGCTGGTCGGTGCGGTCTGCGAGGCGGCCTTGGTCGCTTGCGCGGCGGCGCTCGTCGCCAACGCCTGGGATTGAGCTTCACCTCGAATGCCGCACACCGGTTCGCCGCGACGCGCTCGATTCGGCGCGCTCGATCCGGTTCGTTCACGTCCATTTGCGCGCATACGCATCGTGCGCATGTCGGTTGATGTAGGTGGCCAGGCCGCGTCCGGCCGATGCCAGCGCCTGCATCCGTTCGATGACCTCGGCGCCGGCGCTGGCCGCCGTGTACAGGTACTGCGAGCCGTCGGCGAACTCGACCGCGATCGCCTGCGGCTCGATCCGGTAGCCGCGTACGCCGGAGTCGCCGGAAAGATTGCGGTAGCGGGTCATCGCGGACGGCATCTGAATGGCGCGGACGACCGGTCGTCGTCCCGAGCGCGGAGATTGACCGTATCGTGCGCCGGATGGGTGTAAGTTTGGGTGAGGCGGCCGTGGGCGCCGCCGCAGGAGGTCGCCATGCGTGGTCCTCGTAAAACCCAGGCCCTGGCCTTGATCGCCCTGGCCGCGGTGCCGCCGCCGGCGCACGGTTCGGATTTTTCCCTGGCCTTCATGTTGCTGAGCCGCGGCGCGGGTCTGCTTGCGCTGTGCGCGTTCGCGGCCTGGTGGATCGGCGAGCGCTATCGCACGCAGTGAGTCGCGCTGCCGCCGCGGTGCTGGCGGTGCGGTCGCGCGGTCGCGCGATCGCGCCGATTGCGTTCCCGGCGCGGATGTCGAATCGCGGCTACGACTCTGAGCATTCGATCTCGGCGCGAACCGCGACGTGCATGGGGCTGAGCCGATGCGTCCGATCGGGCCATCGGCGACGACGTCCGGCGGCTCGCGCGCCGGCGCTCGACCGATCGCCGCCGCTGCGCGTGGAGCGCATCGGTTTGCGCGCTTTTCGCGCAATTCTTCAGCTCGCTGTACGCAACCCATGCTGCAGCGCAAGGATGCGCCGGCGCATCGTCGTTGCGACGGCATGCGCGTGCCGTAGTTGTGACGCGCTTCGGGATCAGCGTGTGATGCGCCCTCGCAGCGGCGCCTTGCCGCGGCGGCATGCGATCCACTTAGCTGAGCGCTCCCGTTGTCCGTCCGCTACGACGCCACGAACTACCCGGGATTCGACGACGGGCCGCCGTCCCGACGACGGCGCCGCGAGGCCGCTGCGGCCTCATCCGAGTCATGTCAGTTCCCCATCCTAAGGAGCTTTCCCACATGTCCGTTTCGATTTCCCGCCAGTCCGCCCGCAAAATCTCGCTGTCAGCCTGTGTCGCGCTCGCCGCAGCGGCCACGTTCGCATCGGGCGCCGCCGTCGCCGGCGATACGGTCGATGCGCAGTTGAAGTTCGCGATGCAGCGCGACCTGGGCATCTTCCCGGGCCAGTACGCCCAGTATCTGGCGACCGAGCGCTTGGCCCAGAGCCAGGGCCGCGCGATCGAACGCGAGTTCGGCAGCGCTTACGCCGGCAGCTGGATCGAACGCAATGCCGACGGCAGCTTCAAGCTGGTCGCCGCCAGCGCGGGCGCGCGCAAGTCGTCGTCGATCGGCGGCGTGGAAGTACGCAACGTTCGCCACAGCCTCAAGCAGCTGCAGCAGTCGATGGACCTGCTCGACGCCAGTTCGCGCGCCCGCATCAAAGGCATCAGCAAGCCGCTGACCGGTGTGCAGAGCTGGTACGTCGATCCGGTCAGAAATTCGGTGGTGGTGAAGGTCGACCAGGGCGCGCTGGACCGCGGCATCGACTTCGTCGCCCTCAGCGGCGCCGACAGCGGTTCGGTGCGGATCGAGGAAACGCCCGGCACGCTGCAGACGGCGGCGACGATCGTCGGCGGCATCGAGTACTCGATCAACAACGCCTCGCTGTGCTCGGTCGGCTTTTCGGTCACCCGCAGCTCGACCAAGGGCTTCGTCACCGCCGGCCACTGCGGCTCGGCCGGCGCGATCGTGCGCATCGGCGGCGCCCAGGTCGGCTCCTTCGCCGCCTCGCGGTTCCCGGGCAACGACCGCGCCTGGGTCAGCGTCGGCAGCGGCAACACCCTGCAGCCGTGGGTCAGCAACTACAGCGGCGGTAACGTGATCGTGCGCGGCAGCACCGAGGCGGCGATCGGCGCGGCGGTGTGCCGCTCCGGCCGTACCACCGGCTATCGCTGCGGCACCATCACCGCCAAGAACGTCACCGCCAACTACGCCCAGGGCGCGGTCTACGGCCTGACCCAGGGCAATGCCTGCATGGGCCGCGGCGATTCGGGCGGCTCCTGGATCACCAGCGCCGGCCAGGCGCAGGGCGTGATGTCCGGCGGCAACGTCCAGGCCAACGGCAACAACTGCGGCATCCCGGCCTCGCAGCGCAGCAGCCTGTTCGAGCGCCTCAATCCGATCCTGAGCCAGTACGGGCTGAGTCTGGTTCGCGGCTGACGGCGTCGCGGCAGGAGCGCCCCGCCGCGGTGGGGCGCTCTCGCTTCGGTCAGCCGAGGCCGGCGGTGATCGCAAACAGCAGTATGACGACCCAGAGAATCGCGCTGCCGAGCATGCCAACGATCAGGCTTTTGCCGAAGGTGATGCCGAACAGCCACCGGTAGAGCAGGCACGTGCCGACAAAGCCGATGGCCAGCCCCAGCCAATCGGGGGCGATGCAGGCGCCGGCTGCCTCGACCAGGGCCTGCTGCAAGGCCAACGCCAGCGCAGCGATCCATACACTGCCGCGCTGCGCACCGGCCGCGCGCGCGCTGTACACGACCGGCACGATGGCCACGCACAGGAACACCCCGGCCGAGATCCAAAAAAGCTCCGCCATCGGCTACAGGCCTCTGCGTCGTGCGCGGCGACGGCGAAGCCTCGTGCGGTCCTGGGCCGGATGGCGTCGCGGACAGGCCGCGGGTTCGGCGTCGGCAGGGACGGCGACGCTGGTGCCTTGCACAAGGCTCCGCATTTCAGTCCAGGAACTGCAGCTTGGCCAGCTCGGCGTACAACCCGCCCTGGGCCAGCAACTGCTCGTGGGTGCCTTCGGCGACGATCCGGCCGCGGTCCATGACCACGATCCGGTCGGCCTTGAGCACGGTCGCCAGGCGGTGGGCGATGACCAGGGTGGTGCGGCCCTGCATCAGGGTTTCCAGGGCCTGCTGTACCGCGCGCTCGCTCTGCGCGTCGAGCGCGCTGGTGGCCTCGTCGAGCAACAGGATCGGCGCGTCCTTGAGCAGGGCGCGGGCGATGGCGATGCGTTGCTGCTGACCGCCGGACAGGCGCGTGCCGCGTTCGCCCAGTTCGGCCGACAGGCCGTCGGGCAAGGCCTGGATGAAATCGGCCGCGTGGGCCGCGCTCACCGCCTGTTCGAGCTCCGCTTCGCTGGCCTCGAGCCGGCCGTAGCGGATGTTGTCGCGCGCGCTGGCGGCGAAGATGGTGGGTTGCTGCGGGACCAGGGCGATCGATTGGCGCAATGCCGCCGGATCGAGCTCGCGTACGTCGGCGCCGTCGACCGACACCGCGCCCTGCTGCGGGTCGTGGAAACGCAGCAGGATCGAGAACACGGTGCTCTTGCCGGCGCCGGACGGGCCGACCAGGGCCACGGTCTCGCCGGGTCGCACGCGCAGGCTGAAGTCTTCCAGCGCCGGCAGGTCCGGGCGCATCGGATAATGGAAACCGACCCGGTCGAACACCAACTCGCCGCGCACCGGCTGCGGCAGCGCGCGCGGTTGCGCCGGCGCGGTCACCGCGTTGGTTTCCTCCAGCAGCTCGCCGATCCGGCTCATGCCGCCGGCGGCGCGCTGCAGGTCGTTCCAGACCTCGGCCAGGGCGCCGACCGAGCCGCCGCCGATCAGGGCGTAGAGCACGAACTGGCCCAGGGTGCCGGCGCTCATGCGCCCGGCGACCACGTCGTGCGCGCCCGACCACAGCACCAGGGTGATCGCGCCGAACACCAGGGTGATGGCGATCGCGGTGACCCAGGCCTGGGCGCTGATGCGGCGGCTGGCGGCCTTGATCGCGATCAGCAGCGACTCGTTGAAGCGGCCGCGCTCGTAAGGCTCGCGCGCGTGCGCCTGGACCGTGCGCACCGCGCCGAGGGTCTCGCTGGCCAGGGCGTTGGCGTCGGCGACCCGGTCCTGGCTGGCGCGCGAGATCTTTTGCAGCCGGCGCCCGCCGATCACGATCGGCAGCACCGCCAGCGGAATGGCGACCAGGGCGTACAGGGCCAGCCGCGGACTGGTCACGAACAGCATCGCCAGGCTGCCGACCACCGTGACCGCGCTGCGCAGCGCCACCGACATGCTCGAACCGACCACGCTGCGCAGCAATTCAGCGTCGGCGGTCAGGCGCGAGATCAGCTCGCCGCTGCGGTTGCGGTCGTGGAAGCCGACGTCGAGGGTAATCAGGTGGTTGTACAAGGTCTCGCGCAGGTCGGCCACCACCCGCTCGCCCAACACCGAGACGAAGTAGAAGCGCACCGCGGTGGCCAGGGCCAGGGCGACCGCGACCGCGAACAGCAGCAGGAAGGCGCGGTCGATCGCGCCGCTGCCGCCGCCGGCGGCGCTCTGGGCGAAGCCTTGGTCGATCATGGTCTTGAACGCGACCGGCAGGCTCAGGGTCGCGGTGCTGGACGCGGCCAACGCGAACAGCCAGGCGACGAACAGGCCGCGGTGCTTGCGCACGAACGGCCACAGGGTGCGCAAGCTGCCGATCGGCGCCTTCTTGCGGGGTTCGGCTGCGGCGGCGCGGCGGCCGCTGGGCGTGTCGCTCATCGGGTGAAGGTCATCCAAGGGGGCTCGCGCCGGGCTCGTCGAGGCGTACCCGATTACGTGTGGCGTCGCGCAGCTGCGCTTTCAAGGCGGGCAATTGCGACGCCGGCAGGCGGATCCGCACCCGCACGCCATCGGCGCTGTAGCGTTCTTCGGTCTTTTCCGCGCCGTGGGCGGCGAACGCGGCATGGACCGCGCCGGTGTCCTCGAAGCCGAAGCTGAGCTCGAGTTCGTCGTAGCGGACCAGTTCGCGGCGCGGCGCGCGGCGCAGGCATTCGGCGGCGCAGCCGCCGTAGGCGCGGACCAGGCCGCCGGCGCCGAGCTTGATGCCGCCGTACCAGCGGGTCACCACCACCGCGATCCGGTCGTAGCCCTGGCCGTCGATCGCGGCCAGGATCGGCCGCCCGGCGGTGCCGGCCGGCTCGCCGTCGTCGTTGAAGCGGTATTGGGCGCCGATGCGGTAGGCCCAGCAGTTGTGGGTCGCGGCCGGGTCGCCGACCTCGGCGAAGAAGGCCAGCGCCGCTTCCGGGGTCTCGACCGGGGCGGCCAAGGCCAGGAAACGGCTGTGCTTGACCTCCTGGGCCAGGCTGGCGCGCTCGGCCAGGGTCGAGGCGCCGGCGGGCGCGTTCATTTCAGCAGCGGCCGCAGGTCGTCCGGAATCCGCGTCCGCGGGTGGGCGCTGCGGAAACGGCGCAGGCCGTCGCGGGCGCGCTCGATCTGGCCGGCGTCGCGGTACTCGCGGATGCGTTGCAGCCACTGTGCCGGCGCCAGGCGCGCATCGTCGGCGTCGGCGGCCGCGCCGATCCGGCTTCCGGTCACTTCGATCCGGTCCAGGGCGACCGAGTCGGCAGCGGCCTCGGCGGCCGGAGCGGCTGCGGGAGCGGCCTTGGCTTCCACGGCGCCGGCCGCGGTGGCCTTGCGGGCCGCGGTTTCGGAGGCGAGCGGGGCCGGCCGGGCCTCGGCGGCCCGGTAGTCCTGGCTCTGATCGCGACCGGCGGCCGCGTTCTGCGCCGCCGGAGCCGACGAACGCGAACTTACTGCGCTGGACGGCGCGGCTGGCGCGGCCGAAGCAGGGGCGGGCGGGGCCGGTGGCGCCGGCGGCGGGGCCGGCATGTCGATCGGCGCGGGCTCTTCGGGCAGCGAGAACGCTTGCGGCGGGGCGCGCCTGGCCTGGTGCGGTTCGGCCTGGGGCGCTTCGGCGCTGCGTTCGCGCCGGGCGTCGCCGGCCGGTACGGGCGCGGCGGCTTGGGTGCGCGCCGGGAGCGCCGGCGCGGCAGCGGCGCCCGCTGCGTCGGCGACTTCGAGCGGGGGAGGAACCGCTGCCGGGGCGACCGCGGCGGCGTCCGCCGCTGCTGCCGAATCCTGGCCCGGCGTTGCGGCGGTGATCGCTTCGGTCTCGGCGGCCGTCGCGGCCGGTGCCGAAACCGTGGCCGGGTCCTCGCCCACGGCTTCGAAGCTCTTGCCGGTGGGGCGCAACTGCCAGGCGATGCCGACCGCCAGGCTCAGCGAGGCGGCGACGCCTATCCACGCCGGCCAGCGCGAACGCGGCCGCGCGCGCGGCGCCTGCGCCACCGCGGCATGGGCGGCGGCCAGGATCCTGGCGTCGAGCGCCGGCGAGGGGCCGTCGTGCGGGCCCACCCGCAGCAGGCGGTCGGCCAGCTCGCGTTCTTCGGCCGTCAACGGATCGGGGGCGTCGGGACGGCGGTTCATTCGGTCAACCTCGCGCGCAACTTGTCCATCGCGTAGCGCAGCCGGGACTTCACGGTCTCGCGGCCGGCTCCGGTGATGGCGCCGATGTCCTCCAGACTGAGTTCCTGTTCCAGCCGCAGCAGCACGACTTCGCGCTGTTCCTGCGGCAATTCTTCGATGGCGCGCTGCAGCCGCCGGCGCTGTTCGAACTCCGACAGCTCGCGCTCGGGCGTAGTCGGGTCGGGCACGCGCGCGGCGCGCTCGTCGCCGTCCTCCGGCGCCGCCGGGCGGTGCTTGAGCCCGCGCCAGTGATCGTTGAGGCGGTTATGGGCGATCCGGAACAGCCAGGTGCTGAACGCCGCTTCCGGTTTCCAGCCGTGCCGCGCCGCGATCACCCGCTGCCAGACGTCCTGGAAAAACTCGTCGGCGAGCGCCGAATCACGGATTTGCCGCAGCAGGAAGCGGTACAAGGGGCCGCGATGACGCGCGTACAGCACCTCGAACGCGGCGGCATCGCCGCCGGTCCAGGCGAGCATGAGCACGTCGTCGCTGGCATCCGCACCGGAATTCATCCGCGGCAGGGTACGGCTTGGCGACGCCGACGGGAAGCGCTTGCGCGTCGCCGGAGCCTCGTATAGCGGTAGGTGCTGGGCCATCGGCATGATCGGGTCAACGGCCCGGGGCCCGGCATGGGGTTGGCCTATGCCGCTCCCGTAAAGCTCGCGTTATCCTGCGCCCTGCGCAGAAGGCGGCGATCCGGTGCACAGCAGTGACGTACTTCCAGTGGCGGCGGTAAGCGGGCGCTCGACTGCAGGCGACGCGCTGGCCTGCGCGCTGCAGGAAGCCTTGCCGGCCGGTTCGCAGGTCGTGGTGTGCTGGCGCGACGCGCAAGGCCGCGTTTCCGATTCGTCCACGCCGGGCGCGCCGGCACCGCTGCGCGCCGACGCCGCCGCCTGGCTGGAACGCGATCCGCCGGCGGTGGGCGCGTCCGGCGATACCCGCCCGGACCGCATCGAAGCCGCCTGGTGGCTGGAGGACGGCAGCCGCGCGGCGCTGGTCGCGGCCCTGCCGCAGTCCATGCCGACGCCGCTGCGCGCCGCTTGGCTGGCGATGGCGCGGCGCATCGTCGCCGCCGACCTGGCCGCGGTGCGCGCCCATGCCCGCGCCGAGGCGCTGGAGAAATCCGAGCGCCTGCAGCAGGCGCTGTACGGGATCGCCGACCTGGCCGGCTCGGGCCTGGAGATGAGCGATCTGCTCAGCCGCATCCACGGCGTGGTCTGCGGCCTGACCTATGCCGAGAATTTCTACATCGTGCTCTACGACGACGTCGCCGACACGATGCGCTTTCTGTACTTCGCCGACCGCGCCGACCCCTTCGTCGCCGACCCCGAGCAGGTGATCCGCGCCGCCGACATGCCCAACAGCCTGACCCTGGCCTTGCTGCGCCACGGCGAGGCGCTGCAGGGCAGTTCGACCAGCCTGCGCGAGCTGCTGAACGTGCCGCCGGACGATTTCCACGGCCCCGACAGCGCCGACTGGCTCGGCGTGCCGATGCGCCGCGGCGAGCGGGTATGCGGCGCGATCGTGGTGCAGAACTACGACACGCCCGGCAGCTACGGCGAAGAGGACCGCGCCTTGCTGTCCTTCGTCGCCCAGCACATCCTGACCGCCCTCGACCGCGTCCACGCCCGCGAAGAGCTCGAACGCCGCGTCGCCGAACGCACCTACGCCCTGCAGCTGAGCAACCGCGACCTGCAGGCCGAGATCATCGAGCGCCAGCGTTCCGAGCGCCTGCAGCGAGCGCTGTTCCGCATCGCCGAGCTGACCATCACCTCCGACACGCTGAGCCGGTTCTATTCCCAGGTCCACGACGTGGTCAGCGAGCTGCTGTACGCGCGCAATTTCTACATCGCGCTGCTGTCCGACGACGGCGAGCGCCTGCAGTTCCCGTACTCGATCGACGAGCGCGACATGATCCGCGAATCGCGCCGGCTCGCCGACGGCCTGACCGAGTACGTGATCCGCCAGGGACGGCCGTTGTTGGCCGACCGCAACCGCATCGCCGAGCTGCACGCCCGCGGCGAGGTGCGCAGCCACGGCTCCGCCGCGCATTGCTGGCTGGGCGTGCCGCTGTTCCGCGACGAGGCGGTGGTCGGAGTGATCGCGATCCAGAGCTACTCGCGCGCGATCGCCTTCAACGCTCGCGACCAGGAGCTGCTGACCTTCGTCGCCCATCACATCAGCATCGGCCTGGCCCGCAAGCAGGCCCAGGACCGGCTGGTCACCGCGCACGGCGAACTGGAGCAGCGCGTGGCCTCGCGCACGCGCGAGCTGGCGCACAGCAATGCCGAACTGGTCGCACAGATCGGCGAACGCGTGCGCGCCGAGCAAAAGCTCACCCACCAAGCCTTGCACGACACCCTGACCGGGCTGCCGAACCGCGGCCGGTTGCTGGAACGCCTGGGGCAGGCCATCGCCCAGGCCCGTCGCGACCGGCGCTCGTTCGCGGTGCTGTTCCTCGACCTGGACCGGTTCAAGCTGGTCAACGACAGCGTCGGCCATTCGGCCGGCGACGAACTGCTGGTGGAAAGCAGCCGCCGGATCGTCGCCGCGGTGCGCGGCGAGGACATGGTGGCGCGGCTGGGCGGCGACGAGTTCGCGATCCTGATCGAGAACATCGACGGCCTCGGCGCGGTCGAGGACATGGCGCACCGGGTTCTGCGCGCACTCGGCGAGCCGTGCTGGATCGCCGGGCGCGAGGTGTTTCCTTCCGCCAGCATCGGCATCGCGCTGTGGCATCCGCGGTATCGCGACGGCATCGAGCTGCTGCGCGACGCCGACGCCGCGATGTACCGGGCCAAGGGCCTGGGCCGCGGCCGTTGCGCGGTGTTCGACGAAGAAATGCGCGACCAGGCGATGCGCATCCTCGACCTGGAAGCCGACCTGCGCCGAGCCATCAACGGCGACGCCTTCGTCGCCTACTACCAGCCGATCGTGCGCCTGGACGACCGCGCCCTGATCGGCCACGAGGCCTTGTTGCGCTGGCGCCACGAAAAACGCGGCCTGCTGCTGCCGCGCGAATTCATCGGGGTGGGCGAGGACAGCGGCCTGATCGAAGAGGTCGACTGGATCCTGTACGGCCGCGCCGTGGCCGAGCTGGCGCGCGGCGGCGAGGGCTACATTTCGGTCAACGTCTCGCCGCGGCATTTCCGCTCGGGCGATTTCGCCGACCGCCTGCTGCGCCTGCTCGACGACGCCGGCGCCGATCCGCAGCGCCTGCGCATCGAGATCACCGAGGTCGCGCTGCTCGACGACGTCCCGCGCGCGCTGCGCATGCTGCGGACCCTGCGCAATCACGGCGTGCTGGCGCAATTGGACGATTTCGGCACCGGCTTCTCGGCGCTGTCGTATCTGCACCGGTTCCCGATCGAGTGCCTGAAGATCGATCAGAGTTTCGTCGCCGGCCTGGTCGGCGAATCGCGTCCGGAAAGCGTGGCGGTGGTGCGCGCGATCCAGGCGCTGGCCGGCACCCTGGCCATCCACACCATCGGCGAGGGCGTGGAAACCGAAGCTCAGCGCGCGGCCTTGCGCGAACTGGGCTGCGTTTACGGCCAGGGTTTCCTGTTCGGACGCCCGGCCGAGCGGCTGGCGACCGGCGCCGTCGCCGCCATGCCGACGCCGGCGGGCGACGTCGCTGCGCCGGCCGCGTGCACGGCCGGCGCCTCGTCCTCGCTTACCGGCTGACCGCGACCTCGGTCGCCGGCGCGGCCGGGGGCGCGCCGATCTGGACGCGGGCGCGTTCGACCAGGCCGAGGAACTCCGCGCGCAGGCCCCAGCGATCGTCCAGGCGCACGCTGCGCGCGGTCGCGGCGATCTGCTCCCAGCCCCAGCCGTCGATCTGCTTGCCGCCGCGCAGCGCGTCGGCGAACGCGGCGACCGAGGCGGCGAAGCGCATCGAATCGCTGGCCACGGCGCGCAGGCCGGTCTTGCGCACCGGGGTTTCGATCAGTTGGCTGCGGTCTTCGCCGGGACGCTTGTAGCGCAGCTTGAGTAGGGCGATCTCGTCCTCGCCTCCGGCGTCGGCCGGCGCGGAGGCGGCATAACGCAGCGCCGGCAGGCGCGTGGCCTTGGAGCCGACCGGGGTGATCTCGTACAGCGCGGTGACCTGATGGCCGGCGCCGATGTCGCCGGCATCGACCTTGTCGTTGGCGAAGTCCTCGCGCTTGAGCAGGCGGTTCTCGTAGCCGATCAGGCGGTACTCGGCGACCTGGGCCGGGTTGAATTCGATCTGGATCTTGACGTCGCGGGCGATGGTCAGCAGGGTCGAGCCCATCTGCTCGACCAGCACTTTGCGCGCCTCCTGCGCGGTGTCGATGTAGGCGTGGTTGCCGTCGCCGACGTCGGCCAGTTTTTCTGCCAGCGCATCGTTGTAGTTGCCCTGGCCGAAGCCGAGCGTGGTCAGGGCGATGCCGCTCTTGCGCTGGTCGGCGACGAGGGTTTCCAGGGCGTTGTTGTCGACCGTGCCGACGTTGAAATCGCCGTCGGTGGCCAGGATCACCCGGTTGACGCCGTTCTTGACGTAGGCCTGCCTGGCCATGGCGTAGGCCAGGCGGATGCCGTCGCCGCCGTTGGTGCTGCCGCCGGCCTGCAGCCGGTCCAGCGCGGCGAGAATCTCGTCCTGGCGATCGCCCGGCGTCGGCGGCAGCACCAGGCCGGCGGAGCCCGCGTAGACCACGATCGAGACCCGATCCTGCGGGCGCAGTTGGCGGGCCAGCATCGAGAAGGCGTTCTTCAGCAGCGGCAGTTTGTCCGGCGACTCCATCGAGCCGGAGGTGTCGATCAGGAACACCAGGTTGGCGGGGGGCAGGGTGCGCTTGGGCACCTCAAAGCCCTTGATGCCGATCATCAGCAACTGGCGCTGCGCGTTCCAGGGCGCCGGCGCGAGTTCGGTGCTGACCTTGAAAGGCATAGCCAGCGAGGCGGGCGCCGGGTGCCGATAATCGAAGTAGTTGATGAACTCTTCCGCGCGCACCGCGTCGGCCGGCGGGCGCGTGCCGGCGTTGAGCATGCGCCGCACGTTGGCGTAGCTGCCGGTGTCGACGTCGATGGAGAAGGTCGACAGCGGCTGTTCGCTGGCGCGCAGCACCGGATTGTCTTCGCGGGCGGCGTATTTCTCGGTGTTGGCCGGCTGGGCGTACACGGGCGGCGGCGGGGCGGGCGGCGCGATGAAGCCGAGCGCGGCCGGGGCGACCTTCAGGGCTTGCGGCGCCGCGCGCCGCAGGCGCGGGTCGGCGATGCGCGAGCCGGTGACCTGGACCCGTTCCAGCGCGGCGCCCGCCTTGGCTTCGGCGCGCGTTGGCGCCGGCGCGGCCGCCGGCGCGGCGACGGATGCGACCGCGGCTGCGTCGGCGGCTTGGACGGGTTCGATCGCGACGACATCGCCGGGCGCGGCCGCCTCGGCTTCGGCGGGCGGCGTTTCGGGCGCTTGCTTGGCCAGGTCGCCGGGCGCCTGGCAAGCGCCGAGCGACATGGCGAGGGCGGCGAGCAGGGCGACGCGCAGGGCGCGCGGGGTGGAGGAGGCGGGCTGGGCGGACGTGGCGCGGGCGGACATGGCGGCTTCCCTGGTGTGTGGACCTGAGAAGATCAACGCGCCGCCGCGGCGGACGGGGTTGGCGGCGGTCGAACTATTTTCCGGCCGCCGCCGGGTGCGCCGTGGGGCCGGCTCAGCCGGCCGGGTCGCGGATCACCAACAACCGCTGCTCGCTCATGTCCTCGATCGCATAGCGCACGCCTTCGCGGCCCTGGCCGGAGTCCTTGACCCCACCGTAGGGCATGTTGTCGACGCGGAAGCTGGGCACGTCGCCGACGATCACGCCGCCGACGTCGAGCCGGTCCCAGGCGCGCATCGCATGATCGAGGCGACCGGTGAACACGCCGGCCTGCAGGCCGAAGTCGCTGTCGTTGACCCGCGCGAGCGCCCGTTCGTAATCGTCGAAGGGCTCGATCAACGCCACCGGCCCGAACGCTTCCTTGCGGTACAGCTCGGCGTCGCGCGGCACCTTTTCCAACAGCGTGGCCGGGATCATCGTGCCCTGGCGCGGGCCGCCGGCGATGCGCTTGGCGCCGCCCGCGAGCGCGCCGTCGATCCACGACTGGATGCGCTGCGCGGCCGGTTCGTCGACGACCGGGCCGATGAAGGTGGCCTCGTCGCGCGGATCGCCCATGCGCAGCGCGCCGACTGCGGCTTTGAGCTTCTTGCGCAGCTTGTCGTAGACGTCGGCGTGGGCGTAGATGCGCTGCACGCTGATGCAGCTCTGGCCGCTCTGGTAATAGGCGCCGAACACCAGCCGCTGGACCACGTGGTCCAGGCTCGCGCCCGGGTCGGCATCGACGATGCAGGCGGCGTTGCCGCCCAGTTCCAAGGTGACCTTCTTCTTGCCGGCGCGGGCCTTGAGGTCCCAGCCGATCAGGCCGCCGGTGAAGCTCAGCAGCTTGATCCGCGGGTCCTCGACCAGCAACGAGGCGTCCTCGTTGGAGCAGCACAGGGCCGAGAACGCGCCTTCCGGCAGGTCGGTCTCGGCCAGCACTTCGGCGATGATCAACGCGCCGACCGGGGTCTTGATCGCCGGCTTGAGCACGAACGGGCAGCCGGCGGAGATCGCCGGCGCGACCTTGTGCGCGACCAGGTTGAGCGGGAAGTTGAACGGGGTAATGAAGCTGCACGGCCCGATCGGCACCCGTTTGACCATCCCGCGATAGCCGCGGGTGCGCGGCGAGATCTGCAGTTCGAGCAATTCGCCGGGGCTGCGGGTGGCTTCGTTGGCGGCGATGCGGAAGGTGTCGATCAGCCGGGTGACCTCGCCGCGCGCATCCTGGATCGGCTTGCCGGCTTCGATGCACAGCGCCAGGGCGAGTTCTTCGAAACGTTCGCCGAAACGGCGCACGCAGTGTTCGAGCACGTCGCGGCGGCGATCGGGGGCGAACTCGGCCATGGCCTCGCGCGCCGCGTGCGCGGCGGCGATCGCCTGGCGCACGGCGGCCGCGTCGGCCATCGCCACCCGCGTGGCGCGCTTGCCGCTGTACTTGTCCAGCACTTCCAGGTCGGTGTTGACGGCGACCGCGCGGTTGGCGAGGTAGTAGGGGTAGCTCGGCTTCAGGCCTTTGCCGGCGCGGGCCGCGGGGGCGGATTTGGACTTGGCCATGGAACGCTCCGAAGCGAAATGGAAAAGGGAGGGCTGCGGCGCGCGCTCAGCGCAGCGCAGCGGCCAGGCGCGGGATGTCCTGGTTGAGGATACGGTCGTCGTCGGCGTAGTCGATCGGCACTTCGATCAGGTCCACGCCGGGCGCGGCCAGCGCCTGCCGCAGCAGGGGCAGGAAGGCGTCGCTGGACGCGGGGCGATGGCCGCGCGCGCCATAGCTGCGCGCGTAGGCGACGAAGTCCGGGTTGCCCAGGTCCATGCCGAAGCTGGGGTAGCGTTCGTGCGCCTGCTTCCACTTGATCATGCCGTAGGCGTCGTCGCGCAGCACCAGCACGGTCAGGTCCAGGCCCAGCCGTACCGCGGTTTCGAGTTCCTGCGAATTCATCATGAAGCCGCCGTCGCCGCACACCGCCAGCACTTTGCGTTCGGGGCAGACGATGCGCGCGGCGATCGCCGACGGCAGGCCGGCGCCCATCGTCGCCAGGGCGTTGTCGAGCAGCAGGGTGTTCGGCTCGCGGCAGCGGTAGCTGCGCGCGAACCACAGCTTGTACAGGCCATTGTCGAGACAGACCACGTCGTGCGGCGCCATCGCCGCGCGCACGTCGGCGACCAGGCGCTGCGGCGCCAGCGGAAAGCGGTCGTCGTCGCAGCGCTCGCGCAACTGCGCCAGCAGCGCCTCGCGCACCCGACCGAAAAAGGCGAAGTCCCAATGCGGTTGCGGCTGCAGGACCTCGCCCAGGCGCCAGACCGAGTGGGCGATGTCGCCGACCACTTCGATCTGCGGGAAGTACACCGGGTCGACCTCGGCCGCGTCGTAGTTGACGTGGATGACGGTGCGCCGGCCTTCGCGCATGAAGAACGGCGGTTTTTCGATCACGTCGTGGCCGATGTTGACGATGCAGTCGGCGGCGTCGATGGCGCGGTGGACGAAGTCGCGATCGGACAGGGCGGCGTTGCCGAGCCACAGCGGCCCTTCCTCGTCGAGCACGCCCTTGCCCATCTGGGTGCTGAAATAGGGGATGCCGAGCTTGGCGACGAAGGCGTGCAGGGTCTTGGCGGTGGTCTTGCGGTTGGCGCCTGCGCCGATCATCAGCAACGGGTGGCGCGCCTGCGCGATCGCCTGCGCGGCGCGTTCGATCGCCTTGTCCTCGGCCACCGGCCGGCGCGAGAACGCGGCCGGGATCGGCCGCGCATCGGTGAGCTCGCCGGCGACGTCCTGCGGCAGCTCCAGATGGACCGCGCCCGGGCGTTCTTCCTCGGCGCGGCGGAAGGCTTCGCGTACCCGCGCCGGGATGCTGTCGGCGGAGACGATCTGGCGGGTGTACTTGGTCAACGGGCGCATGGCGTCGACCACGTCGACGATCTGGAAGCTGGCCTGCTTGCTGATCTTGATCGGCTTCTGCCCGGTGATCATCAGCATCGGCATGGCGCCGAGCTGGGCATAGGCCGCGGCGGTGACCAGGTTGGTCGCGCCGGGGCCGAGGGTGCTGAGGCAGACCCCGGCCTTGCCGGTGAGGCGGCCGTAGGTCGCGGCCATGAAGCCGGCGGCCTGTTCGTGCCGGGTCAGCACCAGCCGGATCGAAGAGGTGCGCAGCGATTCGAGCAGGTCGAGGTTCTCTTCGCCGGGAATGCCGAACACGTATTCGACGCCTTCGGCCTCGAGCGCGGCGACGAACAGATCGGACGCCTTGGTCATGCCGGACTCCATCGCGGGCAGGGCCCGAAGGCCGGCATGGTCGCGCAGTCCGCGTTAGCGGCAGGCGATGACCGCCGCGCGACGCGCCGCTACAACGGCAGCGCGGCCTGGCTCGGCACCGGTTCGTCGCGGTCGTCGGCTTCGACCCGAAGCCGCAGTTCGCCGTCGCCGACCCGGGCCGTGAGGCGCTCGCCGGCGGCGGCGTCGGCGACCCGGCGCACGACCCGGCCGTCGCGGTGCTGCAGGATGGCGTAGCCGCGCGCGACCGTGGCCAGCGGGCTGCAGGCTTCCAGCGAGCGCGCCAGTCCGCGCAGCCGCAGCTCCTCGGCGCGCAGCCGGCGCGCGATCGCGTTGCGCGGGCGCGGCGCCAGCGCGTTCAGGCGATCGCGCAGCGCGGCGATGCGGCGTTGCGGCTGGTGCGCGCGCAGCACCGCGTCGGCGTGACGCAGGCGTGCGCGTTCGCGCTCCACGCGCAGACTCCAGGCCTGTTCCAGCCGCCGCCAGGCCTCTTGCTGGCGGCTGCGCAGCGCGGCCAGCCGCGCCTGCGGGCGCAGCGCGTTGAGGCGCAGGCCGGCGCGGTCGCTGCGCTGCATCGCCTGGCGCAGGCGTTGCGCCTGCAGATTGCACAGCCGGGCATCGAGATTGCGCAGGCGGTGCAGCAGGTCTTCGCGTTGCGGCACCAGCAATTCGGCCGCCACCGACGGAGTGGGCGCGCGCAGATCGGCGGCGAAATCGGACAGGCTGAAGTCGGTTTCGTGGCCGATCGCCGAGACCACCGGCACGCTCGCCGCAGCGATGGTCCGCGCCAGGCGTTCGTCGTTGAACGCCCACAGGTCTTCCAGCGAACCGCCGCCGCGCGCCAGCACGATCACGTCGTAGCGTTGCGAAGCGTCGGCGCGCTGCAGCATGGCCGCGATCTGCGCTGCCGCGCCTTCGCCCTGCACCGGCACCGGCAGCACCTCGGCTTCGACCAGGGGAAAGCGGCGCGCCAGGACGCTGAGCACGTCGCGTACCGCCGCGCCGCTGGGCGAGGTGATCACCGCGATGCGACGGGCGAAGCGCGGCAGCTCGCGCTTGCGTTCGCGATCGAACAGGCCTTCGGCCGCCAGGCGCGCCTTGAGCTCCTCGAACGCGCGCCGCAGAGCGCCTTCGCCGGCCTCTTCCATGTGGTCGAGCACCAACTGGTAGTCGCCGCGCGCTTCGTACAGGGTCAGCCGCCCTCGCGCGAGCACGCGCACGCCCTCGCGCGGGGCGAACTTCAGCCAACTGCTCTTGGGCTTGAACATCGCGCAGCGGACCTGGGCGCGCGCGTCCTTCAAGGTCATGTACAGATGGCCCGACGACGGCCGCGACAGATTGCCGAGCTCGCCCTCGACCCAGATCAACGGAAAGGTATCTTCCAGCACGTTGCGCGCGAGCGCGTTGAGCTGGCTGGGGGTGAGGACGTCGTCGGGGGAACTGGGGGGCATGGCCAGACAGGAGCGAGGCGAGCCGCTCGGAGCGAAACGGGTGCGGCGATGGTAACCCGTCCCGTGCGCGGCTTCCGGGGCAGAGCGAACGCGTCGAGTGGAGCAGGGCGGACAGGAAGGCCGGCCGGGGGAGTTCGGGCCGCTTCCGGAATCATCATGCCCGCCAAGGCGAGGGCCCGGAGATTTCGGAGCCCGGACGCGATCGCGCCCGGAAAATCCCCGCCTCCCCGGGATGACGCCCGCAGACAGGCGTAGCCGCCCCGCGCCAGAGCCATCGGGCCGATCCGCGGTGCCCGACCGGGCCGGAACTCCGTCGCGCTCGGCGCCGCGCGTCAGCCGCGCTTCACCCCCGCCGCACCTCTGTGCTGAGTCCCGGCGCTACAATGCGCCCATGAATTCCGATGCCGTCCTGCCCTGCGCCCACCCCGATTTCGGCCCGATGCCGCGCCGCCTGACCCGTTCCGTGCAGATCGGCGGAGTCCAGGTCGGCGGCGGCGCGCCGGTGGTGGTGCAGTCGATGACCAACACCGACACCGCCGACGTCGCTTCCACCGCCAAGCAGGTCGCCGAGCTGTGGCGCGCCGGCTCGGAGATGGTGCGCATCACCGTCAACACCCAGGAAGCCGCGGCCGCGGTGCCGCGGATCGTCGACAAACTGGCGATGATGGGCGTCGAGGTGCCGATCATCGGCGACTTCCACTACAACGGCCATCAATTGCTCACCGCCGAGCCGGCCTGCGCCGAAGCCTTGGCCAAGTACCGCATCAACCCCGGCAACGTCGGCTTCGGCAAGAAGAAGGACAGCCAGTTCGCGACCTTGATCGAGCTGGCGATCAAGTACGGCAAGCCGGTGCGCATCGGCGCCAACTGGGGCTCGCTGGACCAGGCCCTGGCCGCGCAGTTGATGGACGAGAACCACACCCGCGCCGAGCCCTGGGACGCCGGTCGCGTATTGCGCGAGGCGTTGATCCGTTCGGCCCTGGATTCGGCTGCGCGCGCGGTCGAGCTGGGCCTGCCGGCCGAGCGCATCGTGCTCAGCGCCAAGGTCAGCGGCGTGCAGGAGCTGATCGCGGTGTATCGCGAGTTGGCCAACCGCGGCGATTACGCCTTACACCTGGGCCTGACCGAGGCCGGCATCGGCAGCAAGGGCATCGTCGCCTCCAGCGCCGCGCTCGGCGTGCTGCTGCAGGAAGGCATCGGCGACACCATTCGCATCTCGCTGACGCCCGAACCGGGCCAGGCGCGCAGCAACGAAGTCATCGTCGCCCAGGAGCTGTTGCAGACCATGGGCCTGCGCGCGTTCACGCCGATGGTCACCGCCTGCCCGGGCTGCGGCCGCACCACCAGCACCTTCTTCCAGGAGCTGGCGCAGACCGTGCAGGAGCACGTGCGGGCGAAGATGCCGGAGTGGAAGATCACTCATCCGGGCGCGGAAAACCTGACCCTGGCGGTGATGGGCTGCGTGGTCAACGGCCCGGGCGAATCGCGCCATGCCAACATCGGCATCTCCCTGCCCGGCACCGGCGAAGCGCCGTCTGCGCCGGTATTCGAGGACGGCGAGAAGACCGTGACCTTGCGCGGCGAGAACATCGCCCGCGAGTTCGTCGATCTGATCGACCGCTACGTCGAGCGCCACTATGCCGTCCGCGCCGCAGGTGCCTGAAGCCGAACTCCGGCCCACGGACGCGGCCGGTAGCCACGAAGACGCCGTCTCGGTCCGCCGCGGGCCGGGCGACAGCGCGCTGCAGCAGGAGGCCCGCTTCGGCCTGGCCCTGCTGCGCCGCCACGGCTGGACCCTGGCCTTGGTCTTCCTCGGCTTGTTGTTGCCGCTGTGGGCTTTCGCCGAGCTGGCCGACGAGATCCACGAACGCGAGGCCATCGTCTTCGACGTGCCGGTCCTGCAGTACGCTCACGGCTTGGCGCGCGAAGGTTTCGACAGCGCTTTCGTGTTGCTGTCGCAATTGGGTTATCTGTGGGGCGTGGTGCCGTTCGACATCGGCCTGGTACTGATGCTGAGCCTGCGCCGGCGCTTCCGCGAAGCCAGTTTCGCCGCGCTGGCGCTGGGCGGTTCGGGCCTGCTCAACATCGCCGCCAAGCAGTTCTTCGCCCGCGAGCGGCCGTCGCTGTGGGAGTCGATCGCGCCCGAGCACAACTACAGCTTCCCCAGCGGCCACGCGATGGGTTCGATGACCTTGTTGGTCACGCTGCTTCTGCTGAGCTGGCCGACGCGCTGGCGTTGGCCGGTGCTGATCGTCATGGTGCCGTTCGTGCCCGCGGTCGGCTTTTCGCGCCTGTACCTGGGCGTGCATTACCCCTCCGACATCCTCGCCGGCTGGGCGGTGGCCACCGCCTGGGTCGTGGCGGTGTATCTGGTCGTGTACCGCGGCGGCTTGCTGCGGCCCTGGCACCGCCGTAGCTGATTCGGGCCTCAGCGGCAAGGGCGGATGCGGCCGTTGTGGGGCGTATTTCGCCAAATTAAGCAAAGCCATTACGCAGATACTGCCAGAGGCGGGTAGGGGGTACCCTGTCCGCATGCGTTGTCACTTTTAGGGGGAAGTGACAACGCAGTCTTGCGGCCCGTGTTCGTTACCGGAACCGCAACAGATCGACCTCTCCCTACACGGGTGCGCAACACCGGCCGCGTTGGCCGCGTTGCGCTTAGCGCATGCGTCAGCAAAGAGAGGCTAGGGGAATGCGGAAGGTAATGAAGAGGACGTCCATCGCGGCGGCCATCGCAGCGGTCGCGGCCATCGCCGGAGCGACGGCGATGATGCCGGGCCGCGATTCGGGACAGGGCGGACCGATCGGCGGCGCCCCATCGCCGTCTTTGCCGAGCGAAGCCGCGCTTGACGGCTACAAGCGCTACATCGTGGTCTACCGCGAAGCGCCGTTGAGCGCCTACAAGGGCGAACTGAGCGGCATGCCGGCGCCCAAGCGCCTGCCCAGCATCAGCGGCGGCAACGGCCGCATCGACGTGCAGAGCGCGGCCGCGCGCAGCTACGTGCAGCACCTCGGCGACGTCCAGTCCGCGCACGAGCGCCGCATCCGCGGCCTGCTCGGCCGCAGCCCGCGGGTGGACTTCCGCATGCGCCACGCCCTCAACGGCATGGTCGCCGAACTGACCTCGGCCGAGGCGGACCGCATCGCCCAGCTCGATGAAGTGCGCTTCGTCGAGCCCTATCAGGAATACGAACAGGCCACCGACGTCGGTCCGGCGCTGATCGGCGCGCCGGCGTTGTGGAATGCCGCGCCGAGCGGTTTCCGCGGCGAGGGCATGGTGGTCGGCATCATCGACTCGGGCATCAATTTCGGCAGCCCGGCGTTCGCCGCGGTCGACGACAGCGGCTACCAGCACATCAACCCGCTCGGCGCCGGCACCTACCTGGGCAGCTGTGCGCCCGGCGGCGTCGACGAAGGCCGTTGCAACGACAAGCTGATCGGCGGCTACGACTTCGTCTGCAACGCGCCCGGCAACCAGTGCGGCGTCGCCGACGTGCGCGAAGAGCCGGGCTTCGGCGACACCAACAGCCACGGCAGCCACGTCGCCTCGACCGCGGCCGGCAACGCCTGGACCGCGAGCTACCGCGGCCACAGCATCCGCATTTCCGGCGTCGCTCCGCGCGCCAACATCATCGCCTACGACGCCTGTTACACCCAGATCTCCACCGGCCGCGGCCTGTGCCCGAACACCGCGACGGTGCGCTCGATCGATCAGGCGATCGCCGACGGCGTGGTCGACGTGATCAATTACTCCATCGGGGGCGGTTCCAACCCGTGGAGCGAAGCGACTTCGCTGTCGTTCCTCAACGCCACCGACGCCGGCATCTACGTCGCCGCGGCCGCCGGCAACGACGGCCCGGCGTCGTACACCACCGGCCATCTGGAACCGTGGGTCGCCACCACCGCCGCCTCGCAGCATGGCCGCGGCACCTTCGCATGGGTGCTGTCGGTGTCCGGTCCGGGCGGCGTGCCCGGCGACCTGCAGGCGATCGAGCTGACCGAGGGCAGCGGCGGCACGCCGTTCGCCACGGCCATCCCGAGCGACACCCCGGTGCGGGTCAGCGCCGGCATCGACACCGCCAACGACGGTTGCGCCGCATTCCCGGCCAATACCTTCCAGGGCGCGATCGCGGTGGTCCGCCGCGGCAGCTGCAACTTCACCGACAAGGTCGCCAACGCCGCGGCCGCCGGTGCGGTGGCCGTGGTCATCGCCAACAACCAGGCCACCGGCCTGACCCCGACCGTGACCGGCGCGACGGTACCGGCCTTCGTCGCCAGCCAGGCCGACAGCAATCTGCTGCGCGACTTCGCCAACGCCAATGCCAACACCAGCACCGGCGGCATTCCGTACCCGTCGGTGATCGTCAACAACACGCCCGACCAACTGGCCGACTTCAGCTCGCGCGGCCCGGCCGGGGTGCTGGACGTGATCAAGCCCGAAATCACCGCCCCGGGCGTGGACATCCTGGCGGTCACCGCAGGTACGGCGATCAGCGGCAGCGAGAATTCGGTCGGCCTGATCAGCGGCACGTCGATGGCGTCGCCGCACCATGCCGGCGCGGCTGCGCTGGTGCGCCAGGCCCGTCCGAACTGGACCGTGGCCGAGGTCAAGTCGGCGCTGATGATGACCGCCAAGCAGGAAGTGCTGAAGGAAGACGGCGTCACCCAGGCCGATGCGCACGCGATGGGCGCGGGCCGTCTGCAGCTCGAACAGGCGATCCGCGCCGGTCTGGTGCTCAACGAGACCACGGCCAACTTCCGCGCGGCCAATCCGGCCACCGGCGGCGACGTCTCGACGCTGAACCTGGCGAGCATGGCCAAGTACAGCTGCGCCACCTCTTGCTCGTTCACCCGTACCTTCCGCAACGTGCTGCCGACGCGCCAAACCTGGACCGGCAAGGTGCAAGGCCTGAGCGCGCTGGTCTCGCCGTCGCTGTTCACGCTCAATCCGGGCGAGAGCAAGACGGTCAAGATCACCGTCAGCACCAGCGCCTTGGCCCCCAACGGCAATTTCAACTTCGGCAAGCTGGTGCTCACGCCTTCCGGCGGCGACACCTCGCAGCCACTGTTGCGCCTGCCGATCGCGGTGGCGGTGCAGCCGCCGCGCCTGGACGCCACGCCGTCGACCGCGCTGACCCTGGCTCAGGGCAGCAGCGGCAACGTGACCTTCCGCCTCGGCAACATCGGCGGTTCCAACCTGGACTGGCAGATCGACAACACCGGCAGCGGCGGACGCACGCTGGTCGCGCAGTTGCCGAACAACACCAACGGCCGCCGCTCGACCCGCTTCACCGACGCGGCCACGGTCGGCGCGCGCGCGCAGCTGTCGGCGGACGACTTCACCCTCACCGACGCGACCGGGATCACCCGCATCGTCGCCGACGGTTTCGTCAACGGCGGCAGCCTGGCGACGTCGACCAACATCAATTGGTCGATCTTCCGCGATGTCGGCGGCAATCCCGAAGGCAATCCGGAATCGACCCCGCAGCTGGCGGTGTGGAGCCACACCTCCACGGTGAACGGCGCCGGCGTGTCGACTTCGGGCTTCGCCAGCATCAGCCTCAACCTCGCCGCCGCCGGCCAGAACCTCAATCTGCCGGCCGGCCGCTACTGGCTGGTGGTGTCGGTGCGCGCGCCGTTGGCGACCAGCTGGTTCTGGTTCAACGCCACCAGCGGCGACAGCATCTACCGCGGCGCGATCATCACCCCCGACGGTACCGGTGACTGGTCGGCAATCGCCGGCGCGCCGGGCCTGGCCTACCAGCTGCAGGGCGCCAATGCCTGCGGCGCTACCTGGATCGGCGCGCCGTCGCGCGCGTTCGGCCGCCTCGCGGTCGGCGCCAGCGTCGACACCCTGGTGCAGATCAGCGCCGCCGGCCTCGCGCCGGGCAGTTACTCCGGCTATGTCTGCGTGGCCAGCAACGATCCGCTGCGTCCCAAGGCGGCGCTGCGAGTCGCGCTGACCGTTACGCCTTCGCCTTGACCGTACCGCGCGCCGGGCCTGCACGGGCCCGGCGCGCTCCATTCGGCCGGACCATGCGCGGTCAGGACCGGCACCCATTTCGTCGCCGCGCGCGATCACGGCCGCGTGGCGCGCACGACGTCTTCCTGGAGGACAGTTTGAACATTTCGCACAAGACCCTTCTCGCCACCGCGCTCTCGCTGGCCTGCGCTTCGGCATGGGCGGGCGAGCCCTGCGTGCTCGACGACGGTTTCGGCGGCACCACCACCGGCGGCGCCACCGCCAACGGCGGCAGCGCCATCGCCTGCGGCCAGGGCGCGAGCGCGGACGGCGATTTCGCCGTCGCCAACGGCGCCGGCGCCACCGCCAGCGCGGTCGGCGCGATCGCGGTCGGCGCGAACTCCACCGCGTCGGGCGACCAGAGTTCGGCGCTCGGCGCGGGCGCCACCGCCTCCGGCGCCAACAGCAGCGCGATCGGCGACAGCGCCACCGCCTCGGGCGAGTTCTCGACCGCGAACGGCTCGGCCAGCACCGCCGGCGGGCGTTTCGCCACCGCCAGCGGCGCCGGCAGCACGGCCAGCGCCGACAACGCCACCGCGCTGGGCGCGAACAGCTCGGCCTCGGCCGCCGGCGCGGTCGCGCTGGGCAGCGACTCGATCGCCGATCGCGCCAGCACGGTGTCCATCGGCAGCGCCGGCGCCGAACGCCAGTTGGTCAATCTCGCCGCCGGCACGGCCGACACCGACGCGGTCAACGTGTTCCAGCTCAACACCCTGGCCGGCGCGCTCGGCGGCGGCGCCAGCTTCGCCGGCGGCGTGTTCACCGCGCCGACCTATGCGATCCAGGGCGGCAGCTACCGCGATGTCGGTTCGGCGTTCGCCGCGGTCGACGGCCGCCTGACCGATCTCTACGGTCGGGTCGGCGCCGGCGCGGCCAATTCGGTGACCTATACCGACGCGTCGCAGACCCAGGTCGCGCTGCAGGGTGCCGGCGGCACCCGCGTGAGCAACGTCGCTGCCGGCACTGCGCCGACCGACGCGGCCAATGTCGCCCAGGTGCAGAGCGGCGACGCCCAGACCCTGCGCAGCGCGAATGCCTACACCGACTCGCGCGTGACCCAGATGCTGGCCGCGCCGACCGAGGCGATCAACGAGCTGCGCGACGACATGAACTGGCGTTTCCACAAGCAGGATCGCCGCATCGACAAGCTCGGCGCGATGACCGCGGCGATGGTGCAGATGTCGGCCAGCGCATCGGGCCTGAACACGCCGAACCGGATCGCGGTCGGTGCGGGCTTCCAGGGCGGTCAGCAGGCGCTGTCGATCGGCTATCAGCGCGCGATCAGCGATCGTGCGACGGTGACCCTGGGCGGCGCGTTCAGCGACTCGGAAAGCTCGGCCGGCGTCGGCGTGGGTTTCGGTTGGTGAATGCGAGCGGGACGGGCCGCAACGGCTCGTCCCGAATCGCGGCCGGTCGCGCGACGCGCGACGTTGCAGGAACGCAACGGCGGTCCGCTTGCGAGCTGCCGGTCGCAGACTAGAATCGGCCGGACACGCGCGAAGCGTGGCGGCCGTCACGGAGCGGTTGCGTCGTCGCCGGAATGCGACGCCGCCCGTGGGGGAGTCCCGCCCGGATTGCGTTAGTGGGGTTAGCCGGTGCCGGAGGAAGCGGGCCGGGCGCAGCGGGCACGGGGCCAGGGCCGATGTGTTCGTCGTGGACGATGTCTCTTCCTGAACTCGCGCCGCGATATGCCTGAGGGGGCAGGCGGGGAGCGGTGTCTTCGCGAACGACGCAGAGGACCTCTCGATGCCTAACGCAGTCAATCGATTGACGATCGCGATCAGCCTGATCGGGCTGGCCGCGATCGCCGGCGCCGCGATCCGCGGCTTGTCCGACGATACCCCGGCCGACGCCGGCGCGATCGGCGGCGCTCCCTCGCCCAGCCGCATCGACAGCGGCCTGGAAACCCAGACCAGCCGCTACATCGTGTTGTACAAGGAAGCGCCGCTGGCCACCTACGCCGGCGAGATCGCCAGCCTGCCGGCGCCGCAGCGCATGGCCGGCGCGCAGAACGCCAACAGTGCGGCCAAGAGCGGCGCGCTCGGTCGACTCGACGTGCGCAGCGCGCAGGCGCGCGGCTACGTGCGTCACCTCGATCAAGTCCAGCGCGACCACGAGCGCGGCATCAATGCCTTGATCGGGCGACCGCTGGCGATCGAGCGGCGCATGCAGCATGCGGTCAACGGCGTGATCACCCGCATGACCCAGAACGAGGCGGCGCGCATCGCCAAGCTGCCCGGCGTCGAACTGGTCGAAGAGTATCGCGAGTACGAGCAGGCCACCGATGTCGGCCCGGCGCTGATCGGCGCGCCGGAGCTGTGGAACGCCGTGCCGACCCAGTATCGCGGCGAAGGCGTGGTGTTCGGCATTCTCGACTCGGGCATCAACTTCGGCAGCCCGGCGTTCGCCGCGATCGACGACACCGGCTACCAGCACGTCAATCCGTTCGGCAGCGGCACCTACCTGGGCACCTGCGCGCCCGGCGGCGTCGACGAAGGCCGTTGCAACGACAAGCTGATCGGCGGCTACGACTTCGTCTGCGGCGCGCCCGGCAATACCTGCGGCGTGGCCGACATCCGCGAGGAGCCCGGCTTCGGCGACACCAACGGCCACGGCAGCCACACCGCTTCGACCGCGGCCGGCAACGCCTGGAACGCCAACTACAAGGGCCGCACGGTCCGCATTTCCGGCGTCGCGCCGCACGCCAACATCATCGCCTACGACGTCTGCTACACCCGCATCTCCACCGGCCAGGGCCTGTGCCCGAACACTTCGGCGGTGGCCGCGGTCGACCAGGCGATCGCCGACGGCGTCGACGTGATCAACTACTCCATCGGCGGCGGCAGCCAGCCCTGGGGCGAGGCGGTGTCGCTGGCCTTCCTCAACGCGTCCGACGCCGGCATCTACGTCGCCACCTCGGCCGGCAATTCCGGCCCCGGCCCGAACACCATGGGCCATCTGGAGCCGTGGACGGGTTCGACCGCGGCCTCGCAACACGGGCGCGGTACCTTCGCCTTCCTGTTGCAAGTCACCGGCCCGGGCGCCGTGCCGCCGGCGCTGCAGGCGATCCAACTCACCGAAGGCAGCGGCGGCGCCGCGTTCAACGCCAGCCTGCCGCCGACCACGCCGCTGAAAGTCAGCGCCGGCATCGACACCGCCGCCGACGGCTGCGCGGCGTTCGCGCCGGGCGCGTTCCAGAACGCGATCGCGGTGATCCGCCGCGGCACCTGTAGCTTCTCGATCAAGGTCAACAACGCCGCCGCCGCCGGCGCGATCGGCGTGGTCATCGCCAACAACCAGCCGGGCGCGACCACGCCCAGCGTGCCGGGCACCACGATTCCGGCGTTCCTGGCGTTGCAGACCGACAGCGACGCGTTGCGAAACTTCGCCGCCGGCAACGGCAACACCACCACCGCCGCCATCAACTTCCCGCCGACGCCGATCCCGAACACGCCCGATGCCCTGGCGGCGTTCAGTTCGCGCGGCCCGGCCGGCGATTTCAGCCTGATCAAGCCCGACATCACCGCGCCGGGCGTCAGCGTGCTGGCGGTGTTGTCCGGCACGGCGATCACCGGCAGCGAGAACCTGGTCGGCCTGCTCAGCGGCACGTCGATGGCCTCGCCGCACCACGCCGGCGCCGCCGGTCTGTTGCGCCAGGCCAAGCCCGACTGGACCGCCGCGGAAATCAAGTCGGCGTTGATGATGACCGCCGAGCTCAAGGTCTACACCGAGGACGAAGTCACCCTGGCCGATCCGTTCGACGCTGGCGCCGGCCGGGTGCAGGTCGATCGCGCGCTGCGTGCCGGCCTGGTGCTCAACGAGACCACCGCCAACTACCTGGCGGCCGATCCGGCCACCGGCGGCGACGTCTCGAGCTTGAATCTGGCCAGCCTGGCACAGCGCGAATGCGCCGAAGCCTGCGTGTTCAAGCGCAGCTTCCGCGCGGCCCAGGGCCAGCGCGGTCTGTGGGTGGCGCAGCTCAAGGGCGTCAGCGGGATCGCCTTCCCGCCGGTGTTCCTGTCTCAGCCGGGCCGCACCCAGGACGTGACCGTGATCGTGCTGACCCATCAGCTGCCCAAGGACGGCGCCTGGCACTTCGGCGCGCTGCAACTGGATCAGGTGCTCGGTGGCCCGTCGCCGCAGCTGCACCTGCCGGTCGCGGTCGCGGTGCCGCCGCCGCAGATCGAACTGCGGCCGGCGCAGGTCGCGGTGAGCTTGCCGGCCGGTACGCGCGGTTTCGCCGATTTCGCGATCGGCAACCTCAGCGCGTCGGAACTGCAGTTCCAGGTCGACAACACCGGCGAAGGCTCGCGGAGCGTGATCTCGGCGAACTCCGACGGCGTCAGCAGTGGTTTCCGCAGCACCGTCTACACCGATCCGGCCTCGGCCGGCGGCCTGCCGGCGCAGTTCTCCAGCGACGATTTCCTCCTCACCGACAGCACTCGCCTGTCGCGGCTGTTCGCCGAGGGCTTCGTCTCCAGCGGCGCCGCTTTGGCCAGCACCGCGACCAGCCTGACCTGGAGCGTGTTCGCCGACAACGGCGGCAACCCGGCCAGCAACCCGCTCGCGGGTTCGGCCTTGTGGACCTACACCGCGGCGCCGAACGCCGCCGGCGTGACCGTGGACGGAGCGAACATCAGCCTCGACTTGGCCGCGGCGGGGCAGAACGTGCAGTTGCCGGCCGGCCGCTACTGGCTGGTGGTGCATGCGCGTACCAGCTTCGCCAATCGCTGGGTGTGGTACGCCTCCAACAGCGGCGACAACCAGTTCCGCACCATCGCCCCCGCGGTCGGCGGCGCCGGCACCTGGAACGCCGGCGCCGGCTTCGCCGGCCTGGCCTACGACATCCAGGGCGCCAGCGCGTGCGGCGCGCCCTGGATCGGCGCGCCGGTGCGCGCCTTCGGTCGCGTCCCCGGCCGCGGCCAAGTCGCCAACCGCGTGCGCATCGATGCGCGCGGCCTGAGCGCGGGCACCCACATCGGCTATGTCTGCGTCGCCAGCGACGACCCGGTCCAGCCCAAGGTCGCGCTGCGCGTGGCGTTGACGGTGACGAACTGAGCGTGCTGAGTTGAGATTGGGATAGAAACCGAAAGCACGTCGCGATCCGACCGGGCCCGTTCGCGGGCCCGGTCTTTTTTCAGGCGGCTGCGGGCACGCGTGATCGAGCATGCGGCCGCAGGTGCAGGTGCAGGTGCAGGTGAGGCCGGCGCGCGCCTGGCGTCGCGTAATTGGGGATTGGGGCAGGCGTGGCGATAGCGCCATCGGAGCCGGGCGTAGCGGCTTCGGCGACGGTTTTCGACGCCTTCGGCCGCGCCGCTCACCACTCCCGCCAGGTCTCGGTCAGATCCTCTTCGCCCGAACCCAATCCGGCTTCGGCCGCGGCGCCGAGCAGCAGATCGCACAAGCCCTCGCGTTGCTCGGTTTCGATCAGCGCGTAGCCGCACCGGGCGTTGAGCGCGTTGAGCGCGAGCACGGCCGTCTTGAGCGCGACGCGAACCCGCGGCGGGTCGCCGGCGGCGTCGCGGGCGGCGTCCAGGAACCGGTCGACGATGGCTTCGCAGGCTTCGATCTCGGGTTCGGCGTAGCCGGGGTCGGCGCTGTCGGCGCGCAGGTCGTCCATGTAGCTGCGCATGCCGTCGAGGATTTCGCTTTTGAGCTCGACGTAGTCGTGGGTGTTCACCTGCATCGTCCTGCAAGGGCCGGCGACCTGAGGCAGGCGGCGGCCGGGTGGGGCCGCGCCGGCGGTGGGCCGGCGCGTCGGGGGACGCCATCCTAGGCAGGGCAGATTGCAGTCGATGCGTCGAAGCAGGCGCCGCGGCGCGAGGCGACGGAAGCGTGACGACGGTCGACGAACGATCCTCCGCGGCCGTGCGGCAGCCGTAGCGACGACGCGGCCGCGGTCGCGGCCGGCGCAAGACGAGCTTGCGCCTTGAATGGGGTCGCTGCCGGTCTTGCTAGACTGTCCGCGCCGGTCGCCGTTCGGCGGTGCGGCATCCGTGGTCAGGAACTCGCGCCGTGCAGAAGCCCGATATTCCCGCCAACGAAGCCGAGCGCCTGGCCGCGTTGCGCAGCTACGACATTCTCGACACGCCGCCGGAGCCGGACTTCGACGACCTGGTCGCCATCGCCGCGGCGATCTGCGACGTGCCGACCGCCCTGATCAGCCTGGTCGACAGCGACCGGCAATGGTTCAAGTCCAAGCTCGGCCTGAAGGTGGACCAGACTCCGCGCGAGCTGGCGTTCTGCGCCCATGCCATCCTCGACCCGAGCCAGCCCTTGGTAGTGCCGGACACGCACCAGGACGAGCGCTTCCACGACAGTCCGCTGGTGGTCGACGAGCCGAACATCCGGTTCTACGCCGGCGCGCCGCTGGTCACGCCGCAAGGCGAGGCGATAGGCACCTTGTGCGTGATCGACACCGTGCCGCGGCAACTGCTGCCGCAGCAGCGCAAGGCCTTGCTGGCCTTGTCCAAGCAGACGTCGCGGGTGCTGGAGCTGCGCCGGGTCAGCCGCGCGCTGGCGCGGCAGTTGCAGGAAAGCGACTGGTACGAAAAGCAACTGCTGCAGTACCAGCAGCAGCTCGAAGCCAGCAATGCCGACCTGGCCGCTCTGACCCGCACCGACCCGCTGACCGGCCTGCCGAACCGGCGCGCGTTCGCGGCCGCGTTCGAACAGGCGCAGGCGCGGCGCGACGGCCGGCTGCAGGTGGCGGTGCTGGACATCGACCATTTCAAGGTCATCAACGACGTGCACGGCCATCCGGAGGGCGACCGGATCCTGGTGGCGGTCGCCGAGACCTTGCGCCTGTACGCGTCCGCGCCCGGCGCGGTGGCGCGCTACGGCGGCGAAGAGTTCCTGATGATGTTCGAGTCCGACCTGCGCCAGGCCGAACTGCAGTGCGAGTTCGTGCGCGAAGCCATCGCCAACCTGCCGGTCGGGCTGCCGTTGACGGTCAGCATCGGCCTGGCCACGCATCGCGCCGGCGAAAGCAGCGCCGACAGCATCGCCCGCGCCGACCAGGCCCTGTACGCGGCCAAGCGCAGCGGCCGCAACCGGGTCGAGGTCGCCGAAGGCGACTGAGCCGGCGGCGGCTCAGCGGTAGACGCGTTCGCGTTCGGCTTGCAGGCGCTGGCGCAGGTACTCGTCGCGGCTCAGGCCGCGGGGAAAGGCGCGCATCGCCATGACCTCGGCGACGATTTCCTGTTCGCGCCGCTTGTAATCGCGAAAGCGCGGATCTTGGGCTTGCTGCTGCAGCCATTGCGCATTGCGGCGTTCGGCCTCGCCGCGATAGCGCGCGGCCAAGGCTTCGACCAGTTCGGCCTGGCGCGCCGGGTCGGCGACGGTGGCGCGGATCAAGGCCACGCGCAGCAATACGGTTTCGCCGGCCGAGAGTTCGCCGGCGCCTTCGTAGGCGTCGATGTTCCGCTGCAACGCCTGTGCGCGCCGCTCGCGCTCGCCGGCCGGCAGGCGTTCGGCCTGGGCGAAGAACTGCCGCGCTTCGTGCTGGAACCGTTGGCGTTGCCGGTATTGCTGCGCCTGCGGCGTGGCGAGCAAGGCTTGCGATGACGGCGGCGTCGCGGCGTCGTTTGCGGCTACGGCCGTCGCTGCGCCGGCCGCGACGGCGCCCCCGTCGTGCCGAGGCCATCCGGCGCCGCCGACCGCCGCGGCCAGGGCCGCGGCGGTCAGGGCGCTTGCGATCAAGACAGGCTTGCGCATCTCAGGTCAGCAACTGGTCGACCAGCCAGTACAGCAGGTTGAAGGGCTTGGCCCGGTCGGCGGCGTCGCTGTCCTCGGCCGCGTCGAGCACTTTGCCCTGGCCGTCGAGCACGCTGTCGATGAAGTGCTTCAGCTCCAGGTTCTGCGCCTGTACGTCGCCGTTCTTGAAATCGACGATGGTGGTGCAGTGGCTTTCGTTGAGCTTGCGGTACTGCGGGAAGTAGCCACCGAAGTTGTCCAGGCCGTTGAGGCGCGCGGCCAGCCGCTGGGTGTCGGTGCCCCACTTGGCGTGGATCAGCGCCTGCTTGGCTTCCTGGGTCGGCGCCTGACGGATATCGTCGTGGAAGCGCTCGTAGGAATACGACGAGTAATTCAGGTCTTTCCAGAAGTGGGTGTGGCCGAGGCGGTCGTTGCGGTGCTTGTTGGCGAGCGCCGGATAGATCGAACCCAACTCGTTGAGGTCGACTTGCGGTAGACCGGCGGAGAGGAAGGCCAGCGGTCCGTTCGGCGCGTCCAGGCCCCAGACTTCGCGGATCGTGGTCATCAGCGGCTGCGAGGGATATTCGGCCGGATTGCCGTAGCGCGGAGTCGGAAAGATCGGACCGGAATCGTCGATCAGGAAGCCGTTGGTCGGCGCCAGCTCGGTGCGCAGCGAGTCGAACGAGATCAAGCTGCCGGCGCCGCCGGCGCTGCAGCCGGTGCTGAGCATCTGCCCCGGTCGCGGCAGGTTGTCCTTGAGCCAGGCGGTGATCGCGCGGGTGTTGCGCAGGCCGTTGTGGTGCCAGACCAGCGGCGGCTTCTGCCCGCTGGGGTCGTCGTACACCGCGACCTTGTCGCCGCTGTAGATGTCGCCGGTGCAATACGGCACGTAGACCATGTTCCAGCCCTGGGTCTTGACCGCATCGAAGGGGCTGACGCGGGTGACGAAGGGGCTGACCAGGCTCGCGCCCGGGTTGAGCAGCTTCATGTAGTCGTCGGGCACGCCGTTGGGATTGCGCGCGCCGCGCACGCCGGTGGCGCCGGTGCAGCTGGCGTAATCCCAGCAGGCGCCGCCGCCTTCCATGTAGATGATGGTATTGGTCGTGTTCGGAACCCGGTTGACGAAGATCTTGTACGGCGAACCGTTGCCGCAGATCGCGCCGGTCTCGGCCGGCAGCTGCACGGTCTGCCACGAGTAGTAGGCGGCGGGGTCGAAGCCGTCGCTGCGTGCGGCGCTGCGGCTCAGCAGCGGATAGTGGCCGCTGCGCTGGGCCGGCTGCACCGGGTTGTCGGCGCGCGGCGGCGAGAACAGATTGCGCAGGGTTTGGAAAAACCCGTAATCGCCGGTCTCGGCCTGCGAGGGCAGGCTGGACAGGGCGACCAGGCCGCCCAGCATCACGGCGGCGGCGTGTCGGCTTAGGGCCATAAACTCATCTCCTTGTGAGCATCCGAAGGGGCGGACGGGCGCCGTGCGTTCGGCGCAGGCGGGGAGGGCGCGTCCGTACTGCCGCGTCTGGATAGCCCCGGCGCGATGACGGGTCAATCGGGCTAGGGCGCGAATTGCGTTGCGCGGCGAGTTTGTCCGCGAATGCTTCCGCGGTTGTCCGCTTTTGCCCCGCAAACGATCACGGAATCGCCGCCGCGGACGGCGCGGTCGTGCGCTGCAGCATGTGATTGCCTTCGCCCAATGCGCGGACCTGGCGCCGCGCCGGAAGCGGCGCCGGCCGGTCGGCGGTCGCGGCGTTCACTCGCCGGGCACGGCGCCCGCGGTCGCGGCGGCCGAAGCGCGGCGCCGCGCCAGCACGGCCTCGCGATGGGCGATGTAGGCGTTGGAGCCGAGGATGATCGCGGCGCCGATCACGGTCCAGCGGTCCAGCGATTCGCCGAACCACAGCCAGCCCGCTGCGGCCACCAGCGGCAGCTGCATGAAACTGATCGGAGTCAGCGCCGATACTTCGCCGAGCTTGAGCGCATGCGTCCACAGCACCTGGCCGCCGGTGCCGAACACGCCGGCGGCGACGATCCAGACCCAGTCGACGCCTTGCGGCCATTGCCATACGAACAGGGCCGGTATCAGCGACATCGGCACCCAGAACGCGTAGGTGTAAAGCACGATGGTGTTGGCCGAATCGACCCGCGACAGCTGCTTGATCTGGATCGAGATCACCCCGCCCAGCACCGCCGCGAGCAGTGCGGCCAGGCTGTCGACCGAGAACTCGGCCGAGCCCGGGCGTACGATCACCAGCACACCGACGAAACCGGCGGCGACCGCGAGCCAGCGCCGCGCGCGCACCTGTTCGTGCAGGAACACGACCGCGGCGATGGTGACGAAGATCGGCGTCGAATAGGTCAGCGAGATCGCCTGCGCCAAGGGCAGGTGGCCGATCGCCCAGAACCCGGCCAGCATCGAGCAGATGCCGATCAGGCAGCGCACGAAGTACTTCGGCAATTGCCGGGTGCGCAGGTCCGCGCGTTGCGCGCCGAGCAGCAGCGGCAGCACCGCGAGCAGGCCGAACAGGTTGCGGAAGAACGCGATCTCGAAGGTGTGCAGCGAGTGCGAGGCGAAGCGGATCGCGATCGTCATCACCCCGAACGACAAGGTGCTGGCCAGCATCAGGCCGGCCGCACGCAGCGGTTGTGCCGGCGCTGGGCTCACCAGCTCGCGCCGACGACGCGCGGCTCGGGTTCGATGGCGATGCCAAAGCGCGCCTGGACCGAATCGGCGATGCGCCGGGCCAGGTCGAGCAGTTGCCGGCCGCTGGCGCGGCCGTGGTTGACCAGCACCAGGGCATGCGCGGCGGACACGCCGGCGTCGCCGTCGCGATGGCCCTTCCAGCCGCAGGCGTCGATCAGCCAGGCCGCCGACACCTTGCGCGTGCCCGCGTCGCTGCCGCGGAACACCGGCGCCTGCGGATGCCGGGCGAGCAACGCCTCGGCCTGCGCCGTCGGCACGATCGGATTCTTGAAAAAGCTGCCGGCGTTGCCGAGCACGGCCGGGTCGGGCAGCTTGCGCCGGCGGATCGCGATCACCGCTTCGGCGACCGCGCGCGGGGTCGGCGCGGTCACGCCCATCGCCGCCAGCTCGTCGCCGATGCCGGCGTAGTCCAGCCTGAGCTGCGGGCGCCGCGACAGGGCGAACTCGACCGCGACGATCAGATAGCGGTCCGGCGCCTGCTTGAACAGACTGTCGCGATAGCCGAATCGGCACTGCGCGGCGTCGAAGCGGTGCCAGCGCGCGGTGGCCGGTTCGTAGGCTTCGACTGCGTGCACGAACTCGCGCACTTCCACGCCGTAGGCGCCGATGTTCTGGATCGGCGCGGCGCCGACCGTGCCCGGAATCAGGGCCAGGTTCTCGAGCCCGGCATGGCCTTGCTCGAGCATCTGCATGACGAAGCCGTGCCAGGGCACGCCGGCGTCGGCGCGGACGACGGCGCGTTCGCCGTCGTCGTCGAGCGTGCGCACCCGCCGGCCGCTGAGTTCGAGCACGGCGCCGGCAGGATCGCCGGCGAACAGCAGATTGCTGCCGCCGCCGAGCACCAGGGCCAGGCCGTCGCGCAGTTCCGGCAGGGCCAGGGCCTGCGGCAACGCCTCGGCGTCGGCCACATCGATCAGCCAGGGCGCGCGCGCCTCGACGCCGAAACTGTTGCGTTCGCGGAGGGATACGTCGCGCTGCACGCGCACGTTGAGGTTCATGCGCTGGGGCCTGCGGCTACGGCGGCGGAAACCGAATGGGAAAAATCGGACAGGATGGCGGCGCGCTCAGATCGTCGGCGGCATGTTGCCGCGGCTGGGCGCTTCCTTGCGGCGGCGGATCGCTTCGACGCAGTCGTGGACCAGCGCCGGGCCGCGGTAGACCAGGCCCGAATAGCACTGCACCAGGCTGGCGCCGGCGGCCATCTTGGTCACCGCGTCGGCGCCGGACAGGATGCCGCCGACGCCGACCATCGGGATGCTTTCCGGCAGGCGCGTGCGCATCTTGCGTAGCACCGCGGTCGACGGCGCCATCAGCGGCCGGCCCGACAGGCCGCCGGCTTCGTTGGCGTAGGGGCTGCCTTCGACGCCTTCGCGGGCGATGGTGGTGTTGGTGGCGATCACGCCGTCGACCTGCAGCTCGCTGAGCACCCGGCTGGCGGCCTCGATGTCGTCGTCGGACAGGTCCGGGGCGATCTTGACCAGCATCGGCACGCGCCGGCCTTCGCGCGCGCCGAACTTCTCCTGCGCCTCGCGCAGGGTGCCGATCAGGCGGCGCAGCGACTGCTCTTCCTGCAGCTCGCGCAGGCCGGCGGTGTTGGGCGAGGAGATATTGACGGTGATGTAGTCGGCCAGCGGATAGACCCGCTCCAGGCAGTACAGATAATCGTTCTCGGCACGCTCGTTCGGCGTGTCCTTGTTCTTGCCGATGTTGATGCCGAGTAGACCGCGCTTGCGCCGGGCCTTGGACACGTTGCGCACCAGCGTTTCGACGCCTTCGTTGTTGAAGCCCAGGCGGTTGATCACCGCTTGCTGCTCGGCGAGGCGGAACATGCGCGGGCGCGGATTGCCTTCCTGCGGCTTGGGTGTGACCGTGCCGATTTCGACGAAGCCGAAACCCAGCGCCAGCAGCGCGTCGATGTGGGCGCCGTTCTTGTCCAGGCCGGCGGCCAGGCCGACCGGATTGGGGAAGGTCAGGCCGAAGACCTTGGTCGGCAGCGGCTTGGGCACCTTCGCCATCAACGGGTTGAGGCCGGTGCGGTATGCGGTTTCCAGCGCCGTCAGGCCGAGGCCATGGGCTCGTTCGGCATCCAGGCCGAAGAGGAAGGGTCGGGCGAGGCTGTACACGAGGTCGGTGGGGGCGCTCGGGAACGGGGACGACGATTATCGCCGATGCCGCGCCGCGCCGCGACCTCGACGGGGCGTTTGTGGCCGAAAACCGTCACTCGCCGGGGCGGACTGTGACGCGGCGGGGCGCTCCGGCGATCGGTTGCCGCCGGACTGGGGCGGGCGCCGCAAGAACGCGCGCCGCCGACGGCGGCGCGCGCGGTGGGCTTAGGGGTCGGCCGGACAGTCCAGGGGGCTGACGCAGTCGGCGTAACGCAGTTCGCAGGCCTGGGCCTGGCTCGGCGATTCGGCGGTGAGCACGCAATGCTCCCAGACGATGCGGCATTGCCGGCAGCGTTCTTCGTCCGGCGTGGCCGATGCGGCGGCGGCGAAACCGAACGCGGTCAGGGCCAGGATCAGGCGGAAGCGGCGGTTGGATCGGTGGTTCATCCTTGCGTCTCCATGCAGTGGATGCGATGCGGCGACGCGCTTGCTCGGGCGCGGCGCGCGGGTGCGGGCGGGCGCTCAGGGGGCGAGCTGGCAGCCGTAGGCGGTCAGACAGGCGCGGTACTGCATGAAGCAGCTCGGGCGCGCGTCGGGGGTGTAGAGCTGACAGGGTTCGAGCACGTTGGTGCGGCATTCCTCGCAACGGTCGATCGCGGCGAAGGCGGTGACCGATGCGGCGAAACCGAACACGCCGGCGGCGAGCGCGGCGAGTCGGGCAGTGCGGGACCCTCCTTTCGTGGAAACGGCTTTCATCGAAACGTCCTGTTCGTCGCCAGTCCTTCTGGCCCGGCCACGCTAGGCGTCTGCGGCGGGGCGGACAAGCTGCGCCGCAACACCTGCGGCGCGCGGCGGCGCCGCGCGCCGTGAAGCGCTCAGTGGCTGCCGGCCATCGCCGCGATCGCGGCCAGGCCGCCGAAGAACAGCACGATCACCACGATGCTGACGATGGCGATGACCACCGAGGCCCAGCCCAGGATCAGGCCGCCGATGGCGAGGCCGTCGCCGTCGTAGCGGTCGGGTTCGCGGCGGATCTGGCCGCGCGCCATGTGGCCGGTAACGATCGCGCCGAGGCTGCCGAGGATGGGCAGCAGGGTCCAGCCGAGGATGCCGGCGATCAGGCTGATGATGGCCAGGACGTTGGTCTGGCGGACGGGTGTTTGCATCGAACGATCCCTCGTTAGCTTGAAGTTCGTCACAGCATACGACGGGGCGGGAGGGAACGAGAAACCAGGGACATGGGAACGAAGAACGCGCGACGGCGATCCGCCCCCGTTGCGGTCGCGGTCTGCGGGCGAAGGCGCAGGCCCGGTTCGCAGGTTGCATCACAAAACAGGGCGGCCGTCGCCGGCCGCCCTGAAGTCGTCGCGTCGAAGCCGGCCGCAGCCGGCGTGCGGATTACAGATCGAACTTGATGCCCTGCGCCAGCGGCAGCGCATCGGAGTAGTTGATCGTGTTGGTCTGGCGGCGCATGTAGGCGCGCCAGGCGTCGGAACCCGATTCGCGGCCGCCGCCGGTTTCTTTCTCGCCGCCGAAGGCGCCGCCGATTTCGGCGCCGGAGGTGCCGATGTTGACGTTGGCGATGCCGCAGTCCGAGCCGGCGGCCGACAGGAAGGCCTCGGCGGCCTTGAGGTTGGCGGTGAAGATCGACGAAGACAGGCCCTGCGGCACGTCGTTCTGCAGGTCGACGGCTTCGTCGAGCTGCTTGAACTTCATCACGTACAGGATCGGCGCGAAGGTTTCGGTCTGCACCACCTCGGCGTCGTTGCTCAGGCCGGTCACGATCGCCGGCAGGACGAAGTTGCCCTTGCGATCGATGCGCTCGCCGCCGGTCTCGACCTTGCCGCCGGCGGCCTTGGCCTTGGCGATGGCGTCGAGGTAGGCCTGCACGCCGTCCTGGCTGTTGAGCGGACCCATCAGGTTGGCCGGGTCGGTCGGGTCGCCGATCTTCTTCTCGACCTGCTTGTAGGCGGTGACCAGCTTGGCCAGCACCTCGTCGTAGATCGACTCGTGCACGAACAGGCGGCGGGTGGTGGTGCAGCGCTGGCCGGCGGTGCCGACCGCGCCGAACACGATCGCCGGGATCGCCAGCTTCAAATCGGCGGTGGCATCGACGATGATCGCGTTGTTGCCGCCCAGTTCGAGCAGCGAACGGCCCATGCGGCGGGCGACGCGCTCGCCGACGTGGCGGCCGACCTTGGTCGAGCCGGTGAAGCTGACCAGCGCGATGCGCTTGTCGTCGACGAAGTTCGAGGCCAGCTCGGTGCCGGCGTCGTTGAACAGGAAGAACAGGTCGGGGAAGCCGCCGGCGCGCAGGGCGTCGTTGCAGATCTTCATCGAGGCGACCGCCGACAGCGGGGTCTTGGGCGAGGGCTTCCAGATCGAGATGTCGCCGCAGATGGCGGCGATGAACGAGTTCCAGGCCCACACCGCGACCGGGAAGTTGAACGCCGAGATGATGCCGACCAGTCCCAGCGGGTGCCACTGCTCGTACATGCGGTGGCCCGGGCGCTCGGAGTGCATGGTCAGGCCGTACAACTGGCGCGACAGGCCGACCGCGAAGTCGCCGATGTCGATCATCTCCTGCACTTCGCCGTCGCCTTCCGGCTTGGACTTGCCCATTTCCAGCGCGACCAGCGAACCCAGCGCGTCCTTGTGCTTGCGCAAAGCGTCGGCGCACAGGCGGATGGCTTCGCCGCGGCGCGGCGCCGGAGTGGTGCGCCAGACCTTGAACGCGGCCTGGGCGCGCTCGACGATGGTGTCGTAGTCGCGCTGCGAGGAGGCCTGCACGCGCGCCAGCACTTCGCCGTCGGTCGGGTTGATCGGCTCGAGCACGCCGGCGTCGGCGGTCGTGGCCCACTCGCCATGGCCGAGGTAGGTGCCGGACTCGTTGTCTTTGAGTCCCAGGGCGGCGAGAACGGGGTGGGTCATACCGGAAGCTCCATATGGTGCCGCGCCGGGGGCGCGGCGAAACGGGAAGGGCGCCCACGAGGGCGGGGCGACGCGCTGGGCGGCACCGGAATGCGCGGCCCCGATGCGTTTCGAACGCACTGCAATCCGCTGCCTGGAGATTCCACGCGAACGGAGGCGCTGCCCGACCGCTGCCGGGGCCATCCGCGGAATTGTAGCCGTTGGGCCGCCGCAGTGCTTACCGGCGCGGTTTCGCCGCGGGCGGTGCGACCTGCGATCGCGGCGGCGCGGACGGGGCCGTCACTGGACGGTGCAGGTCAGGGTCACGGTCACGCGATTGTCGGGAGGCGCGGCCGCCAGCGTCGCCAGGGTCACGCCGGTGTCCAACTGCGCCAAGGGCAGATTCGCCGCGGGACATCCCGCTCCCGAACACGGGGCAGGCCCCGGGCAATTCAAGCCAGTACGGCTGGCTGCAGGGTCGCGCAACACGGCGCCCGTCACCGCGTCCGGCCCGTTGTTGGTGACGACGATCGTATAAGTGGTCGTCGCCCCCCGGGCCAGGGTGTCGTTGGCCTGGTCGATATCGCCGTTCACGCCGGGGGTGTTGGTCTTGGTGATGCTCAGATCGGCCAGCGGAAGGCGGGTGTTGACCAGGGTGCAAGTCAGGTCGTCGCCGGCCACCGGGGTGATGCTGAAACTGGCGCCGTTGCCGCTGGGCGTTTGGCCGCCGGCGAAGGCATTGCTGCAGTTCCAGGTAACCGTGTAGTTGCCGAGGTTGGCGCCCGCGGCCGCGGTTTCGGACAGCGTGTACGCGGCTGCGATGGTGGCGGGATCGACGATCACCGAACCGGTCGCGGTGGTGCCGCTGCCGGTGGTGGTTACCGGCGCCGGTGCGCCGGGGCCGACGACGCTCAGCGCGAATTGGTCGGCCGCGACGAAGCGTCCGAGCGGCAACGATTTCTGCAGGCGGAGGATGGGGCGCTTGGTGTTGGTGTACGTGCAGGTCGTGGCGGTCGTGCTGTTCGAAATCGTCAGCTGACGCCCGGTCGCGCCGGACGCCAGCGTCGAACCGCCGCTGCAGGCGACGGCGGTGAGGTAATTCGCCTGGTTGCCGTTGGAGAAGGTTTCCGCGGGCAGGGTCAGGACATCGCCGGCATACACCGTCACCGCTGCGCCGAGATCGGTCTCGTTGGCGGTGTTCGCTGTCGAAGCCAGCGTCGGATTGTTGGTGCCGCCGGTCGTGGTCACCGAAATCGCGTGGTTGACCGTGGCGTTCTGCCAGGTCTTGGCCAGGTTGATCTGCTGTGCGATGCGGGTATTGGTGAAGGTGCAGACCACGCCCGAATCGGTCGGCATGCTGAAACTGCCGTTGGCGCCGGTGCCGCTGGCGACGAGGCTGTTGTTGGAGACGCGCCGGCATTCCCAGGCGATGGTGTAGTTGGCGGCGCTGCCGGTGGCGAAGGTCTCGCTGAGCGTGACGGTCTGGCCGGGCAGGCCGTTGGCCGTGGCCGCGGTGGTGGTCGACGGCGGGGTCGACGTGCCGGGCGTCGGGTTTTCCGCGCCGGCGCCGGCGAGGGTCAGATTGACCGTATCGCCGCTCTTGCCGTTGACCCAGGTCTTTCTCAGGGTGACCGGCAGGTTGGGCACGTTGGCCGAGCCGAAGCCCACGCCCAAGGTATCGGTGGCCAAGCCGTTGGCGGTCAACACCAAGCGGTCGAACGTGGTGTTGTTGGTGTTGATGAACACCAGCGTGTCGGGGAAGTTGCCGCCTGTCGCGGATGGGAACGACGACAGGGTGTAAGTGGCGGTGGCCGCGTTCCAGGTGTAGTTCGTGGGCGTGCCGGTAGGCGGATACGGGTCGACCACGGTCACCGTCCAGGTGCTGGTGTCGATCGCGGCGCCTTGGTAGAAGGCGTCGAAGTTGTACGTGAACGGGCCGGTCAGCCCCGCGTCGCCCGAGCCCGGATCGAACAGCGAGATGATCGTGTTGTCGGGCGAGCTGACGACGCCGTTGAACTTGAAATCGATGACGGTCGTGGAAAAGGCGCCGGCGGGCGCGTCGTCCGGTGCGCGCGGGAACTCGCCGTCGAATCCGAAATGGAATATCCCGGTGACGCCGCCGACGGAATTAGCGTAAGGATCGGAGTAGGCCGGGGCGCCGAAGCCGCTGGCGATGATGGTGCTTTGGTGGTTCTCGGTGAACCCGTACACCTGTCCGGCGCCCGTACGGGTCATGTCGACCGTGCCGGTGATGGAGCTTCCACCGGGCGCCCACAGCCAGGTTCGCGTGGCGGTCTGGCCGCTGTTCAAGATTCCGGGGTTGCCGCCGGAGAGCGTCACCCAGTTGGTCTGGGCTTCGGCGCTCGGCGCGAATGCCAGGATCGAACCGGCCGTCAGCAGCCCGGCCAAAAACTGTCGAAACCGCCGGTCGAGCCGCAGCGGATGCAGTAGCAACGCGATCGCGCCCGACCCAGTCCGGCCACAGAGCAAGCTACGCATGTAAATCCCCCGAAACCGCCTGAAGTTCAGTACAGCGGTCTTTCGCCCCGGCGTATGGACGCAAGTGTTGCCGCTTGCGCGCCTTGAATAGAGATTTATGTCACATTTTGCAATGTCACATTTATGCCGTATTAAGCCACTGTGCGAGCGGTCGCAATCAGGCGAGCGCTCGCCTGACCCGAGCTGGGACGAGACAAGAGGGCATCGGATGGCAGAGGCGATCGATCCGCTTCGCGGCCCGGCGCGGGCGCAAGCCGGCGGAGGGACGTGGCGCGCTGCGGCGGCCTTTTCGATAGTTTGGCGACCCCGACACGATTCGAACGTGTGACCTTCCCCTTAGGAGGGGGATGCTCTATCCAGCTGAGCTACGGGGCCGGCGTTTTAAATCAATCACTTATGCCGGCAACCCCAAATTGCTGTGCTAGCCGTGTGCTAGAACTTCAGCTTATCCACAGCACCCTTGGCCCCCTCAGGCGCCAGATGGGCGTACATCTCCGTGGTCTTGTAGTCGGCGTGGCCGGCCAGCAATTGTACCCGCCGCAGCGGCACCCCGGCCATGACCAGGTGGGCGCAGAAGGTATGCCGCAACCGGTGCAGGCTGCCACCTAGCTTCAGTGCCTTGGCATCCGCCGCGAACCAGTCCGACAGGGTATCGGGGTGGCAATCGGCGATCCGGTCGGGGAGCGCCTTCAGCGCCTCCAGCGCCCTCGCATTGAGCGGGACCTCCCGCCACTTCCCCGACTTTGTCCGTCCCTCGCCAGTCTCGTCCGGAGTCGACTCGATCCGCAGGCGCCACTGCTTGCCGACTCGTACCACGTCTCGACTCCGCTGGACCTTCACGGCCTCGCCGCGTCGCATGCCGGTACAGGCCAGGAGCATCCACAGCGGACCGCGCTCGGCCTTCCGGTAGAGCGTTCTGACCTGGGCTGCGGTGTAGAACTTGACCGCAACCGATCGGGCGCCCCGGGGGGCGGATACCTTGGCGAACGGGTTGCAGTCGATCTCGTCCCACTGGAGGCCACAGTTTAGGGCCGCCCGAAATCGCCGCAGCTCTTTTCCGACCGTCTCCCGCGCCCGAACCTTCAGCCGCTCGGACTTCCACTGCTCGATCTCGGTCGGCCGGATGGAATCGATCTGCCGATGGCCGAAGCGCTCCAGTAGTTGCTTGATCTCGGATCGGAACTTCGCCTGCGTCGTAGGGTGCGAGGCGACGTACCACTCCGTGTAAGCCGTCATGAAATCGCGAAGCGTCGGCAGCTTCGCGATGATCCGCACGCCGTGCGCTAGCTCGGCTTCTTTCGCGGAACGAATTTTCTCAGCCTCACTGGCTGCAATCGATCCGAGAGACCTCCGGTACTGACGGCCGCCCTCGCTCCAGCTGAGCTGCCAGGATTTGCCGCGTTGCTTGAGGTTTGCCATGCCGGTGAGTTGCGAATTGCTTCGTTGAGTTCGATTCGGGAATACAACTTCTTGCCGAGGAAACGTTTGGGCTCGATCCCCAGCGCCTTGTAGCCTTCGCGCAGCGTCGAGACGCAGACTCCGCAATAGGCCGCAGCCTCGGGCTCGGTGAACCAGTCTTTGCCTTCCAGGTGAAGGCGCTCAGCCGCTCCCATCACCGTCCTCCTTCGTGTCTCTGTACGGCCCGACGACCTCGTCGCCGGGTGGGCTGGTCAAGTGAACAGCGGTGTCCAGGTAGGCCCCGATCACCTCGACCGCGACCTGCGGGACGATGGCATTGCCGTAGGCGCGCAGGCGTCCCACTCGGGCGGGAACCCCATGAGCCAGCAGACGAATTGAGGGTTCAACGCGCCGGGCTTTTCCGTCGTGACCGATGAGCCATTCGGCCCCAGCCCAAGCGCTTGCCCTACCGTTTGCGGAAGCGGCTTGCCGGTGTCCTGCGGCCGGGTCGTCAGCCCTCTGGCGCCATCCACCGCCGTCGCCGTGGGCCACATCGCCAGCGCGTGCGCGCGGATCAAGACCAAGCCCGCCGAGTTCCCCGCCTCGTTGTTGCCGTCCTTCGCCGGCGCCAGGCTGGTAGGCGTGGCCCACATCGCGAGCGCGATCTGCATCGGCAGCGTCTTGCCCTTCGGGTCGGCCGCCCACTTCGCGTAGAACTCCGCGCTCGCGCTCTCGCTGCGCCAGTCCCGCGCCGCGGCCGTCGGCCACAAACCACAGGCGATCCCGTCGGTGGGGCGCATCGACGGCACAAGCCGGGACAACGACGCCCCGGCAGGCGTAGCCGACCCCTTCCAGGTCAGCGCGCACTCCGTCGAACCAGTTCTTGCCAACCGCCGCCGCAACCTGCTCTCCCATGAGGACAGCGGGCCGTCGGGCGCGGGCGAGTCGAAAAAGGTGGGGCCACAGGTGCCGATCGTCAGCCTGCGCTTTGCCTTGGCCTGCGACCGAGAACGGCTGGCACGGCGCGGAGCCTGTCCAGAGTTCGCGGTCGTCGGGCCAGCCGGCAGCTCGAGCGGCCAGGGCCCATCCGCCGATACCGGCGAAAAAATGACATTGCCGAAACTGTCGGAGGTCAGCGGCCTCCACGTCGACGATTGATCGCTCATCCACTTCTCCCGCCGGGATCAGGCCGGCAGCCATGAGGTTGCGCAGCCACTGCGCGGCGTAGGGGTCGAACTCGTTGTAGTAGGCCCAGGCGCTCACTCCCCACCCCCGCCCGCGGCCCGCGCGGCGTCGATTGCGGCGTCAAAGTCTCGATTGCTCAGGTGAAGCAACATGGACGGGTCTTTCCGCAGCCACCGATACCGCGCCGCATCCTCCCGGTCCCGCGCCGCGTCCTGGTGCTGGGGCGGGGTGGCCGCGAGGCGCAAGCACAGGTCACGATAGCGAGCCGACACTTGGTGCGGATTCCACTTCGGGTCGCACAGCAAAGCGCGCTCGGCGAAATGCTTCGCCATATCGCGCAGGTCCTTAACGTCTTGCCCCTGCGCGCCCTCCGGCGCTGCTGCGTCGATCTCGCGGGCGCGGTCGAGCAAGTTCTCGTAGTCGAGGTTGAGAAAGTACGGGCCGTCGTTCTTGTCCCAGTTCTCTTTTGCGTCCCAGAACGCCTGCGCGATCGCGCGATCACTCGGCTTGTCCATTTTGCCTCCATGTCTTGCCGTTGCGGGCGTACTGAACGGTCCTTCGGCTAACATCAAATTGCCTCATTAGCACTGAGGTAGATAAGCCAGAAGATCGGATGTGTCGGACTGCATCAGCGGTTAGGCGACGGCGGCCATTCAGCCGTCCACCTAGGGACGCTTGTCGCCCCTTCTTAACCATGTCTCGCATGTTGTGGCGATGTGTGCCTAGAAACAGGTGGCCTGGATTGACGCAGGAACGCGTGTCGCACCTGTGGCAAACCATCAAGCCCTTGGCAATCGTGCCGTTATGCATCAGATAGAAAAGCCGATGCGCAAGAATCACAACGCCACGGTGCTCAGCTCGGCCATAGCCGTTTCGATACATTCCACCGGTCCAGATCCAACAACCCGCCTCAGGGACTGGGATGTAGTTGTCAGCGGCCGGTGACGCCATGAAGTGAAGGGCCAACGAGGTGCGCTCAGCCATTCCCGCCGCCCTCCCGGCCCAGGGCTGCGGTGAGGGCAAAGACGGGTGTGCCTGGCGGGTAGTCGTCGGGGTCTTCGACGGTCCAGCCAAGCATCCACTCGCCGTTGCGATACTTGTCAACGAAGACCTCGCCGACCTGCACATACTGGCGCGCCTCATCGACCCCCACCGCCGGCGCAGCGACTTTCGACGCGCATTCGGCCAGATGTTCAAAGCAACGGCGAAGCTCGTTCCAATCCACGCAATTACGAAGTGGGCCGCCCTCGCACTCGAAATCCATCACTTCGATGTGCTCGAACAGCGCTCGCCCATTCTCGATTGCCCCGGCCGGCGCAGCCCCTTCCTCAGCCTCCATGATCTCGCGCAGCGTCATCGGCCGGCCGCCGTGGCTGTGCTCAGGTGTCATCGGCTTCGCAGTGGGGGCCGCTGCGATCATGGCGCAGTAGATGGCTTCGGCGGCAGTGGTCGTGATGCCGAGCTGGCCGGCGATCTTTTGCTCCCACGTCGGCTCCCTCGGCACCACCACGAACCCCTCCGCCACCCCATCGCCGGCAGAGAGCAGCGCCGCTACCCTGGTAAGGGCGTCCCATTGCACTGCGTCTTCGGGGTAAAGCCGGCTATCCGGACGAATTGCGCCAAGGTGCGAACGCGCGGCCTCCACAGCATCCACCAGCGCCCGCAAGGTCTCGGTGTTGGTCATGTCAGCCTTCCCACGCCGAAACGTCTTCGGCAGTGACGATGTACTTTCGTACGTTCCGAACAAGCCAGAAATGAACTCGCATGTTCTTGTTTGCCCATTCCGACAGGAATGCGTTCAGCTCGGCTTTTGCCTCCGGCGTGACGTCGTTTCCAAAGCCCTCGGAGTGCTCTCCGGCATGGTCGTAGGCATTGTCGGCAGCGCAATCAATGATCTGGTCGGCCGTCGGTACGAAACTGGAAGCGGCCTGCTGCTCGGTTTCTCCGTAGTAGATGACTTGGCCGACAGCCAGCCGGCCATCGCTTTCGAGCGCATCCAGCGCCTCGCCGAAGCTGCCAAGGTCGAATCGCTCCTCGTCGATGGACCACGCGTAATCTTCTGATCTTGGGTCGTTGTTAGCCATTGCTCTCCCCTTGCGCGTTGATCTGGTCGTTAAGGACGGCGCGGAGGGCATCGGCCGTTCCGGTGTTGAAGTAGTGCTCAGCGGCTTCAATGAAGTCGTCGAGCGTGGCCTCGGCCGCTTCGGCGCGGGTACGTTCTTCGACAAGCTGCGCCTTCACAGCAGCCCAGTCGCGCAAGTTGGTATCTGCCTGCTCAGACAAGGTGTCACGCCATAGCCGCAACCTCTCGACCTCCTCGCGGAGCTTGTCGTAGTCGGTGGCGGTGTAGAGCGGAGTCGTGCAGTGGTTGTCAGGGCCACCGATACGGATGCGCCAGGCCTCGCCTTTGGCGTCGATCTCTGCGTGCGCAACCGGCCGCGCGGCGTCGTTCGGGGTGTCGTTGCTCATAGTCATTCTCGTTATGCCGCCTGGAGGTGGACGGGCGTGATGTCGGCCACCATCGCCCGTACGTTGTCGCGGCCGTTGTCGCGGCCGTTGTGGGTGCAGACCTCGATGCCGCAGGCCAGGTGCAGGAGTTCGTGGATCAGCGCGTCGTCCTGAAGGCTGCGCAGGGCCAGCTCGGGATCGCCGCGAAGGCTGATCAGGTAGGCGCAGGCATGGGCGCATTCGGCCCAGCGCTGTTCGTCGAACAGCTGCAGCGGCGAGGGGCCGTCGTAGCCGAGCGTGAACTTCCGACCCGCCGCCGTGCGGTAGTAACCCGTCGGCAGCGGCTTCGGCTGCAGCAAGCCGACCACCTTCGCCAGCTGGATCGTCAGCTGCGTGTAGCGGTGCATCTCGGCCCGCTGGCCGCGCTTCTGCGCCAGCAGCGCGAAGTGCGTCAGCATGTTGGCGAGGTCGGCTATTTCGGTCGGGAGACTCATGGCTGCGCCTGGAATAGGGGCCCGTCCGCGGCCGGGCAGTGGAACAGGGCCAGCGCCAGGGGGTAGCGCTGGGGCGCCGCGGCGCCGGGGGTGTGGCGATGGGTCAGGGTTCAACCCGCGAGACCCTGAACGCATCTTCGATGACGTCGAACAGTTCGCTGACCTCGCCGCTCAGGAGCGCAAAGCGGGCGTCCAGCTCGGCGCGCAGGTCTTCGCGCGTCTGGCCGTCGTGTAGTTTTTCCAGTGCGCCGTCGAGCAGCTTGAACTTGCGCACGACCAAGTCCTCGCCGAGGATGAACGAGACGCGGTCGGCGTAGATCAGGGCCAGTCGGGTGACCTGCTTGCCGGTCTCGAGATGCTTGGCGATCTCATCGCTTTCCAGTTCCTGGCACTGGCACTTGACCACCGCGCCCTGGTCGACCGGGTCGCGCAACTCGCATTCGTCGCCGAGGCTGAGCCCTTCGGGCATCTCTTCGCCTGCGACCCAGCCGGTCAGCACCGAACGCGGCGCGATTTCTGTATTGACCGGCAGCGCCGGGAAGCTACCGATCGCGCGGCGGATCTCGCTGATCACGGCTTCACCCGCCTTTCGGCTGGACGTGTCGACTATGACCAGGCCATGCCTGAGGTCGATCATCGCGTCGGTGCGGCTGGGCTTGACGAAGGCGCGCGGCAGCAGATCG
>NZ_HG424518.1 GCF_000336385.2 Lysobacter antibioticus HS124 | reverse complement strand
AGCCGCCGCCACCCGCCGGCGGAAGCAGCCCGTACTCCATCGCTAGCCGGATCAGGCCTAGATCTCCTTGGACGCCCAACTTGGCCATCACTTTGGTCCGCACGGTGCGGACGGTCGAGGCGGTCAGTCCCAGCTCCAGCGCGATATCGCCGTTTTGCCTGCCCCGTAGCACCAGCCAGACCACTTCCATTTGCCGTGGACTGAGCTGGTCGAACGGCGAGACTTCGAATATCAGGCGGGCGCCCAGTGCGTCGTCCAGAAAACGACGCCCCGCCGCGACCTCGCGGACCGCACGCACGATAGCCCCGCCATCCTGCGCCTTGGAGACATATCCCCTGGCACCGGCAGCCAACAGCCGGCGGGGCACGGGTCCCGCCTCCACGACGGAGATGATCAGGATTCGAAGACTGGGCTGCCGTGCCAGCAGTCGGCGCGTGACCTCCAGCCCGTCCCAGCCGGGCAGATGAAAGTCGCACAACACCACGTCAGGAATACCCGATCCGATGGCCGTGAGAGCATCCTCGCCATTCGACGCCTCCCCAACGATCTCCATGTCGCCTTGCGCCTCTAGCACGCCCCGTAGGCCAACTCGCACCAGCGGGTGATCGTCAATCACAAACACACGAATCATCTTTATCCTCGGCACCAACGACCGAGGATGGACTTAGCCAATACGGCCTGCTCGTTATCAACCGAATCATCTGGATTCTGCTTTTAGCTGATGCGCGGCCAAGCGAAACGCGCCTCTTGGCGGACAGATGTCTACTCGTCACCGACTAATTCCGAGAAAGAATCAGAATTTCCCTACACCAAAAGCGCTCACCAAGTGCTAGCTTTTGCACCCTGTCTGTAGCGCTCAGAAAAGCACACTTGAGGCGATGACTGCTTGGCCTCGGCTCCACGCGACATGGCCCGAGATCGGTCGGTCGCTATGCTCGGTATGAAACAGTCTCGCCAGAAGAGATCGTTCTCGGCGATGCTGGATCAAAGGAAGAAGTGACGAGACGTCACAATCGGCTAATAGCGTTAGACCCTGGACATGGAGCGTCGTATGCATCCCCTGTAGCCCATCGGCGCTGACTTAGACCGCGTTCGCGATCTTGTCGGTAATCATCAATCTCCCTCTTTCCCCAAGCACTGGCACTTGTCCGTGCTGTCTCGTCGTGCGAACAGGAGTAGCACCCAATACGTATGGACCACAGAAGATTCAGCGCCACCCCGGATTGGTACAGCCGGGCCGTAGATCAGCGCACCAAGGAGTAGGTATGTCGATAGTTCACAAGTGTCAAAGAAAACGCAGAGTAGCCGCCAGATCTCTTGCTGCGGCTGCGCTCATGGTGGCTGCCCTAACGCAAAATGCGGTGGCGCAGGAGAGCGGCCAGCCCTGGATCTTCCAGGGCCAGACCTACAACACCCAATACGAGGCCGAGCTCGCCATCAAGGCACAGGGCGGTGCCTACCAGTACGTCGACTCGGTGCGCGAGCGGCAGATCACCGAGACCGATGTCCAGCTGACCTACGGCATTGCTCCGGAAACCGGGCAGGTACGCGATTGGTCGGCCTACCTCTCGGGCAATAGCGGCGGCACCAAGCTCAGCGAGCAAGCGCTGGTCGATGCGCTGATCGCCCACTACACCAACCGCAGCACCTCGCTCGGCTGCGCACCCAGCACTTCGGTGGTTCGCAAGGGCGATTGGCGCCCATTCAATAAATGGTCCGACGGTGTCGCGTGGCGCGAGCTCGCCGACTTCGAGGTCCGATACGTGGGCACGGCGGTCGGCGGCGCGACCTGCCAGAACCTCGTCACTAACGAACCCGCGGACCGACAGCGCACGCGTTGCTCACAGGAGTTCCTGACTTGGAACCAGAGTGGAAACGTCTGCACCAACGACTCGTACACCGCGACTATCCGTTCGTCCCTGCTGGCCTGCGATGCTTGCAATATGGTCGGCAATCCCGCCGACGTGTCGACCGGCGACAAGTACGAAACCGAGCCCGACTTCGATCTGGGATGGGTCAGTTTCGCCCGCGTCTACCATTCCGCCGCCGCCAACAACGGCAATGCCGGCTTCGGCCACGGCTGGGGGCATACCCATGAGATCCGCCTGGCGATCAATTCCGACGGCACCTTGGGTCTGATCCAAGCCAACGGCTCGCAGCTGGGATTCAAGAACGTCGACACCGGAATCGCCGAGGCCGGCGACGGCAGCGGCGACCGCATCGTTCAGGACGGCAGCCAATGGCGGCTGTACCGCGCCGACGAGGTGCTGGTATTCGACGAAACCGGAAAGCTGCTCGAGCGTCTGTTCGAGGACGGTACCCGCCTCACCTACGCTTACGATAGCCTGGGTCGGCTGGCCACGATCACCCACTCGACCGGCCGTAGCCTGGACTTGGTCTACGACCGACCGTCGGCGCAGGCGGCCATTACTGCGATCAACACGGGTGGAGCCCAACTCGTTGGGTATGGATACAACGCCAACGGCCAAGTCCAGACGGCGCAGTATCCAGGCGGCACCGCGCGTACCTATCACTACGAAGACGCCGCCTTCCCCCGGCACCTGACCGGTATTACCAACGAGCAAGCGCAGCGCTACAGCACCTTTAGCTACGACACGCAAGGCCGGCTCCTGGTCAGCCAGCATGCGGGCGGCGCCGACAAGGTCGCGCTTAGCTATACCGCTGCCGGTGGCGCCATCGTCACCGATGCACTCGGCTACAAGACCACCTACGGCCTTAACGACGCTGGCGCGTACCGCAAACCGCGCAAGCCCGGCAATGTCGTCGATAGCCGCGGTTCCATCGTGCGTACCTACGTCGACGACTTCGACGACTTCCGCCGCCGCCTGGACACCGTCACCGACCGCAACGGTACTCAGACCAAGCACAGCTACGCCGAAGCCAACGACCCGGTCACCGGCCAGCCGGCGCGCACGCACACGGTCAAGGAAGCC
>NZ_HG424517.1 GCF_000336385.2 Lysobacter antibioticus HS124 | reverse complement strand
CCGTCCGGGTCGGCGCAGGCGGCACGCTGCTGGCGAACGGCGACCTGGGCGCGGGCAACGACGTGCTCGACGTGCTCGGCACCCTCGACACCGGCGGCGGCGTGTTCGCGCTGGGCGACGGCGACGACAACTTCGTGGTCCACGACGGCACCGTGGTGATCGGCACCGTCGACGGCGGCGCCGGCGTCGATACCCGCACCTACGACATCGACACCAGCGCCGACCTGGGTGCGCTGCAGAACTTCGAGGGCGTGACCAAGAGCGGTACCGGCGTGCTCAATATCACCGGCCCCGGTGCGACCGACTTGCAAGAAGTGCAGGTGCTCGAAGGCGTGCTGGACGTGCACGCGGGCGCCAGCATTGTCGCCACCCCGGGCAGTTCGCTGAACGCCACCGTGGCGTCCGGCGCCACCTTGAACGTGGACGGCGCCTTCGGTTGCGGCAGCCAGGCCGATACCCTGAGCGTGTCCGGCACGGTCAGCGGCAGCGGCAGCGTCAATCTGTGCGGAGGAGACGACACCCTGACGCTGGGCGACGGCGCCGACATCGCCGGGCTGCTCAATCCGATCGACGGCGACGCCGGCGACGACCGGGTGGTGCTCGACAACGCCGGCCTGCTGACGCTGGACAGCGGCGACATCGCCAATTTCGAAGCGTTGCAGAAGGACAACGGCGGCGAGGCGGTGCTCACGGGCGCACACGGCTTCGGTAGCGGCACCGCCTTGAACGGCGGAACCCTGACCGTCGCCGGCAGCCTGGACACGCCGACCCTGACGATGGGCGACGGCACCACGCTGAATGTCGACGGCAGCCTGCAGGCGGCGGGCGGCGCGGCGGCGGCGATCAGCGGCAGCGCCGGCAGCAACACCGTCAACGTCGCCGCCGGCGCGAGCCTCTCGGCGAACGGCGACCTGGGCGACGGCGACGACGTGCTGGACGTCGCCGGCAGCCTCGACACCGGCGCCGGCATCTTCGACCTGGGCGCCGGCGACGACACGCTGGGCATCCACGACGGCACCGCCATCGCCGGTATCGTCGCGGGCGGCGCCGGCACGGATCTGCTGAACGCCGACATCGCGACCAGTGCCGACCTCGGTGCGGTGCAGGGCTTCGAAACGCTGAGCAAGACCGGCCTCGGTGCGCTCAACATCAACGGCCCGGCGAGCTCGGATTTCGTTACCGTCGACGTGCTCGCCGGCCGCCTGAACGTCGCCGCCACCGGCAGCGTCGTGGCCCAGGACACCACGGTCGCCGGCGGCGCGGTGCTGGACGTCGACGGCAGCTACGCCGGCACCGGCGGCAGCGACAGCTTCACCGTGGCCGGCACGGTGACCGGCGTCGGCACCGTCGACCTGCTCGACGGCGACGACACCTTCACGATCCAGGACGGCGCCGACCTGTCCGGACTGAACAACGCCATCGACGGCGGCAACGGCACCGATACCTTCGTCGCCGATCTGGCCGGCAACGCGACCTTGGGCGGGGCGGTCAACTTCGAGACCCTGACCAAGACCAACACCGGCACCCTGCACGTCGACGGTCCGGCCGCATCGGCGTTCAGCACGGTCCATGTCGATGGCGGCACGCTCGATATCGGCGCCGGCGGCAGCATCAACGGCATCAACACCGCGACCGTGGCCAATGGCGCCAGCCTGATCGTCGACGGCGCGTTCGGTTTCACCGCCGGCGCGGACAGCTTCACCGTGGCCGGCACGGTCAGCGGCTCGAGCGCGATCGACCTGCTCGACGGCGACGACCACCTGATCCTGCAGGACGGCGCCGACATGGACGGCCTGGCCGCGCCGATCGACGGCGGTGCCGGTATCGATACCCTGACCGCGGACTATGCCGGCACCGCGACGCTCGGCGGCGCCACCAATTTCGAGACCCTGACCAAGACCAACATCGGCACCTTGCACATCGACGGCCCGGCCGCGTCGGACTTCACGACCGTCAACGTCGCCGGCGGCACGCTCGACATCGGCGCCGCCGGCAGCGTCAGCGGCGTGGTCGCCACGACCGTCGCCAGCGGCGCCACATTGAACGTCGACGGCAACTTCGCCGGATCGACCGGCAACGACAGCATGACGGTGTCCGGCGCCGTTGCCGGCACGGGTGCGATCGCATTCGGCGACGGCGACGACACGGTGACCCTCAACGACGGCGCCGACCTGAGCGGCTTGGCCGGCCTGCTCGACGGCGGCGCGCACAGCGCCGGCGATACCGTCGTGCTCAACAACGCCGGGGCGTTGAGTTTCGGCGCCGGCAGCGTGGTCAATTTCGAGTTCCTGACCAAGAACAACACCGGCACCGCCACCCTCACCGGGACCCAGAACTTCAGCGGCGGCACCGCCGTCAACGGCGGCGAACTGGCGATCGCCGGCGGCTTGAGCACGCCGGTCGTGACGATGGGCGACGACACCGCACTGACCGTCGACGGCAGTCTGGACGGCGGCGCGGGCCTCGTCGCCGCGATCGCCGGCAGCGCCGGCGCCAACACCGTGACCGTCAACGGCACGGCCTTGGCCGAAGGCGATCTGGGCGCAGGCGAAGACGTACTCGACGTCGTCGGCACCCTCGACACCCGTGGCGGCGTCTTCGCCCTGGGCGACGGCGACGACAGCTTCGTGGTCCACGACGGCACGACCGTGATCGGCACGATCGACGGCGGCGCCGGCCTGGACACGCGCGTCTACGACATCGACCTGAGCGCCAACCTGGGCTCGCTGGCGAGTTTCGAGGGCGTCACCAAGACCGGTACCGGCGTGCTCAACGTCACCGGTCCGGGCGCGACCGACTTGCAGGAGGTCAGCGTGCTCGGCGGGACCCTGAACATCGGTCCGGCCGGCAGCGTGATCGCGACCGCGGGCAGCGCGCTGGCCACCGTGGTCGGCGCCGGCGCGACCTTGAACGTCGACGGCAGCTTCGGTTGCGGCGCCGCCAACGACCGCATGACCGTGGCCGGCACCGTCTCGGGCAGCGGCAGCATCGACCTGTGCGGCGGCGAAGACGTGCTGACCCTGCAAGACGGCGCAGCCATCGAAGCGGTGATCAGCGGCGGCGGCCACGGCAGCGGCGACACGGTGGTGCTCGACAACGCCAACGCCTTGACCTTCGACGCCGCCCGCACGATCAACTTCGAGTATCTGCAGAAGGACAACGCCGGCGAAGCGACGCTGGTGGGCAGCCAAAGCTTCAGCGGCGGCACCACGCTCAACGGCGGCGTGCTGAGCGTGGCCGGCAGCCTGCAGACGCCGACGCTGGCGATGGCCGATGCCACCACGCTGGCGATCGACGGCAGCGTGCGCGGTCTGGCGTCGGCTCCGGCCGTGCTGACCGGCAGCGCGGGCGTCAATACGGTCGACGTGGCCGTAGGGGCGAGCCTGCTCGCCTCCGGCGACCTCGGCGACGGTGCCGATGTGTTCGATCTGGCCGGCACGCTCGACACCGGCGGCGGCAGTTTCGCGCTCGGCGCCGGCGACGACCGCTTCATCGTCCACGAAACCACCGCGGCGATCGGCACGGTCGACGGCGGCCAGGGCCGCGATACGCTCGAGGCCAACATCGGCGCCGGTTTCAACGTGCCGCTGGGCAGCATGCTGGGCTTCGAATCGCTGGCCAAATCCGGCGCGGGCGCGTTGCAGATCAACGGTGCGTCCGAGTTCATCGATGTCGACGTGATCGGCGGCCTGCTCGAGGTCACCGCCGGCGGCAGTGTGGCGGCGCAGAACACCACCGTCGCGGCCGGCTCGACCCTGAAGGCGAGCGGCCTTTACAGCGGCACCGCCGGCAACGACCGCTTCGACTCGGCCGGCACGGTGATCGGCCGCTTCGACTTCGGCGCCGGCAACGACACCGCCGATTTCCGCGGCGGCGACCTGAGCGGCCTGAGCCGCTTCGACGGCGGCGCCGGCGGCGAGGACCGGGTGAATTTCCACGACATGGTCCTGGACCAGGCCGACGTGGGCGCGCTGTCCAACTGGGAGCGGGTGGATCTGCTCACCGGCACGCAGCTGACCCTGACCGGACCGCTGAACCTGGGCAGCGGCCTGCTGTCGATCGACGGCACGTCCGAGCTGATCGGCATGAGCGGCGCCGGCCTGACCGGCAACCTGGCCAATTCGGGTCTGATCACGGTCGGCAACGCGCGCTTCGGCGTCAGCGGCAACTACACCGGCGGCGGCCGGCTGGCGTTGACCGTGTCGCCGGGCGGCCAGAGCTCGGGCGGCCTGGATATCGGCGGCGATGTGGTCGGCAGCACCGCGGTGGCTTTCGCCAGCGACGGCAGCGAGACGCCGCAACAGCCGGCCTCGATCCGGGTGATCGCGGCCCCGAACGACAACGCCGCGACCGAGGGCCATTTCATCGCCGCGGACGCGACCGACGGCGTGGTGCGGTTGAACGGCAGCGTGTTCCCATGGACCTTCGATCGCCAGGGCGACGGCTGGTATCTCAACACCGAGGCCAGCGACATCCTGCCGGAGATCGGCGGTTACGCGGTCTTGCCCGGGATCGGCGCCAGCCTGATCCAGGAAAGCAACCGCCTGCTGTTCGAACGCATGGCCGGCATCCGCGGCGACACGCCGCGTTGCGGCTCGCACGAAGACGACATGGAGCGCGCCTACTGGCAGCTGGAGGGCGAATGCCAGGGCTTCTGGATGGCCGTCACCGGCAGCGAGCTGAAGATGGGCGCCGACCCGGGCTTCGCCTTCAGCGGCGACACGCTCGGGCTGTACGCCGGCGTCGACACCCTGCTGCAGGACCGCGAAACGCGTCACCTGCGCGGCGGCGTGTTCGTGGCGTTCCAGCGCGGCAACTACTGGGCCAGCGGCGCCAACTCGACCGATCTGCAAGGCATCGGCGAGGCCCATGTGCGCGTGGATACGCCGATGGTCGGCATGTACGGCAGCGTCAGCTGGAAGCGCGGCACCTACCTCGACCTGACCTTGGTCGGCCAGCGGCCCGAGGCCAGCATCGCGGTGGCCGACGGTTTCAAGGAAAAGATCGATGGCAACAGCCTGACCGCAAGCGCACAGCTGGGACATCGCTTCCATCTCGACAACGGCTGGACCGTCGAGCCGCAGTTCAACCTGAGCGCCAGCGCGATGCAGTGGCAGGACAAGCTCGATGCCGGCGGCAAGCGGCTGGTGATGGACGACGATTTGCTGGGCACCGCGCGGCTGGCCGTGCGCGTCGACAAGCTGTTCGAAACCGCGGCGGGCGCGAGGGTGCGGCCGTGGGCGACGCTGGGCGTGCAGGACACGCTGGGCGAGAAGGACGATGCCCTGGTCGTGCTGCCGCCCGGCGCCAACGCACAGCGGCAGGCGTTCCCGAATCACGAACTGGGGCTGATGGCGACCCTCGATGTCGGCGTGGAGGCCGAACTGAACCCGTCCGTCAGCCTGTTCGGCGTGCTTTCGTACGGCCAGAGCCTGGACGGGAGCGAGGTCGAGCAGCGTCAGGCCAACCTGGGGCTGAGGGTCCGCTGGTGACCGCCGAGGCGGCCGGCTCGGCATGAGCCGGCCGCCGGGCCCGGCCGCCCCGCTGCGTTACGGCGCGGCCCGAAACACCGCCTTCGTCGCGGATGCGACCGTCCGGCGCCCGCGTGCGACGGTCGTGTCCGCGTCCGCGGACCGCGTCAGTACGTCACCAACACCGTGATCGTGTCGCTGTAGCTGCCGACCGTGGCGGTCTGCGGCGCGACCCGGCCGTACACGGTCAGCGACTGGCCGGTGCC
>NZ_HG424516.1:94569-131161 GCF_000336385.2 Lysobacter antibioticus HS124 | reverse complement strand
GTCGCGGCTGACGCCGCTCCTACAGGCGAAGGGTTCGGGTTTCGATCGGTGGCGGTGGCCATGGGCCTCTGCGCGTCCCGTGGTCGCGGCTGACGCCGCTCCTACAGGCGAAGGGCTCGGGCTTCGATCGGTGGCGATGGCCATGGGGCCTCTGCGCGTCCCGTGGTCGCGGCTCGCGCCGCTCCTACAGGCGAAGGGTTCGGGTTTCGATCGGTGGCGATGGTCTTGGGGCTTCTGCGCGTCCCGTGGTCGCGGCTGACGCCGCTCCTACGGGCGAAGGGTTCGGGCTTCGATCGGTGGCGATGGTCTTGGGGCCTCTGCGCGTCCCGTGGTCGCGGCTCGCGCCGCTCCTGCCTCTTGCAGGCGCTCAGACCGGCGGCGGGTCGCCCTTGTCGACCGCCAGCAGCCAGTCGAGGAAGGTCTTGGCCGCCGGACGCAGGCGGCGGTGGGCGGGGTAGATCGCGTAGTAGCCCCAGCGCGCCGGCATCGCCGGTCCGGGCAGGCGCTGCAACTGGCCCGAGCGCAGATAGGGCACGGCGATCTGCGCCCGCGCCAGCGCCACGCCCAGGCCTTGCGCGGCCGCCATCATCGCGTCGGTGGTATCGCTGAAGGTGTAGCGTTCTTCGAGCTTGCAGCCGTGCACGTCGGCGGCGCGGAACCAGTCGTGCCAGCCCTGGCGCGCATGGTCGGCGATCAGCGGCAGCTCGGCGATCTGCGCCGGCGTGCGCACGCGTTCGATCCCGGGCATGCGCGGCGAGGCGACCGGGAACAGGCTGTCGTCCATCAGCGGGTGCGCGGTCAACCCAGGCCAGTGGCCGGCGCCGTGGCGGATGCCCAGGTCGGGGCCGCCGTCGTCGAACCGGGCCAGGGCGATCTCGGTGTCCAGGCTGAGCTGGATCTGCGGATGGGCGCGGGTGAACTCGGGCAGGCGCGGCAGCAGCCAGGTGTAGGTCAGCGAGTGCAGGGTGGTGATGCGGACCCGGTCGCGGTCGTCGCGGGCTAGGCGCAGGCTGCGCAGCACCCCGTCGACATCGGCCAGCGCGGTGCCGGCGGCGTCGGCGAGCTGGCGGCCCTGCGCGGTCAGCGCCACGCCGCGGGCGTGGCGCTGGAACAGGCTGACACCGAGCCGGCTTTCCAACTTGCGCACGTGATGGCTGACCGCGCTGGCGGTCAGATGCAGTTCCTCGGCGGCGTGGGCGAAATTCTGGTGCCGCGCCGCCGCCTCGAACGCCGCCAGGGCCGGCAGCCAGTCCGCGCGCAATGCCATCGGAGCCTCAAATATGGTTTGTGGCTGGAAGCGAAAGTATGCGCTTGCATCGGATTACGGGCCAGCGAGAATAAGCCCCAGGGAAAAGCCAGATTGTCGTCGCGGCCCGAGCGACCCGCCATCCAGTGCCTGCACATGAGCCTCATCGACCTGCTTGCGACCTCCGCCGAATTGCCCGCCGCCTGGCGCTCGACCGTGGTCGGCCGCTTCGGCAACGCCAATTTCAAGTTGTTGCGCATGGACGCCGGCGCCTACGAGGAAGAGACCCACGATTTCGCCGAGGGCCTGCTGGTGCTCGACGGATCGATGCGCCTGAGCATCGGCGAGGAGATCGTCGAAGTCGGCGCCGGACAGTTGTACGTGGTGCCTGCGGGCGTGGCCCATGCGGTGGCGCCGGGCAGCCGCGGCACGCTGGCGATTTTGGACGTTTGATCCGGACGTCTGATCGGGCCCCCTGATCGGGACATTTGATTGGCACGTCCGATGCGGACGTTCGCGCGACCGGCCGGCGCCGCCCCCGACCCGGGGCCATTCGTCCGGTTGCGGATATCCGCGGGCGATCCGCGCGCCGATACTGCGCTCGGGGCCTGCGCCGAGCGCGCCAGCACCGGCGCCGGTCGCCCGTATCGCGCGACGACGCGCCTGGTCGCCGCACCCACCGCGCCGCCGCGAGGCCGTGCGCGGCCGTATTCCCCCGCAGGCGTCCGCATCGCGCGGCCGCCGTTTCCGAGGACTTAGCGCATGCGTTCCCCCGAACTCGCCGCCAGCGTGACTCCCGACGGCTCCGCCTCTTCGGCCGTCGCCGTCACCGATTCCGCACGCGCCGGCTGGCGCACGCCGTTGGAACTGACCGTGCTCGGCGCGATCTGGGGCGGCTCGTTCCTGTTCATGCGCGTGGCCGCCAAGGACTTCGGCGCGCTGCCGCTGGTCGAGATGCGCCTGGGCCTGGGGGCGCTGATCCTGCTGCCGTTCCTGTGGAAGGCGCGCGAGTCGTTCCGCGGCGCCGGGATCTGGGCCAAGCTGGCCATGATCGGCCTGATCAATTCGGCGGTGCCGTTCGTGTTGTTCGCCTGGGCCGCGCAGCGTGCGCCGGCCGGGATCGGCGCGATCACCAATTCGATGGCGGTGTTGTTCACCGCCCTGGTCGGGTTCTTGTTCTTCGGCGAGAAGATCGGCGTGCAACGCGCGATCGCGCTGCTGGCCGGCTTCGCCGGCGTGGTGGTGCTGGCCAGCGGCAAGACCGCCGGCGCCAGCATCGGCTGGGCGGTGGCCGCCGGCTGCACCGCGGCCTTTTTGTACGGCATCGGCGCCAACCTGGTGCGGCGCCAGCTGACCGGCCTGCCGGCCGCCGCGGTCGCCGCGGCGACCCTGGGCACGTCGGCCCTGCTGACCCTGCCGTTCGCCCTCGCGCAATGGCCGACCCACGCGATCCCGGCCAAGTCCTGGCTGTCGGCGGCCCTGCTCGGCGTGCTCTGCACCGGCATCGCCTTCGTCATGTACTACCGCCTGATCCAGCGCATCGGCGCCGGCCGTGCGGTCGCGGTGACCTACCTGGTGCCGCTGTTCGGCGTCGCCTGGGGCTGGATGCTGCTCGGCGAACCGCTGACCGCGACCATGCTGGCGGCGGCCGTGCTGATCCTCGGCAGCGTAGCGTTGAGCCAGCGCGCGCCGAAGTAGGCGCGCGGCCGGCGACAACGGCGAAAGAGTGCGCGCGGCGATCTCCCGCCGGCGCCGGTCACGGCGAACTCCCGACATCGCCGTTCTTGCGAAAGCAGGCATCCAAAGATTGCAGCGTCGTATCGCGGGAGCCACGCATCCCCGCCCGCGCGTGGATGGCGCGCAAAAACCAGGCTCCCCGCTTTAGCCTTTCGCGACTCCCGACTCCCGACTCCCGACTCCCGACTCCCGACTCCCGACTCCCGGCTCCCGGCTCCCAATCCCCAATCCCCAATCCCCAATCCCGGACCTCTCGCCTTGACCCCTCTCCAGCACCGCGTCCAGTTCGACTTCGAAATCGAGTTCAGCAACGGCGGCGGCCTCCAAGGCCAGGGTTTCCGCCTCGACATCGACGGCGACGACATCGGCGACGCCGAGTTGATCGACTACATCGTGCGCGACCTGCGTCTTCTGATGGTCGGACCGGCGCGTATCCTCAACAAGCGCATCATCGTCGAGGCGCACAAGCGCAAGGACGCCGCGCTCGACAGCGGCCGGCTGCGCTACGTCGACCTCAGCCACACTATCGAGGACGGGCTGGTGACCTATCCCGGCCTGCCCGCCGCGCACGTCTGCGACTACCTCAGCCGCGAGCGCTCGCGCGAGATCTACGAAGCGGGCACCGAGTTCCAGATCGGCCGCATCGACATGGTCGCCAATACCGGCACTTACATCGATTGCCCCTCGCACCGCTACGCCGACGGCAAGGACTTGTCGCAGATCGGCCCGGAAGACTGCGCCGACCTCGACGCGATCGTGGTGCGGGTGCCGGCGGGCGTGCAGGCGATCGATGTCGAACGCTTCCGCGACCTGGAATTGCGCGGTCGCGCGGTGCTGGTGCATACCGGTTGGGACCGTCACTTCGCCACGCCGGCCTACGCCGACGGCCACCCCTTCCTGACCGAAGCGGCGGCGCTGTGGCTGCGCGATTGCGGGGTCAAGCTGGTCGGCATCGATTCGATGAACATCGACGACACCCGCGGCAAGGCGCGGCCGGTGCACAGCGTGCTGCTCGGCGCCGGGATCTTGATCGTCGAGCACCTGCGCAACCTGGCCGCGGTGCCGGACCAGGGCTTCCGTTTCAGCGCGGTGCCGCCGAAGGTGAAAGGCATGGGCACCTTTCCGGTGCGCGCGCTGGCGACGTTGCCGGGCTGAGCCCGGCAACGTCCGGACTCAGGCACCGGCCAGGGACGAGGGCGTGTGCGCGTTGAGGTAAGCCTGCAGCGCGGCGATCGCCTGGCGCACCTTGGCCGGCTGCGAATCGCGTTGCGCGGTGACCGCGTACACGCCCAGCGACGGCAGCGACCACTCCGGCAATACCGGCACGGCGCGGCCGTCGGCCAACAGCGGCAGCGCGTCGGGTTCGGGCAGGCGGACGATGCCCAGGCCCTGCAACATCATCTGCAATACCGTGCGCGAATTGTTGCTGACGATGCGGCCGCCGACCCGCACTCGCTGCGCCGGCTCGCCGGGGCGGTGCAGGTCGACATACTCGGGCCGGTTGATGACGCTGAGGATGATCGTCTCGTGCCGGGCCAGTTCCGCCGGCGTACGCGGCAGCCCGCGGACGCGCGCGTACGCGGGCGCGGCGACCAGCAGATGCCGCCATTCGGCCATGCGCCGTGCGACCAGATTGGAATCGGCGAGCCGGCCGATGCGGATCGCCAGATCGATGCGCTCGGCGATCAAGTCGATCTGGCGATCGTCGGCGAACACCCGCAGCGACAGCGCCGGGTGGGCGTGCATCAACGGCGCCAGCGCCTGCGCCAAGTGCGCGGCGAAGCCGATCGGCACCGCGATGCGCAGTTCGCCGCGCGGCTCGTCGCGCAGATCGCCGAGCCGGCCGTCGGCGGCGCGGGCGGCCTGCAGCATGGCCGCGCAATCTTCGTAGTAGGCCTGGCCGACCTCGGTGGTGGTGAGCTTGCGGGTCGAACGGTGCAACAGCACCACTCCGGTCTCGGCCTCGAGCTGGCGCAGTTGCTGGCTGACCGCCGACGGGGTCATGTCCAGCTCGCGCGCGGCGGCGCTCATCGAGCCCAGTTCGACCACGCGGGCGAATACCGCCATGCGTTTGAGTCGATCTATCGTGAAGTCCAGCTTCATGGTCCTAGTCTAAACCAGCCGATTATCGTCGTGTCTGTTAGTGGGCAGACTAGGTTCCGTCCCCACTCGCTCAGACGGAGCCCCATGAACATCGTCCTGATCGGCGCCACCGGCTATGTCGGCCGCGCCTTGCTCGAAGAAGCCCTGCAGCGCGGCCACCGGGTGACCGCGGTCGCCCGCGACCCGTCCGCGCTGCCGGCCCACGACGGCCTGACCGCGCGCGCCGGCATCGTCGACGGCGGCGACCCGTCCGCGCTCGCCGGGCTGGTCCGCGGCGCCGATGCGGTGATCGCTTCGCTCAACGTCGGCGGCTGGAGCAACCCGAACCTGGAAGCCGATACCGTCGCCGGCTACGCCCAGATCGTCGCCGGGACCAAGCAGGCCGGCGTGCCGCGCCTGCTGGTGGTCGGCGGCGCCGGCAGCCTGGAAGTCGCGCCGGGCCAGGAATTGCTCGACCAGCCCGGATTCCCCGAGCAGTGGCGCGGCGGCGCCGAAGCGATGCGCCGCGTGTTGCGCGACCTGCGCGAAGAGCGCGAACTGGATTGGAGTTTCCTGTCGCCGGCCGCGCATCTGGTGCCGGGCGAACGCACCGGCCGCTTCCGCCTCGGCGGCGATCAATTGCTGGTCGACGAACAGGGCGAAAGCACGATCTCGGTGCAGGACTACGCGCTGGCGATGATCGACGAACTGGAGCAGCCGGCGCATTCGCGGCGGCGGTTCACCGTGGCGTACTGAACGCAGCGGGGAGGCGGCGGCCAGGCGCGAGCAGCGGACCGGGGCGAACGCCGCTGCTGCTCGTCGTCCCGCTCCCGTTTCAGCTCACGTCCCGACTCTCTCGATCAGCCGCATCGCCGCCGCCGGATTGCGCGCCTTGGCGGCGCTGATGAAGTAGACGAAGACCTCGCGCGGGGCCGTGCCGGCCTGCGCGGCGCCGACGTGGGGCAGGTCGACGCAGTCGCCGCCGCGCGCCCAAAGGCGGGCGCGCTCGGTCCAGGCCTGCAGCTCGTCGTCGGGGTAGCCGGTGTCGACGGCGGCGCGCGAGCGCATCAGCCGTGCGTAGACGAAATCGCCGGTGAGGTCGGCCAGCGAGGGATACTCGTCGGAGTCGGTGAACACCGTGGCGATGCGCCGTTCGCGCGCCAGGGCCAGATAGGCCGGATCGAGGAAGCTGGGATGGCGCACCTCCAGCACGTGCTTGAGCGCGCGGCCGTCGAGCTCGCGCGGCAGCGCGTCGAGGAACGGCGCCAGATCGTCGGGATCGAACCGCCGGCTCGGCGCCAACTGCCACAAGATCGGCCCCAGGCGCGCGCCGAATTCGCTCAGCCCGCCGTCGATGAAGGCGCGCGCGCCGCTGCCGGCGCGGGCGAGGGCGCCGGACTGGGTGATGCGCCCGGGCGCCTTGAGCGAGAACACGAAATGCGCCGGCGTTTCCGCCGCCCATTTGGCGTAGGTCGCCGGTTTCTGCGCGCTGTAGAAGGTGCCGTTGATCTCGATGCTGCTGAGCCGGCGGCTGGCGTATTCCAGTTCGCGCCGCTGCACCAGCTTGTCCGGGTAGAAGTTGTTGCGCCATGGCGCGAAGGTCCAGCCGCCGATGCCGACGCGGATGCCGTCGACGGCGCCCGGTCCCGGGCCGAAGTCGTCGGCGGATGCGGCCGTCTTGGCCGGAGCGGGCGCAGCGAACAGATCGTCGGCCGGGGCGGTAGCGGAGCGTTTGCGGTTCATGGGTTCCAGGGATTGTAAGTGCCGAACCACCATAGCCGGCCTTCGAGGTCGCGGCAGGTGTAGGCGCGTCCGCCGAAGTCCTGATCGGCGATATCGGCCACGATCCGGGCGCCGGCCGCGCGGGCGCGGGCATAGTGCTCGTCGGCATCGGCGATGATGACCGAACAGGCCTGAGTTTCGCGCCCGCCGATCTCATCGGGTTGGACGATGCGCCGGGCCCATTCGTTGTTTTCGTCCTCGACCACCGAGCCGAGCATGATCATGCCCGGCCCGTAGGTCAGCTGGGCATGGTGGACGATGTCGCCGTCGGCATAGACGGCGTGTTTCTCGAAACCGAAGGCGCGGCACAGCCATTCGATGGCGGCCGGCGCGTCCCGGTAGCGCAACGAAGGAATGATGGTGCTGCCGCAGATGGGGTCCATGAACATGCTCCTGGCCGAGCGGCGCGGGCGGCCCCGCGGATGACGAACGTCAGGCGACGAGCATAGCGCGGCGGCGTTATTCTCGCGTCTTCGATGGCTCGGGAGAGAGCGCAGATGACGACGTACACCGGCGGCTGCCATTGCGGCAAGATCGCCTACACGGTCGAAGGCGAGATCGAGCAGGCGATGGACTGCAATTGTTCGATGTGCCTCAAGCGCGGCGGCCTGCTCTGGTTCGTGCCGCGCGCGGCGTTCGAGCTGACCACCGACTCGGCCGACCTGGGCACTTATCGCTTCAACAAGAACGCGATCGACCACCACTTCTGCGCGAGCTGCGGCATTTCGCCGTTCAGCGAAGGCAAGATGCCCGACGGTTCGCCGATGACGGCGATCAACGTGCGCTGCCTCGACGGGATCGACCTGAGCCGGATCAAGATCGTGCCGATCAACGGCCGCGAGTTCTGAGGCGAGCGGCGCGATTCCCTCCCGTAGGAGCGGCGTAAGCCGCGACCGGCCAAGCGACGTCATACCACGGCGCTGTAGAAAACACGGTTCGTCCGGCCGCGGTTCGATTCGCGATGTCCAGTCCCGCGGCTTCGGCCGGTCGCGCTCGCGTCCGTCGCTGCGGTGGTCGCGGCTTGCGCCGCTCCTACAGGCAGGCGTCGGCGGCTACCCGTCCGCCAGACGGGCGCGGCCGAGCTCGGTCAGCACGGCGACGCGGGTTTCGCCGCGCGCGTCGCTGCGCACTTCGATGCGTACCCAACCCAGGCCCGGGTGTTCGCCGATGGGGTCTTCGCCGATCCAGGCCAGTTCCCGCAGCAGCACGCTCATGCGCAGGCCCAGGCGCTTGCACAGGCGCGGCAGCGAGACTCCGCCGGGCTCGGCCGCGAGCGCGGCGAGCAGGCGCTGCGTGGGGCTGCCTTCAGTCCACCCGGACATGGCCGATATCCCGTGCCGATTGCAGCCCCGCGTCCGTCGCCCGCCGGTGCGGATGGACGACGACCGGGATCGATTTCGATGTCGGCGTACGCGCTTCGTCGGCGAAGCTCGACAACGGCACCAGGGCATTGGTCTCCGGGTAATAGGCGGCCAGACAGCCGCGCGGAATGTCGTACTCGACCAACAGGAAACGTCGGGCGATGCGTTGTACGCCGTCCTCGCCCAGGCTTTCCAGATCGACCCAATCGCCGGCCTGCAGACCGAGCATGGCGATGTCGTCGCGGTGGATGAACACCACCCGCCGTTCGCCGAACACGCCGCGGTAGCGGTCGTTCAAACCGTAGATGGTGGTGTTGTACTGGTCGTGCGAACGGGTCGTGGCCAGGTTGAATACCGGTTGCGCCTGCGCCGCCCGGGCGCGGTGCACCGGCAGATCGGTCGGCACCGCATGCGCCTTGAACAAGGCCTTGGCCTCGGGATTGAGCCAGCGCCGTTCGGCGGCGGCGTTGGGCAGGTGGAACCCGCCCGGCACGCGCACCCGCCGGTTGAAGTCGCCGAACTCGTCGAACACCTGCGCGATCAGGTCGCGGATGCGGTCGTAGTCGCCGACCAGCCAGCGCCACGGCAGCTTGCTGCGCGCGCCCAGGGTGGCTTCGGCCAGGCGCGCGACGATCGCCGGCTCCGACAACAGCATCGGATCGGCCGGCGCGTTGATGCCGGCGGACAGGTGGACCATGCTCATCGAATCTTCGACCGTGACCGCCTGCGGGCCGTTGTCCTGCAGGTCGATCTCGGTGCGGCCCAGGCAGGGCAGGATGTAGGCGTCGCGCCCGTGCACCAGGTGGCTGCGGTTGAGCTTGGTGGTCACGTGCACGGTCAGCTCGCAGCGGCGCAGTGCCCGATGGGTCGCTTCGGTGTCGGGCGTGGCGGTGGCGAAGTTGCCGCCGAGGCCGAAGAAGGCCGTGCAGCGGCCGTCGAGCATGGCCTGGATGGCACCGACGGTGTCGTGGCCGGGCGCCCGCGGCGGCTCGAAGCCGAACACCTGCTGCAAGCGGTCCAAGAACGCGGACGAGGGCTTTTCGTAGATGCCCATGGTGCGGTCGCCCTGCACGTTGCTGTGCCCGCGCACCGGACAGGCGCCGGCGCCGGGACGGCCGAGATTGCCGCGCATCAGCAGCAGATTGCACAGCATCTGGATGGTCGCGACCGAATGCTTGTGCTGGGTGATGCCCATGCCCCAGCAGAAGATCGCGCTGCCGGCGCCGGCGTAGATATCGCCGGCGCGCTCCAGTTCGGCCCGGCTCAGTCCGGATTCGGCGCAGATCGTTTCCCAGGACTCGGCGGCGACGTCGGCGGCGAAGGCCTCGAAGCCCTGGGTGTGTTCGGCGATGAAGTCCGGATCGATCCTGCGTTCGCCGCCGTCGCGCTGCGCCTGGGCATCGAGTTCCAGCACGCGCTTGGCGATGCCCTTGGCCGCGGCCAGGTCGCCGCCGATGCGCAGCTGGAAATAGTCCGAGGAGATCCGGGTCGAGCCGTTGTGCAGCATCTCCCGTTTGTCCTGCGGATCGGCGAAACGTTCCAGGCCGCGTTCGCGCAGCGGGTTGAAGGACACGATCGCCGCACCGCGCTGGGCCGCGCGGCGCAGCTCGCCGAGCATGCGCGGATGGTTGGTGCCCGGGTTCTGGCCGAAGATGAAGATCGCATCGGCGAGTTCGAAGTCGCGCAGTTGCACCGTGCCCTTGCCGACGCCGAGCTGGGCCTTCATCGCCGTGCCCGACGGCTCGTGGCACATGTTGGAACAATCGGGGAAATTGTTGGTGCCGAATTCGCGCACGAACAACTGGTACAGGAACGCGGCCTCGTTGCTGCAGCGGCCGGAGGTGTAGAACAGCGCGCGGTCGGGCGAATCCAGCGCCGCAAGCTGCGCGCCGATGCGGGCGAAGGCCTCGTCCCAGCCGATCGGCAGATACTTGTCGCTGGGCGAGTCCCAGCGCATCGGATGGGTCAGCCGGCCCTGATTCTCCAGCCAATGATCGCTGTACTGCGCCAGCTCGGCCACGGTGTGACGGGCGAACAGGTCCGGCGTGGCGCGGTGCCGGGTCGCTTCGGCAGCCACCGCCTTGGCGCCGTTCTCGCAGAACTCGAAGGTCGAGGTGTGGTCGCGGTCGGGCCAGGCGCAGCCGGGGCAGTCGAAGCCGTCGGGCTGGTTGGCGGCGAGCAGAGTGCGGGCGCCGTGCACGGGCACCTGCTGTTCGAGCAGATGCCGGGCGACGCTGCGCAGCGCGCCCCAGCCGCCGGCGGGGCCGTCGTAGGGACGGATGGTTTTCTTGCTCATGGCGGCGTTCCGGTGGCGTCGGCATCGGCGCGCGCGTCGTCGAGCAGGCGCCGGGGATGGGTGTAGACGGCATAGCCGTCGTCGCGGGCGAAGCCGATCAGGGTCAGCCGCGCGCTGTCGGCCAGGGCGATCGCCAGCGCGGTCGGCGCCGACATCGCCGCCAGCAGCGGAATGCCGGCTTGCGCGGCCTTCATCGCCATCTCGTAGCTGGCGCGGCTGGTGACCACGGCGAAGCCTTGCGACGGATCGACGCCGGCCGCGGCGAGGGCGCCGATCAGCTTGTCCAGCGCGTTGTGCCGGCCGACGTCCTCGCGCACCAGCGCGACGCGGCCGTCGTGTCCGGCCCAGGCCGCGGCGTGGGTGGCGCCGGTCAGCGCATTGAGCGGCTGTTGCGCGCGCAGCTCGCGCAAGGCGCGGGCGAGGGCGGCACCGGCGATCGCCGCGCCGGCGCCGACCTGCGGCGGCGTGCGCAACACCGCGTCCACGCTTTCGCTGCCGCACACGCCGCAGCCGCTGCGTCCTTCCAGGCTGCGCCGGCGGTGAGCCAGGGCCTGCGCGCGCGGCTCGGGAATGCGCAGGCGCAGTTGCGCGCCGTCCAGGCCGTGGGCGACGGCCTCGATACGCAGCTCGGCGGGATCGGCGACGATGGCTTCGCTGAGCGAGAAGCCGCGGGCGAAATCTTCCAGGTCGGCCGGGGTGGCCATCATCACCGCGAACGGCGCGTCGTTGTAGATCAGGCTCACCGGCACTTCGGCGGCGATTGCGTCGAGGCCGTCTTCGCAGCGATCGCCGCGCCGGCGGCGTACCTGTCGCCGTACCGCGCCGGGTTCGGCGGCGATGTCGGCGGCGGGCGGGTTCGGGTTCGCGATCATGGCAGCGGCCGCGGGGCGGCCTTCCTCTCGGCACGACGGTAGCATGCCCGCGGCGGCGGCGCGGACCGTGCGTCGGCGCCGCCCGGCGGGGCGGCTAGGAGGCTAGCGCAAGCGGCGCGCCGGAACCATCGCCGCCGGCACAAAGCGCGGCGGCGGATGGAACGGCGCCGGTTCAGCGGATCGGTTCGTCCAGCATCAGCTGGCGCACGAAGCGCACCGGCGGCGCGCCGTAGGACAGCACCTGGTCGTGATAGGCCTTCTGCTCGAACTTGTCGCCGAGCTTGGCCTGCACCGCCTTGCGCATGTCGAAGTGCTCCTGCGCGCCGACGAAGTAGGTCGGCAGCTGGGCCGAGGTCAGCTGCGCGCGCACCCATTTGCCGGCCGCCTCGCGTTCCTGCTGGAAGGTTTGCCGGGTCATGAATTCCATCGCCTGCTCGCGGCTCCAGTCCTCGACTTGCACGCCCTGGTCGAGGATGGCGTTGCCGATGCTGCGCAGGTAGAACTTGAGCTGGACCAGGCGGAACAGCGGGTCGCCGTCCAGGTAGCCGGCGTCGGCCATCATGTCCTCGGTGTAGACCGCCCAGCCTTCGGCGAACACGCCCGAACGCAGCACCGCGCGCAGGGTCGAGGGCGCCTTGGCCGAGTGCGCGCCTTCCAGGTAGTGGCCCGGCATCGCTTCGTGGATCGACAGCAGGTGGACCATGCGCGAGTTGTACTCGCGCAGGAACGAGTCGACCTGCTGCGCGTTCCAGTCGTCGGGAATCGGCGAGATCGCGTAATAGGTGTCCAGGCCCTTGTCGAGCGGGCCCGGCGAGTCGCAGTACGCCAGCGCCACGCCGCGCTGGAACTCCGGCATCAGGATGATCTTGACCGGCGCGTCCGGCACGGTGACCAGGTTCTTGGCGCGGGTGAAGGCGGTGGCGTCGGCGGTGGTCTGCTTGGCGAAGTCGACCACCTTGTCGCGCGCCGGCTTGTCGGCGTAGGCCAGTTCCAGCGCCGCCTCGATCGCCTTCTGCTGCTGCTCGGGCGTCGGCTTGTCCGGCAGCGCGGGCGCGCCGGGCTTGTCCTTGAGCTCGCGCTGGGCGATGGCGTACATCTCCTCGCGCACCCGCGCCAGTTCGGCCTGGGCGCGCTGCTTGATCTCGGCGCGCGACAGCGAGGCGTTGAGCGAGAACTTCAGCTTTTCGTCGTACAGGGTCTGGCCGATGCGGAAATTGCCCTTGGCGTTCGGCACCAGGGTCTTGTCGAGCCAGTCCTGCTGTTCGGCCACCGCCTTGCGCAGCCCGGCGACCGCCGCGTCCAGGCGTTTGCGCTCGGCGCCCTTGAGCTGGCCGGCGTTGGGTGCGATGAAGGTGTCGATCAGGCTGAGCACGCCCGCGTTCTGCTTGGACACGGTCTCGGCGTGGATCTTCGGCACCCGCGCCGGGTCGAGGTTGGCGCGGGCCTGGGCGAAGATCTGCGGGATCTTCTCCATGCGCGCGGTCGCCGACTTCAACCGCTGCGGCATCGGCGCGAACTCGCGCGCCATCAGGTTGTAGATCGCATCGCCGGCCAGGCCGTTGTAGATCATCGGGTCCCAGGCCCAGCTCTGCAGGGTCTGCAGCGACCACACTTCCGATTCCAGACGGTTGCGCAGGATCGCCGCGTCGACCTGGTTCTCGCGCGACAGCTTGGCGGCGTCGATGGCGTCCAGCTCGGCCAGCAGCTTGCGGTTGAAGTCGAGCTGGCGCTGGCGGCCGGCGGCGCTGAGATCGTCGACCTCGCTGTCGAATCGGTGGTCGCCGATCTGGGTGGCGCTGACCGGGTTGAGCCGCATGACCTCGTCCAGCCAGCGCTTGGACAGCGCGGCGAAGGCGGTGTCGGCGGCCGGGTCGGAAGCGCCGGCCTTGGCGATCGCGGCCGCCGGGGCGGTGCCGGCCGCGGGCTCGGCGGTGTCGCGCGGACCGCAGCCGGACAGGGCCAGGGCGAGCAGGGCCGGTGCGAGCAGGCCGAACGCGAGCGGACGCGGGGCGGAGGCGAACGGGGTGGGGGAGGGGCGCAGACGCATGTCCATATCGGGTCGTGGCAGGCGGCGGTCGCCGCGATGCGCGGAGGATAGGCCAAGCCGCCGGCCCTCGCATGGGTCATTCGTGGGGGCGCGGCCTCCCGCGGCGCTGGTCTGGCCGCCTCTCCATGGCGATGGGGCGCGCGAGGCATGCGCGGGCGGCGTCGTCGGCACCGGCGGCGGCCGACTCCGGCACGGCCGGTCGCCCGGGTCGGCATGCGGCGGAACGACGCTCCCGGCGCACTTACCGTGCCCGGAGTCGGGTTTCGGCGTCATTGCCGGCGGCGGCGTCATGAGCATCGGTAATGTCTACATGCGGTGCTCGCGGCCATGGTTCACGTGCCGTCCCGCCCGCCGAAAGCCCGCAACGGCGGGGCTTTCCGCACTCCGTAGCGGCACGGCTCGCGCGGCGTCGCCGGCCAGGGCGCTGGCTGCGAGCGGCCGGCGGCGGCCCGACGTGGCGAAAAAATCGCCCATTCCGGCGTGGTGCGGTTTGACGTCGCTTTATCGCGATGCAACATATCTCTCGCCGCCGCCGCGGCGACATTCGAATCCCACGCAGACCGCTCCCGTGAACGCAGCCGCCCCGACCCGCCGACCGAACGCCGCACCGCGCCGAATGCGCGCGTGTCGTCGCTCGATGTGTCGCTGTTGATACGCGGCCCGTCCCTTCCTTCGTCAGCGACCCGGCTGCTGCGCGCAGCGGTGTTCGCGCCCCCGGTCGTCGTCCTGGTTCGTTCGCCTCATGTCCGCCGAGTTTCGTCTTCCGCCTTCGCCGTCAGCATCCGCCGCCTGGTTTGCGCCCCGCACGCGGCATCTGCGCATCCCTCCTGCGTGCCTTGGTCAAACGCGTTTTGGTCGGGCGTGTCTGGGTCAGATCTGTAGTCGGCGGGTGATGCCCTGACGGGCTGAACCTGCCGCCGATTTCGCCCGCTCCGGAACGGTGCGCGGTCTTGCGGTCGCTCCGCATCGCGTCGTCCCCCTCCCCAACGTGACCCCGCTGCGCACCGCGCAGCGCGGACGGCTGCACGCCGTTCCGGTCGGGCCTTTGTTCGCCTTCGTTTCGCCTCTTCCCTTCGACTCAGGAATCCGCCCATGTCTTTCGTTTTCGATGCTTCCCGCGCCGGCGTGCGTTACCGACGACTCGCCCTCGCGCTGTCCCTGGCGCTGGCCGCGCCGCTGGCCCTGGCCGCGGAGGCCGCGCCGCAACCGGATGCCGAACCCGGCGTGACCCTGGACGCGGTCCAGGTCACCGGGTCCAACCTCAAGCGCAGCGACGAGGCCGGGGTCAATCCGGTGCTGGTGCTGGACCGCGCGCAGATCGAGAAGAGCGGCAAGGTCACCGTCTCCGACCTGCTGCGCAGCCTGACCGTCAACAGCGGCAACAGCTTCAACGAGCAGTACACCGGCAGCTTCGCCAACGGTTCGGCCGGCGTGTCGCTGCGCGGCCTGAGCCAGAAGAACACCCTGGTGCTGGTCAACGGCTATCGCGTCGCGTCCTACGGTTTCGCCCAGAACACCCAGGACAATTTCGTCGACCTCAACGCGTTGCCGTTGGGCGCGATCGAGCGGGTGGAAATCCTCAAGGACGGCGCCTCGGCGCTGTATGGCTCCGATGCCATCGCCGGCGTGGTCAATCTGATCCTGCGCCGCAAGATCGAAGGCATCGAAGTCGACGCGGCTTACGGCGCGGCCACCGAAGGCGGTATCGATCAGCACCGCATCGGCCTGCGCGCCGGCCATGGCGATCCGGCGACCGACCGCTACAGCCTGCGTTTCAGCCTCGACGTGTTCCAGCGCGGCCGGCTCGATGCCGACGAACGCGACCTGACCCGCGACGGCGACTACCGCGATCAACCCGGCGGGCGCCTGGCCGGCTGGTCGACCCAGGGCGGTGCGTACCTGCGCAACCCGCGCGCGCCGGTCGCGTTCCCGTGCCAGTCCGGTACCCAGTCGCGGCCGTACAGCGACTTCGGCAGCCCGCTGCCGGGCAACGCCTGCGCCTTCAATACCCAGCCGTTCCGCACCCTGGTGCCGGATGTGGAGCGCTACCAGGCGCTGCTCGCCGGCGACGTGTGGTTCAACGATTCGCTGCAAGGCTTCGCCGAGGCGCTGTACAGCACCAGCCACAACGGTACCTACTTCAGCGCGCCGATGACGGTGGGCGCCGGCCTGCGCGCCTACGACCGCAGCACCGGCCGCCTGGTCGACATCCCGGCGGTGTTGCCGGTCGGCCATCCGAACAATCCGTATGCGACGCCGACGCCGTTCGAGTATTCCTTCCTGGACCTCGGCGCGCGCTACAAGATCAACGAGTCCGAGTTCTCGCGGGTGCTGGTCGGCCTGCGCGGCAAGGGTGAGACCTGGGACTGGGACGTCGCCGCCAGCCATTCGGAAAGCCGCCAGCACGAGTACGTGCGCAACTTCCTCAACCGCTATGCGTTCGAGCGGGTTTTGCGCGACGGCAGCTACGACTTCCTCGACCCCGCGCGCACTCCGGGCGCGCTGGAGGCGCTGCGCCTGTCGACCCGGCGTCCGGGCACCTACCGTCTGAGCACGCTCAACGGCAAGATCTCCGGCTTCCCGTTGCAGTGGCGCGCCGGCGACGTCGGCGTCGCCGCCGGCGTGGAGTTCCGCAACGAGGCCCAGGACGCGCGCACCAGCCCGCAGGTGTTGTCGGGCACCGAACTGCGCCCGGCGATCAACCTGATCGACGGCGACCGCCGGGTCTCGGCGGCGTTCTTCGAACTCAGCCTCAAGCCTTGGCAGTCGTTGGAGGTGCAGTTGGCCGGCCGCGGCGACCACTACAGCGACTTCGGCAGCGCGTTCTCGCCCAAGCTCGGCCTGCGTTGGCAGGTCGGCGACGATGTCCTGGTGCGCTTCAACGCCTCGCGCGGGTTCCGCGCGCCGTCGCTGCCGGAAATCGCCCAGAGCACCACGATCAGCTACGGCAGCGTGATCGATCCCTTCGATCCGGTGCAGCCCGGCGCCTCGCGCGGGGTGACCATCCTGCGCGCCGGCAATCCGGACCTGAAGGCCGAGCGTTCCAGCAACATCAATCTGGGCCTGCTGTGGTCGCCGGATGCCGATACCAGCCTCGGCGTGGACCTGTACCGGATCCGCCAGGACGATCTGATCGCGCCGGACAGCGTGCAGTACGTGGTCTCCAATCCGCAGCTCAACCCCGGCCGGATCACCCGCGACGCCCAGGGCCGTCTGCAACTGGTCGAGAACCGCTACGCCAACCAAGGCACCCTGACCACCACCGGTTTCGACATCGAAGGCCGCAAGGTCTGGCGCGCCGGCGATGCGGCCTGGACTCTGGACGGCGCGTGGACCCGCCTGCTCAGCTACGAGCAGCCGCAGGTGGCCGGGCAGGGGGCGCTGGAAGGCGCCGGCGGCAACCGTTTCGGCGCGCTGCCCAAGTGGCGCGGCATCACCTCGCTGAACTACGGCCGCGGCGACTGGACCGCGCAGTTGTCGTGGCGCTACATCGGCGGCTATCGCCAGCAGGTGGTGGACGCGCGCAGCAACCCCGGCCTGGACGGCGAGGTCGACGACCACCACCAGTTCGACCTGTACCTGGGCTACGAGGGCCTGCGCGACACCACGGTGTATCTGTCGGTGCAGAACCTGGCCGACAAGGACCCGCCGTTCGACCCGGCCGGCGGCGCGCTGCCGTACGACATCAGCCAGTACGACGCGCTGGGACGGTTCGTGACGGTGGGGTTCAAGCACAAGTTCTGAAGCCTGCGCGGCGAGCCGCGGACACCGGGATGCAGGGGGAAAGCCGCTTAACCCCCTGCGTCCCGTCGCGACTCGTCGTGCCCGCGCAGCCGAGCTGCGGTGTTTCGTCCAGGCATCGCCATGAAGTCTCTGGAGCCCCGACTGCGCGGGCATGGCCGCGGGAAGATCCAGCGCAGCGTCCCAACCCCGTTCCGCTTCGGCCTGCGTTGATGTATCCACGACAACGGCGGCGTCGGGCGAGCCCGCGTCCGCCGGCGGCGATGGCATAGTGCCGGGGCCGAACGGATCACGGACAAAGGCAAGGAGAACGGATATGGCGTATGGATTCGCGAAGCGGCTGTTGGCCGCCGCGCTGGTGGCAGGGACCTTGGCGGGCGCGGCGGGCTGCGCCAAACACAACAGCGAGGCGGCCGCCGACGGCGCCGCCGCATCGGTCGCCGCGCCGGCGGCGCCGCCGGCGGAAGGCGGCAGCGCCGACAAGGCCGACCTCGGCGTGCTGCTGGCCTACGAACATCGGGTGCAGGTGCGCCTGCCCGGCGAGCGCATCGCGACCCAGGCGCAGGCGGTGCAGGCCGCGTGCAACGCGGGCAAGTTCGGCGCCTGCGCCGTGTTGGAGATGAGCCAGAGCGGCGGCGATTTCCCCAGCGCGATGCTGCAGGTGCGGGTCGTGCCGGCCGGGGTCGAACCGCTGGTGGCGCTGGCCGGCAAGGGCGAGGAAATCGGCGACCGCAGTATCCAGGCCGACGACCTGGCCACGGCGGTGCGCGACAACGCCATGCTGCGCGATCGGTTGCAGAAGGAGCATGCGCGGCTGTTGGAATTCCAGCAGCGCCAGGACCTCAAGATCGCCGACGTGTTGACCCTGTCCAGCCGCATCGCCGAGCTCGAGGCGCAGTTGCAGGCGGCGCAGCAGGAAGCGGCGCAGCAGCAGCGGCGGATCTCGACCCAGCTGGTCACCTTCGATTTCGAAACCACCCGAAGCCAGGCCAGCCGCAGCGAAATCGGCGAAGCGTTCCGCGATTTCGGAGGCATCGTGGCGGCGGTGGTCGCGTTTCTGATCCGCGCCATTGCGGTGTTGCTGCCGCTGACCCTGGCGCTGCTGCCGCTGTTGTGGCTGTTGCGCCGCTATCTGCGCAAGCGCCGGCAGGCCCGCGGCGGCTGACGGCGCGCCGCGGCGTGCATGCCGGCCCGTCGTTGCGAGGCAGCGACGGGTCTGGAGCCGCATCGTTCGTCGCCGCACGGCGAGTAGGCGAGACGAGCCGCATCACGCGCGCCGTCCGGCGCGAATGTTCGCCTCGCACGGACCCGATCCGCTGCTGCGCAGCGGGCGTCACTCGCGACGGCCGATCCGCTGCTGCGCAGCAGGCATCCCTCGTAACAGCCGATCCGCTGCTGCGCAGCGGATCAGCGCGCCTCGTCGTGTTCGAATTCGACCAGCACGTCGAGGTCGAAGGCCAGCGCCTCCACCGCCTCGCGCACGCGCGCCGCGGCATGGGCGTTGGGTGCGTCGATCTCGATCTCGTGGATGCCGGGCCCGGCGTCGTCGGGCAGGCCGGCGGAACTGGAATCGGCATCGTCCATGTGCGGCATCAGGTCGGCGACCTCTTCGACGTGTTCGATGCCATCGAGGCTGGACAACAGGTTGCCGATCGCGCGGGCATCGTCCTCGTTGCCGGTGATTCGCAATCGAAGCAGGGGCATGGCGTGGCCTCGGCGTTTGGGAGAGTTTCGAGGCTAGGCAGGGGCCGGCTAAGGCTTCGTGAAGCGTCACACCCTTGCCGCGGGCGATGGAGTAGGGTGGCGTCATGAATGCGACTCCTGCCACCGAAACCGACACCGCCGGCGATTCAGGCGAAGCCGGCGGCGCGTCCGTGCCGATCGTGACCCTGCGCCCGCTGGAACGCGGCGACCTGCACTTCGTCCACGTGCTCAACAACAACCGCAGCGTGATGGGCTACTGGTTCGAGGAGCCCTACGAGTCCTTCGTCGAACTCGAAGAGTTGTACCGCAAGCACATCCACGACCAGTCCGAGCGCCGCTTCATCGTCCAGGACGGCGCCCAGGAGCGGGTCGGCCTGGTCGAGCTGGTCGAGATCGACCACCTGCACCGCCGCGCCGAGTTCCTGATCATGATCTCGCCCGAACAGCAGCGGCGCGGCTACGCCCGCGCCGCGACCCGGCTGGCGATCAACTACGCGTTCCGGGTGTTGAACCTGTACAAGCTGTACTTGCTGGTCGACGTCGACAACACCCATGCGATCCGCATCTACGAGGAGGCCGGCTTCCGCCGCGAGGGCGTGCTGATCGACGAATTCTTCAGCGACGGCCGCTACCACGATGTGGTGCGGATGTGCCTGTTCCAGCACCAGGCGTTGGGCCTGGGCGAGGACGGGCCGCTGTCGCGGCGCCAGCGCCGCGACTGACGCCGCGTCCGGGCCACGGCCGGGACGCGGCGTGCGTCAGCGCTTCTTGCTCTTGGCCGCGGCCGGCGTCGCGGCCGCGGCTTCGCGCACCGGCACCGGCACGTTGCAGATATTGATGTGGCCGGCCGGCTGCAGGTACCAGTCGTCGCGGCGGTTGCGGCGCGATTCGACCAGTTCGGCGAACAGCGGCGTGTCGGTGCGCAGCACTTCCAGATTGGCGCGTTCGGCCTTGGGCACGTCGCTGGCGAGGCGGATCGCGCGGATCGGCGTGCGCTGGGCTGGGTCGGCGTAGAAGCCCAGCGGGCCGGTGCCGCGCGGCAGCGCCGACAGCAGTTCGATGCCCTGGATGACCCGGCCGACGGTGGTGATGTTGCGGTCCAGATGGCGCGGCGACTGGCCGATCACCACATAGAGTTCGGCGCCGTTGCTGGAATCGGCGGCCATGTCGCGGCCGGCGCCGACCGTGCCGTAACAATGCGCCAGCCAGCTTGAACCGGTGGCGGAATCGCGCGCGGCCGGGAAGCCGGCGACGAAGCCCGCTTGCGGCGCCCAGCCATCGGCATCGGGCAGCACGGTCATCGCCAGGCCCTGGCTCTTGCGCGCGAACTCGGCCGGCAGCTTGGGCTTGATTCCGCGGCCCAGCGGCTTGCGCTTGGCCGCGTCTTCGGCGTTGCCGTCGCCCCATTGCACGACGTAGTTGTCCTGGGCGCGGTTGATGCTCAGACCGTTCCAGTAACCGTTCGACGCCAGGGCGCGGATGTTGGCGACGTGCGCCGGCGCGAACTGCGGCGCCAGCTCGATCACCACCCGGCCGGCCGCCAGTTCCAGGTACAGGGTGTTCTTCGGGTCCAGCGTGCGCCAGTCGCCGGGCCGGCTGGAATCGAGCACTTGCTGCATGGTCCGGCCCTTGCCGGCGGCGGTCTGCGCCTGGGCGGCGGGCAGGGCGGCGGTCAGCAGGCAGAACAGGGCGGCGTGCGGCATCCAACGCATCGGGCGATCTCCGGACTGGGGCGAAACGTGCGGGGAGGCCGGCGTGCGGCCGGCGGTCTCAAGGCTGGCGAGTGTAGTCGCCGCGGATGAACTCGGCGAAGTCGGCCTGGCCCGGGAAGCGGTTCTCGATCACGAAGCGGTAGCGGTCGCCGCCGAACTCGTAGCGGTAGCGCGACTCGCCTTGCGGGGTGACTTTCTCGAAATACAGGGTGTCGCCCTGCCAGCGGCCGCGCGCCGGCGCCGGCGGGAAGCCCATCGAGTCGAACCACCACCACAGCACGTCCTGGCTGTCGGGCTCGATCAGGAACACGCCGTGGCCGCGGAACACGACCCGACCGTCCTTGACCTGTTCGTAATCCTGCAACAGCGCGCTGCCGTCCAGGCCGACCCGGTAGCGGCCGTGCCCGAGCGATTCGCCGCCGGCGCCCCAGGGCGAAGGCTGAGCCCGCTCGGGGCCGGTCCAGTCGCCGGCCAGGCGATGCAGCAGGGCGAGGTGGGCGGGATCGGGGCGTGGGAAGTCCATGGCGGCGGGCTCGGCGGGGCGGTCGGGCGAGCATGGCATGGAGCCGGGAGCCCCGGCGGATAGGGGGAGCGCGAAAACGAGGCCGACGGCCCGCTGGCTCCTGGCCGGGCCCGCTATCCCGTGGCTATTACTATCAGCACATCCGCTATACCGAACTTCATACTAGTCTGACCTCCAAGATAGCGGAAGGAGGCGGACGTGGACGAATTCGAAAGCCAACGGCGCAAGTTCCAGAAAGAGTTGAGCACCGGCACCGTCTCGCTGGCCCTGCTCGCGGTGCTCGGCGGGGCGGCCGAACCGATGTACGGCTACCAGATCGCCAAGCGCCTGGAACGCGAGGGCGAGGGCGTGCTGAGCGGCAAGCAGAGTGCGCTGTATCCGGTGCTGCGCAATCTCGGCACGGCCGGGTTGCTCGACAGCCATGTCGAGCCTTCGGTGACCGGGCCGCCGCGCCGCTACTACCGCATTACCGACGCCGGGCGGCAGGTACTGCGCGAATGGGTCTCCGCCTGGCGCGCCACCCGCGATTCCGTCGATTCCGTACTCCAGGGGCTAGACCTATGAACGCCACCACCACGAAAGCCGGCTTCGAGAACGCGCGCTCCGAGCACGAGCGCTCCGAACACGCCGCCGCCGGCTTGCCGCACTCCATCCCCGAGTACCTGGAGCGCCTGCGTGCGGCGCTGGCCGGCGCCGACCCGGCGCTGGTGCAGGACGCGCTGTACGACGCCGAGGAGTATCTGCGCTCGGAAATGGCCGAAAACCCGGGCCGCAGCGAGGCCGAGGTGATCGCCTCGGTCGCCGGCAGCTACGGCGCCCCCGACGAGGTCGCCGAGATCTACCGCGACACCGAGGTCAAGGTGCAGACCGCGCTGCGGCCGCCGGCGCCGCGGCCGCGCAAGTCGCTGCTCGGCCGTTTCTTCGGCGTCGCCGCCGAACCGCGCACCTACGCCGCGCTGTTCTACATGCTGCTGTCGCTGGCCACCGGCGTGTTCTATTTCACCTGGGTCACCACCGGCCTGTCGGTGTCGATGGGCCTGATGATCCTGATCGTCGGCCTGCCGCTGCTGATCCTGTTCGTGGGTTCGGTGCGGGTGCTGGCCCTGGTCGAAGGCCGCCTGGTCGAGGCCATGCTCGGCGAACGCATGCCGCGGCGGCCGCTGTACAGCCAGCGCGGCCGGCCGTTGCTGGAGCGGATCAAGGACATGTTCACCGACCCGCGGACCTGGGGCACCCTGCTGTACATGCTGCTGATGCTGCCGCTGGGCACGGTCTACTTCACCGTCGCGATGACCGGGTTGAGCATCTCGCTGTCGCTGATCTTCTTCCCGCTGCTGCGCCTGATGGGCATCGGCACGATCCAGGTCCACGGTTACGACGTGTTCGCCGCCTGGGAACCCTGGTCGTGGCCGGCGACGGTGCTGGCGGGCGTGGTGGCGCTGTTCCTGACCATGCACATCGCCCGCCTGGTCGGACACCTGCACGGCCAACTGGCCAAGCACCTGCTGGTGCGCTCGGCGCAGTACGGTTGATCGGCGGCGCTGCGCGAGGCCGATTCGCGGGCACGAAAAAGCCGGCCGCAGGGCCGGCTTTTTCGTGCGCTTGGCTGAGCTGCGGCTCAGGGAACGAAGCAGCTCATCTTGACCTGCAGGAACGCCACTTGTTCGTGCTGCATCGCCGCCTGGCAAGTCGGGTCGGACGAGGAGCCGGCCCGCTGGCAGGTGGTTTGGCGCTGCTGCGAGCGGATGTTGTACAACTGGCGCTGCACCGCGCACATGCCGGTCGGCGCCGGACACTGCGCATCCATCATCTGCCAGTAGACGTTCTCGACCTGCTGGCTCTGCAGGCACAGCGGGTTGTTCGGCCCCTGGGTGGTGCAGGCATTGACGCGCTGGATGTGGCTGACCTCGACCTGGGTGCGGGCGGCCTGACAGGCGGGAGTGGCGGCGGACGCGGCGCCCGCGGCCAGCAACAGCGCGGACAGGGCGGCGGATACGATGGCGATCTTCATCAAGCTCTCCTTAGCTGATCGGGATGGGGGGACGCAGGACGCGGCGATCCCGGCGCCGCGCCGGACGCGACTGTAACCGCTGCGGCGACGGCCTCGCCCGTGCCGTTGGACCGATACGGGTCGCAGAAGCGCGGGCCGGGTCGTCGTCATCGCGAGCAGCAACGGCGATAGCAGCAACGGCGATCCTGCCTGCGCGACCGTCGGGTGCGTTCCTGGCGCGGCCGGTCCGCCGGCAACGAAAAGCCCGGCCGGAGCCGGGCTGGGTTGGGCTGCCGCGCGTTCGGCGCGCTGCTTTCAGGCGGCGTATCTGGCGATGAAGTCGCGCACCTGCGGATACACCTGATCGCGCCAGCGGCGGCCGCTGAAGATGCCGTAGTGGCCGGCGCCGGCCACGGTGAGGTGCTCGCGGTCGGCTTCGGCCACGCCGGTGCACAGAGTGTGCGCGGCGCGGGTCTGGCCCTGGCCGGAGATGTCGTCGAGCTCGCCTTCCACGGTCAGCAGGGCGGTGTTCTTGATCGCGCTCGGGTCGACCCGCTCGCCGGCCACGTCCCACAGCCCGCGCGGTAGCAGGTGCTGCTGGAACACCACCCGGATGGTGTCGAGGTAGTACTCGGCCGGCATGTCGAGCACGGCGTTGTACTCGTCGTAGAAGCGGCGATGCGAATCGGCGTCTTCCAGGTCGCCCTTGAGCAGGTCCTGGTAGAAGTCCCAGTGCGACTGGAAATGCCGCTCCGGGTTCATCGCCACGAAGCCGCTGTGCTGCAGGAAGCCCGGATACACGCGGCGGCCGCGGCCGGGGAAATTGGCCGGCACGTGATGGATCAGATTGCCCTCGAACCACCACAGCGGCTTGTGCACGGCCAGGTCGTTGACCTTGGTCGGGCTTTCGCGGGTGTCGATCGGCCCGCCCATCATCACCAGCGAGCGCGGCGTGGCTTCGCCGCGCGCGGCCATCAGCGACACCGCCGCCAGCACCGGCACGGTCGGCTGGCAGACGCTGATGACGTGCAGGCTCTCGGCGCCGATCAGGCGGATGAAGTCCTGGATGTAGGCGACGTAGTCGTCCAGGGTGAAGGCGCCGTCCTCGATCGGCACCATGCGCGCGTCGACCCAGTCGGTGATGTAGACCTTGTGGTCGCGCAGCAGGGTCTTGACCGTGTCGCGCAGCAGGGTGCTGTGGTGTCCCGACAGCGGCGCGACCACCAGCACCGGCGGATCGTCCTTGAGCTCGGCGATGTTGCCGGCGTCGTCGGCGTAGCGCTTGAAGCGCAGCAGCCGGCAGAACGGCTTGCGCTGCATTTCGCGCTCGATCACCGGATAGGCGTTGCCGTCGATCTGCACCGAGTGGATGCCGAATTCGGGTTTTTCGTAGTCCTTGCCGACCCGGTACAGCAGCTCGTAGCCGGCGGCCAGGCGCGAGGCGCCGGGCAGCGACGACAGCCAGCTGCCGGGCGCGGCGAACATCTTGGCGCCGGCATCGGCCCAGTAGGTCATCGGGGCCATCCAGGCGCGGCCGAGTTCGTGCATTTGATAAAGCAGCATCGGGTCGGACTCTCAGTGGCGGACGGACTGCAGGGGACGGACGAACCCGGCGCCGGAGCCTACCGGGTTCCGGTGCGGGCGGTTTGCTGCGGCGCAGCATAGCGGATTGCGACGACGGTCGCGTGAATGGCGGTCAGGGTTGCAGCGGCCATTGAGACGTTACCCGTGCCTGCGGGCCGGCCCTGTAGGAGCGGCGTAAGCCGCGACAGCCGAAGCGAACAACGTCAGCGTGCGTTCCGAAGTTCGGTCGTCCGGCCAGCCGACGGTGATGCGCTGCGAATCCAGGCTTCGGGTCGAGGCGTGGTATCCGCACCGCTTCGGTTGTCGCGGCTTACGCCGCTCCTACAGAGGCGGCTTAGCCTCCGCGAAGACGAGGGGCGGCTCAGTCGGCGGTTTCCAGCGCCGCGGTGCCGCCGCGCAGGGCCGGGCCCAGCCACAGGTGCGAGCCCAGCGTGGCGAAGCCGTGGGCGGCGAAGCGTTCGCGGTAGAAGCGGGCGGGGCGGCGCTTGAAGCCCTCGGTGTCGCCTTCGATGCCGTCCTCGCGGGTGAAGGTTTCCAGGAACGCGACGCCGCCGCACAGTTCGGCCAGTCCGGGCAGGCCGCGATCGAGTTCGCGCGTGTCCAGGTAGTGCATGACGTCGCTGCAGATCAGCAGGTCGACCGGCGCGCAGGGGCGCAGGTACTGGAAGTCGCCGAAGCTGGCCAGGTGCAGGTTGCGGCTGCGGCCGAAGCGCGCAGTGGCGTACTGGCTGGCGTCGAATCCCAGATACTGCGCGCGCGGTCGCAGCTTCAGCAGCGGCGCGCGCCACGGGCCTTCGCCGCAGCCGATGTCGAGCACGCTGCGCAGCGGCCGCTCGAGATGGTATTCGGCGGTGGTCACGGCCAGCGCGACCTTGCGCGCCAGGCGCGCGGCGCCGCCGATCGCCTGGTCCTTGAGCGCGGGGTCGCGGTACCAGCGCTGGAAATAGTCGGCGTCGTACTGTTTGCTCATGCGGGGCGTGCGTTTGCGGCGGGCGTGGCATCCTAGCGCGCACCGCGCCCGTGCGCAGCGCCCGCCGGGCCGGTCGTCGCGGCCTTCAGGGCCGAGTCGTGCCGGCCTCGGCCCATTCGTTGCCCCGCGCCCCGTCGCGGCGCGACCGGCTTTCGATCCGTCCGCTCAACCGGTCCGTTCAAGCAAGTCCGCCCGCGCCAGCTCATACCCCAGCCGTTTCGTTCCCAACCGCTCCTCCGCCACGCCAGCCTCGTCCGCCCGCCAGGAATTCGCCATGACCGCCTATCTGTTGACCAAGACCTTCCATCTCGTGTTCGTGATGGCCTGGATGGGCGGGGTGTTCTACCTGCCGCGGATCCTGGTCAACATCGCCGAGGCCGGCGACGAGCCCGCGGTGCGCGCGCGCCTGGTGCTGATGGGGCGGCGGCTGTACCGCTTCGGCCACATCATGTTCGGCCTGGCCGCGATCCTCGGCGGCGTGTTGTGGTTCGTGTTCCACATGAGCGGCGGCTGGCTGCACGCCAAGCTGACCGTGGTCGCGGCCATGCTGGCCTTCTACATCGTCAGCGGCCGCTGGCTCAAGGGCGTCGACCAGGGCCGCCCGCTGCCGTCTTCGCGCGCTCTGCGCGTGTTCAACGAAATTCCCGTATTCGCCCTGATCGCGATCGTGTGGCTGGTGTTGGCTAAGCCGTTTTGAGCGGGGATTCGGGATTCGGGATTGGTTGGAGCGGGAGCCGGATGCTGGAGCTATGGCTCAACGAAAACGGCGACCCTTGTGGGGTCGCCGTTTTGCTGTTTCGCCCTTGGCTTTTGCCGTTGCCACCTTTGACGAAGGGGCGGGGGATCGGCTGTTGCCGGCGCCTTCGCGCCTCAGCGTGGCTTGAAATCGTCCGGCTTGGGCAACATCACCGGCACCTGGTTGGCATCGCAATCGCCCTTGGCGCACAGCGCCGCGCGCAGGCTCGGCATCGACTGCAGCAGGAAGTGGTAGATCGCGTTCTGCTCGACGCTGCCGCGCACCGCGGCGCTGCCGGGGCCGCGCGCCCAGATGCCGACGTCGTCGCCGCCGTGGGTTTCGGCGTTGGTCGGCACCAGCGCTTCCTGCATGTAATCCGGATGCTCGGTGTCGACCCGGCTCAGGTCCGGCCGGCCCTTGGCGATCTCCTCGAAGCCGCTGGCGGTGTGCGGGAAGGTGTGCGGGCCCTCCGGCTGCTGCGCGCTGGCGCCGGTATAGCCCGGGCCGTTGCTGTAATTGAGGGTCGTGTAGGGGCGGCCGAGCGCATCGCGGGCGTATTCGTTGGCGTCGCCGTCCTCGCCGCTGGTGCCGCGCACCTTGCCCAGCATCGGATTGCCGCGGGTCGGGTAGCCGACGAAGCTTAGGGTGTGCGAGTGGTCGGCGGTGACCAGGATCAGCGTGTCCTCGGCCGAAGTGGCCTTATCGGCGGCGGCGACGGCTTCGCTCAGGGCGATGGTGTCGGTCAGGGCGCGGTAGGCGTTGCCCATGTGGTGGGCGTGGTCGATGCGGCCGCCTTCGACCAGCAGCACGAAGCCGCGGTCGCCCTTGATCGCTTTCAACCGCTCGATCGCGGCCACGGTCATCTCCGCCAGCGAGGGCTCGCCCGCGCGGTCCTGCGGACGGTCGTGGCTGAACTGCATGTGGTCGGGTTCGAACAGGCCGAACAGCGGGCGGTCCTTGGGCGCCGCGGCGAACTGCTTGGCGTTCCAGACATAGGCGCCGCCGGGATGACGCTGCTTCCAGGCCGCGATCAAGTCGCGGCCGTCCAGGCGCTGGCCGACCTTGTCGTCGTACTCCGGATCGCGCTGTTCGACGGTCATGAAGTTGCCGCGGCCGCCGCCGAGCAGCACGTCCGGGCCGGTGCCGAACGGCGACTCGATCATCTGCCGGGCGATGTCGACGCAGCCTTCGGCCTTGGCCTTCTCCGGCAGGTCCATGTCGTTTTCCCAGTTGCGGTCGGCCGAATGGCTGAAGGTCGCGCCCGGGGTGGCGTGGGTGACGCGGGTGGTGGTGACCACGCCGGTGGCCAGGCCGCTGCCCGCGGCGAGTTCCCACAGGGTCAGCATCGGCGCCTTCAGCGCCTCGGCGCAGTCGCCGCGCGCGCCCTTCTGGCCGATGCTGAGTACGCCGGCGCGGGTCTTCACCCCGGTCGCCATCGCGCTCATGGTGCCGGCCGAGTCGGGGGTCTGCGAATCGGTGTTGTACGTCTTGCTGAGCGCGGTGGCCGGGAAGCGCTCCCAGCTCAGGCGGTTCTCTTCGCCGGGAGCGCCGCGCTGCTGGCCGGCGAGGATGCGTGCGGCCGCGACGGTGGTCAGGCTCATGCCGTCGCCGACGAACAGAATCACGTTTTTGGCCTTGGCCGCGCTGGCCCCGCGTTGCGCGGCCTGGGCGGCGCCGTCGCGATACCACCAGGCCGGAGTCTCGCCCTGCGGATGCTGGATCGTCGGCACGTCGACGACCACGCCGGCCGAGGGCGCATCGGCGCGGGTGACCGGCGCGGCGGCCGCGCAGGCGGTCAGCAACGCGGGAACGAGGAGGGCGGAGGCGGAACGCAGCTTGGGCATGGACGGCCGGACTCGGGACGGACAAGCGGCCGATTATGCCCCGGGCGTGTGACGGCGCGAGCGCGCCCGGCGGGCGTCGGCTTTGCCGGCCCAGGCGGGAAAGGCCAGGCCCGCGCACGGCGGATTCGAGCGATAGACGGGCGGCAAAAAGCACAAAGTCCACCGGACCCTGACCGCCCCTATAGCTTTCCCGATTCCCGATTCGCGGAACTTCGGAACCTGTAGCCGCCCGCCCCCGCTTGTAGCAAGCTTGGCCGCATGAGGCCGCTGCACCACCCCGCCACCGACGACATCGAGCTGACCGCAGTGCTGTATGCGCTGGCCGATCCGGTGCGCCTGCGCCTGATCCGCGGACTGAGCCGCGACACGCCGGTGTCCTGCATCGCCGCCTGCGTCGAGGACGAGTTGCCGCGTGCGACCCTGTCGCGGCATTTCGACGTGCTGCGTTCGGCGGGGCTGGTGCGCACGGTCAAATCCGGAACGCAGAATCTCAACACCCTGCGCTGCGACGACCTGGAGCGGCGTTTCCCCGGCCTGTTGCGCGCGGTGCTGGCCGGGTGCGGCGCACCGGTCAAATCGGCGTCGAAGCCCGCTGCGAAAGCCGCTGCGGCGACCCGTCGCGGCGGCGCGGCGCGCCGGCCAGCGGCCAAGGCGCGGGGCTGACATGCGCCGGCGCGCGCGGCGGTTTGCCGAAGCGGTCGCAATTCATGACGTTTGGTTGCCGGCTTATGCCGCCGGATTAGCCGGGGCCGCCGCGAAGCTGTTTATCGTGGCGTCCCGCCATCGCCGGGCCGCTTCGCGCGGCGCGGCGCCTCTTTCGACTTCACCGGACGATACGCCATGACCGCAGTGTTCCAGGCCTGGTTCCGCATTCCGTTCTGGCAGCGCGTGGTCGCCGGCTTCGTGCTCGGCGCGCTCGCCGGCTGGGCGTTCGGGCCCGCGGCCGAAACCTGGTTCGGTCCGCTCGGCGATCTCTACGTCACCCTGATCAAGATGATCGCGGTGCCGCTGGTGTTCTTCGCGGTCATCAACGCGGTGGCCTCGCTGCACGGACAAAAATCGATCGCCGCGCTCGGCGGCCGCACCTTCGTCTGGTTCGCGATCACCGCGGTGCTGGCGGTCGCGGTCGGGCTGGCGGTCGGCACGATCCTGCAGCCGGGCACCGGCGTGATCGGGCTGGCGGTGGACTCGTCCTACAAGCCGCGCGACGTGCCCAGCGTGACCCGCGTGCTGCTCGACGTGGTGCCGAGCAATCCGTTCTACGCCCTGACCGGCATCGGCACGACCAAGAACGCCGCCGGCGAGACCGTGCTGGCCGCAGGCAAGGGCTCGATCCTGCCGGTGATCTTCTTCGCCGGCCTGCTCGGCTTCGCCATGGTCAAGCTCGGCGACAAGGTCGCCGGGGTGCGCAAGCTGGTCGGCGAAGCCAGCGACCTGATGATCCAGGTCACCCGCTTCGTGCTCGAAGTCACCCCGATCGGCACCTTCGGCCTGATCGCCGGCCTGGTCGGCGCCTACGGCTTCGAGAAGCTGCTGCCGCTGGGCAATTTCGTCCTGGCGCTGTACCTGGCCTGCGCCCTGCACATCGTCGTGGTCTACAGCGCGCTGCTGCTCGCGCACGGGCTCAATCCGCTCAAATTCTTCCGCGGCGCCGCGCCGGGCATGCAGGTCGCCTTCGTCAGCTCGTCGAGCTTCGCCGCGATGCCGGTGGCGATGCGTTCGATCACCCACAACCTGGGCGTCAACAAGGACTATGCCGCGTTCGCTTCGCCGCTGGGCGCGAGCATCAAGATGGACGGCTGCGGCGCGATCTATCCGGCGCTGTGCGCGGTGTTCATCTCGCAGTACACCGGCACGCCGCTGAGCGCCGACCAGTACTTCATCGTGCTGATCGCCTCGGTGTTGGGAAGCTTCGGCACCGCCGGCGTACCGGGCACGGCGGTGATCATGGCCACGGTGGTGCTCAGCGCGGCCGGCCTGCCGCTGGAGACCATCGGCTACCTGTACGCGATCGACCGCATCCTGGACATGATGCGCACGCTGACCAACGTCACCGGGCAGATGCTGGTGCCGGTGCTGGTGGCCAAGGAAACCGGATTGCTGGACCGCGCGGTCTACGAGGCGGCGCCGACCAACGTCGGCATCGAGGACGGCCCGGAGCAGGGCCGCACCTGAGCGGAGCCTGCCGGCCGCCGCGCCCGACGCCGCGGTTTTGTCGTCGCCGCGCGTCGCGGCGACGCCTTGGACGGGGATCTGCTACGCCATAAGGCCGTGGCGCATCGCCGCCGGCTTACGGCATCATCCAGCCCTCGCCACCGACACGGAGCGCAGGGATGACGGCAGGGACGTCGACAGAAAAGGCCAGCGGAACGGCCGCCCGAACGGCACGCGCGGCGATCCGCTTCGCCGGCGCGGTGTTCGCCCTCGGCCTGGCCGCCTGCGCCAGCGCGCCGCCGTCTTCGCAAGGCGACAATCGCTCCGGCGCGGTCGGCGTGCGCTCGATCGACAAGCAAGTGCTCGACGCCGAGCGGCTGCAACTGGCCGCCAACGAAACCTTCCAGATGCCGCTGGCCGAAGCCGGCAACGCCGCGCCGGCGTATCCCGACGAGCTGCTGGCGCAGCGCCTGGCGCCGCAGACGGTCTGCCTGAACCTGGCCATCGGCGCCGACGGCGCGGTCGCCGGCAGCCGTCCGGTCGAACGCGCCGAAGGCTGTCCGGCGCCCGCCACGGTCGACCCGCGCTTCTTCGCGGCGGCCCGGCGCGCGGTGGCGCAATGGCGTTTCGACCCTGCGTTCCGCTGCGTCTATCCCGGCGCCAAGCCGGTCGACGAACAAGGCTGCGTCAGCGGCCGCGAGGAACCGGTCGCGGTCAGCCTGGCGTTCCGCTTCGTGTTCGAGCAACGCGACGGCCGCGGCCTGGTCCGGATCGGCGGCTGATGTCGGCGCTGAGGGAAGCCGATCCGGGCGTCGGCGTCGCGCCGGTGCCGATGCAAGAGGAGGAGCGTCGGCGCCTGGCCCGGTTCGCCGGCCTGGATCGGCCGGCGTCCGGGCAGGGCCTGTGGAGGGGCGTGTTGCGGCCCTGGTTGAGTCTGATTCCGGCGAGCGTATTGCTGGCCTGGCTGGCGCAGCGCGCGCTGCTGTTGCCGTCGTGGCTCGAGAGCCGATTGCTGCCGGTGTTGGCGGCGTACCTGAGCGCGAGCGGGCTGGCCATCGCCGGCCGTTGGCTGTGGCTGCGGCGCCGGCGGGCGCAATGGCGCCGGCGCGTGCACGGGCCGTATCTGGCCGACTTGGACCGCGGCGACGTCGAGGAAGAGCGTTACGCCTTCGACGCCTGCAAATCCTGGCGCGAACCCGAACGCGGGGCGGTGCTGCATCTGTTGCGGATCGACGCCGAACGCTGCTTCGCCGTGCACGATTACCGCGACGAGGACTACGCCGCGTTTCTCGCCGGCGAAGCGCCGCGGCGGTTGCTGCGGCCGGCGCGCCGCGCGGTGCTGCGGCGCGCGCCGGTGTCGCGTCTGGCCCTGTCGCTGCGTTTCGACGACGACGCCTTCGCGACCGTGGTCGAGGACGGTCCCTACAGCGATCGTTGGCCGCCGAACCGGCAGGTCTGGCGGGTGCCGTGGGACGAGGTCGAACAGCGCCTGATGGCGGCCTGAGCGGCGCGCGCCGTTCCAGGGCGCAGGGCGCGGCCCGCTTCAGATGCGCGAGTAGCTCCACGACTGCATGCGCCCGTCGCGGTACGGCATCACGCCGTGGAACGGGCGCGGGTCGGCGTCGAACACCAGCGGCAGGAACTCGCGGTCGCCTTCCCACATCGGCAATTCGTGCAGGCGCTCGATCGGCACCCACTCCAGGGTGCCTTCGGCATTGCTGGCCGGCGGCGCGCCGGCGAAGGCGGTGACCACGAACACGAAGCCCAGCCAGTCTTCGCCGTGCTTGCCGAAGCCCGGCCAACTGATGGTGCCGCGCAGATTCATCGCCAGGCAGTCGATCCCGGCTTCTTCGCGGATCTCGCGGCGCATGCCGGCGACCACGTCCTCGTCGCGCTCGAGCTTGCCGCCCAGGCCGTTGTACTTGCCGAGCTGGTGATCGTCGGGGCGGGCGTTGCGATGCACCATCAGCACCTGGCGGCCATCGGGCGAGAGTACGTAACCGAGGGTGGCGACGATGGGCGTGTACGGCATCGGGAATTCCTGGACGGGGCGCGCCGCCGGCGGGCGGCGGACGTGGGCCGCACAGTGTCGGCCATTCGCCGCGCCCAGGCCAGGACCGTCGTCAACGCAGATCGCGGTCGTCGCCCTACGTGACTTTCGACCCATGTTTTTCGTCCGGCCGCGCGCCGTGCCGCGCCGGGTTAGCGTGCGGCCGCCTCCGTCACGTAGCATCGGGGGCCCGCCGCGGTTGCGGACGGACCATTCGACCAGGAAGGAGACATCCATGCGCAAGCGTCATCTGAGCGTATTGCTGGCCGGCCTGACCACGATCGCCAGCGCCGCGTCCGCCACCGCGCACGCCGCCGAGAGCGATCGCTGGCAAGTGCCGGTCGCGGTGAAGAAACTCGACAACGGACTGACCGTGGTCGTATCCCAGGACCGCAGCTCGCCGACCGTCGGCGTCAGCGTGGTCTACCACGTCGGCATGCGCCTGGAGCCGCGCAACCGCACCGGCTTCGCCCACCTGTTCGAACACCTGATGTTCCAGGGCACGCCGGTCGCGCCCAAGGGCGTGTTCGACAACGTCATCAGCGGCGGCGGCGGACGCAACAACGGCTCGACCCGGGCCGACTTCACCAACTACATCGAGGTCGCGCCGGTGTCGGCGCTGGACCGCATTCTGTGGCTGGAAGCGGACCGGATGAAGACCCTGGATTTCAACCCGGCCACGCTCAAGAACCAGCAGGACGTGGTCAAGGAAGAGATCCGGGTCAACGTGAAGAACAAGCCCTACGGCGGCTTCATGTGGATCGACATCGCCCAGCAGGCGTTCCAGAAGTGGGAGAACAACCACGACGGCTACGGCAGCTTCGAGGACCTGGAGAACGCCAGCCTCGACGACGTGCGTTCGTTCCACCGCGACTACTACGGCCCCAACAACGCCGTGCTCGGCATCGCCGGCGACATCAGCCCCGAGGACGCGTTCAAGCTCGCCGACAAGTACTTCGGCGCGATTCCGGGCCGGCCGACGCCGGAAGCGCCGGATTTCTCCGAAGGCCTCAACACCGAGGAGAAGCGCATCACCCAGAGCGACGCGCTGGCGCAGGTGCCGGCGGTGGCCGCGGCCTGGAAGATGCCCGCGCGCGGCAGCCGCGACCAGGCGCCGATGGCGGTGCTCGGCAACCTGCTCGCCGGCGACGAGGCTTCGCGGCTCTACCAGGGCCTGGTCAAGCAGCGCCAGATCGCGATCAACATCGATCCGCTGTACGGCCTGACCGACCCCTGGAGCTACAACGGCCCGACCCTGTTCACCCTGTTCGCGCTGTACCGCCCCGACAGCAGCGCCGACGCGGTGCTGGCGGCGATCGACGAGGAGGTCGCCAAGGTCGCCCGCGAAGGCGTCGACGCGGCCACCCTCAAGCGGGTCAAGACCCGCATGCTGGCCGACTGGTACAACGGCCTGGAAAGCTTCATCGAGCGCGCCGACACCGTCGCGCGCATGCAGACCCTGTGGGGCGACGCGCAGGTGGTGAACAAGGTGCCGGGCTGGATCGAAGGCGTGACCTCGGCCGACCTGCAGCGCGTCGCCAAGACCTATCTGACCCGCGCCAACCGCACCGTGATCGACCGCCGTCCGGCGGCGATGATGCCCGGCGCGGCCAAGCCCGCGGCCGCCGCGCCGGCCGGCCAGCACTGAGGAGACGACCATGACGATCCACAAGACTCTGCTCGCGTTCTCCACCGCGCTGGTGCTGTTCGGCAGCACCGCGGCGATGGCCGGTCCCGGCGTCAAACTGCCCGAGCAACTGCCGCCGTTGGCCGCCGACAAGGCGCTGCCGGTGCCGCAGATCGCGCAGAAGACCCTCGCCAACGGCCTGCAGGTGTGGGTGGTGCCGCGCCAGGGCGTGCCGCGCGTGGACTACGTGCTGGCGATGCGCAACGCCGGCCTGGCCGCCGATGCGGCCGACGCGCCGGGCTTCGCTTCGTTGTACGCCGGCTTGCTGACCCAGGGCACCGCCAAGCGCGACGCCAAGGCGATCGCCGAAGCGGCGCAGGGCTACGGCGGCGGCATCGGCGCCAGCGCCGCCAACGACGGCATCCAGCTCAGCGCCAACGCGTTGCCTTCGCAGGCCGAACCGATGCTGCGCCTGCTGGCCGAAGTCGCGCAGCAGCCGACCTTCCCCGACGGCGAGGTCAAGCTGGCCCAGGCCAATGCCTTGCAAGGCTTGAAAGTCGCGCAGTCGCAGCCGGGCTTCAAGGCAACCCAGGCGCTGCTCGCCACCACTTTCGGCGATCACCCCTACGCGCGGGTGCAACCGACCGAGGCGGCGATCAACGCGGTCACCGCCGAAAAGGTGCGGGCCGAGCATCTGCGCCGTTTCCGCCCCGACCGCGGTTTGCTGGTCATCACCGGCCGGATCGCGCCGGAGCAGGGCTTCAAGCTCGCCGAGGCGGCGTTCGCCGGCTGGAAGGCCGAAGGCGAGCCGATCGCCGACGCGGTGCCGGCGCGGCGCGAGGCGCCGCCGAAGCGCGTGTTCGTGCAGCGCGACGGCAGCGTGCAGTCGGCGGTGCGGCTGGGCCATCCGTCGATCGCCGCGACCGATGCCGACTACGTGCCGGCGCAATTGGCCGGGATCGTGCTGGGCGGCGGCTTCAGCAGCCGGCTGATGCAGAACCTGCGCGAGGACAAGGGCTACACCTACGGCGCGCGCGGCGGACTCAGCGCGATGCGCGCCGGCGGTCTGGTCCAGGCTTCGGCCGATGTGCGCAACGAGGTCACCGGCGAGGCGATCAAGGAGTTCCTGTACGAGTTCGGCAAGCTCAACGATTACAAAGTCGATGCGCCCGAGCTGGAGGACACCAAGCGCTACGTCGCCGGCGGCTATCTGATCAACAACCAGATGCAAGGCGCGGTCGCCGCGACCCTGGCCAACAACTGGCTGGCGGGACTGGCGCCGGAGTTCCTCGGCGAGTACGTGCCGAAGGTGCGCGCGGTCGGCGCCGAGCAAGTGCAGGCGATGGCGCGCAAGTACTACGCACCGAAGGACTTGTCGATCATCGTGGTCGGCGACGCCAAGGCCCTGGGCAATCAACTCAAGCCTTACGGCGAATTCGGTTCCGGTTTCTGAGCCGGATCGCTGGCGCAACGAACCAGCCCCGGTCGCCAGACCGGGGCTGTTCGTATGTGCGCCGGGGCCTCGGCGAACGCCGCTGCGGCGCTCAGCTCTCGCCGAACCACTTCAGCACCACGCCGACCGCGATCGCGGCGAACGCCAGCCCGGCCGCACCGTAGATCAGGCCGTTGAGGAAGAAGCCGTGGCCGCCCGGAAACGCGCCGACGACGGCGCCGGTCAGCGCCGCATAGATCGCGTAGACCGGTATGAAGATCAGCCGCGCCAGCCACACGCCGCGCTCGCCGCGGTCGCGATCCGGGGCCAGCGGTCGGCCGGTGGCGGCCCAGCGCAGCGCCATGCGCGCCAGCACCAACGGCGCCATCAGCAGAGCGACCGCTTCCAGCGTCTTGTAGCCGACGATCAGGCCGACCGCGAGCAGGCCGCCGCCGAGCCACATCGCGGTATCGTCGCCGGGCGCGCCATAGCGCGCCAGGGCGGCGCCGAGGGCGAACGCGGCCACGAACGCGCCGAATCCGTACAGCACTTGTTTCATCAGCGTTCCTTTTTCTTCAGGGGTCCTTCGGCCCGCGCGCGACGCAGCGTGCGCCCAGCCCACTGGCCGGCAACGGCAGCAGCAGGCCGGCGATCAGCATCCATAGCGGGTGGGCGAACATCGCATTGACCGCGATCACGCCGCAGACGATCAGCGCGCCGACGACCAGCGCGGCGCCGCGCCGGTGCCGGCGCGAGATCAACGCCGCGACCAGGCCGCCGTCGAAGGCGGCCACGGTCCAGCCGGCGACCACCAGGGCCAGGGCGGCGAACGGTGCGCCGGCCACATGCGCGGCCCAAGCCGCCATGTCGCGCGGGTCGGCGCCGGGCGGGAACGGGTGCAGGCGGGCCGAGCCGAACTCGAACAACTTCATCGTCGCCATCGCCACCAGCATGCCGGCGAGCACTGCCAGGATCGTACGTGCCATGGTCCGCGCCTCCCCAGGATCGGTGGCCGCGAGCATCGCGCCGCCGCCGTCGCCGCGCAAGCTCCCGCTGCCGGAGGGGCTCGCGCATAATTCCCGCTTCGCCACGGAGCCCGCCA
>NZ_HG424516.1:52485-94517 GCF_000336385.2 Lysobacter antibioticus HS124 | reverse complement strand
CCGCCATTCCTTCCGCCGCCCCGCGCCTGCTGGCTTTCGCCGGCAGCCTGCGCCAGGGCTCCTTCAACCGCCGCCTGATCCCGGTTCTGGCCGAGGGGGCGCGCGCCGCCGGCGCCGAAGTGACCCTGATCGAACTGCGCGACTACGCGTTGCCGATCTACGACGGCGACATCGAAGCCGAGGCCATGCCCGACAACGCGCGCCGGCTGCAGGCGCTGATGGCCGAGCACGACGGCCTGCTGATCAGCACGCCGGAGTACAACGGTTCGATGCCGGCCCTGGTCAAGAACACTCTGGACTGGATCTCGCGCCCGCTCGCGGACGGCCGCTCCGGTACCGCGCTGTTCGCCGACAAGGTCGCCGGCATCGTCTCGGCCTCGCCGGGCCCGCTCGGCGGGCTGCGCTCGCTGCTGGTGCTGCGCGACGCGCTGGCCAAGCTCGGCCTGCTGGTGGTGCCGCAGCAGGTCGCGGTCGGCCAGGCCGGCGACAAGCTCGCCGACTACGGCCAGCTGAGCGACGAGCGCCAGCGCGCGGCGGTGCACCGGGTCGGCGCGGCGGTAGTGCGGCATATCAAGGTCGTGCGGGAGGACCGGGCATGAAAGGGCAGCAACGCGAATTGAACCTGCGTTTCCTGGCCCAGCCGACCGACGTCAACTACGGCGGCAAGGTCCACGGCGGCATGGTGATGAAGTGGATCGACCAGGCCGGCTACGCCGCCGCGGTCGGCTGGAGCGGCAAGTACAGCGTCACCGTCGCGGTCGGCGGCATCCGCTTCGTCGCGCCGATCCGGATCAGCGACCTGGTCACCGTGCACACCAAGCTGATCCACACCGGGACCAGCAGCATGCACTTCGCGGTCGACGTGAAGGCGCGCGACCCGGGCCTGGACGACGGCGTGGCCGAAGAGCGCCTGTGCACCCACTGCGTGATCGTGTTCGTGGCGATGGACGCCGAGGGCAAGCCGACGCCGGTGCCGGCGTGGACGCCGCTGACCGAGGACGACAAGCGCCTGGCCGAGTACGCGCTGAAGATCATGGAACTCAGCAAGGGCATCGAGGCGACGGTCGAGCGTTACGTGCACGAGGGGTGAGCGGCGTGCGGGGAGTCGGCGCGTCATCGATCGCCCCCTTCGAAAGAGTGGGCCAGCGCCCGGCGCAACTGGGTTGCTGAGCGGGGTTCGCAGCGCGGGAGGATGGGCTCCGCACGCCCGACGCGGCGCCCACCGGCTCGGCACGCTGCCGCCGTCTCCATACTCCCGCGTCCGCGCCGTGCCGGCGCGCTGTGCTAGATTGCGCGCGCTTTGCATCTGGTGCCGCCTCGCCCTCCGGCGACGCGGTTAAACGGGAAGCCGGTGCGTCCGCGAGGCTGCGGACCAGTCCGGCGCTGCCCCTGCAACGGTAGGCGGGTAAAGCATCGGCACGTCGGCGACGGCCGGCGGTCGCGTCCGGCGTGGATGCGAACCGCCCGCACTCGCCCAGCCACTGGAGCCTGCGCTCCGGGAAGGCGCCGATGCGCCGGGTTCGTCCCGGCCCCCGCAAGCCCGGAGACCGGCCGGTGCGTACGCGGTGGACGTCGCGGAGGGCGGCGTCGCGCGCCTGTGCACCGGGTCCGTGGCCTGTCTCTTCGTCCGTCGTTCGCCTCCTTCATCCAGCTCCGCACAGGGCGTGCGGCGAGCGAGGCCGTCGATGCGTGTTGCGCGTGGTGTTGTCGAGCGTGGTGTCCGTGAGCGCGGAGTCCTTGGGCATGCGGTCGCTCGCCGATGGCGCGCCTTGGGCGCCGCGGCCCTGCTGGCGTTCGCCGCCGCCGCCCCGGCCAAGACCGTGTTCGGCGTAGTCTCCGAGCGCGCCGCGCCGGAAGCGGCCGAGGCCGCACGCGAATTGTTGGCGACCCGACCCGGCGACCGCATCGTGCTGCGCACGCCGCAGCAGCTCGAAGCCCTGGATCGCGGGCAACTGCGCGAACTGGTCGGCGGCAGCGACGCGGTGATCGCAGTGGCCTTGTTCGGCGAACAGGGCGTGCGCCTGCGCGAGGCGGCGTCCTGGTTGCGTCAGCGTGGACGCGGTCCGCAGCGCCTGTACGCCTTTCACGGCGAAGCCGGCCTGACCCAGTCCAGCCATCGCGAAGGTCACGGCCTGGGCGCATTCAGCGCCGACGAACTGATCCGCGTCACCGCCGAAACGCCGCCGCCCGAGCTGGTCCGGCGCGCCCGCGGCGACGCCTTCGCCGGCGAATGGCTCGACCTGCGCGCGCTGTGGCGCGAAGGCGGCAACCGCAACCTGCAGCGCAGCTACGCCTTTCTGCTCGACGGCGGCGCGGTGCCGGCGGCGCAGCCGCAGCCGGATCTGGTGCTGCGCCAGAACGGCGCGGCGGTCGCCGCGCCGGCCGCCGATGCCCGGCCGCTGCTGGCGGTGCTGGACCTCAACAACGCCGACGTCGCCACCGGCGACGCGCTGTGCGCACAAGCGCAGGCGCAGGGACTGGCCTGCCTGGGGCTGTACGCACGCTGGGGCGAGGCGTCGCTGCAGGCGGTGCAGAACCTGCGTGCCATGCTCGGCGCGCAGCCGCTGGCCGGGCTGGTGGTGCTGCAGGACTTCGTGGTCGGCGCCGCCGAAGGCCGCGACGCGGCGACCCGCGCGATCGCCGCGCTCGACGTGCCGGTGTTCAAGGCGATCCGCCTGCTCGATCGCGGCCAAGCGCAATGGCGTTTGTCCGGCGACGGCCTGCCGGCCTCCAGCGTGCAGTACCGGGTCGCGATGTCGGAGCTGCAGGGCAGCAGCCAGCCGATGGTGCTGGCCGCGGCCGGCGCGCCGCGCATCGATCCGCTGACCGGGGTGCGCCTGCAGCGGCCCGAGCCGCTGAGCGGCGAGATGCGCGCCCTGGTCGAGCGCGCCCGGCGCTGGCGCGCGCTGCGCGCCAAGCCGGCGAGCGAACGGCGCATCGCCCTGATCTATTACAACCACCCGCCCGGCCGGCAGAACATCGGCGCCGACAACCTCGACGTGCCGGCTTCGCTGCACGGCATGCTGCGGACCATGCGCGACCACGGCTATCGCATCGACGACCTGCCGGCCACGCCGGAGGCCTTGCTCGAGCGGATGATGCAGCTCGGCGTCAACACGCCCGAGGACGGCGGCGAACTGGCGGCGATGGCGGCCCAGGCGACCACCCTGTCCGGCGACGACTATCGGCGCTGGTTCGCGACCCTGCCGGCGGCGGTGCAGGGCGAGGTCAGCGACGGCCCGCTGGCGCGCCTGCAGGCGCAGGTCGCGCTGGCGCGCGCCGCGCACGAGACCGAACTCGGCGAACGCCGGGTGCGCGATGCCGAACGCGAACTGCTGCATCTGCTCGAAGGCATCGATCATCCGGCACGCGACACGGCGTTGGCCGAGTTCCGCCACCTGATCCAAGCCCATCTGCGCTGCCTCAAGGCCGAGGCCGCGGCGGCCGAAGCGAGCTGCGCCGACGCCGGCGCCGCGCAGCGCCGCCTGCTGGCGCTGCAGGTGCCGGGCCTGCGCGGCTGGGGCCGCGCGCCGGGCAGGGTGATGGTGCACGACGACACCGTGGTGCTGCCGGGCCTGCGCCTGGGCAACGTGTTCATCGGCCCGCAGCCGCCGCGCGGTTGGGAGGTCGACGAGGAACTGCTGCACGCCAACACCCAGATCCCGCCGCCGCACCAGTACCTGGCTTACTACCACTGGCTGCGCGACGTGTTCCGCGCCGACGCCATCGTCCACATCGGCCGCCATTCCACTTACGAGTTCCTGCCCGGCAAGGCGGTCGGCCTGGCCGAGGACGATTACTCGCGCCTGATCGCCGGCGACGTGCCCGGGATTTATCCCTACATCGTCGACGGCGTCGGCGAAGGCACCCAGGCCAAGCGCCGCGGCCTGGCGGTGATGGTCGATCACCTGACCCCGCCGTTGGCGGCGACCTCGCTGTACGACCGCCTGCTGACCCTGCGCCAATTGGTCGAAAGCTTCGAGAGCAGCAGCAGCGAACCGCTGCGCGCCCAGGCCGCGAGCGAGATGCGCGCCCAGGTCGAGGCGTTGCAGCTGCGCGCCGAACTGGAAGCGAGCATGGCCGACGTGCTCAAGGTGCGCGGGATCGGCTTCGAACAGGCCGACGACGACCTGCTCGCGCACGAGATCGGCCACTACCTGACCAAGCTGCAGGAAAAATTCATGCCGCACGGCCTGCACGTGTTCGGCCAGGCCTGGGATGCGGGCCAGCTCGACACGATGCTCGACTCGATGCGCGGCCTGGGCGAACGCGAGGCCCTGCGCGGCAAACTGATCGAATCGCCGCCGGCGGAAATGGCCGCGCTGCTGCACGGCCTGGACGGCGGCTTCGTCCGGCCGGGCAAGGGCAACGACCCTTTGCGCGCGCCGGAATCGCTGCCGACCGGGCGCAACTTCCATGGCCTCGACGGCGACGTGCTGCCGTCGCCGCTGGCGCAGCGCCTGGGCGCCGAACAGGCGGCGCGGGTGCTGGCGCGCAGCGACGGCCGCAGCGGCAGCGAGGGCGTGGTGTTGTGGGCGTCCGACGCGGTGCGCGACGAAGGCGTCATGGTCGGCTTCTCGCTGGCGCTGATGGGCGTGCAGCCGCGCTGGAACGCACGCGGCATCGTCCAGGGGCTGGAACTCAAGCCGATGCCGCAGGGGCAGCCGCGCCGCGACGTCATCGTCACCACCTCGGGCTTGTTCCGCGACCTCTATCCGAACCTGGTGCAGTTGCTCGACCGCGGCGGCCGCCTGGCCTTGGCGGCGAGCGCCAAGACCCTGCGCGCGCAGCGGCCGGAGTTGGCGCCGGCCTTGGCGGCGGCGCTGGCGCCGCTGGGCGAGCAGGTCGAATTCGGTGAGGAAGCGGTGGCCGGCAACGGCGTCGCTCGCGAATGGTTGCAGCGCACCGACGCCCTGCGCGCGCAGGGCGTGCCGTTGGCCGACGCCGGCCGCGAGGCGGCCTGGCGGGTGTTCGGCGATGCGCCCGGCGCGTACGGCGCCGGCGTCAATCGGCTCACCGAGCGCTCCGGCGCCTGGAGCGAACGGCGCCAGATCGGCCGCGCCTATCTCAACCGCATGGGGCATGCCTACGGTCTCGACGCCGACGGCAGCGCCGCGCACCGCGCGTTCGAGATCGGCCTGGGCCGGGTCGAGCGCAGCTACCACGGCCGCGCCTCGCACCTGTACGGCCTGCTCGACAACAACGATGCCTTCGACTACTTCGGCGGCCTGTCGCTGGCGGTGGAGACCCTGACCGGGCGCGTGCCGCAGGCGCAGGTGCTGTACAACGCCGACGCCGAGCGCGCCGACGTCGAGCCGCTGGAAGCCGCGCTGCTGCGCGAGTTCCGCGGCCGTTACCTCAATCCCGCCTGGATCCGCCCGCTGATGAAACACGGCTATGCCGGCGCGCGCACGGTCAGTCAGGAGTTCCTGGAAAACCTGTGGGGCTGGCAGGTGACCCGGCCGGACGTGATCCACGGCTGGGCCTGGGACGAAGTGCAGAGCGTCTACCTCGACGACCGCTACCGCCTCGGCGTCGCCGACTTCCTCGAGCGCGGCCACGCCCAGCAGGCCAAGGCGCACATGCTGGCGCTGATGCTGGTGGCGGCGCAGAAGGGCTATTGGAAGACGCCCGAGGCCAACCTCGCGCGCCTGGGCGAGCAACTGGCCGCGCTGGTCGCGCGCAACGGCCTGCCGGGCAGCGGCCACGCCGCGCCGGACCACCCGTTGTGGGGCTGGCTGCAACCGCGGCTGTCGCCGGCAGCGCAGGCGCAGGTGGCCGAAGTGTTGGCGCGCGCGCGCGGCGAGCGCGGCGCGGTGTCGACGTTCGCACGCGGCGAGACCGCGCGCGCGCAGCAGGCGGCGATGCGGGCCGCGGCCGCGCCGGACCCGGCCGCGGCATCGAATCGCCCGTCGCCGCCCGTGCCGGCGCCGCAGGCCGCGCCGAAGCCGCCCGAATCGAAGCCGGCGCCCGCCAAGCCGGCCGAGCCGGCGCGCAACGCGCGCGTCAGCGAACTGTCGACCCTGGCGCCGGTGGCGCTGGTCCAGCGCCATCCGCTGCCGTCGGCGCTGATCGCGCTGGCGATCGCGCTGCTGCTCGGCTTCGGCCTGCGCCGCGGCCTGGCGGTGCCGGCGGCGCGGGCGGGATGACGTAGAGCGCGGGCCGCTGCGGCCGCGCGATCGACCAGGTCAACGAATACGAGGTAAGACGACGATGGAGTGGATGACGCATTTCGACTGGCTGCACCACCTGATCGCGCGGCTGTTGCCGGTGGCGATGGCGGTGCTGTTGGCGGCCTGCGGCGCGGCCCTGATCGAGGCCGGCCTGGCGATCGGCGAACGCTGGCTGGGCCTGCGCCGGCTGGAGCGCGCCGGCGATCCGGCCCTGGTCGAGCGCCTGGCGCGGCGGCGCGTCGAGCGCTGCGATCTGCTGGCGCGGGTGCCGCCGATGCTGGGCCTGATGGCGACCATCATCCCGCTCGGCCCCGGCCTGGCCGCGCTCGGCCAGGGCGATCCGGCCCAGCTCGCCAGCGCGGTCACGGTGGCCTTCGACGCTACCGTGCTCGGCCTGATCGCCGGCATCGCCGGACTGTGGATCGGCCGCCTGCGCCGGCGCTGGTACGAGGAATTGCTCGAACGCATGGAGGCGGCGGCATGAGCGTGCGCGCCTCGCGCGCGGCGCGGCGCCGGCTGCGCACGCGTTTCGACCACGACGACGAAGACCCGCGCGCCAGCCTGGTCAATCTGGTCGACGTGATGCTGGTGTTCGCCTGCGGCCTGCTCGCCGCGATCACCGCGGTGACGCCGCAGCGCACTCCGGTCGAGGTCGCGCGCGGCAAGGCGATCGAGCGCCCGCATCGCGGGCAGCAGGGCGCCGGGCCGGGCTACCAGGAGGTCGGCCAGGTCTACCGCGACCCCAAGACCGGCAAGCTGATCCTGATCGAGCGCTGAGCGGCACCGCCCCCTGTAGGAGCGGCGTAAGCCGCGACCACGGGACGCGCAGAGAAACCAACGCCATCGCCATTGATCGAAGCCCGAAACCGTCGCGGGAGCAGGAGCGGCGCAAGCCGCGACCGCTATCCTCCACTCTCGCCGCGTCCTTGCCCCATGCCCCTGTAGGAGCGGCGTAAGCCGCGACCACGGGACGCGCAGAGAAACCAACGCCATCGCCATTGATCGAAGCCCGAAACCGTCGCGGGAGTAGGAGCGGCGCAAGCCGCGACCGCCATCCTTCACTCTCGCCGCGTCCTTCCCCATGTCTCCCTGTAGGAGCGGCGTAAGCCGCGACCACGGAACGCGCAGAGAAACCAACGCCATCGCCATTGATCGAAGCCCGAAACCGTCGCGGGAGTAGGAGCGGCGCAAGCCATGACCCGGGCCTGGCAACCACGGCGCCACCGGCCGATCGCGCCGCCGCGGCCCCAAAACGAACAAGCCGCCCGAAGGCGGCTTGTGTTGGGATGCTCGGGCGGTCGCCTCAGATGCCGTCGACGCGGCGGGCTTCCATGAACTTGCCGCTCCAGTAGCCGGTGTCCAGGCTGGACACGGTGACGTCCTTGCCGGTGCGCGGAGCGTGGACGAAGCGGCCGTCGCCGAGGTAGATGCCGACATGGTCGACCCGGCCGCGGCGGCCGAAGAACACCAGGTCGCCCTCGGTCATCGAGGCGCGGTCGATCACTGCGCCGGTCTTGGCCATCTCGCGCGAGACGCGCGGCAGTTCGATGCCCAGGGCGTTGCGGAACACGTAGCCGACCAGGCCGCTGCAATCGAAGCCCTGGTCGGGGCTGCTGCCGCCCCAGCGGTAGGGCGTGCCGAGCAGGCCCAGGGCGCGTTGCAGCAGGCTCTTGATCCGGCTCTGTTCGGCGACCGGCAGGTCGGCCTTGCCCAGGTTGGCGTTCGGGCCGAGCAGGCGGTTCAGGTCGGTGGCCAGCAGCAGCGCGCGGTCGGACAGGGTCATCGCCTCCGGCAGCATGCTGCCGGCGGTGGACTCCGGCGCGTCGGCCGAATCGTTGCGCAGCGAGGGGCCGCCGGGCAGGGCGCCCATCGACAGGCCGGTGGCGGTCGAGGACTGGGCGAAAGCGGGAAGGGCGCAAACCGCCAGCGCGGCGGTGAGCAGGAGACGTTGGGTAGCCCGAGCGGTGCGGGTGCTCTGGGCCAGGGGGGCTTCGGGGGTAGCAGCCTGGCGGCGTTGGCGAGTGAATTGAGGCGTCACGCAGTCATCACGAAGTCGTCACCGGGGAAGGATGATGCCCGGGGCGCCGGAGACATTGGTTTAAATTTCGTTAGATGCTCGTTAACAAGCGCGTGATTTGATTCACATTTTTAACCGCGACCCGGTGCCGACCCCCGTTCAGGAAAGTCGGATCACTTGTTCAGCACTCGCTTGGCGCCGCTGTAGTGATCGACCCAATAAGGGCCGTCGAGCCGGTCCAGGCGAACCGTGCCGCCGGTGCTGGGGGCGTGGACGAAACGGCCTTCGCCGACGTAGATGCCGACATGGCTGACGTTGCCGCGGCTGCCGAAGAACACCAGGTCGCCGGCGGCCAGCCGGGTCGGTTCGATCCGCGGGCCCTGGTAGGCGGCCAGGTCGCGCGAGGTGCGCGGCAGGCTCAGGGCCAGCATGTCGCGATAGACGTAGTTGACCAGGCCGCTGCAGTCGAAGCCGCTGTCCGGGGTGTTGCCGCCGTAGCGGTAGGGCGTGCCGACCAGGCTGATGGCGCGCATCAGCACGGCATTGGCGGAGTCGGGGTCCTCGGGCTGGACGTGCGGCCAGTGCCGGATCGGGGCGCTCGGCGGGGCCGGCTTGCGGACCAGTTCGCGGCCGCCGCCGCATCCCGCCAGCAGCGCGCTCAGGGCCGCGGCCAGGGCCAGCGCCGGCAACGGCAGCGGGCCGCGCGCTGGCGCGGGAGCGGTGTTGCCGGGATAATGCGCGGCCTTCGTCACGTCGCTAGCTTGGCGGCTAACGGCAGCGGCGACAAGACAGCGTCCCTGTCGTTTTGTGGCGGTCCGCGCATTCTGCGCGGCGCCGTGTCCCCATTACCGACCGCAGCGTGCGGTCTCCATCCGGATCCAGCAATGAAAATCGAGAAAGATCGCGTCGTCCGTTTCCACTACACCGTCTCCGAGCAGGGCAGCGAGCCGCTGGAGAGCTCGGAAGGCCGCGATCCGCTGGCGATCCTGATCGGCCACAACAACATCATTCCGGGCCTGGAGAAGGCCATGGACGGTCGCGAAGCCGGCGACAAGTTCGAAGTCGACGTGGCCGCGGTCGACGCGTACGGCGCCCGCCAGGAAGGCCTGACCCAGCGCGTGCCGAAGAAGTACTTCAAGGACGCCAAGCTGAGCCCGGGCATGCAGGCGGTGCTGCCGACCAGCTTCGGCCCGCGCGCGGTGACCATCCAGAAGGTCGGCATGAGCGTGGTCGACGTCGATCTGAACCATCCGATGGCCGGCAAGGACCTGCATTTCGCGATCGAGATCGTCGAAGTGCGCGAGGCCAGCAAGGAAGAGGTCGAGCACGGCCACGTCCACGGCGACGGCGGCCACCAGCACTGACCGCCGCCGCGATCGATGTTCCGGACGGCCCGCTCGCGCGGGCCGTTCCCGTTTGGGCGGGGCGGTTTCCGCCTCCGCGTTGGCGGCGCTGTTTTGCGCGGCCGGGACGGGCTACATAAGAGCCGGCTACCTAAGGAACCGCGATGTCCACCGAGCCCGGCCCGATTGCGCCGCCCCTGCCGCCGCCCCTGCCGCTGGCGCCGGTCGCCGCCGGCGAGCGCCTGGATGCGCTCGACGCGTTGCGCGGCATCGCCCTGCTCGGCGTCCTGCTGAGCAATGCGCCGTTCTTCACCGCGCCGCTGGCGGATCTGTCCGACGGCATCGACCCGGCCCTGCGCGGCATCGACCGCTGGACGGCGATGACGGTCTATGTGCTGGTCCGGCACAAGTTCTGGACCGTGTTCTCGCTGCTGTTCGGGATCGGCTTCGCGGTGATGGGCGAACGCGCACGGGCCGCCGGCCGCGATTTCCGTCCGCTGTACCTGCGCCGCAGCCTGGGCTTGCTGGCGATCGGCCTGGTCCATGCCTGGCTGATCTGGTCCGGCGACATCCTGGTCACCTACGCGCTGTGCGCATTCGCGCTGTACGCCTTGCGCGGGCTCGGCGCGCAGGCGCAGTGGCGGCTGGGCGCCTTGCTGTACGCGGTGCCGTGCGCGTTCTTGCTGTTGCTGGCGGGGCTGCTGACCTTGCCCGGCGTGGCCGGCGACGACGCGCAGGCGCAGGCGCGCAGCGCCGCCGAACGCGCGCAGGCCGTGGCCGCCTACGCGCACGGCAGCTATGCCGATGCGACCGTGCAGCGCATGCGCGAATTCGCCGAGCTGACCCTGTCCGGCGCGCCGGTCATGCTGCCGTTGGCCCTGGGCCTGTTCCTGATCGGCGCCGGCCTGGCCCGCAGCGGCGCGTTCGCCGAGCCGCAGGCGCACCGTGGGTTGTGGCGGCGCCTGCTGTGGGGCGGGCTGGGCGCGGGCGCGGCGCTGACCGCCGCGAGTCTGGCGATCGACCCGACCGTCTCCAACGCGCACTTGACCGCGCGCAGTTTCCTCGCCGGCACCCTGCACATGATGGGTGCCTTGCCGCTGGCCCTGGCGCTGGTCGCGGCGGTGGTCTTGTCGCTGGCGCGCGGCCGGCGTTGGCCGCGGCCGTTCGTCGCGCCCGGCCGTGTCGCGCTGAGCCTGTACCTGATGCAGTCCCTGGTCGGCACCTGGGTCTTTTACGGCTACGGCCTGGGCCTGTGGGGCCGACTGGCGCCGGCGCCGTTGCTGGCGGCGGCCTGCCTGCTGTACCTGGCGCAGATGCGGCTCGCGCACCTGTGGCTGCGCCGGTTCCGTTTCGGCCCGGCCGAATGGCTGTGGCGTGCCTTCACCTACTGGCGCGTACCGCCGTTGCGGCGCTCGCGCTGACGAAGGCGCGAGCGCCGGGACGCCGACGCGGACCGGCCAGCGCGTGCGGGCCGGTCCGTGGATGTCAGGCCGAAGCGGGATCAGTTCACCGACACCGCGCTCCAGGCGCGAGCCACGGCTTTGTATTCGGCCGACGTGCTGCCGTACAGATCCGCCGCCGCCTGCAGGGTGCCGGTGCGCGCCTGCGGGTAGGTGGTGCTGGAGACGAAGTAGCGAGTCAGGGCGCGGTACCAGATCGCGCCGGCCTTGGCCCGGCCGATGCCGGCGATCGTGGTGTCGCCGTTGCAGACCAGCTGCGCCGGGGTGTAGCTGAAGCCCTTCGGCGTGACCGCGCCTTCGGCCAGCAGGTAGAAGAAGCGGTTGCCCACGCCCGAGCTCAGGTGCGGGTCGTACTTGCCGTTCTGGTAGGTCAGCGAAGCGGTGAAGCCGCCGCTGGGATAGCACGAGAACGAGCGGCCGTCGGCGTCCTGCTTGAACATCAGGCGCAAGGCCTTGGTGTCGCCCGGGTTGTTGATGTAGACCTCCTCGCCGAGCAGGTAGTCGCCCGGGTCGTTGGCGTTGCCGACGCTGTATTCGACCAGCGTGCCGAAGATGTCCGAAGTGGATTCGTTGAGGCCACCGCTGTCCTTGATGTTGTAGTAGCCCAGGCGCGCGGTGGCGCCGGTCACGCCGTGGGCCATTTCGTGGCCGGCGACGTCGAGCGCGACCAACGGGCGATAGGTCACGCCGTCGCCGTCGCCGTAGACCATCGCCGAACCGGTCCAGTAGGCGTTAACCAGGCTGGTCGGGCCGTAATGCACGTAGCTCTTGACGCCGCGGCCGTCGTTGAAGATGCCGTTGCGGCCGTGCACGTTCTTGAAGTAGTCGAAGGTCGCGGCGACGCCGTAATGCGCATCGGCGGCGGCCGAGGCGCGGTCGGAGGTGGTGTTGTTGCCCCAAACGTTGTCGCTGTCGTTGAACGCGGTCGCGCCGCTGGTGCCGCTCTGGTTGCGCGCGTCCAGGGTCTGGCCGTTGCCGCGGGTCGGATCGGTCAGGGTGTAGCCGCCGCTGACCGAGTTGCTGACCAGGCCGACGTTGCCCAGGGTCAGGGTGCGGCCGGTGCCGTTGGCGGCGGCCGAGTGCACCCGGTCGTCTTCCTGCAGCAGCTTGCCGGTGCGCGCGTCCAGGTAGTAGCTGATCAGGCCCGGTGCGGGGTCGTTGCGACGGTCGCCTTCGACGTCGACCTGCCAGGCCAGGGTCGGTTCGGTGCCGCGGGCGAAGATCACCAGGCGGGCCGGGGCGATCGCGGCGACGGTGCCGTCGAACGCGCCTCCGGCCTCGATGCCGGCCTGTTCGGCGCTGAGCTTCGGTTCGATCGACGGGCGGCCGAAGCTGCGCATGTTGTCGCCCTGGGTGACCGAGAGCAGTTCGCCGTTGCGCGAATGCACGACCAGGTCGCCGCCGACCACCGCCAGGCCGCGGTAGCTGCGCTCCATGCGCACGTGCTCGGTGCCGTCGCGATCGATCATCACGTCGCGGGCGACGAAGCCGTCGGCCTGGGTGCGGTGCACTGCGTCGGCGGCGACGGTTTCGAGCAGGCGGCGCGCGCGCTGGGCCGCGGGCGAAGCGGCGGCCTGTTCGGGCGAGGTCGAGGCGGCGAGCAGGTCGCTCTCGCGGCGGCTGCCGACGGCGAGCTGCATCGCCTGCACGGCGCGATGCGCGCGCGCGGCATCGGCGCGCGGTGCGGGCGCGGTTGCGCTGCGGCCGGCGGCGAAGCCGGTCGCGGCCCCGGCAGGCGTGGTTTCGGAGCCGGAGCGGGACGAGGCGGCGAGGAGGGCGATGCCGGCGACGACGGCGGCGCTGAGCAGAGCGGTCTTGGCGTGCATGGATGGATCCCTGAAGTGGTTTTTTAGGCCGCAGCCGTCCCTGCCGGCCGCGGCGGCGGTCGGTGCGGGTCATGGCGTCGGGTCCAGCGCTTCGACGCTGGAACGCGGGTGGCGGCCGCGATGCGCGTGTCGGTGGACGAATGCGACCTTAGGCGGAGGCGGCAAGCGGCTTGAACGCGAAACCCGCGTTCGTGGTCACACAACGCGGCGGACTTTTCTGCCGCTTATCACAGAACCGCGGCCGACTCGCCGCCACGGCCCGCCGCAACGCGCAAAGCCCGGCCCGGCCGGACCGGTCCAGTCTTAGTACTATGGGGCGTGTGCCGAACGGCTCCCCGACGGCACTGGGGCCGCCGGCGCACGCCGCGCGGCCGCACGACCAGACTCCGGACGGCTGAAAGGGCAGATGGGCGAAGCAGAAGTGGCGGAAGCGCAGGCGCGGACGGACCGCGGCCGCAGCGATGTGATCGTGGTCGGCGCGGGCGTGATCGGCCTGGCCTGCGCCCTGGCCCTGCTGGAAACCGGGCGCAGCGTGCGGGTGATCGACGCCGGTCGGATCGGCGGCGGCAGCTCGCACGGCAATTGCGGCACCATCACCCCCAGCCACGCCACGCCGCTGGCGGCGCCGGGGGTGATCGCCCAGGCCCTGCGCTGGATGCTGACCCCCGACGCGCCGCTGTACGTGCATCCCAAACTCGACCTGCAGCTGTGGGGCTGGCTGCTGCGCTTCGCCGCGCGCTGCAACGAGCGCGACTGGCGCGCCAGCGCGCAGGCCAAGTCGGCCCTGCTCAACGATTCGCGCGCGCGCCTGGAAGACTGGGTCGGCCGCTACGGCCTGGTCTGCGAGTTCGACAACGCCGGCGTCGACTACGTGTTCCGCGAGCGCAAGTCCTTCGAGGGCGGCCAGTTCGAACTCGACTTGTTGCGCGAGTTCGGCATCCAGGTCGAAGTGATCGACGGCGCCCGCTACGAAGCCCAGGACCCGGCGTTCAAGCCCGGCGTAGCCGGCGCGATCCGCTTCGAGCACGACGCTGTGCTGCGCCCGGATCGCTACGTCGCCGAACTCGCGCGCACGGTGTGCGCGCGCGGCGGCGACTTGATCGAGCAGTGCCGGCTGCAGGATCTGCAGCGCGACGGCGAGGAATACCGTGCACTGACTTCGCAGGGCGTCCTGCGCGCCGGCCAGGTGGTGGTCGCGACCGGCGCCTGGTCGCCGAAGCTGTCGCAGCTGATCGGCCTGAGTTCGCTGCCACGCGCCATGCAGCCGGGCAAGGGCTATTCGATCACTTACGATCGCCCGGCGCTGGTGCCGCGCCGGCCGGTGGTGCTGCGCGAGCGCAAGGTCTGCGTGACCATGTGGGACAGCGGCTTCAGGCTCGGCAGCACGATGGAATTCTCCGGCTACGACGAAAGCCTCAACCCGCGCCGCCTGGCGGCGCTGGAGCGCGGCGCGGCCGAGTACCTGCACCATCCGGTCGGCCCGGTCGAGCGCGAGCGCTGGTACGGCTGGCGGCCGATGAGCGTCGACGACGTGCCGATCGTCGGCGCGGTGCCTGGCCGCGACGGCCTGTGGCTGGCGACCGGCCACGGCATGATGGGCGTGAGCATGAGCGCCGGCACCGGCCAGCTGATCGCCGACCTGATCGCCGGCCGCGCGCCGGCGATCGATCCGCATCCCTATCGACCGGAGCGCTTCGCATGAACTCTTCCGACAGCGCCGACGGCCGCTACGACCTGATCGTGGTCGGCGGCGGTTCCGGCGGCCTGGCCGGCGCCTTCCGCGCCGCCGAGTACGGCGCGCGCGTGGCCCTGCTCGAACCCGGCGCGCTCGGCGGCACCTGCGTCAACGTCGGCTGCGTGCCGAAGAAGGCGATGTGGCTGGCCGCCGACATCGCCGGCAAGCTGCGCATGGCGCAAAGCCTGGGCTTCGGCCTCCACGCCGATCCGCAGCGGCCTTGCGCCCTGGACTGGCCGACCTTCATCGTCCATCGCCAGCGCTACATCGCCAACATCCATGACAGTTACCGGCGCCGCCTCGACGCGTCCGGCATCGCGGTGCTGCCGATGCGCGCGCAACTGGTCGACGCCAACACGGTCGAATGCGAGAACGGCGCGCGCCTGAGCGCGGCGCGGATTCTGCTGGCGACCGGCGGCCGGCCGCTGCGTCCCGACATTCCCGGCGCCGGGCTCGGCGCGGTGTCCGACGACTTCTTCCAATGGTGCGCCGCGCCGGCGCGGGTCGCGATCGTCGGCGCCGGCTACATCGCGGTCGAACTGGCCGGCGTGCTGCAGGCGCTGGGCAGCCAGGTCGAATTGTTCGCGCGCGGCGCGCGCCTGCTCGACGGCTTCGATGCCGAGCTGACCGCGCAACTGGCCGAGGACTACCGCCAGAACGGCGTGCGCCTGCATTTCGGCCACGCGGTGGCCGCGCTGGAGGGCGAGCCGGGGCGGGTGCGGCTGCGCGGCGCCGACGGTTCGCTCAGCGAGGCTTTCGATCAGGTCGTATTCGCCACCGGGCGCCGGCCCAACAGCGCCGGCCTCGGCCTGGAGCGCATCGGCGTGGCGACGGACGCGCGCGGCCATATCGCGGTCGACGAACTCAACGCGACCAATGTCGCCGGCATCGACGCGGTCGGCGACGTCACCGCCGACCCGCAGCTGACCCCGGTCGCGATCGCCGCCGCGCGGCGCTTGATGGACCGCGTGTTCGGCGGCCGCGACGGGCGCTTGAGCCGGCAGGACATCCCCAGCGTGGTGTTCTCCCATCCGCCGATCGGCAAGGTCGGGCTGAGCGAGGACGAGGCGCGGGCGCGGTACGGCGACGAACGACATGGTGACAATCTGCACATCTATCGCGCCGGCTTTCGGCCGATGCTGTACGCCCTGGCCGAGTCGCCGCAGCGCAGCCTGTTCAAGCTGATCTGCGTCGGCCAGGAGCGCCGCGTGGTCGGCATTCATTTGCTGGGCGAGGCCGCCGACGAAATCCTGCAAGGGTTCGCGGTGGCGCTCAAACGCGGCATCACCCTGGACGACCTGCGCGACACGGTCGCCATCCATCCCACCAGCGCCGAAGAAGTGGTGTTGATGCGCTAGCCCGGCGACGCTCGCCGCGCGGACGCAGGCCACGCGCGCGATCCGATAGGGGCTTCGATGAAACACAGGGAACGTCGTTGGATGGCGGCCGGCGCGATGGCCGGCGTGATGAGCATCGCGGCGGCCGTGGCGGTCGCCGCGCCGGCGATGGACATCGCCGATCTGCTGAGCGTGCCGCGGCCGGACCAACTGGTCGGCGCCAGCGATGCGCCGGTGCTGGCCTGGGTATCGAACGATCAAGGCGTGCGCAACGTATGGACGGCGCGCGCGCCGGACTTCGCGCCGAAACGCCTGACCGCGTACGGCGAGGACGACGGCCAGGCGATCGGCCCCCTGCAGCTCAGCGCCGACGGCCGCTGGCTGGCCTACGTGCGCGGCAGCGGTCCGGACGCGTCCGGCCACAACAGCAACCCGACCAGCGACCCCGACGGCCAGGAGCAGGCGGTGTGGGTGGTCGCCAGCGACGGTTCGGGCGCGCCGCAACGCATCGCCGCCGGGCGCGGCATGCAGTTCGCGCCGCGGAGCGATGCGCTGCTGGTCCAAGGCCAGGCGCCGGCCTGCCATGCCTTGCCCGGCGTCCAGGCGCCGGCGTGGTGCAAGAGCGATTTGATCCGGACCCGCGGCAGCAACGGCAGCGCGGTGTTTTCGCCCGACGGCAAATCGCTGGGCTTCGTCAGCGGCCGCGGCGACCACAGCTTCGTCGGCGTGCTCGACCTGGCCGCGCGCACCGTGCGCTGGATGGGCGCGGACTTCAACCGCGACAGCCAGCCGGCCTGGTCGCCCGACGGCCGCCGCGTCGCGTTCCTGCGCACCGCCGCGGCGCGCAACGGCGAAACCTTCGACCTGACCGGCGCCCATCCGTTCGAAATCTGGGTCGCCGAGGTCGCTACCGGCCAGGCCAAGCGCGTGTTCCGCTCCAGCGACAGCGCCGGCGGCTACGCCCAGTTCGCCGAGCCCGATGCGTTGCAATGGAGCCGCGACGATCGTCTGGTATTCAGCTCCGAACAGAGCGGCTGGCTGCATTGGTACGCGCTTTCGCCCGACGGCGGCCAGCCGGTCGCGCTGAGCCGCGGCGAATGCGAGGTGGAAACCAGCGCGTTGGCCGAGGACGGGAACTTCTTCTTCAGCGGCAATTGCGCCGACCTCGACTACCGGCAGCTGTTCGTCGTCGACGCCAAGGGCGCCACGCAGACGCGGCTGACCGACAAGCACCAGATCGCCACCGAACCGGTCGCGGTCGCCGGCGGGCAATGGCTCGCGTTCCGCCACGCCGACGCGCGCCGTCCGACCGCGATCGCGCTGGTGCCGCGCAGCGGCGGCGAGCCGCGGCGGATCTTCCCGGCGCAATTGCCGGCGCGCTTCCCGATCGACCGCCTGGCCGAGCCCAAGACGATCAGCCTGCGCGCCGGCGACGGCGTGGTCTCGCATGCGACCGTGTTCGAGCCGCCGGCCGCGTTCAAGGGCAAGCGCGCGGCGCTGGTCTACGTGCACGGCGGGCCGATCCGGCAGATGCTGCCCGGTTGGCACTACGGCAGTTACTACTACGCCGATTACGCCAGCAATCAGTGGCTGGCGAGCCAGGGCTTCGTCGTGCTGGCGCTGAACTTCCGCGCCGGCACCGGCTACGGCCAAGCCTTCCGCCGCGCTGCCAAGCAGGGCCCGCGCGGCGCCAGCGAGTACCAGGACGTGCTGGCCGCGCACGCGTATCTGGCCAAGCGCGACGACGTCGATGCGCGCCGGATCGGTATCTACGGCGGCTCCTACGGCGGCTTCCTGACCGCTTCGGCGCTGGCGCGCAACTCCGACCTGTTCGCGGCCGGGGCCGACCGCCACGGCGTCCACGACTGGCGCGAAAGCGCCAAGGGCGGCGACAACAGCGGCCTGTGGGGCCTGCGGCCGGACGAACTGGAGCTGGCCTGGCAGTCCTCGCCGATGGCGCACGTGGACACCTGGCGTTCGCCGGTGCTGTTGATGCACGGCGACGACGACCGGGCGGTGAAGTTCGCCCAGAGCGTGGAACTGGTCGAGCGCCTGCGCGCGCGGGGAGCGCCGGTCGAAACCCTGGTCCTGCCGGACGAGGACCACTTCTTCCTGCGCCACGCGACCTGGCTGCAGGTGCATCGCAGTACCATGGCCTTCTTCCGCCGGCACCTGCAGCCCGGCGCCGCCGACTGAACGCCATCGCATGAACGCCGTCACCGTACCGCCGCCGACCGAGCCCGTGTTCCGACTGCACCGCGGCACGGCGCCCTTGCTGATCAGCCTGCCGCACGACGGTTCGCGCATTCCCGAGCCGATCGCCGCGCGCATGGTCGAGTCCGCGCGGCGCGCGCCGGACACCGACTGGCACGTCTCGCGGCTGTATGCGTTCGCGCGCGAGCTCGGCGCTTCGATCCTGGTGCCGCATTACTCGCGCTACGTGGTCGACCTGAACCGCCCGCCGGACGACACCTCGCTGTACCCGGGCCAGAACACCACCGGGCTGTGCCCGGCGGTGCAGTTCAGCGGCGAGGCGGTGTATCGGGACGGACAGGCGCCGCAGCCAGAAGAGGTCGCCGAACGGGTCGAGCGGTACTGGCGGCCATACCACGACACGCTCGTCGCCGAGCTCGACCGCATCCGCGGCGAGCACGGCCGCGCGGTGTTGTGGGAAGGCCATTCGATCCGCGGCGAACTGCCGTTCCTGTTCGAAGGCCGACTGCCCGACCTCAACCTCGGCACCGCCGCCGGCAAGAGCTGCCTGCCCGAGTTGCAGATGCGCCTGGAGCGCGCGCTCGGCGCGCAAACCGATTACGACTGGGTCGCCAACGGCCGCTTCAAGGGCGGTTACATCACCCGCCATTACGGCGATCCGGAGATCGGCGTGCAGGCGGTGCAGCTGGAGCTGAGCCAGCGCAACTACATGGACGAGGACAGCTTCGCCTACGACGAAGCCAAGGCCGCGCGCCTGCAGCCGCTGCTGCAGGCGCTGCTGCGCGCCGCGCTGGAATCGCAGGCGGCATGAGCCGCGGGAGCGGCGGCATGGACGCGACGCCATGGATCTGACCCCGACGGCGCCGCTGCGCCCGGCGCAGGCGCGCGCGCTGCACCTGGCCGCACAGGGGCTGCTGGCGCGGCCGCGCCGGCGCGCGCGCAAGGCCGACCTGGTGGCGGCGATCGAGCGCATGCAGCTGCTGCAGATCGACACCATCCACGTGGTCGCGCGCAGCCCCTATCTGGTGCTGTTCTCGCGCCTGGGCGACTACCCGCGGCAGTGGCTGGAAGAACTGCTGGCCGAGCGCGCGATCTTCGAGGTTTGGGCGCACGAGGCCTGCTTCGCCTCGATGCGCGACTACATCCTGCACCGCAACGCGCTGCCGCAGCGCGAGCATCACTGGGCGATCCGCAACGCGCGCAGCCACCGCGACAGGAACGGCGCGCACATCGACCGCCTGCTGCAGCACATCCGCGAGCGGGGCCCGGTCAAGTCCTCCGACTTCGAGCGCGAGGACGCCGGCGGCGGCTGGTGGGGCTGGAAAGACGAGAAACGCTGGCTCGAAGCCGGCTTCGCCCTGGGCGAGCTGATGGTCGCGCGGCGCGAGAACTTCCATCGCGTCTACGACCTGGCCGAGCGCGTGGCCGGCGTGGCGGTGGCGGACTGGGACACGGCGCGGATCGAGCCGGAAATCGTGCGCCGCGACACCGTGCTGCGCTCGGTGCAGGCGCTGGGCATCGCCCAGGCGCGCTGGATCGCCGATTACTTCCGCATCAAGCCGCGCCTGCGCGACGCCGATCTCGAGCCGCTGGTCGCCGAAGGCGCGCTGCTGCGGGTCCAGGTGCAGGGCTGGAGCGCGCCGGGCTACGTGCACCCCGCGCACGCGCCGGCGCTGGCGCAGGCCGCGGCCGGGCGCCTGCGCCCGACCCGCGCCACCGTGCTGTCGCCGTTCGACCCGGTGGTTTGGGACCGCGAACGCGCCAGCGAGCTGTTCGGCTTCGACTACACCCTGGAGTGCTACGTCCCCGAGCCCAAGCGGCGCTACGGCTATTTCGTCCTGCCGATCCTGGCCGGCGGCCGCCTGGTCGGGCGCCTGGACGCCAAGGCGCATCGCGCCGCCGGCGAGTTCGAGGTCAAGGCCTTGTACCTGGAGGGCGGCGTCGAACCGTCCGAGCGCCTGGCCGAAGACGTCGCCGCAGCGATCGACGAATGCGCGCGCTGGCACGGCACACCGAAGGTCAGGCTCGGCCGCTGCCGGCCGGCCGCGTTCGCGCCTTCGCTCAGGCGCGCGCTCAGCGCCGCAGCGGCGGAGTGAAGGATACGGCGCGCTGCGGCCGGCTCAGCCGAACTTGGAGATCAGCACGATCGCGCCGATCAACCCCGCCAGGGCGACCAGGTTCAATCCCAGCGCCGGCACCGCGGTGTCGTGCGGTTCGTGGCGGAACAGCGCGGCGATCGCCGACAGGCTGCCGAACAGCCAGCAGGCGGCGGTGCACAGAATCGCCTGGCCGGTGCAGCGCAGGTCCCAACTGCCGCATTGATCGTCGCTGGTGAAAGCGAACACCAGCATCCACGACAGCAGCGGGCCGAGCAGCAGCGCGCACCAGGCCAGAATCCCGAACAAACGGGTCTGCGCCGCAGGCGGCATGTGCATGTTGAGGCGGAAGGGGAGGTGCAGGCGTTCAACCGCCATGGCCGCGTCCTCCGCGACGGGGACCGCGCGCGGCGCGGCGGGCGATGCGGCAGCGTCCGTTCATATCGATCTCCGGGCCGGTATCGACGCGCCCAGCATGCCTTATCCCGGCGCACGGCGGCGTGAGCGCCGGACCGCAGAGGTGTTGCAAAAACGAAGCGCCGCCCGGAGGCGGCGCTTGCGTCGTCGCGGCGGAGCGCAGTCCGCAGGCGGAACTCAGACCTCCAGCGTGGCCAGGTCGCCCTTGGTCTCCAGCCACTGCTTGCGGTCGCCGGCGCGCTTCTTGGCCAGCAGCATGTCCATCAGCGAATGGGTCTGGGCGTTGTCGTCGACGGTCAGCTGGACCAGGCGGCGGGTGTCGGGATGGATGGTCGACTCGCGCAGCTGCGCGGCGTTCATCTCGCCCAGGCCCTTGAAGCGGGTGACGTTGACCGCGCCGCGGATCTTCTCGCGCTCGATCTTCTCCAGCAGGATGCGCTTTTCCTCTTCGTCCAGCGCATAGAACACCTGCTTGCCCACGTCGACGCGGAACAGCGGCGGCATCGCCACGAAGATGTGGCCGGCCGCGACCAGGGCCGGGAAGTGGCGCAGGAACAGGGCGCTGAGCAGGGTGGCGATGTGCAGCCCGTCGGAGTCGGCGTCGGCCAGGATCACGACCTTGCCGTAGCGCAGGCCGGCGATGTCTTCCTTGCCGGGGTCGCAGCCGATCGCCACCGCCAGGTCGTGCACTTCCTGCGAGCCGAGCACGCTGCCGGAGGCGACTTCCCAGGTGTTGAGGATCTTGCCGCGCAACGGCAGGATCGCCTGGAAGTCCTTGTCGCGGGCCTGGCGCGCGCTGCCGCCGGCCGAGTCGCCTTCGACCAGGAACAGCTCGGTGCGCGAGAGATCCTGCGAGGTGCAGTCGGCGAGCTTGCCGGGCAGGGCCGGGCCCTGGGTGACCTTCTTGCGGACGATCTGCTTTTCGGTCTTCAGGCGCGCGGCGGCGCGCTCGATCGCCAGCTGGGCGATCTTCTCGCCCAGTTCGGTGTGCTGGTTCAGCCACAGCGAGAAGGCATCGTGGGCGGCGCCCTCGACGAAGCCGGCGGCCTGGCGAGAGGACAGGCGTTCCTTGGTCTGGCCGCTGAACTGCGGGTCGGTCATCTTGATGCTGAGCACGAAGGCGACCCGGTCCCAGACGTCCTCCGGCGCCAGCTTGACCCCGCGCGGCAGCAGGTTGCGGAAGTCGCAGAACTCGCGCAGCGCGTCGGTGAAGCCGGTGCGCAGGCCGTTGACGTGGGTGCCGTGCTGAGCGGTCGGGATCAGGTTGACGTAGCTTTCCTGGACCAGTTCGCCGTCCGGCACCCAGGCCACCGCCCAGTCGACGACTTCGGTGTCCTTTTTCAGTTGGCCGACGAACAGATCCGGCGGCAGCAGCTCGCGCTGGGCCTGGCCTTCGCGCAGTTCGCCCGACAGGTAGTCGCGCAGGCCGTCCTCGTAGTACCACTCCAGGCGTTCGCCGCTGGCTTCGTCGAACAGCTTGACGTTCAGGCCCGGGCACAGCACCGCCTTGGCGCGCAGCACGTGCTTGATCGCGCGCAGGGCGAACTTGGGCGTGTCGAAATACTTCGCATCCGGCCAGAAGCGCACCCGCGTGCCGGTGTTCTTCTTGCCGACCGTGCCGACCACCTCCAGCGGCGTGGCGCGGTCGCCGTCGCGGAAGGTCATGCGGTATTCGCTGCCCTCGCGCTTGATGTGCACTTCCACCAGCTTGGACAGGGCATTGACCACGCTGACGCCGACGCCGTGCAGGCCGCCGGAGAAGGTGTAGTTCTTGTTGCTGAACTTACCGCCGGCGTGCAGGCGGGTCAGGATCAGTTCCACGCCGGGGACTTTCTCCTCCGGATGGATGTCGACCGGCATGCCGCGGCCGTCGTCGGCCACTTCGCAGCTGCCGTCGGCGTACAGGGTCACCTCGATGCTGCGGGCGTGGCCGGCCAGCGCTTCGTCGACGGCGTTGTCGATGACTTCCTGCGCCAGGTGGTTGGGGCGCGCGGTGTCGGTGTACATGCCGGGCCGGCGCTTGACCGGGTCCAGGCCGGAAAGGACTTCGATGTCTGCGGCGTTGTAACGACTGCTCATGAAACCTGCATCGGTAGTAAGGAGTGGCGTCCGCGCCGGCGCCGCAGGAGCGGCGCGCCGGCGGAGCGGGCCGGGCGGCGGCCATCTTGCCATCGGCGGGTGACGGCCGCGCATCGGGCGGGCCCGGCGCGGGGCGCAGCGAGCATGGCGACCGGGGCCTGCCGGGTCAAGCCGCGCCGGCCGCGGGCGATATTCACGCCTGTCGCCGTCTCGCCGGTTGAGACCTGGGCCACGGCTGGGCGCACGGACCGGCGCCTTCGCGCCGCGGATTGATCTGGCGCAAGCCGGGCCCGCGCCGGCGCTGCCATCCTGCGCGCCGTTTCTTTCCGCGCCACAGGAGGGCAGGGTGTCCACCCAGGACCAGTATTTCGATCTGCAGCAGAGCTACGGCCGCTGCCTCATCCGCAAGGGTTTCATCGAACGCTTCTACGAGATCTTCATGGCCAGCCACCCCGACGTGGCGCCGATGTTCGAACGCACCGATTTCCAGAAGCAGCGCCTGGCCCTGCGCCGCGGCATCAGCGTGGCGATCTTCCATGCGGCCGGCAGCGCCGTGGTCAAGCGCACCTGCGAGCAAATGGCCGATGTGCATTCGCGCCAGGGCCGCACGCCGGTGCCGCCCGCGCTGTACCCGTACTGGATCGACAGCCTGCTGCTGGCGATCGGCGAGTACGACGAGCGCGCCGACGACGCCCTGCTGGCGCGCTGGCGCACGGCGATGCATTCGGTCACGGCGATGTTCAGTTCGCGCTATTGAGATCGTCGCCGGCGCCCGCCGCGGTCGGCCGGTGGCTTGAACCGGGCCGGCGGCACCCCCATGCTGACTTCGGGTCCCCCTGCCGGGCACGGCCGTTCAGGCGCGAGCGAGGCAGGCGGGACTAGGGTTCGCCCGACGCCGCAGGATGCGGCGCGACGACCGTCCGGCCCGGGAGCCGGGGCGCCCCGGGCGCCGCTCCCAACCGGCCGTTCCCCATCCGTACGGAGTCACCCCATGAAGATCCGCAAGCTGCTGCTCCCCACCGCCATCGCTGCCGCGCTGTTCGCTCTGGTCGCGCCGACCGCGTTCGCGCAGCAGGATCCGCAGGCCGACAAGAAGGCCGAAGAGGCCAAGAAGGCCGAGGACGCGAAGAAGGCGGAAGCCAAGAAGAAGGCCGAGGCCGAGAAGCGTCAGAAGTCCGGCGACCGCGGCGTCGAGCCGGAAGAAGAGGGCGACCGCTGATCGCAGCGGCCGCCGGCGCCCGCCGGCCCGTTCGAACCCCTGCGACGCCCCGGCCCTGCCGGGGCGTTTTCTTTGCGGCCGGTCGGTTGACCGGCGCGGCCCGGATCCGGCCCCCGCGCCGCGTTGGCCGGCGCAGCTGCCCTGGGCTATGTTTCCGGGGACGCGTGCGCCGCCGCGCCCGCGAACGCCGGAACCTCGCCCGGCCAGGAGAGCCCCGATGGCACTGCGCATCGTCAGACTCGGCAGCCCGCGCCTGCCCGGCGAGGGCCTGCGCATCGGCACCGTGCGGCGGCCGCCGCGCGGGGTGCCCAAAAGCGAGTTCGCGTCCCGGGACTGGTACGACGTCTGGTTCCCGAACCTGGCGCCGAGCCTGGAGACGATGAAACAGGCCCAGGCCGCGGCCACGCCGGCGCAGTGGAACGCCTTCGTGCGCAAGTACAAGGCCGAGATGGCCGCACCGGAGGCGGCGCACGCGCTGGCACTGCTGGCGGCGCTGTCGCAGGCCAGCGAGGTCTCGGTCGGTTGCTATTGCGAGGACGAATCGCACTGCCATCGCTCGATCCTGCGCGAACTGCTGGCCGCGCGCGGCGCCCGCTTCGCCTGAGCCCGCGCCCCCCGGGGCCGGCCCGGGCGATCCGCGCCTGACCGCAAATGCCCCGCCCGACAAGGACTTGCGGCGGGACTTGCGGGGTCTGGAACGGTCCGTGCGCACTGTCAAGCCGTGCGGCTTCACCCGACTGTCGGTAAACTACGGCTTTCCAGCGGCTGCAAAATCCATGACTCCCCTGATCTTCGTCACCGGCGGCGTGGTGTCCTCGCTTGGCAAGGGCATCGCGGCGGCCTCGTTGGCGGCCATCCTCGAAGCGCGCGGGCTGCGCGTGACGATGATGAAGCTCGACCCCTACATCAACGTCGACCCGGGCACGATGAGCCCGTTCCAGCACGGCGAAGTCTACGTCACCGACGACGGCGCCGAGACCGACCTGGACCTGGGGCACTACGAGCGCTACCTGCGCACCCGGCTCAGCCGCAAGAATTCGATCACCACCGGCCGGATCTACGAGAACGTGATCCGCAAGGAGCGCCGCGGCGACTACCTCGGCGGCACCGTGCAGGTGATCCCGCACATCACCGACGAGATCAAGCGCTGCATCGTCGAGGCCACCGAAGGCTACGACGTCGCCCTGGTCGAGATCGGCGGCACCGTCGGCGACATCGAGTCGCTGCCGTTCCTGGAGGCGATCCGCCAGCTGCGCACCGAGCGCGGCCCGGAGCACGCGTTGTTCATGCACCTGACCCTGGTGCCGTTCATCGCCGCCGCCGGCGAACTCAAGACCAAGCCGACCCAGCACTCGGTCAAGGAACTGCGCTCGATCGGCATCCAGCCCGACGTGCTGCTGTGCCGCAGCGAGCAGCCGCTGCCCGACAGCGAGCGGCGCAAGATCGCGCTGTTCACCAACGTGCCGGAGAAGGCGGTCATCTCCGCCGTCGACCTGGACAACATCTACAAGCTGCCGCAGTGGTTCCACGAGCAGGGCCTGGACGCGATCGTCCTCGACCGCCTGCGCATCCAGGCCGGCCCGGCCGACCTGAGCGAGTGGAACGAAGTCGTCGACGCCAGCACCCATCCGGTCGACGAGGTCACCATCGCGGTGGTCGGCAAGTACATCGACCATCAGGACGCCTACAAGTCGCTGGCCGAGGCGCTCAAGCACGGCGGTCTGCGCCAGCGCACCAAGGTCAACCTGAAGTGGTTGGAATCCAGCGAGATCGAGCGCGACGGCGTCGGCTCGCTGCAGGGCGTGGACGGCATCCTGGTGCCCGGCGGCTTCGGCGACCGCGGCTTCGAAGGCAAGGTCGCCACCGCCCAGTACGCGCGCGAACACCAGGTGCCGTACTTCGGCATCTGCTACGGCATGCAGGCGGCGGTGGTGGATTACGCGCGCCACGTGGTCGGCCTGGACAACGCCAACAGCACCGAGAACGACAAGAACAGCCCGCACCCGGTGATCGGCCTGATCACCGAATGGCGCACCGCCAGCGGCGAGATCGAACGCCGCAGCGAAGCCAGCGACCTCGGCGGCACCATGCGCCTGGGCCTGCAGGACCAGCGGATCAAGCCCGGCACCCTGGCGCGCGAGCTGTACGGCAAGGACGTGGTCGGCGAGCGTCACCGCCACCGCTACGAGTTCAACAACCGCTACCGCACCCAGCTGGAGGACGCCGGCCTGGTCATTTCGGCCAAGTCGATGGACGACCTGCTGGTGGAGATGGTCGAGCTGCCGCGCAGCGCGCACCCGTGGTTCCTGGCCTGCCAGGCGCACCCGGAGTTCCTCTCCACTCCGCGCGACGGCCACCCGCTGTTCGTCGGCTTCGTCCGCGCCGCGCGCGAAGCCAAGGCCGGCGGCAAGCTGCTGCGCGAGGTCAAGCAGTAAGTCCGCCGTGAACGACGGCCGGCGCGACGCATGCGCCGGCCTTGCCGGCGCCGGCTTCGGCCGCCATCTGATCGACCCACGAACGCAACCGGAACTCAAGCATGAAACTCTGCGGTTTTGACGTAGGCCTGGACCAGCCGTTCTTCCTGATCGCCGGTCCCTGCGTGATCGAATCGATGCAGTTGCAGCTCGACGTCGCCGGCCAGCTCAAGGAGATCACCTCCGCGCTGGGCATTCCGTTCATCTTCAAGTCCAGCTTCGACAAGGCCAACCGCACCTCGGCCACCAGCTTCCGCGGCCCCGGCCTGGAAGAGGGCTTGAAGGTGCTGGCCGAGGTCAAGCGCCAGATCGGCGTGCCGGTGCTGACCGACGTGCACGAGTACACGCCGATGGCCGAGGTCGCCTCGGTGGTCGACGTACTGCAGACCCCGGCCTTCCTGTGCCGGCAGACCGATTTCATCCAGAACGTGGCCCGCGCCGGCAAGCCGGTGAACATCAAGAAGGGCCAGTTCCTGTCGCCGTGGGAAATGAAGCACGTCACCGCCAAGGCCCAGGCCACCGGCAACCAGCAGATCATGGCCTGCGAACGCGGCGCCAGCTTCGGCTACAACAACCTGGTCAGCGACATGCGCTCGCTGGCGGTGATGCGCGACACCGGCTGCCCGGTAGTGTTCGACGCGACCCATTCGGTGCAGTTGCCCGGCGGCATGGACGGCAAGTCCGGCGGCCAGCGCGAATTCGTCCCGGTGCTGGCGCGCGCGGCGATCGCGGTCGGCGTCTCCGGCGTGTTCATGGAAACCCATCCGCGCCCGGCGGAAGCCTTGTCCGACGGCCCCAATGCGGTGCCGCTGCCGAAGATGCGCGGCCTGCTGGAGACCCTGGTCGAGCTGGACCGGATCACCAAGAAGAACGGGTTCCTGGAGCAGGATTTCTGATGCCCGACCCGGCGCCGATGGCCTTTTCCGAGTTCGAACGCCAGCGTCTGCTCGCCCTCAAAGGCGTCGGCGAAACCGTGATCGCGCGCCTGGAACAGTCGGGCTACGGCTCGCTGAACGACCTCTCCGGGGCCGACCCGGCGCGCATCTGCGCCGAAGTCGCCGGTATGCTGCGCGCCAGTTGCTGGGGCAACAGCCCTCAGGCGCGCGCCGCGATCTCGGCTATCGTTGGCCTGGCCAACACCACTTCTCACCCCTCCCTGACCCCTTCGACATGACCACGATCACCCAGATCCACGCCCGCGAAATCCTCGACAGCCGCGGCAACCCGACCCTGGAAGCCGAAGTCACCCTCGCCGACGGCAGTTTCGGCCGCGCGATGGTCCCGTCCGGCGCCTCGACCGGCAGCAAGGAGGCGATCGAGCTGCGCGACGGCGACAAGACCCGTTACCTGGGCAAGGGCGTGCGCAGGGCGGTGGAGAACGTCAACACCGTCATCGCCCAGGCCCTGAAGGGCATGGACGCGGGCGATCAGGCCGCGCTGGACAAGCGCATGATCGACCTCGACGGCACCGAGAACAAGGCCCGCCTCGGCGCCAACGCGCTGCTCGGCGTGTCGATGGCCAATGCGCATGCGCTGGCCGCTTCGAAGAAGCTGCCGCTGTGGAAGTCGCTGGCCGGCGACCGCGCGCCGGTGCTGCCGGTGCCGATGATGAACATCATCAACGGCGGCGCCCACGCCGACAACAACGTCGACCTGCAGGAGTTCATGATCCTGCCGGTGGGCGTGAGCAATTTCGCCGAGGCGCTACGCGCCGGCGCCGAGGTGTTCCATGCGCTGAAGTCGGTGCTCAAGGGCCGCGGCCTCAGCACCGCGGTCGGCGACGAGGGCGGTTTCGCCCCCGACCTGCGCAGCAACGAGGAAGCGCTGGAAACCATCCTCGAGGCGATCGGCAAGGCCGGCTACAAGGCCGGCGAGGACATCCTGCTCGGCCTCGACGTCGCCTCCACCGAATTCTTCGACAACGGCAAGTACCACCTGGTGGGCGAGGGCAAGCGCCTGACCAGCGAGCAGTTCGTCGATTTCCTGGCCAACTGGGCCGCGCAGTACCCGATCGTGACCATCGAAGACGGCATGGCCGAGGACGATTGGGCGGGCTGGAAGCTGCTGACCGAGAAGATCGGCAACAAGGTGCAGTTGGTCGGCGACGATCTGTTCGTGACCAACCCGAAGATCTTCAAGGAAGGCATCGACCAGCGCGTGGCCAACGCCATCCTGATCAAGGTCAACCAGATCGGCACCCTGACCGAGACCCTGGAAGCGATCGCGATGGCCGACGCCGCCAAGTACGCGGCCGTGGTCTCGCACCGTTCCGGCGAAACCGAGGACACCACCATCGCCGACATCTCGGTCGCCACCACCGCGACCCAGATCAAGACCGGCTCGTTGTGCCGCAGCGACCGCGTCGCCAAGTACAACCAGCTGCTGCGCATCGAAGAGCAGCTCGGCGCGGCCGCCCGCTACGCCGGCCGCGACGCGTTCGTGTCGCTGCGCCGCTGATCGCGACGGGAGGCGGAGGCATGCGCTGGGTGCGGGTCTCGGTGGTGGCGCTGCTGGCGCTGCTCGCCCTCCTGCAGTACCGGCTGTGGTGGGCCGGCGACGGGCGCGGCGGCAGCGTCGCCGCGCTGCAGGCCCAGGTCGATGGCCAGACCCGCGAAAACCAGGGCCTGCAGCAGCGCAACGACGCCCTCGCCGCCGAAGTCGAGGACCTCAAGTCCGGCGAGGCGGCGGTCGAGGAGCGTGCGCGCAGCGAGCTGGGCATGATCAAGCCCGGCGAAACCTTCTACCGCGTGGTCGAGGCCAAGCCGCAGGCGCCGGGGCCGAACGCGGCCGCGGCCGTCAGCGCGATGCAGAGCGGGGCGGCAGCCGATTCGGCCGACGCCGCCGAGCCTAGCCTGGAAGAGCAGGTCGACGAACCGCCGACCGAGTTGCCGCCGGCGGCGCCGGAACCGCAACCGCCCGCGCCGGCGCGGTGAGGCCGGTGGCGGCATTCATCCGTACCGATTCTTGGCGAGCGAGCGCATGATCTGGGCCGTTCTTCCCGCCGCGGGGCGCGGTCAGCGTTTCGGCGGCCCGATCCCGAAGCAATACCTGCACGCCGCCGGCAAGCCGTTGATCGAGCATGCCCTGGCTGCCCTGCTCGCGCATCCGCGCGTGAGCGGAGCGATGGTCGCGCTGTCGGCCGACGATGCGCTGTGGCCGGGCTGGAGCGAATTGCTCGGCAAGCCGGTGCTGCGCTGCATCGGCGGCGGCGAGCGCGCCGACTCGGTACTGGCCGGCTTGCGCGCCTTGCCCGGGCACGCCGGCGACGACACCCTGGTGCTGGTCCACGACGCGGCGCGACCGAACCTGCGCCGCGCCGACCTCGACGCGCTGATCGCAGCGGCCGAGGCCGACCCCGCCGGCGCCATCCTCGGCGCGCCGCTGCGCGATACCCTCAAGCGCGCCGGCGACGGCCGCATCCTCGCCACCGAACCGCGCGACGGCCTGTGGCGCGCGTTCACCCCGCAGGCCTTCCGCCGCGGCGCGCTGACCGCGGCCCTGGCCGAAGCGGCCGCCGCCGGCGTCGTGGTCACCGACGAGGCCTCGGCGATGGAGCGCATCGGCCTGCGTCCGCGCCTGGTCGAGGGACGCGAGGACAATCTCAAGGTGACCACGCCGGCGGATCTGGCTTTGGCCGAGTACCTGCTGGGCGCCTAGCGATCGGCCGATCGCTGTCGCAGGTTGGCGGAAGCGGCCCGCGCGCAGTCGCTCCCGCTTTCGCCGACGCCCGACTCCTATACGCTAGCTTCCGTCTTTTTCTCCGGACTCATTCATGAACATCCGCATCGGCCAAGGCTACGACGTGCACGCCTTCGGCGCCGGCGACCACGTCATGCTCGGCGGCGTGCGCGTGCCGCACGATCGCGGCGTGCTCGCCCATTCCGACGGCGACGTGGTCCTGCACGCGCTGTGCGACGCCATGCTCGGCGCGCTCGCGCTGGGCGACATCGGTCGGCATTTTCCGCCCAGCGACGAGCGCTGGCGCGGCGCCGACAGCCGCCAGTTCCTGCGCCACTGCAATGCGCTGATCGGCGAGCGCGGCTATCGGGTCGGCAACGCCGACGTCACCGTGGTCTGCGAACGGCCCAAGGTCGGTCCGCACGCGCAGGCGATGCGCGAGGCCATCGCCGCCGACCTGGGCATCGCGGTCGACGCGGTCAGCGTCAAGGCCACCACCACCGAGCAGTTGGGCTTCACCGGCCGCCGCGAGGGCATCGCGGCGATGGCGGTGTGCCTGTTGGTCGTGGCATGAGCGAGCACGACACCCAGGACGCGCCGGGGGCGGATCGCCCGGCTCAGGAACCGTTGTTGCCGCGCGCCCACGGCGCGGCGGTGCTGCGTGCGCGCCTGCGCGCGCGACCGGAGGATTTCCGGGTCGAGGAGCTGCCCGGCTTCGCCGCCAGCGGCAGCGGCGAGCACTTGTTGCTGACCATCGAGAAGCGCGGCATGAACACCGCCTTCGCCGCCAAGCGCCTCGCGGCCTGGGCCGGCGTCGGCGAGGTCGCGATCGGCTACGCCGGGCTCAAGGACCGCCACGCCGTGACCGTGCAGCGATTCAGCGTGCACCTGCCCAAGCGGGTCGCGCCGGAGCTGGACGCGCTGCAAAGCGACGAACTGCGCGTGCTCGACAGCCAATGGCACGCCAAGAAGCTGCCGCGCGGCGCGCTGGCCGGCAACCGTTTCGTGCTGACCCTGCGCGAGCCGGCCGGCGAGCGCGAGGCGATCGAGGCCCGGCTGCGCCGGATCGCCGAACAGGGCGTGCCGAACTATTTCGGCGAACAGCGCTTCGGCCGCGACGGCGACAACGTCGCCAATGCGCTGGCGATGTTCGGCGGGCGCCGGGTGCGGCGCGAACAGCGCAGCCTGCTGCTGTCGGCGGCGCGTTCGGAACTGTTCAATCGCGTGCTGGCCGCGCGGGTGTCGGACCGCAGCTGGAGCGGCCTGCGCGACGGCACGCCGCTGGACGGCGAGGTCTGGGCGCTGGCCGGCAGCCGCAGCGTGTTCGGGCCGGAACCGTGGAGCGACGATCTCGCACGACGGCTGGCCGCGTTCGACATCCACCCCAGCGGCCCCCTGTGGGGGCGCGGCCCCCTGCGCAGCCGCGACGAAGTGGCCGCGCTGGAGTCGGGCGCGCTCGACGACGCGCAGGCGCTGGCCTTGCGCGCGGGGCTGGAAGCGGCCGGTCTGGAACAGGAGCGGCGCGCGCTGCGCCTGCGGCCGGACGCGCTGAGCTGGCGCTGGCGCGAAGACGGTGCGCTGGAAGTGAGCTTCGCGCTGCCCGCGGGCGCCTACGCCACGGTGGTCCTGGCCGAACTCGGCGAACTGCATTCCGGCGCCGCGGGCTGAGCGCGGCGCACCGTTGCGACCCTGCGGCCGACCGCTCGTCGGTTTGCAGCCGATGGCACTGGAACCCCGGTCCGGCCGGCGTATAAGCCGGAATTGACAGCCGGCACGGGCCGGTTGCCGTCCGGCCGCCGGGCGTACCGGGACCGGACTCCACCGCGTCAGGGAGCCTGGTCATGAACGCTACCGTGCGTGTCGCCGTCCTGTCGTTGTCGATCCTGGGCCTGGCCGCCTGCGCCGGCACCCAGACCAAGAGCAGCTATGTCGAGCCGGCCAGCGCGCCGCGCGCCGAATCGTCGATGTCGCGCGACGAGCGCTATATCGCCACCATCGAGCGCATCGCCCGCAACCGCGGCATCGATGTGGTCTGGGTCAATCCGCCGCAGCGCGAGTCCGTCCAGGACGAATGAATGCGCGGGACGGAGCCGTCTAGCGCGCTCGACTCCCTTCGTCCCTTTCAACGCCGGCGCGGCGCCAGCAGCACCAGCACCGCGCCGGTGCCGCCTTGCGCGGGCGGCGCCGAATGGAACGCCAGTATGTCCGCGCGCTGGCGCAGCATGCGGTCGACCAGGTTCTTCAGCACCGGCACGCCGCGGCTGTCGACGTAATCGCCGCCGCTGCCGCTGCGGCCCTTGCCGTGGATCAGGCGCACGCAGCCCAGGCCGTGTTCGCGCGCGTCGTGCAGGAACGCGCGCAGCAGTTGCTCGGCCTCGCGCACGTCGCTGCCGTGCAGGTCCAGTTCCTCCTGGGCCGAGATCTCGCCGCGGCGCAGCCGCGCGAACACCCGCGGCGGCAGTTCGTCGCGGCGGTAGCTGAGCGCGTCGCCGGCTTCCAGCAGGCTGTCTTCCAGGGCGTGACGGAATTCCTCGCGCGCCTGCGCCTCGTCGCGCTCGGCCATGCGCGCGCGCGGCCGCGGCTTCGGCCCGGCCGGCGGCGGCGCGGCGTCGGGCAGGCGCCGGACATCGCCGATCGCGGCCCGGAACAGGGCGGCATCGTCGGAATCGTCGTCGGCGGGGCGGTCGGGAGGCGGCATCATGGCCACAGGATAAAAGCCCCGGCCCGTCCTTGGGACCTGCGGCCCGTCGGTATCGGGCCGGCACCGGGGAAAACCTGCGCGCGGTGCGCGCCGGCCAGCCCCCTGGCGCTCTTCAGCGCCGCTGCGTCTGCGACACCGCATGGGCACAGTTCAACACGCGTCGCACCGCCGCCGTCGCCGCGCCTGTCAGAACAGACAGGTCGCCAAAAGGCAGGCAAGGGTCGAGCGCCGCTCGACACCCGGTGTGCCTGCGGTTTCACAACGTGATCAGCCCCAGCGCGACCGCGCGCGCGCAGGCCGCGCGGCGGCCCTTGACGCCGAGCTTGCGCGAGGCCTGCTGCAGGTGGAAGTTCACTGTGCGCTCGCTGATCCGCAGGATCATCGAGATCTCCCACGAGGTCTTGCCGACCGCCGACCAGCGCAGCACCTCGCGCTCGCGTTCGCTCAGGGTCGGCAACGGCTGGCGCTGACGCAGCAGGCGGTCCAGCGCGGCCTGCATGCAATTGACGAAATACACCGCCGAGGCCACGGTCGGCAGCATCTCGCGCGGGTCGAACAGCGCGGTGTGGGTGAAGGTCATGAACGACCAGCGCATGCCCGGCGACCAGCTCGGTACGGTGATGCCGCCGCGCAGGCCGTGCTCGCCGGCCATCTGCAGGGTGCGGCGGGTGCGCTGCATCAGGTACACGCGCGGCCGCAGCTCGTAACTGGTCTCGCCGCGCGCGTTCCACGACGCCGCCGGCAGCCCTTCGCGCGACTGGATGATGCGCGGATCGGCGCGTTCGGCCTGCGGCGCGGCCAGCGCGGGGTAGGTCTTGGACCAGTCGCTGGCGAAATCCTCGAAGTAGAAGAAATCGTTGCCGGGGACCGCGGCGAGGCCGGGCAGGAGCGAGGGCTCCTGCAGTTTCATCGCATAGCCATGATGCTGAAACCCGAGCGCCTTGGTATAGGCGCTCGTCGCCGACTTCACGTCGTCCAGCGATCGGGCGCGGAACACGCGCTCGATATGTTCCCAGTACTGCATGCCTTGCCCTGCATTCAGACCGTACGGCGGTCATCTTACCGCCCAATGGCCGGCCGGGCCCCGTGCCGGATCGGGTATGATTCGGCCTTTCACCGCGGAATCCCCATGCGCGTATTGGTCAGCAACGACGACGGCGTCGACGCCCCGGGCATTCGCGTCCTGGCCCAGGGATTGCGCGATGCCGGTCACGAAGTGCTGGTGGTCGCCCCCGACCGCGACCGCTCCGGCGCCAGCAACTCGCTGACCCTGGACATGCCGGTGCGCGTGAACAAAGTCGACGAGGCGACCTGGCGCGTCTACGGCACGCCCACCGACTGCGTGCACGTGGCGATCACCGGCATGCTCGAGGCCGAGCCGGACATCGTCGTCTCCGGGATCAACAACACCGCCAACCTCGGCGACGACGTGATCTATTCCGGTACCGTCGCCGCGGCGATGGAAGGCCGCTTCCTCGGCCTGCCGGCGGTGGCGATGTCGCTGGTCACCGTCGACCACGTCGGCCGGCATTACGAAACCGCCGCCCGCGCCGCGGTCGAGATCATCGCCCGCCTGCGCACCGATCCGCTGCCCGCCGACACCATCCTCAACGTGAACGTGCCGGATCTGCCCTGGAGCGAGATCGCCGGCTTCGAGGTCACCCGGCTCGGCAACCGCCATCGCGCCGAGGCCTGCATTCCGCAGCAGGACCCGCGCGGCCGCCAGTGGTGGTGGATCGGCGCCGCCGGTCCCGAGGCCGATGCCGGCCCGGGCACCGATTTTCATGCCGTGCGTACCGGCAACATCTCGATCACCCCGATTCATGTCGACCTGACCCGCTACCAGGCCCTGGAACAGGTCGCCAGCTGGGTCGGCGGCCTGGCCGCCGCGCTCGAGCCGGGCGCGGCCGCGGAGCCGGCGGCATGATCCAGCGCATGCGCCTGCAGCCCGAGGCGATCGGCAGCGGCCTGACCTCGCAGCGCGTGCGCGACCGCCTGGTCGAGCGCCTGCGCGAGGCCGGCATCCGCGACGAGCGCGTGCTCAACGCGATCCGCACCGTGCCGCGCCACCTGTTCGTCGACGAAGCCCTGGCGATGCGCGCCTACGAGGACACCGCGCTGCCGATCGGCCACGGCCAGACCATTTCCCAGCCCTGGGTGGTGGCGAAGATGACCGAGGCCCTGCTGGCCGAACGGGTGCCGGCCAAGGTGCTGGAGATCGGCACCGGCTCCGGCTATCAGGCCGCGATTCTGGCCGCACTGGGGCTGGAAGTGCATACCGTCGAGCGCATCGGCGAGCTGTTGCGCACCGCGCGCAAGCGCTTCCGCCAGCTCGGCCTGAACGTGCGCAGCAAGCACGACGACGGCCGCATCGGCTGGCCCGAAAACGGCCCCTTCGACGCGATCATCGTCACCGCCGCCGCACCGGCCCTGGTCGACGCGCTGACCGAACAACTCGCCCCCGGCGGCACCCTGATCGCGCCGGTCGGCGCGGCGTCGTCGCAATCGCTGTTGCAGTTGCGCAAGGACGCCGACGGCAACCTCAGCCAAACCTCGCTCGCGCCGGTGGTGTTCGTGCCGCTGCTGTCGGGCATGATCGACTGACCCCCGCAGCCGACCCCACATGGCATTGAAGATCTTCGGACCGCTCTACGAGCGCACCATCGCCTGGGCCCGCCATCGCCACGCGCCGGCCTACCTGACCGGCCTGAGCTTCGTCGAGGCGATCATTTTCCCGGTCATGCCCGAGGTCATGCTGGCGCCGATGTCGGTGGCCCAGCCCAGGCGGGCATTCTGGTTCGCGACCCTGAGCCTGATCGGCTCGATGGCCGGCGCCCTGGTCGGTTATTTCCTCGGCCACTACGCTTTCGAGGCGCTCAAGCCGATGTTCGCCGCGCTGGGCATGCTGCCGGCGATCGAGTCGGGCATCGCTACCGTCCAGGCCAAGATGGCCGAGTCGCCGTGGGCGGTGTTCTTCTTCCTGGTGCTCGGCGGCTTCATGCCGATTCCGATGAAGGTGTTCACCTGGGCGTCGGGCATCGTCGGCGTGCCTATGCTGCAATACGTGCTGAGCATGCTGATCGGCCGCGGCAAGCGCGTGTACCTGCTGGCGCTGGCGATCCGGATCGGCGGCGAGCGCGCCGAGGCGGCGCTGCGGCGCTATATCGAGCCGATCGGCTGGATCGCCACCGTGTTGGTGGCCGCGGCAGTGGCCTGGCTGATCTGGCGTTCACAACACTAAGCCGCGCCGGACGCGACACTGTCGCCGGCGGCCGCAATCAGGAACGAGTGCGCGCGAACCCAGGCGCAGCAAGAGGAAGAGCATGAGCGAGACGACCCGAACCCCGACCCTGGCGATGGCCGCCTGCGTACTGGCCTCGCTCGTCCTGATCGGTTGTTCGAGCACGGTCGTCCGCGAACCCTCGCGCGGCGGTTCCAGCCGCCCCGGCGCGCGCCCGCCGGCCTCGCGCCCGGCGCCGCGCCCGTCGACGCCGAAGTACGGCGCTACCGTCACCGTGCAGCGCGGCGAAGGCCTGTACCGCATCGCCACCAACCACGGCATCGCGATGAGCGATCTGGCCGCCTGGAACGGCCTGTCGGCGCCGTACAACCTCTATCCGGGCCAGCGCCTGCGCCTGTATCCGCCCGGCGGCCGCGCGCCGTCCGGCGGTTCGGGTTCCTCCTCCGCTTCGACCGGCACGCCGCCGCGCACGGCACCGGCACCGGTGCCTGCGGCGCCGGTCAACAGCGGCATCCGCTGGCGCTGGCCGGCCGACGGCCCGCTGCTGGGTCGCTACGTCGCCAACGAACCGACCAAGCAGGGCATCGACATCGGCGGCGCCAGCGGCGCGCCGGTGCGCGCGGCGGCCGACGGCGTGGTGGTGTACTCCGGCACCGGCCTGGTCGGCTACGGCGAACTGGTCATCGTCAAGCACAACGAACAATGGCTGTCGGCCTACGGCCACAACCGCAAACGCCTGGTCAACGAAGGCCAGGTGGTCAAGTCCGGCGAGCAGATCGCCGAGATGGGCCGCAGCGGCGCCGCGCGCGACATGCTGCACTTCGAGGTCCGCTACAACGCCAAGCCGGTCGATCCGCTGCTGTACCTGCCGGCGAAGTGAGCAAGGACGTAAGGATCAAGCGCGCATGATCCCGGCATCCCTTTCGCCGCGCGGCCTGGTCAGACGGCAGGAACATCGCGCCCGTGTCGCCCGACCGTTCATGGCCGCGGCGGAGGCGGGTCGAACGCGCGGGTCCAGGGGCACGCGGTCGTCGCTAGCGGCGGGGGACGGATCCATCGTGCGCCTCCATGCGCGGCCGCCGGCCGCGGCCGAGTGCGGTCGGTCATAGCGTCCGCGGCACGGCGGGGCCACCCCGGGCCGACCCTCGGCACAGCGAGGTCTTGCGGCTGAAGTCCTCGCCCCAGGTGCGGAAACCGGCGGTGTCGACGTGGATATGGCGGCGGTCGTAGAAGCCCAGGCCGAAACCGGTGGCCGCGCCGCGGCGGCGCCAGAATGCGCACAGCGCCTGTACCGGTACGTCGGCGGCGAGGTCGAAATCGTAGGCGCCGCCATGGCGATGGCGGCTCAGCCGGGCGCCGCCTTCGCAGTGGTTGAAGGCCTCGTCGCGATAGGCCGATTCCACTGTCGCCCCGTTCAACCAGCCTTGCGCGCGCAGCTCGCGGATCAGGCGCAGGCTCGGCACCGTGGCCGCCCACAACTGTTTAGGCGGTACGACGAATTCGGCCGCCCCGCAGCGGCGCCAATGCCGGCCGCTGCGCGGCGACTGGCGCAGCGGCAGCACGTCGTCGACCCGCTGCGCGCGCAGATAGCGGCGGTAGGCCTCGGCCTGCTCGGCATGGCCTCGGGACAGCCAGGCCTGATAGCGCTGTTCGGGCGTGTCGCTGCGGTCGCGTTGCAGCAGCAAGGGCAGGGCGGCGACGGCCAGAGCCGCCAGCAGTGCGCTGGTCCGGAGGCCCCTGTGGCCGTTGGACGCGCCCCAGGAACGGGAGGGATTAAGCGGGCTTAATCCCCGGCGTCCCTGGGGCATTCCGGGCTCACTGGCCGAGGACGAAGCCGGCGACCACCCGCCGGCCTTCGCCGGCGAGCACGTTGAAGGTCCGCGCGGCGGCGGCGTTGGTCATGCTTTCCACGCCGATCCCGCGGCCCAGGCAGGCGGCCAGGGTGGCCGGCGGCGGGAATGCCTGGCTGGCGCCGCAGCCGAGCACGATCAGCTCCGGCTGCAGCTCGAGCAGGGGGGCGAGGTCGTCGATGCTCAGCGTGCGCACGTCGCCGACTGCCCAATCCTCGATCAGCCGGTTCGGCGCCAGCACGAAGCTGCGCTCGATCCGGCGGTCGTTGACCAGCGCGACCCGGCCGTCGGCCCCGCGCAGGAAGAACTCGTGGTCGGGGGTTTCGAGTGACAGGAGCATGGGGGCGGGGATTCGGGAGTTGGGATTCGGTCAAAGCAGGGGCGCGGGTGAGGCGACAGGTGAGGCTGGGCCGCGTGGCGAATCCCGAATCCCCACTCCCCAATCCCGGCCGTTCAGGCCCGCGGCAGCACGATCTGGCGCTTGTCCTTGCTCGGGCGGTAGAGCACGGCGGTGTGGCCGATGCGCTGGACCAGAGCCGAGCCGGTGCGGTCGGCGATCTCAGCGATGAGTGAGTCGCGGGCCTCGCGGTCTTCGGCGCCGACCTTGACCTTGATCAGCTCGTGATGTTCCAGCGCCAGGTCGATTTCGGCGATCAGCGCGTCCGTCACCCCCTTGCCGCCGACCTGGAGCATGGCCTTGAGATCGTGGGCCTGTCCGCGCAGGAAACGGGTCTGGGCGGAGGTCAGCAGGGTCGGCATCGGGTCACACGAACGGAGTAGAAAGGTCGCTCAGGGTATCATGGCGCCCCCAAACCCCACCGGGACGGCCGCCCGCCCATGGCGACCCGCAGCAAATCCAGCCATCGCTGGCTCAAAGAGCACTTCTCCGACCCCTTCGTGAAGAAGGCCAAGGCCGAGGGCCTGCGCTCGCGCGCGGCCTACAAGCTGGAGGAACTGGTCGAGCGCGACCGCCTGCTGCGGCCGGGCATGGTGGTGGTCGACCTCGGCGCCGCCCCGGGCGGCTGGTCGCAGTGGGTCCGGCAGGAGTTGGACCGGCTGAATCCGAAGCAGCCGGGCCGGATCATCGCCCTGGACATCCTCGACATGCCCGGTCTGGCCGGGGTCGAGTTCCTTCATGGCGATTTCAGGGAGGATGCGGTGTTATCGCAGTTGGAAGCCACCCTGGGCGGGCAGGCAGTGGACCTTGTGCTGTCCGACATGGCCCCCAATATGAGCGGTGTGGATGCGGTGGCCCTGCCGCGGGCGATGCACCTTTCGGAGCTGGCGATGGATTTCGCCGACCGGCACCTGAAAGTCGACGGCACGTTCCTGATCAAGCTGTTCCAGGGCGTCGGCTTCGACGAATACGTGCGCGAACTGCGCCGACGCTACGCCAAGGTCTCGATCCGCAAGCCGGCGGCCTCGCGCAAGCGGTCGCCGGAGGTGTACGCATTGGCGCAGGGCAAGCGCGCAACCGCCGCATGACGGCAGGTGCCGGCCGCGCGCCGGTGTGACAATCTGGGCAATCTGGCGGTACCCGCCGGCGCACGAGGCGTCGGAGGACACGAGGCCCTGCGGGGCCGCAGGGTAGGAATTAAATGAACGATTTGGCCAAGAATCTGCTGCTTTGGGTGATCGTCGCCGTCGTGCTGATGGTGGTGTTCCAGGCGTTCGGCCCGCGGACCCCGGGCACCGACGTGCTGGCCTACGACCAGTTCATCAGCCAGGTCCAGTCGGACAAGATCAAGGAAGTGAAGATCTCCGACGACGGCACCACGATCACCGGCACGCGCAAGGACGACACCAAGTTCACCACCTACAGCACGCGCGACCCCTACCTGATCAACGACCTGATCAACCATAAGGTCGTCACCGAGCAGACGCCGCCGTCGAGCAGCCCCTCGCTGATCATGATCCTGGTCAACGTGCTGCCGTGGCTGCTGTTCATCGGCATCTGGGTGTACTTCATGCGCCAGATGCAGCAGGGCGGCAGCAAGGGCGCGATGAGCTTCGGCCGTTCGCGCGCCAAGCTGCAGGGCGAGGACCAGGTCAAGGTGACCCTGGCCGACGTCGCCGGCTGCGACGAGGCCAAGGAAGAAGTGGGCGAGCTGGTCGAGTTCCTGCGCGACCCGTCCAAGTTCCAGAAGCTCGGCGGCAAGATCCCGCGCGGCGTGCTGATGGTCGGCCCGCCGGGCACCGGCAAGACCCTGCTCGCCCGCGCCATCGCCGGCGAAGCCAAGGTGCCGTTCTTCTCGATCTCCGGTTCCGACTTCGTCGAAATGTTCGTCGGCGTCGGCGCCAGCCGCGTGCGCGACATGTTCGAGCAGGCCAAGAAGCACGCGCCCTGCATCATCTTCATCGACGAAATCGACGCGGTCGGCCGCCATCGCGGCGCCGGCCTGGGCGGCGGCCACGACGAGCGCGAGCAGACCCTGAACCAACTGCTGGTCGAGATGGACGGCTTCGAGGGCGGCGAAGGCGTGATCGTGATCGCCGCGACCAACCGTCCCGACGTGCTCGACCCGGCGCTGCTGCGCCCGGGCCGCTTCGACCGCCAGGTGGTGGTCGGCCTGCCGGACGTGAAGGGCCGCGAGCAGATCCTGCGCGTGCACATGCGCAAGCTGCCGCTGCACGACGACGTCGAGCCCATGACCATCGCCCGCGGCACCCCGGGCTTCTCCGGCGCCGACCTGGCCAACCTGTGCAACGAGGCGGCTCTGTTCGCCGCGCGCGAGAACGCCAAGGACGTGCGCATGGAGCACTTCGACAAGGCGCGAGACAAGATCCTGATGGGCGCCGAGCGGCGCTCGATGGCGATGAGCGAGGACGAGAAGAAGCTGACCGCCTACCACGAGGCCGGCCACGCCATCGTCGGTCGCATCGTTCCCGAGCACGACCCGGTCTACAAGGTCACTATCATCCCGCGCGGCCGCGCCCTGGGCGTGACCATGTACCTGCCGGAAGGCGACAAGTACTCGATGAACCGGGTCGCGATCGAATCGCAGCTGTGCTCGCTGTACGGCGGACGCGTCGCCGAAGAGCTGATCTTCGGCGTCGACAAGGTCACCACCGGCGCGTCCAACGACATCGAGCGCGCGACCAAGATGGCCCGCAACATGGTCACCAAGTGGGGCCTGAGCGACGAGATGGGCCCGATCGCCTACGGAGAAGAAGAGGACGAAGTCTTCCTCGGCCGTTCGGTCACCCAGCACAAGAACGTGTCCAACGAGACCGCGCGCCGGATCGACGAAGTCGTGCGCGGCATCCTCGACAAGGCTTACGGCCGCACCTCGCAGATCCTCAAGGACAACCTCGACAAGCTGCACGTGATGGCCGAAGCGCTGCTGCAGTACGAAACCATCGACGCGACCCAGATCGACGACATCATGGCCGGCCGCGAACCGGGCCCGCCGGCCGACTGGGCCAAGGCCGGCAAGCTGCCGCCGCCGAAGGACGACAACCGTCCGGGCGCGATCGGCGGGCCGGCGGCGCAGACCTGATCGGCCGGGATGGGGGATTCGGGATTGGGGATTCGTCAGTAGCCAAACCCCAAAACAAAACCTTGAAGCAGACGGCGTCCGGGCAACCGGACGCCGTTTGTTTTTGGACGGGGTTGGGGTTTTTGGGGAGCATGGGCGGAAGCAGGCAGGCGTGGTTCTGGAGTGCAGGTGAAAGCTGGGGAGGGCTTGCGTAAGCTCCGAAGGGACGAACACTCTCGCCCAATCCCCAATCCCCAATCCCCAATCCCCAATCCCCAATCCCATGTTCGACCTCTCCCCGATCCTCGACTGCAACGGCCGCCCGCTCAAGCTCGATCGCCCGCGGGTGATGGGCATCGTCAACGTCACGCCGGATTCGTTCTCCGACGGCGGGGCGCACGATTCGGTCGAGGCGGCGGTGGCGCATGCGCTGCGCCTGGCGGAGGAGGGGGCCGACCTCCTCGATGTCGGCGGCGAGTCGACCCGGCCGGGCGCCGGCGAGGTGTCGGTCGAGGAGGAATTGCGGCGCACGATCCCGGTAATCGAGCGGCTGGCGCGCGAAACCCCGCTGCCGATCAGCATCGACACCTCTAAGCCGGAGGTGATGCGCGCCGCGGTCGCCGCCGGCGCCGGCCTGATCAACGACGTCTACGCGTTGCGTCGCGAGAGCGCGCTCGACGCCGCCGCCGGACT
>NZ_HG424516.1:33101-52421 GCF_000336385.2 Lysobacter antibioticus HS124 | reverse complement strand
GGGCGAGCCCCGCTCGATGCAGCGCGAGCCGGTCTACGACGATGTGGTCGCCGAAGTGCACCGCTTCCTCGCCGAGCGCGTCTTCGCCGCCGAGATGGCCGGGATCGCCAAGAAGCGCATCGTGGTCGATCCGGGCTTCGGCTTCGGCAAGACCCTGGCGCACAACCTGAGCCTGCTGGCTCAGCTGGAACGCTTCGCCGAGCTCGGCGTGCCGCTGTTGGCGGGCTTGTCGCGCAAGCGCAGCATCGGCGAACTGACCGGGCGCGAGGACGCGCGCGAGCGGGTGCACGGCTCGGTCGCCGCGCATCTGATCGCGGCCCAGCGCGGCGCGATGCTGCTGCGCGTGCACGATGTTGCCGCGACGGTGGATGCGCTCAAGGTCTGGCACGCGGTCGCGGCGCAAGCCGTGCCGCGGCGCGCGACGGCATCGGCGCCGTCGCTGAAGTGGCCCGACGACGAATAAGCCCGCGGGCAGGCGAACATCGTCCGTGCCACCGACGGCCGCTTGCGATCGCCGCGTTCCGCCGTCGGCGGAGATACGCCGATCGGCGCGAGCGTGCCTGGGAGCACGCCTCGCGCCGGAAGACCGCGCGCAAGGGCATCGCGCAGGCGGCTCCGGAAGCGGGCGATACGCGGGTGTGCGCGATCCGGCGTTTGGCTTGTCCTTGCGCGCCGCGAGCGACCGGCCATCGTCGGAGGGAAGCGCGACGGCGGGGCTCCTGCCGTTGGCGATAATTTCGCCATAATCCCGCAGGCCTTGCGGCGTAAGGCGTGAAACCCGATTCGCGGACGAGTGTCCGCAGCTTTGTCCACAGCCGATGTGGACGAAGGCAGCGCCTCGTCGAAGCGGCCGTGCGGAGAGTTCGGTGCGCGATCCTCGAGCGATCGCCGCGCTCGTACCGAGCCTCGCGCCGCGGATCGTCCGTATTGGACAAAAAATCGCCAAAGTTCTGCGGGCCTTGACCTGCAAGGCGTGAAACACGCTTCGTCGCTGCGTGTCCGCAGGCTTGTCCACAGCGTTTGTGGGCAGTGTCAGCGCCATCTCGCCGTCGGGCACAACGGCACGAGGCTGTCAACGCCGGCGCCGCCGTGGCGATGTTCGCTCGGATTCGCGATGCGGCCTGGGCCGGATGCGGCGGCCGATCATTGGCGAATCTTTGTCCAATTTTGCGAATGCCTTGTCGCGCAAGGCGTGAAACCCGATTCGCGGGCGACTGTCCGCAGCCTTGTCCACAGTCGGTGTGGACAAGGCGCGCTCACGGTCCGTGGGCATGGCCGGGGGCGATGTCGCCACGGACGCGGCCTGCGCGCTTCGCGTTCCGTTGCCTCGACAAAGCATGGCGAAAAAATAGCCGAAATCCTGCAAGCCTTGTCGCATAAGGCGTGAAACCCGATTCTCCGGCGTCTGTCCGCAGCGTTGTCCACAGTGTCTGTGGACAGGCGTTGTGGCGGCCGGCGAGCCGATCCGGCCGACCGCCGTCGCGCAGCACGGGCAAGCTGCGACGAGCGACGACGCGGCGACTAGAAAGGGCACCATTCCCGAGTCGCCCGGAGGCTGGCGAAATTTTGTCCAGAATCGTGCAAGCCTTGCCCCGCAAGGCGTGAAACCCGATTCCCGCATGCCTGTCCGCAACCTTGTCCACAGGCGGTGTGGACAAACCGCGCGCCGCACGGCAGGCACGTGCAGCGTGGTTCCTTGGCTAGCCGACGTATCCGTTCGGCCGCCGTGTTCCGCGCGCGCGGCGTAAAACGGCCGCGGCGATGGGGTTGGGCCGGAATGGCTAAAAAATGACCAAAAACCCGCAGGCCTTGGCGTGCAAGGCGTGGAACCCGATTCGCGGACGAGTGTCCGCAACCTTGTCCACAGCGATTGTGGACAGCGCGCTCATCGCGACGGGACCAACGCGCCGGAGGCCACCGCCGCGCGACTGCGAAGCAGATCGCCGGCGGATCGACATCGTAGGGCAGGGCGGCTGTCGCCGGCGACGCGTGCCGCACGGCCGGGCTTGGCGATATTTTGTCCAGAATCCTGCAGGCCTTGCGGCGCAAGGCATGGAACCCGATTCCACGACGGCTGTCCGCAGCCTTGTCCACAAGCGATGTGGACAAGCGCGTTCGCGCAGTGGCCGTCGTTGCGGACGAATCGACGCAGCCGCCGCCTGTGCGCCGTCCGCAGCGGATCGCAGCTGCGAGGCGTGCCGGCTGTACTGCGGATGCGCATGCATGCGTGGCGTGCGCGGGGCTGGCGAATTTTTCGCCGATTTCTCCCGAGCCTTGCGGCGCAAGGCGTGGAACCCGATTCCACGACGGCTGTCCGCAGCCTTGTCCACAAGCGATGTGGACAAAGGCGCGAGCGCCTGCGTGTCGCACCGCGCCGCGGCAAAGACGCATCGCCGCCGCGAACGCGCGCGGCTCGCGGTTCGGCCGGTCGCGGCGAGGCCAACGGCGCCGCGTCGACCGTCCGCGCAGGCGGCGTGCGCGAGGTGCCTGCATCTGGCTATTTTTTCGCCAATCTCACGCGGGCGTTGCGGTACAAGGCGTGAAACCCGATTCGAGGACCGGTGTCCGCAGGCTTGTCCACAGCCGGTGTGGACAGCGCGCGCCGGCGCGCCGGCCGGCACGATCGGACGCATGCGCGCAAGGCCCTGTAAGTCAAGCGAAATTCGCTGATCAAATTATCGCCAACCCTCTTGCAATCGTTGTACCGCAACGGATTGCGCCGGCGTTTCGAAAACTGTCCGCAGGTTTGTCCACAGGCTGTGTGGACAACCGCAACCGATTGGTCATTTTCTCGCCAAACTCCCGCCAGGCCTTGCGGCGCCTGGGCGGAGCGGGCTTATCAACAGGCTTGCCCCAGTGCTTCTCCACAAGTCGTGTGGAAAGCCCGCGGCGGCGGCCGCGGCTTCCGTCGCCGCGCCGGCTGTGCGAGGCTGCCGGCTCTCGCCGCTGCCCCCGCCCCTCGTCCGCCGAATGGCCCGTTCCGCCGACCCGCGCCCGCTCGCGATCGCCCTGATGGGGCCGACCGCCTCGGGCAAGACCGCCCTGGCCCTGGACTGGGCCCAACGCCTGGACGGCGAGATCGTCAGCGTCGACTCGGCCCTGATCTACCGCGGCCTCGATATCGGCGCGGCCAAGCCCAGCGCCGCCGAGCAGGCGCGGGTGCCGCACCATCTGATCGACGTGCGCGAGCCCTGGCAACCGTACTCCGCCGCCGAATTCGCCCAGGATGCTCGCCGCGCCCTGGACGCCATCGCCGCCCGCGGCCGCTTGCCGATCCTCGCCGGCGGCACCGGCCTGTACTTCCACGCCCTGCTGCGCGGCCTGGCGCCGATGCCCGAGGCCGACGCCGCGGTCCGCGCCCAGTTGGCGGAGGAGGCCAGCCGACGCGGCTGGGGCGCGCTGCATGCCGAACTGGCCCGGGTCGACCCGGAGGCCGCCGCGCGCGTCCACGCCACCGATGCCCAGCGCATCCAACGCGCGCTGGAGGTGTTCCGCTTGTCCGGGCGGCCGATCAGCCAATGGCGGCGCGAGGCTCTCAACGCGCCGCGCCTGCCGTACCGGGTGCTGAAGCTGGCGCTGGCGCCGGCCGAACGCGCGACCCTGCATGCCCGGATCGAACGCCGCTTCGATCAGATGCTGGCCGACGGTTTTCTCGACGAGGTCCGCCGGCTGCGCGCGCTGCCGGCGTTGGCCGCCCATCCCGGCCCGCTGGATCTGCCGGCGATTCGCGCCGTCGGCTACCGCCAGGCCTGGGAGCACCTCGACGGCGCCGGCAGCGCGGACGAGTTCCGCGCGCGCGGTATTTACGCGACCCGGCAGTTGGCCAAGCGCCAGTTGACCTGGTTGCGCGGCCAGCTTGACCTGCGCTGGTTCGACCCTTTGCGCGATGCGGTCGAGTTGGAACGCACATTGGGCCTGTTCGCCGGCGCCCGGCTCGTAGGACGGGGCTCCGCCGCTTAGAATGGAGCGCGCAAACCCGGAACCGGGTCGCAATGTTTGTGTTCACTTGCGTTACCATCGGCCGGTCGCCCTGTGGGGACAACAGCCGGCGATACGGCCGCACCCGCATCCGTTGCTCGGAGCGCCGTCCTAATAACTAGAACATGCTGGGGAATTAGAAGATGTCTAAGGGGCAATCCCTCCAGGATCCTTTCCTGAATGCGCTGCGTCGCGAACGTGTGCCGGTCTCGGTCTACCTCGTCAACGGCATCAAGCTGCAGGGCACGATCGAATCTTTCGACCAGTTCGTGGTGTTGCTGCGCAATACCGTGAGCCAGATGGTCTACAAGCACGCGATTTCCACCGTGGTGCCCGCGCGCAACGTGCGCGTCGGACCGGGCGGCGGCTATGTCCAGTCGGCCGACGGCGGCGACGGCAGCGACGAAACCGAATAATCCGGAACGAGTGCGGAGGACGGGGCGCCGGCACGGCCTGGCCGCCTTTACTCGTTCCTCGTTCCTCTCCACTCGCGGTACCGGACCCTAGATGTTCGAACGTTCCAAGAAGGGCGAGCACGCCCTGTTGATCCAGCCCCACGCCGGCGGCGCGCCGGACGAGGACCTGCTGGAAGAGTTCGCCGACCTGGCGCGGTCGGCGGGCGCCACCGTGGCCGCGGTGCTGACCGCTCGCATCGACCGGCCCAACGCGGCGACCCTGATCGGCAGCGGCAAGCTCGACGAGGTCAAGACCGCGGCCGACGCCAGCGGCGCCGACCTGATCCTGGTCAATCACCCCCTGAGCCCGGGCCAGGAACGCAACCTCGAGCGCGCGCTGCAGCGTCGGGTGGTCGACCGTACCGGCCTGATCCTGGACATCTTTTCCCAGCGCGCGCAGAGCGCCGAGGGCAAGCTGCAGGTCGAGCTGGCCCAGCTCAAGCACATGGCCACCCGCCTGGTGCGCGGCTGGACCCACCTGGAGCGCCAGCGCGGCGGTTCGATCGGCCTGCGCGGCCCCGGCGAAACCCAGCTGGAAACCGACCGCCGCCTGCTGCAGAAACGGGTCGAGCAATTGCAGCGCCGGCTCGACAAGGTCGAAGTGCAGCGCACCCAGATGCGCCGCGCGCGGGTGCGCAGCGAACTGCCGCGGGTGGCCCTGGTCGGCTACACCAACGCCGGCAAGTCGACTCTGTTCAATGCCCTGACCGGCGCGCAGGCCTATGCCGCCGACCAGTTGTTCGCGACCCTGGACCCGACCGTGCGCCGGACCGAGCTGTCCGGCGGCGCGGTGGTGCTGGCCGATACGGTCGGCTTCGTCCGCGACCTGCCGCACGAACTGGTCGCGGCGTTCCGTTCGACCCTGTCGGAGGCGCGCGAGGCCGACCTGCTGCTGCACGTGATCGACGCCGCCGACCCGCACCGCGACGACCGCATCGCCCAGGTCGACGAGGTATTGCGCGAAATCGGCGCCGGCGATTTGCCGCAATTGCTGGTTTTCAACAAGATCGACCGCCTCGAAGGCGCCCAGCCGCGGGTCGACCGGCCCGGCGAGGAGCGCCCGCGGGTCTGGGTATCGGCCCGCGACGGGCAGGGCCTGGACCTGCTGCGCGGCGCCCTGGGCGAGGCCCTGGAGCTGCGCCATATCGCCGGCGAGCTGCGGATCGCCCCGCAGGACGCGCGTTTGCGCGCGCGCCTGCACGAACTGGGCGCGGTCCGTGCCGAGCAGGCCGACGAGCACGGCTGGCTGCTGCGGGTCGACCTGGCCCTGGCCGATGCCCAGCGCCTGTTCGCCCAACCGCACGGCGAAGCGCTGCGCCCCTTGCTTGAGGCGGTTCAGGCCCCCACCTAGAATCGACGGGTTCGCGCGCGCTGGTTAGGTGCGCGGATTCCCGCGGCGCACCGGCGCTGCGGGCCGGCGGCACGCCGCCGGTGCAGCGGGCTGGACAGCGGAAGTCCCGCCCGGCGCCCAACTTCTTAGGAGCAGGCATGGCCTGGAACACCCCTGGCAGTGACAATTCCGGCGACAACCCGCGTCCGCCGCGCCGCAAACCCCAAGGACGCGGCCTCGACGCCGTGATCGAGCCGCTGCGCGGCCTGTTCGGCAACGGCGGTGGCGGCATCCTGCGCTGGGTCGCGCTGCTGCTCGGCCTGTGGCTGATGTTCAACTGCTTCGTCCTGGTGACCGAGCAGGAACGCGGCGTGGTCCTGCGCTTCGGCGTGTTCTCGCGCGTGCTGCAGCCCGGCCCGCATTTCAAGGCGCCGTGGCCGATCGAGAGCGTGCGCAAGGTCAACGCGACCCAGACCCAGGCCTACAGCGAAACCATCCCGGTGCTGACCCGCGACGGCAACATGGTCAACGTCGAGATCAACGTCCAGTACCGGATCGAGTCGCCGCGCCAGTACCTGTTCGGTTCGCGCAAGCCCGATGACGTGCTCAAGCAGGCCGCGCAAAGCGCGGTGCGCGAGCAGATCGGCCGCTCCGACCTGGACACCGTGCTCGGCGCGCGCAGCGTGCTGACCACCCAGGTGCGCCAGCGCCTGCAGGCCTCGCTCAAGGCCTACGAGACCGGCCTGATTCTGACCGAGCTCAACCTGCCCAACGCGCGTCCGCCGGAAGAGGTCAAGGACGCGTTCGATGAGGCCCAGCGCGCCAACGCCGAGAAGTCGACCTCGATCAACGAGGCCCAGGCCTACGCCAAGAAGATCGTGCCGGAAGCGCGCGGCGACGCGCAGCGCATCCGCACCACCGCCGAGGGCTACAAGACCTCGACCGTGGCCCGCGCCGAAGGCGACGCCACCCGCTTCTCGCTGTTGGTCGAGCAGTACAAGAACGCGCCCGACGTGACCCGCAAGCGCCTGTGGCTGGATACGGTGCAGGAAGTGCTGGCGCAGAACCGCACCATCGTCGGCGGCGATTCGCGCCAGATCCTGTACGTGCCGATGGCCGACCGCAACGCGGTGCCGACCACGCCGGGCCCGGTCAGCGTGCCGCTGCAGCCGGAAATGCTCAGCCCGGTCACCTCCACCGAGTCGACCACCATGCCCTACGTCGGCCGCCCGCCGCGCCCGAAGACCCGCGATGAGGTGATGCGATGAGATTCCCCGTCATTGTGGCCGCGGTCGTGGCCGCCCTGCTGGCCCTGCTCGGCTCGGTGTTCACCGTTTCCGAAGGGCACAGCGCGATCGTGTTCCGGCTCGGCACCGTGGTGCGCGAGGACATCGGCCCCGGCCTGCGCTTCAAGTGGCCGCTGATCGAGACCGCGCGCGTGTTCGACCGCCGCCTGCAGATCCTGGAATCGCCGCCGGAGCGCTACCTGACCGCGGACAAGCTCGACGTCAGCGTCGACTTCTTCGCCCTGGGCCAGATCGACGACATGCGCCGCTTCTTCCAGGCCACCGGCGGCGACGAATCCGTCGCGGTCGAGCGCCTGGCGCCGATCATCCGCGACTCGCTGCGCAACGAGATCAACTCGCTGAAGCTGCTCGACGTGGTCAAGGGCGACCGCGAAGCGGTGATCGGCAAGCAGCTGGAAGCAATCAACAAGGGCGCGGCGACGCTGGGCATCCGGATCAAGGACATCCGCATCAAGCGCATCGACCTGCCGCAGGACAGCAACGTGCTGGCCTCGGTCTACAACCAGATGCGCTCGCAGCGCTTGCAGGTCGCCAGCCAGTTGCGCGCCGAGGGCGTGGAGCAGGCGCAGGCGATCCGCGCCGCGGCCGAACGCGACCGCACCGTGATCCTGGCCGAAGCCGAGCGCGACGCGCAGCGCTTGCGCGGTGAGGGCGACGCCCAGGCCGCGCGCCTGTACGGCGAAGCGGCGAACAAGGACCCGGGCTTCTTCGCCTTCCAGCGCAGCCTGGAGAGCTATCGCAAGTCCTTCGCCGACGGCCAGAGCGTGATCGTGCTCGACCGCGACGATCCGTTCCTGCAGTACCTCAAGTCCGACCGCTGAGGCGACGTGGCCGGCGACGTGGTGCGGGCCTTGTGCCTGGTGGCGGTGTTCGAGGGCCTGTTCCTGTTCGTCGCCCCGCGCGGCTGGAAGCAGGCCGTCGAGCAGCTGCTGATGTTGCCCGACCGGCATCTGCGCCTGGTTGGGGCGATCGTGGTCGCGATCGGTACCGCCGCCTTGTGGATCGCGCGCGGCTGAGCCGCCTTACGACCGCCGCGCACCCGGCGCGGCGATGAACTCCGTCTTGACCTAGCGGCGACCGATCGCCGCCGTCGAACGCCGCTGTCGGTCGCGCCGCGTCGTTGCGCCCCCGCGCTGGCGGCGACCGGTGCGGATTCCAGTACGCCGTCCTCGCGCGCCAGCGCGACGCCGGTCGCGAACCGCGCCACCGGGGCCGCCCCAGCTCCGCTCCCCCGGGTTTTCCGCTTGCGACGTCGGTCAAGCCCGCGCGGAGATGCGCATCGCTTTTGCCCGGATTTCGCGAGCGCGATTGCGAATCCTTCCCCCGTCGTCCCGGTATCGACCCGTTTTCGCCCTGTCGCCGACCCCGTCCTCGGTCCTAGAACCGTCGGCGGCGTACGACGCATGCGGCCTCCGACTCGCTCTCTGCGGCGGCGACGGCGCCATGACGCCCGCTCCCATCACGCCCGTCCCAACCACGCCCCAGAACCGTCCATACGACCCGGAGTCGCGACATGAAGGAATCGCTGCAATTGCGTCGGACCGCACTCGCCCTGGCCCTGCTGTCGCTGAGCGGGTCGGCGCTGGCCGCCACCTGTCCGGCCTACAACCCGTCCAACAAGGCCAACAAACTCTATCTGGTGTTTCCGAATGCGCCGATCGCCTACCCCTCGTTCGGCTTCTCGGCCGGCTCGGTGACCAATCCGGCGGCCGCGTTCAACGCCGCCGACCTGCCCAGCTATACCGGCACCACCACGGCGCTGCGCGATGCGGTCAAGCACGTGGTCGAACTGGATTACTGCGAATTCAACGTGCAGGTGCTGCCGACCGCGACCCTGCCGCCGGCGACCTTTCCGCGCCGCAACGTGGTCGCGGTGACGACCAAATCGGACATCGCCGACGGCCTGTTCGGCCTGGCCCAGGCCGTCGACACCGGCGACGCGGTCGCGGTCGACTATTCCTACGTCTGGGGCAAGACCTACCAGGACTGGACCGGCGGTCCCGGCGGCGCGCTCAACGGCGCCAACTCGACCCTGGACCGCTGGGCCAACTCGATCGGCGGCACCGCCGCGCACGAAGCCGGCCACAATTACGGTTTGGCCCACAACACCATCGTCGGCCCCGGCGAAGACACCTACAAGCATCACGTGATGCCGGCCGGCGGCGCGCTCACCGCCGAGGACCGCGCCGGTTACCGCCGCCATTTCAGCGACCACGAGTTCTCGGTGCTGGCGGCCAACGTCGGCCTGTCGCTGCAGACCATGTGGAACTGGGACTTGGTCAACCCCAACGCCGCGCCGGCGCACAGCCTGGAATTGCGCGTGCTGTACCCGTCGGCGACCGCGCCGGTGATCGACTGGGCCTACGCCGGCTGCAACAGCCCGTGGATCAACCCGACCGTGATCGGCCCGATCGGCCCGGCGGAGACCTTCCAGGGCGGCACCTACTATCCGTACACGGTGAAGTGGAGCACGCCCAATCCGGGCTGGGGCACCGGCGGCTGCGTCGGCCTGCCGGGCCCGCCGGGGCAGGCGCCGGGCGGGGTCAAGTTCCACATCGGCGCCTCGTTCGCCGGGGTCAACTTCAGCCTGTCCACGCCCAACCCGATCGTGATCAAGGACATCACCCTGCGCGACGTGTCGAGCACGGCGATGGCGTTGAACCCGCGCCTGCACGCCTTCGACGCCGGCACCCTGGACACCGTCGGCGGCACCTTGAACCTGGGCGTGTTCAACCTCGCCGAAGCGCCGCTGCTGGTGCGCGACCTGCAGGTCATGGAACTGCCGCGCGTGCTCGCGCTCGACCAGATGGTGGTCGGCGGGCGCATCGCCGACTTCCTCGGCGAGCCGTTCCAGCCTTGGCCGGAAACCACGCGCACCCTGGTGCGCGAAGCCAAGCTGGACCCGCGCGGCAAGGGCCTGAGCTTGCCGATCGCGCAACTGAACCAGCGCCGGCACGTCTATGAGGTGATCACCGAGGAGGACTGCAAGAAGAGCCAGGCCGACCGCCTGACCGCCGGCCCGGACACCGCCGATTGCCAGCCGGGGACCAATATCGACCTGTTCCCCTCGACCACGGTCTATTTCACCGCCAATACCGTCGACCCCAACGCGACCTATTGGGATCCGGCCAAGCGCGCCTACGTGCGCGGCGAGCTGGCTACGCGTACCTATTACCAGCTCAGCGGGCGGCGCCTGGACCAGGACAAGAACGGCGTCGACGACTACATCGACGCGCGTCGGGGCGGCCAGAGCGGACGCTGAGCGACCGGTTTGCGGCCGCCGGGCGCGTCGGACCGTCCGGCGGCAGGCGGGCCCGGCATGACGCCGGGCCCGCGTTTTAGCGAGCGCAGGCCAGCGCGCAGACCCGTGTGGGGACGGCCGGCGGGCGGGCGGGGAGGGCGGAGGATGAACGAAACCCGCCCGCCGGCCCCGACTCGCCGCCGGATCGGCCGATCCGACCGATTTGGGGTGGCCTTGCCCCCCCGAAACCCGGATAATGCACAAAAGCCGGACGGGGCCTTCCCCGCCGGCTTTTTTCCGTTCATGGCCCTGTGGCGCGGCATCGGCTGCGACTGGGCCGCGGGCGGACGCCGCGCGGCCACCGCCGCTATCACCGCAAGCGCAGGAGTTTGAAGGTCATGGGTCAGTCAGTCGTCGTTCTCGGTGCCCAGTGGGGCGATGAAGGCAAGGGCAAGATCGTCGACCTGCTGACCGAGCAGATCGGCGCCGTCGTGCGTTTCCAGGGCGGCCACAACGCCGGCCACACGCTGGTCATCGGCGGCAAGAAAACCGTTCTCCATCTGATTCCGTCCGGCATCCTGCGCGAAGGCGCGCTGTGCCTGATCGGCAACGGCGTGGTGCTGAGCCCGGCCGCGCTGCGCAAGGAAATCGAGGAACTCGAAGCCACCGGCGTGGAAGTGCGCTCGCGCCTGAAGATCAGCCCGGCCACGCCGCTGATCATGCCGTACCACATCGCCCTGGATCAGGCCCGCGAAAAGGCCGCCGGCGGCAAGGCCATCGGCACCACCGGCCGCGGCATCGGCCCGGCCTACGAAGACAAGGTCGCCCGCCGCGGCATCCGCGTCGCCGACCTGCATTACCCGGAACAGCTGGCCGAGAAGCTGCGCGCGGCGCTGGACTACCACAACTTCGTGCTGACCCAGTACCTCGGCGTGGAAGCGGTCGACTTCCAGAAGACCCTCGACGAGGCGCTGGAATTCGGCGAATACGTCGAGCCGATGAAGTCCGATGTCGCCGGCATCCTTCACGACCTGCGCAAGCAGGGCAAGCGCGTGCTGTTCGAAGGCGCGCAGGGCTCGCTGCTGGACATCGACCACGGCACCTATCCCTACGTCACCTCGTCCAACACCACCGTCGGCGGCGCGATGGCCGGCACCGGCGTGGGCGCGGACTCGATCGACTACGTGCTCGGCATCGCCAAGGCCTACGCCACCCGCGTCGGCGGCGGCCCGTTCCCGACCGAACTGGACGACGAAGTCGGCCAGGGCATCCGCGACCGCGGCCAGGAATACGGCGCCACCACCGGCCGTCCGCGCCGCTGCGGCTGGATCGACATCGTCGCGCTCAAGCGCGCGGTGGCGATCAACGGCATCACCGGCCTGTGCATCACCAAGCTCGACGTGCTCGACGGCATGAAGACGCTGAAGATCTGCATCGCCTACGAATACCGCGGCAAGCGTACCGAGTACGCGCCGCTGGACGCGGCCGGCTGGGACGAGTGCACGCCGGTGTACCTGGAGTTCCCGGGCTGGGACGAGAACACCCACGGCATCACCGAGTGGGACAAGCTGCCGCCGGCCGCGCGCGCCTACCTGCGCGCGCTGGAAGAACTGGCCGGTTGCCCGCTGGCGATCGTCTCCACCGGTCCGGACCGCGACCACACCATGGTCCTGCACGACCTCTGGGCCTGAGTCCGGTTCGGTTCCGCGTCGAAAAAGCCCCGCATCCGCGGGGCTTTTTTTGTGGCGGGGGTTAAGCGAGCTTGGCCCCCGCCGTCCCTGGGGCTCAAGTCATCGTGCCGCTTCCTGAAGCGGGCGGAGTGGTCTCTAGATTTGTCCCGGTTCGGTGATCGGTCAGTCGGGTCGGGCGGCCAGCGCCGTCGAACCGATCCGAGCCATGCTGCTCGGATGCGCATTTGATTCATACGGCTTGGCGCACCGTTCCGCGCATATCCCATGGACGAGTAGGCAATCGCCGTGAACCAGCGTCGGAAAAATCCGAATCGAGCTGAACGATCGGGAGTGGTTCGAGCGACTCAGGTCCTCTGTCGCGCGATCGCTCGCGAGGAAAGCTGCGCTTGATCGTGAAGAGAGTTCCAAACAGTCGCCTGCATGTGTGTCAACCGTTGCGGCTGCGTCACAAAACAGCGCGACCTACAATTTCTCTTCCACGGACAGGTCGATTGTTCAGCCGATGACAAAGCGCCGAAGAACGCTCAAGCCTATCGGCACATTATCGGCACATTCGATAGCTGCCGCTGCGCGTGGTTTTTGGGGCGCTTGTACGACAACGATCGCGCCATCTGCGCCCGAGCCCACGATCTGGATCGGCCATGCCAAGCTTGTCCACTGACGCCGCGACGGGGATAGTGGAGCCTGAGCCCGTTCCATGTCGGCGTAGCTGAACGCCTCTCGCTCCTTCGGACTTCACGGATGACTATGAACCGCCTGCTCCGGTTGTTGCCCCACGCTCTGCACCATTTTGCAGTCGGCCTTGCGGGCCTGTTGATCGCCTGCCTGCTGGCCGGCTGCCTGGCGCCCTACACCCCAGCGCAAGAATCCTCGTTGCCGGTCGCGGATTGGTTCCCGAACCAGCCCAAGGCGCAAGCGCTCGCGGTCGCGTCGGAGTTTGGCCGGCTGGAGGAAGTTCGGCGCTTGATGAAGGTGGAGGGAGTCGACCCAGACAAAATCTTCTCCCCTGAGGGCTATCCGCTCTTGGCCTGGCCGGTCATCACGGAGAGCCCCGAAGGCCTGCGGGAGATGCTGAAGAACGGGGCCGACCCCAATGCGATGCGCCGCTCAATGACCACTGATCGTGGGATGCGCAACAACAACAACGCCATGGTGTGGGCCGCCAAGGCGAAAGACCCCATCTACCTAAAGATACTGCTCGATTACGGCGGTGACCCGAATACCCGCAACTCGAATGACGAGACCTTGCTCGTGCAGTCCATTCTAGGAGGCGGCGGATGGCCGAATGTCAAACTCCTGATCGAAAGAGGCGCCGACATTAACGCTAAAACGCGCACCGTACCTATTATCACCGACTATGCGACGGCGGGCGGTTTTGAGCCAACCTACTGGCTTCTGCAACACGGCGCCAATCCGGACAACGACTCGGAAGATCCTCGCTTCAAAGCAACAATCAACTCCATCTTCTGGTATCCGAGCAAGCCCGGCTATGTCGATTGGCAACGAAAGTGCCAACAGTGGCTGTTGGCACGCGGGTACAAACGGCCACCGATGCCGGAATACCTTCGTGACATGCGAAAAGCGTTCGGCTACCCGCACGAAGAGAAAGACATCCCCCTGCTGTAAGCACTTGCTAGAACCGACAAGGAGTCACCATGTTTCCCTCCGTTGAAGCCCTTAAAGAGCGCCAGGCGCTGTTGAAGCAGTTGCGGGATAGCGGCGATCCGACCGCGGTCGCCCGGGCCGACGAGTTGCAACGCACTTACCATGCCGACAATATGGCGGTACTGGCCAAGGACACCTACTGGTCGGCAATGGCGACGCAAGCCCCCGAAGAGGGCAAGCAACCGCCGCCGGGCTGGATTCGCGCTAGTGAGAACCTCGATAAGCTGCGTGAGGCAGCGCCCGAACTCAATAAGCTGAGTGACCAGCAACTGCTGGACTATCTGAAGCCTGGCGATTCCGGATTCCGCGCTGAGATCTATCTGCCCGACCCGACCATTCTCGGACCCGGCTACAGGCCAGTGATCGTGCCCAAGGGCTCGGCGGGCGAGGTGATGGGCCAAGACGGCAAGCTCTATGGGACCACCAACGAGGACTTCATTGCGAACAACTTTCCGCAGTCTGTCGGCCTAAAAACTGACTATTACGACCGCGCGATGCAGTTGGCCCGCGTCATGGACCGCGCAGGTCTTAGTGCCGAGTACTCCGGCCACTCCCTCGGTGGCGGCATGGCCTCGGCGATGTCGGCCGTAACCGGCCGCTCCGCGACGACCTGGAATGCCGCCGGCCTGCACCCGGAGACGGCCCGGCGCTTCGCTCGCGAGAACCCAGGAACACAGGTCCACGACACGTCCCGCTCGGTGGTTTCCTATCAGATCAAGGGCGAGTTGCTGAACGACGGCGTTCAGCACAACATCGACCGGCTCGATACGCTCCATCGCGCTCAGTTGGCCGGGGTGCTGCGGGAGACCTGCAAACTGTTGCAGGACGTTCCCGAAGGCCGAGAGGTTCTGACCACGCAACTCAGCGCTATGTTGCCGCGCCACGCCCAACCTTCGGTACGCGAGTTCGTCAAGACGCTGGCCGAAGGCGATACGAATCAACTGCTGCTCGACCTGCCCCTGGCGGCCGGCCGCGTCGCACCGCTCGACGACGTCAAAGTATGGGAGAACGGCAGCCTCGCCGACCGCGAGCAACGCCTGACCCTGACCGAGATTTCCAACTTCGCCGCGCCCGTGCTGGAAACGGCCTACATCACCGCCCAGGGCGCCCGCGTCGGCCGCGTGGCGGGTCAGGCCACCGCCGCCGCAGGCGATATGGCCGCGGCGAACCTGGACGCCAGCGGCGACCTGGTGCGCACGGCGACGGCCAAGGCCGCCGACTTCGCGGATGTCGTGTCCGGCGTTCAGCACTCGGCGGTGCAAGCCGGCGTCCGACTGACCGGCGAGGGCGTCGCCCAAGCGCGCGTCGCCGCAGGCCGGGTGGAAGCGGCCATCGACATCGTGCAGGGCGAAGTGCAACTGCGCGGCGCCCAAGCCGGGGCCGGTCTGTTGCGCGGTATCGGCGATCTGGACGTACTGCCGGACAGCATGCAGCGCTGGGCCAACGACGCAGCGGCCAACGTGGAGCGCGGCGGCCAGGTGGCTCACTCGCGCAACCAGCACGAGGCAGCCCAGGCGCGCTCCGAAGCCCAGGCCGATGCCTCCGGAATCCGCCAGACCACCATGGACCGCGTCGTGGACCTGGAAAGGGTACAGGTGGTGGTCGAGGGCTCGCAGAGGGCGGTAATCGCCGGCAGCGGCCAGCAGGCGGACACCGCGCTCGACTCGGGCAGCCGCGCCCTTGGCGACATGTCGCGTCACGCCCCCGTGGTTGGGGCAGGCATCGGCGCGGCAGCCGGTGGCGTGGCGGGGATTCAAGCCAACACCAACCTGGTGGATCTGGTGCAGATCGGGCGCTTCGCTCACGGCTATCACACCCAAGGCGCGGAGGGCATCGAACGCCACTTGATGACCGAGGCCGTCCTGCCGAGCATGGCCTCGCGAGTCCAGGCCGAGGAGCGGGCCATTCGTGCCGAGTTCCCGAACTTGAACCGGCCAGCGCACAGCGCTCCGGAACAGAAGCCGGCGTCCGGGCCGGACCAGCCCGCGCATCCCGATCACAGCATGCTGGAACAGATCCGCCAGGGCATGCGTGCCGCCGACGCCCGTATCGGCAAGCCCTACGACGAGGGCAGCGAGCGCATAAGTCGGTGCTTGTTGGCCGCCTGCAAGGACAATCGGGAGATGCATCCGGGCAGGGACTACTCACTGGCGGCCAATGCGCTGAGCCGGGTAGACCATGTGGTTCCCGGTCCGACCGGCAATATGTTCGCGGTCGAGGGCAAGCTGGACGACCCGGCCAGCAAGCGAGCCTGCGTGTCCGTCGAGCAGGCGCTGAAGACGCCGGTCGAACAGTCCGACCAGAAGCTGGCGCTCGCCAACCAAGCCATTGCCCAGGAGCAGGAACGCGAGCGATCGCTGACCCAGAACCAGCAGCGAAACGGCCCGAGCCTCGGCTAGTCGGCATGGGCTCAACCACATCGACTCGGCGCCCTGCGGCTGGGCGCCAGGCTTGGCTGCCCGGGCCTGGAGGAGCGGCGGTAGGACTGTCGCATCCGCATCTAAGCGGTACCCCACGCATCGCATGAGTGACCCGGCAAGCCGATTCGCCGGGTATGACCCAATCGCCAAGCCGATTGGTTCCAATTGCGACTCAATAAGGCGATAAAAATACGCCACTGCGGCGATATGCGCCGCGATAGTCTGGCCTTCCCTCATCCAGGCCACGCCGCCATGTCGACCGTCTCCACCGGCTCCATCGATGCCGCCCCGCGCAAGAAACGCGTGCTGATCGTCTACGCCCACCCCGAACCGCAATCGCTCAACGGCGCCCTCAAGGACGCGATGCGCGAGCACCTGCTCGCGACCGGGCACGAGGTCGAAGTGACCGATCTGTATGCGCAGGGCTGGAAGAGCGCGATCGACGCCGACGACTTTCTGCAGCACGACCCGGACAGGCGTCTGCAGGTGATCGCCGCCTCCGGCCGCGCCTACGCCGAAGGCGCGCTGACCGAGGACGTGCGTCGCGAGCAGGACAAACTGCGCTGGGCCGACGCGGTGATCCTGCAATTCCCGCTGTGGTGGTTCTCGATGCCGGCGATTCTCAAGGGCTGGATCGACCGGGTTTACGCCTACGGCCTGGCCTACGGCGTCGGCGAACATTCCGACCGGCGCTGGGGCGACCGTTACGGCGAAGGTTCCTTCGCCGGCAAGCGGGCGATGCTGTCGGTGACCGCCGGCGGCTGGCGCGACCACTACAGCGCGCGCGGCATCAACGGCTGCATCGACGACATCCTGTTTCCGATCAATCACGGCGTGCTGCATTACCCCGGCTTCGACGTGCTGCCCTCGTTCGTGGTCTACCGCAGCGAGCGCGTCGATGCGGCGCAGTTCGAGCGGTTGCGCGCGCAGTTGCACGAGCGCCTCGACGGCTTGTGGACGCAGGCGCCGATTCCGTACCGGCAGCAGAACGCAGGCGACTACGAGTTGCCGTCGCTGCGCCTGAAGTCCGGTCTGGAGGCGCCCGGCACGCAGGGATTCCGCCTGCATCTGCGCGCCGAATGAAACGCGGACGGGACGCGCCGGCGCGATGCGGTCCGCATCGTCCGGCCGCGTCGCGCGCGTACGCGCAATCGTTCTTGCTGCGGCCACCGCAGCATTCTGTTTTGTGATGCAGGTCCGCCGCGGCTGCGCGGTCATCGGCTTCTTGCTAGGCTGGCCCCTGCCACGGTACGTGGCCGTATGTCGGGGACGACGCGGCTCAGGGGACGCTCCGTGCGCGTCGTTGGATTCGTACGTAGCCCGCCTGCGGCGGGCGCCAGGGGTGTAGATCCGGCAGTGCTCAGGAGGAGTGCAAGATGACAGTCGTAGTAGACGTGCGCGAGATATTCGCCGATCCGGCCGTGGCCGAGCTGGCCGAAGCGGTGGCCGAAGGGGATGCCGCCGAAATCCGTCGACGTGCCGCAGGCGTGGACCTGCGCGCGCGCGGCGACAAGAACGTGACCCTGCTCGAATGGGCCGTGCTCAACAAAAGTCCGGTTGGGCTGCGCAGCCTGCTCGAACTCGGCGCCGATCCGGCCCAGCCCGGCATCGACGGCAGCACCGTGGTGCATCTGGCCGCAATGGCCAACGATCCGACCTATCTCGAAGCCTTGCTCGAGTATGGCGCCGATCCCGACACCGCGCATTCGGAAACCGGCATGACGCCGCTCAGTTCGGCGCTGATGGGCAGCCGCGCGGTGCAGTTCAAGCGCCTGCTGATCGCCGGCGCCGATGTCGATCGCGCCGACCGCATGGGCAATACCGCGCTGCATGTCGCGGCCAAGACCAACCAGCCCGGCGCGGCGCTGGAACTGCTGCAAGCCGGTGCTGATCCGGCGCCGCGCAACGCCCAGAACGTCACCTTCCAGCGTTATCTGTTCATGACCCCGCCGACGGTGCTGAGCGCACAGGCGCGTCGCGATCGCGATGCCCTGGTGGCCTGGCTGCGCGATCGCGGCCACGCGGTGGAAGGCGGTTGATCCGGCCGCTCGCGGCGCCGCAGGCGGCGAGCCGCGGGCAACGGCCTGTCTAGGGATAGAGCCTGTTTAGGCGATACGGAGCCCAGCTTTGCGCGGGCTCCCGGGATTCAGGGAGAGAGCATCATGAGCGAGCAGTCCCCGCACGGCAACGTCGGGCCTTCGAAGAACGAGCCTTCGTTCGCCGATCAGGTCCGCGGTCTGGACGCCAAGCCGATCGACAAGACCATGGCGCGGCTGATGGACGATCTGTACGAACTCGGCCCCGGCGCCGATGGTTTCAAGCCGCTGAGCGCCGATCAGCTGCTCAAGGCCGGCATCGACCCGGCCTCGTTGGAAAACCCCGACAGCGGCTTCCGCGCGCGCATCTACGGCGACGACCAGGGCCGTTACGTGCTGGCGTATTCCGGTACCGACGAAGGCAAGGACTGGCTGACCAATTTCCGCCAGGGCTTGGGCTTCGAGGACGCGCAGTACAACCAGGCCATCGCCCTGGCGCGCGAAGCGAAGATCGCGTTCGGCGATCAGGTCGCGATCACCGGTCATTCGCTCGGCGGCGGCCTGGCCGGCGCGGCCTCGATCAGCACCGGCATTCCGGCGGTGACCTTCAACGCGTCGGGCGTGCACGACAAGACCCTGGAACGGATCGGCATCGATGCCGATGCGGCCAAGCAGGAAGTCGCGCACAACGGCCAGATCCGCCGATTCGCGGTCAAGAACGAGATCCTGACCGATCTGCAGGAGCACAGCATTCCGCTGAAGTGGGCGATGCCCGATGCGGTCGGGCACAAGATCGAACTGCCCGATCCGGACCCGCAGTCGTTCTGGCGGCGGATGATTCCCGGCAACGGGATCAAGCACGGCATCGACGTGCATTACATCGAGGCGGTGATCAAGGCGCAGGAAATGGCCTATCCCGAGCGTCGCGCGGCGGCGCTCGACGCGCCGTCCGCGCCGGTGCGGACGGCGCCCGACACCGATTGGGCGCAACCGGGCCATTCGCACCGCGCCATGTACGATCAGGCGCTGCGCGGCCTGCAGGGACTGGACGGCAAGGGGCTGGAATTCCGCGGCGAGCAGGGCGTGCGCAACGCCGCCGCGCATGCGGCCCTGGATGCGCGCGCCAACGGTCTGGAGCGCATCGATCACGTCGTGCCAGGGCGCGATGGCGGCGGATTCTTCGTGGTCCAGGGCGCG
>NZ_HG424516.1:0-33052 GCF_000336385.2 Lysobacter antibioticus HS124 | reverse complement strand
CCCGAGCCACCGGCGGGTGTTTCTCGATCAGGCCCGCGCCTTGTCGACCCCGCCGGCGGCGCCGCTTGCGGCGCCGTCCGAACAGACGGCCGCGCAGCAGAGCGAAACCCGCCGTGCCGTGATGAGTTGATCCATCGCGCGCGACCGCATCGACGCGAACGGCGGCCTGCGGGCCGCCGTTCGCGTTGGCGGTTTCAGGCCGTCCATGCGCCGACCGGCTGACGCACGGCGACATTGAGCCGGTTCCAGACATTGATGTTGGCGATCGCCACCACCAACGCCGCTAGCGCGGCCTCGTCGTAATGGCGCGCGGCCTCGTTCCAGATCTCGTCGGAGACCGCATCGGGGCGATCGCTGATTCGGGTCAAGGCTTCGGTCAGCGCCAGCGCGGCGCGTTCGGCGGCATTGAAGTAGGGGGCCTCGCGCCAGGCCGAGACCGCGAACAGGCGCTCGTCGCTCTCGCCAGCGTTCTTGCTCATCTTGCAGTGCATGTCCACGCACGCGCTGCAGCCGTTGATCTGGCTGGCGCGCAACTCGATCAGCATCAGCGTGGCCTCGGCCACGCCTTTGCGCTCGACCGAGGCTTTCAGCGCCCACAGCGCCTTCATGGTGTCCGGGTGGACCAGGGCCGGGTTGTTCATACGGGGCTGGATCTGCATGGGTGTGTTCCTGTGGGGTGGGTGAGCTGGGATCGGCGCGATCGCGCCGCCTCGATGGGCTGACGGGGCAGGGCGCAAAAACGTGACGATGCCGGCGGGCGCATTGCCGGTGCGCGGTGCGAGGCGCCGACATCGGGTCCGACGCGGCGGAGCGCGGGAACGTGGCAAGTTAGGCGGTGCGTCGACAAGGTGGCCGGCCCGGCGGCTGTCACACCGCGGCCCGCTGTCGCGTCGAACCTTCGAACCCATTCACAGGACGCCGCTCTATGCACGACTCCCAATGGCTGGCCGCGCAGTTCGAAAGCCAACGCGGCCATCTGCGCGCGGTCGCGCTGCGCATGCTGGGGTCGGCCAACGAGGCCGACGATGCAGTGCAGGAGGCCTGGCTGCGGCTCAGCCGCGCCGACACTCGCGAGGTCGCCAACCTGGCCGGTTGGCTGACCACGGTGGTCGCGCGGGTGGCGCTGGATGCGCTGCGCGCGCGCAAGACCCGGCGCGAGGAGTCGATGCAGTGGGAGCCGGGCGCGGACGAGACCGAGTCGGCCGACGAACCCGGCCCGGAACAGCAGGCCGTGCTCGCCGACGCGATGGGCCCGGCCTTGCTGCTGGTGCTGGAGACCTTGAATCCGGCCGAACGCCTGGCCTTCGTCCTGCACGACCTGTTCGCGGTGTCGTTCGAGGAGATCGCTCCCATCGTCGGCACCAGCGCCATCAACGCGCGCCAATTGGCCAGCCGTGCGCGGCGGCGGGTGCAGGGCGCGGCCGCGGCCGAGCGCGTGGCCGCGCCGGTCGATTCGCTGCGTCGGCGGCGGGTGGTCGACGCCTTCCTGAGTGCCTCGCGCAACGGCGACTTCGCCGGCCTGTTGACCGCACTCGACCCGGACGTGGTGCTGCGCGCCGATCCGACCGCGGTGTTGGCCAGCGTGGCGCGACAGGCCGATGGCGCGCCGAAGTTGGCCGCGTACGCGCGCGGCGCGCAGGCTGTGGCCGAGGCGTTCGAGGGGCGCGCTCAGGCGGCGCAGCCGGCGCTGATCGACGGCGAGATCGGCGCGGTATGGGCGCCGGGCGGCAGGGTGCGCGGCGCATTCCTGTTCGCCCTGGCCGGCGAGCGCATCGCCGGGATCGACGTGGTGGTCGATCCGCGGCATCTGCAGCGGTTGCGGATCGAGATCCTGTGATGCGGACCGCAAGGGGCGGCGCTGCGAGCGCGCCCTTTTTCGCGCCTACTTCAAGCGCTTGAGCAGTTCGTCGGCCACGCCCGTGGCCGAGGCCGGGTTCTGGCCGGTAATCAGTTCGCGGTCGACCACCACGTTCGCGGCCCACGGCTGGGCGTTGCTGAGGTAGGCGGCGCCGGCCTGTTCCAGGGCGGTCTGCGGATAGAAGCGCATCTGGCCGCCGCCGAGCTGCGGCTTGGCGATCTCTTCTTCCTGATTGCTGATCACGGTGACCCGGTAACCGTGATAGATCCAATGCGCCGGCGGCGGCGCCGCCCGGCCGGTGGCGGTCAGTTCGGCGGTGAAGGCCGATGCCTGCGGCAGGGTCGACAACAGCGCGATCGGGCCGTGGCAGACCAGCGCCGTGGGCTTGCCGCGACTGTGGAAGTCGGAGAGCAGCCGTCCGAGCGCCGGGCTGTGCAGCAAGTCCTGCATCGGCGCGTGGCCGCCGGGGATGTAGACCGCATCGTAGCGCGCGTAGCCTTGCTGCTCGATGCGCGCCAGGCTGACCACCGGCGAGCGCTCGCTCGAGGTCAGTGCGAGCCGTTCGAGCAAGGCCTGGTGTTCGCGTAGCGCCGCGGCGTCGCCGCCGAAATACATCGGATCGACCGAGCCTCGATCCAGCGTCGGCGCGCGCCCTTGCGGCGTGGCGAAGGTGAGCCGGTGGCCGGCGTCGAGCAGGCGCTTGACCGGTTGCATCAGCTCGTTGAGATAGAAGCCGGTAGCGAAGGTCTTGCCGTCTTTCAGGTCGAGATGGTCGGCATCGGACAGCACGACCAGCACGTTGCCGGCTTGGGCGGCGCCGGCGGCCAGGGTCATCGCGAGCGCGAGGCTCAGTTTGGAAACAAGCGTCATGTCGGGGATTCCGTAGGCAGGGTGGATCAGGCGTCGGCCAGCACGCGATCGCGCAAGGCGGCGCCGACGCCGCTGGCCGATTGCGGGTTCTGGCCGGTGATCAGGCGGCCGTCGACCACGACCTGCGCGGTCCAGTCCGGCGCGGGCTGGTGCAAGGCGCCGCGTTCGGTCAGGGTGGAGGCGAGCAGGAACGGCACGACGCGTTCGAGTCCGACCGCGCGCTCTTCGCTGTCGGTGAACGCGGCCACGCGCTTGCCGGCGACCAGGGCGTGGCCGTCGTCGAGAACCACGTTCACCAACGCCGCCGGCCCATGACAGACCGCAGCGACCGCGCCGCCGGCCTGATACACCTCGCGCGCGACCCGGGCCACGGCGGCGCTGTTGGGGAAGTCCCACATCGCACCGTGGCCGCCGGCGAAGAACACCGCCGCGTAGCGTGAGGCGTCGACCTGGTCGAGGCGCCGGGTGGTCGCGACGGCGTGGCGGAATGCGGGGTCGTTCCAGTAGCCGGCATTGACCGGATCGTCGAGGTCGAGGCCGTCCACCGGCGGCTTTCCGCCCTGGATCGAGGCGAATTCCACCGCGATCCCGGCTGCGTCGAGCTCGGCCAGCGGGTGGGTGACTTCGCCGAGGTAGTAGCCGGTCGGCTGGCCGGTGGCGCCCTTGCGGTCGTGGCTGGTCAGCACGAACAACACCGGGCGGGGCAGGACGGGGGACATGGGCGGGATCTCCTTGAGGGTGGCGCCACTGTATTGGGCGCACTTGCGGCGATAAACTTCCGGTTCGGGAAATCATTCGTGCCGTGGAGGCAAAAATGAGCCGTCGCTTCGACCACCTCGGCGACGTCGAGGCCTTCGTCGCCGTGGTCGAACACGGCTCGCTCACCGCTGCCGCCGTGGCGCTGTCGACCACGCCTTCGGTGATCAGCCGCGCCGTCGCGCGCCTGGAAACCCGGCTCGGCAGCCAGTTGTTGCGCCGGACCACCCGCCGCCAGGGCCTGACCGATGCCGGACGCTTGTACCTGGAGCAGGCGCGCGCCGCGTTCGCGTTGATCGACGACGCCGAACGCAGCATCCAGGGCGAAGACGGCGAATTGACCGGGCGGGTCCGGATCAGCGCGCCGACCACGTACGGCCACTACCGCCTGCCGCCGTTGCTGCAGTGCTTCGCCGCGCGGCATCCGCGCGTGCAGATCGAGGTCAACATCGCCAACCGCAACGTCGATCTGGTCGCGGAAGGTTTCGATCTGGCGGTGCGACTGGGCGCCTTGCCCGACAGCGGTCTGGTCGCGCGCAAGCTCGAGGACGCGGCGTTGTGCCTGGTCGCCTCGCCGGACTATCTGCGCCGCGCGGGCATGCCGGACGATCTGGCGCAACTGCGCGAGCATGTATGCCTCCCGTTCGTGATGCCCAGCACCGGCCGCCTGGCGTCGTGGTGGCTGCGCGAGGACGGCCGCGATCTGGACTGGACGCCGCCGGCGCCGTTGCTGGTGTCCGACGACGTGCTCGGCGTAGTCTCGCTGGCCGAGCAGGGCGTCGGCATCTGCCAGAGCTACGATTTCGTCGTCGCCGATCGCCTGCAGCGCGGCCGCCTGGTGGAAGTATTGCCGCAGTTGCGCGGCCGCTCGCGCCCGTTTTCGCTGATCTACGCGCCGCACCGCAGTCTGTCGGCGGCGGCGCGCGCGTTGATCGATCTGCTGGCCGGCGCGGCCTGAGCGCGCGCGACCATGCGCGAGCGCACGGCGCGTCTGCGCCGCATGCCCATTGGCCGTGCATTCACTCTGGCGCGCCATTAGCGTGTCGCCGCGCACAGCTTTGACGCGCGCACGCCAGCGCGCTTAAAGAACTCTTAAAAATCGGCGCCTAGCGTGGCCGAACGACACCGCGCGATCGCGCCGTGCGCCCCCATCGAGCCCCCTACATGCGCATGTTACGAACCTTGCCGTTGCTGATGCTGTGCCTGCCGTTGGCCGCTTTCGCCCAAGTCCGCGAAGCCGGCGAAGACCGCGCCGACCTGGCGCCATCGAACTGGAGCCTTGGCGTCGCCGCCGGCGGCCGCGGCGAACTCTACGCCGGCGAAGGCCGCCACCATCGGGTAGTGCCGTTGTTCGGCTACGAAGGCGAGCGCTTCTACCTGCGCGGCATCACCGCCGGCTATCACCTGGTGCAGAACGAACGCTTCGTCCTCGACGGCTTCCTTGCCGGCCGCCTCGACGCGATGGACGCCGACGATTTCGGCCGCCGCGCCCTGGCTTCGCACGGCATCGATCGCGACCGGCTCGATGACCGCGACGACGCCGTCGACGCCGGTATATCGGCCAGCTGGCGCGGTGCCGCCGGCGAATTGCAACTCGATCTGCGCGCCGACATCGCCGACGTCAGCGGCGGCTACGAGGCCGACCTCAGCTACCGCTACCCGATGCAGGCCGCGGGCCTGCTGATCACCCCGAGCGTCGGTGTCTCGGTGCTGTCCGCGGACCTGGCCGACTACTACTACGGCACCCTCGACGAAGAAGTCGCGCGCGGCGTGATCCGCTACCGTCCCGGGCGCGCCACCGTGCCGCACGTCGGCGTGACGCTGGCCAAGCCCTTCGCGCAGAAGTGGCGCGCGATCGCCGACTTCAACTACCAGGCCCTGCCCGACGAAATCCAGGACAGCCCGCTGATCGAAGACGACACCGACGGCGTGGTCCGCGTCTTCGTCGGCATCGCACGCAGTTTCTGAGCGCGAACCGCCGCTTTTGCTTCTGTAGGAGCGGCGTAAGCCGCGACCATGGGCCCGCAATTGTCACAGCGAGTCGCGGCTGCGCGTCGTGGCACACGTGATATCCACACAGGGCTGCTGCTTTCGAGCCTCAGCCATAACGCACGCGGATTAATCGATCCGATACACCCGCGCCTTGGGCAAATCTTCGTCCACCTGCAGGAACCAGCGCCCGGCCACGCCGGGCACGACCACGATCTCCGGCGTGTTCATCGGCTTGCGCAACGTCATGCTGCCCTTGAGCACCTTCCACTGTTGCCCGTTGTCGAGTTCGAACACCGTGCCCGGCTCCCAGCCGGCGACATCGTGCTTGAGCCGGCTCTTGATCGGCTGATCGTCCAGACCGATGTACTGGGCCGGCCCGCGCCGCGGCGCTTGGCCGGCCGCGTCCGACGCCACTGCGGCCGGCGCGTTGGCCGCATCTTTCTCCGCCGCTTCGCGCAGCATCCGGTTCAGCGTCTGCAACTGGGTCGGCGTCAGCGCGACTTCGCGCAGTTGCTCGGGGCTGAGGCGGTCTTCGATCGGGGTGTAAGACGACTGGGCCAGCGCTGGCGTGGCGGCGACGAGCAGGAGGGTCAGGATCAGGGCACGGAAAGGGCGCATGGCGAAGGACGGTGGGCCAGGAGGGCCGGTCGCGCTCATGGTGTTTCAAAAGAATTGCGAAATTGTGACGAGCCAGTGCTCGGACTCGCGCCGTAGCCCTGGCAAGGCGGCTGGCCAGGCCTAGGGCGCCTCGGAACGTCGACATACGCACGCTCGATGTCGATCGATGCTCAACATAGGCATCGCGGGCAATCACGACGTTGGAGTCTTCGCTGGAATGGAAATCGATCACAATCCGATGCAGCTGCTGGAGGCAGAGGTCGGGCGGATCGTGGGGCTGCAGAGAGTCGCGGAGGCCGCGGAGTATATCCAGGATGCTGCTCCTCGGCCTGCGGAGCAGGCTGACATTGCTCGATTCAATGGTGTGATAAATGCAGTGAGCAATGCTGCCGGCCTGGAGATTCCTAATATGAGTGTCAAGATCAAGGCGGAGGGATTTCAGGGCGTCTTTCGTGTGGACGGTAGGTTGGACTCGCAGCGTCTGGATCGAGAGCTTGATAGGCGTAAGTGACCGCAGGGAGCTTTTTGAAATGGCGCTTTATCAGATTCTGGTGGAAGGGGTTTTTGTCACATCGCCGGAGCTTGGGAAAGATGTGGGCGGGTTCCATACGACCTTTTATGTAAAGGCCAATGGCGCAGCGAACGCTGTGCACCGTGTCGGCGATCCACTTGCTGAACGCATGTTGCGGCATCAAGTATTAGCTCGCCAGGCCAAATTACTGAAGGCGTATTTTTGGGTCGACGATTTGTGGGAGGTAAGCGAAGAGAAGTTTCTTCAGAACGAGGGGCGAGACTCCGGTTTCACCTTTTTTAGAATTGGACTTTTAGAGCGTGTACACCTTGCTCTTCGAAGGGAGCATTTCAAAATAGCTAAGCCATGGCTATTAATCGATGGGTAATTTTTCAGCGAAATGTAGGCTGTCGCTGATGTGGTATTTGCCGCTCTACCTGAGTTGGCAGAAGGAGCGCGTCGTAGAGGTTTCCCCTATCAATGTTGCGTTCTAAGAGCGGTTTCTGACCTCGGTCCGCAATGCGCTGGAAGAGATCTTGGGCGTTCCCTGACCGAGGCCCCTGCGAAGGTGATTGCGCCGTAGCAAACGCGGACGTCGCCAGGACGCCGCGTTCGCCGCTGCGCTCGCTCAAGCCGCATTCGCCGCCGCCACCGCCGCCCGGTTCGGCGTCGACCAGGCCCGCATTTCCACGTTGAAGCCGAAGTCCGTGGCCGGGTGCGAGTCGGCCACGCGCACGGCTTGCTCGTAGCTGTCGGCGACGAAGAACAGCAGGCCGGAGACGATGAGGTCGTCGCTGCGCACCAGATCGGAATGCGGGCCGGCGTGATGGCTGTCGGTGCTGAGCGAGTGCGGTACGAGGCGGTGGCCGGCGTCGATCTTCTGTTCGACCCAGAAGGCGATGTTCTGCTTCATGCGCAGTTCGTCGGCCGGGGCGAGAGGCTGTTGGCGGTTGCGGCGGAACAGCATGACGTAGGTGTTCATGGGGCGTGCTCCTCGTGTGGCGGTTACCGCATTGGGCGGTCAATAACTGTGATGCAGCTCTAGCGGTGGTGGTTGCATGCACTGCCGCTCGGTCGCGTTCGACCTGGGCCGTATGAGCTGCGCCGGGCGGGCGTACTTTGCGCCGGCCAGGCTGGGCGGGCTTGTAAGAATTCGGCGTTCGGCACCAAACGCTAGGCGTTCGAGCGTCGGCCGCCTTGCGGGCGTTGCGGCGTGCGTCGGGGCTGGGCGGCGCAGGTCGACTGGTTCGGGGCCTGCACGCTCAAGTCGTGCCGAAGTGGGCGCCGGGCGAGCGCCCGGTGGCGCGACGGAAGTCGTGGTTGAAATGGGCTTGGTCGTAATAGCCGGCGGCCAAGGCCAATCCAGCGAGGTCGATGCCGGGGCGGTAAGCCGCCAAAGCGCGCTCCAGCCGCAGGGTGCTGGCGTACTTCTTCGGCGTCACGCCGACGATGCGGCGGAAGCGGCGCTCCAGCGCGCTCTGGCTCAGGCCGATATGCCGGCTCAGCGTTTCGATGCGGGCGCCGGCGGGCGCGCGCTGCAGCCAGCCGATCGCCGCGGCAACCAGCGGATCGGGACGGGCGTTGCCGAGACGATGCAGCAGATAGGCTTCCAGCCGGTCCAGGCGCGCGGCCGCGTCGGCGGCGACGGCCAGTTGTTCGAGCAGGCGTTGAGTGCCGCAGTCGCGCTCGGCCAGATCGTCGAGGTCGACGGTGGTGCCGGCGAATTCGTCCTGCGGCGGCCGCAGCAGGGCCGCGGCGCCGACCGGGGTGAACTTGGCCAGGGCCAGGCCGTGGCCGCGCGGATGCTCGTGGCTGCGCAGGCGGTCGTGCAGGCCGGTGAAGGCGACGGTGGGCACGGCGCGCCCGTCGTCGAGCCGGCAGCGCTCGCGGAACGAGAACGCGAGCACCGAGGCGGTGTCGGGCAGATGGCTGTCGCGCACGTCCGCGACGCATTCGACGACGATCAATTGCTGCACGAACGGGCGCAACCCGGCGCAAGGCGCGCGTTGCAGCATGCGGACGTCGGTAGGCGAGGGCGCGGGCATGCGCTGATCCGGTTTCGGGAGGCGCCGTCCTGCGGAGCGGGTCGGCGAAGGCGTGGAGGTCGGACTTTGCCAAGCTAGGCCGCGCGCGAGGCGGCGGCAACCGACATTCGTCACCTCGAAACCCGCATCCGTGCAGGGCCGGGCGGCGTCGGCATGGCCGGGCCGGGTGGGGCGTCGGCGCCATGGCCGACGGGGCCGGGGCCGCGGACGGCGGTGCTCCATCGCGCAGGAGCCGCGATCGGCGTTGCGCCGGCTGCCGCATCACGCTACAAAGCGCCCAGCCCGCATCGGCCGCCGATGCGGGGCGCTTATCCGGAACTGTTCGCAATGGCCGTCCTCTCCGCTGTCCTGTACTTCCTCACCCACCACCCGTTCTGGGCGTTCGTGCTGCTGTGCGGGCTGGGCTTAGGGTTGGGCTGGCTGTGGGGGCGGCGGCGCGGCCGCGGCTGGTGGGGCGGGATCAGCATCGCCTTCCTGCTGCTGGCCCAGGCCAATCTGTTCGCCGGCCGCTATCTCAATGCCTGGTTCCTCAATGCGGCCGGCACCGAGGGCTCGGCGGTGGTGGTCGGCGCCAAGCGCACCGACGCCAAGCTCAACAACAGCACGGTCTATGCCTATGCCGCCGTGCTCAGGACGGCCGACGGACGCGATGTCCAGGTCGCGTTCGACACCTTGTCGGCGGCGATCCATCCGATCCGCAATGCGATCCTGATCCCTCCCCAGGGCGAGCGCTTCACGGCCAAGTACGTGCCGGGCTTCGAGCGCAATATCGTGATCCTGTCCGACCGTTCCGATTACGGCATTCGCCGCACTCTGATCGAGGATCGCGCCGCGGTCGATCAGGCTGCGGCCCAGCTTGCGGTCAGTCCGGCCAATCCCACGTTCCGTGCGGAGTACCGCGAAGCGCTGCGCGCCTTCCTGGCCAAGCACTACGGTTCGGACGATCCGGTGGTGAAGGAGTTCGAGCGCAAGAGCGCCGAGTTGGAGCGGGAGTCGCGCTGATTCCGGGCTGGTGCGGGCTGTGCGCGGCGAGGTTTGGCACCGGCTTTTCTGACCGAATCCCACGACGGCCGAAGCATCGCGACCTAGGCGCGCGCGAGTCTTGGCCGCCGTAAGGCACGTTGACCGTTCCCGCCCCTCGCGCACGTTATCGACAACGGGCCTCCGGATGCGCGTCGCGCATCGCAGCGGGGGACACGAAGCGATCGGCGGCAAAGGCCGCGGAGTGGCCACGGGGGAAGGACACATGAAAGCACGGACGATCATCGCGGCCCTGGCGATCCTGGGCTGCCTGGCCGGCAGCGGCTGCGTCAGCTATCCGGACAAGGCCTATTGGGATGTGCACGACGCCAGGCAAGTCGGCAGCCGCTCGCAACTGATGGCGATCGAGGTCAGCGAAAAGGGCGCCATCTTCCACCCCGAACAGCGCGAGCGCATGCGCCGCTGGCTCGGCGACGAATCGACCCGCGAACCGATCGTGGTGTTCGTCAACGGTTGGCACCACGACCCCAGCCAGGACGACCGGAACCTGCGCGATTTCACCGGCTTCCTGGGCAAGCTGGAAAGCCGGCTCGACGAGGCCGGCGTGCCGGTCGACAGCGTCGACGGGCTCTACGTGGGCTGGCGCGGCGACGAGTACGACCTGCGGTTGCCGGCGCAGTGGCTGGACTTTCCGACCATCTGGCCGCGCAAGCGCGCCTCGACCGAGGTCGGACGCAACGGCCTGAAGGAGATCGTGGCGATCTTGCAAGAGCTGCAAGGGCGGCAGTCGGCGCGACCGCTGGTGATCATCGGCCACAGCCTGGGCGGCTCGGCCTTGTTCCAGGCGATGCGGCTGAACCTGAGCGGCCCGGCCCTGGACGGCTCGGAATACATCATGCTCAATCCGGCGGTGTCCGAGCTGGAATTCGAAGGCCTGCAGACCGAACTCAAGAACGCGTTCGCCGCGCAACGCGCGGCGCTGGCCCAGGCCGAAGGCACGGCGGCCGACACCGCCGAGTACCAGCGCCAGCGCGAGTTCCTCGATCGCGACTATCGCAAGCTGGTGGTGCTGCAGGCGCAGGGCGACACCGCGGTCGGTTTCCTGCACCGGTTGGCGTTCAAGGGCACGCCGATCGGCTTCAGCGAATCCAGGCAGACCCATACCGCGCAGATCTGCGGCATCGGTGCGCCCTGCCCGGAAACCGACTGGCGCGGCTGTCAGCGCACCGTGCCGGCGCGGGTGCCGGCCGGGCGCGCCGGTTTCCTGATCACCGCGCGCGGTGCCGACGCCGAAGAATGCCGGGAGTCGACCCGAGAGCCGGTGTGGGTGATCGCCGGGCGCGATACGGTGTCGCGCAGCCACAACGACATCTTCAACGATGTGCAGGCCGACGCCCTGGCGGCGCTGGTGGTCGACTCGATCGAACGCCAGGCCCGGCGTTGATCAATCCCGCTCCGCGCCGGCTTCGACCGCCGGCGCGGGCCCACGCTCCTGCAGGTCCAGGACCAGGAATTGCGTGCCCGGTACCGGATTGAACACGTAGGGCGCGATCGGCGCGAACCCCAGCGAGCGATACAGTCGTTGCGCCGGCGCCATGCTCGGCAGGGTGTCCAGGCACAGGCGCGCGTAACCGGCGGCGCGCGCCTGCACGCAGGCACGCTCGGCCAGTCGCCGCCCGAGGTGTTCGCCGCGCGCCTGCGGGCGCACGTACAAGCGTTTCATTTCGGCGTCCCCGGCGGCCAGCGGACGCAGTGCGATGCAGCCCAGGGCCTGGCTTCCGCGCCAGGCGATCAGCAGCTCGCCGCGCGGCGGCGCGTACTTGCCGGGCAGACTGGCCAGTTCGTTTTCGAAATCCTGGAACGCGAGATCCACGTCCAGGCTTTGCGCGTATTCGCGCAACAGTTCGCGGACGCACGCCAGGTCCTGCGGCCAGCGGGCGGGACGGATGTCGATGCTCATGCCGGAACGATACGAATGAGGACGGAAGGACGCGGATGGGGCCGGGCCCGCGGTCGGCGCAAGCACTGTAACCGCTGCGGTCGCGGGCAACCGCCGGGTCGACACAGCGGGGACGGCATGCGTCGGGCCCGCCGCCTGCGAGCGGCGGTACGCAATCGCGCGCGATCCCTGTAGGCTGCGCCCTCGGCCGCCCATCGCGAAGCGGCAAGGGACGAAAACGATGCGGACAGGGACGGATCGGGCGCCGCGGCGCCTGCGGATGCGGGATCGGCTGGGCGCGCCCTTGCTGCTGTGCGCCAGCGCACTGTTCGCGCCGGCGCAGGCCGCGTGCCCGGCGACCGCGCAGGCTGCGACGGCCTGGCTGGCGCAACAGCCCGACCTCGGCCCACCGCTGTGCGAGCCGGAGTGCGTCGGCGAATCCAAGCTGTCCGGTCGCGGCTTGAGCGTGCTCGGCGTCGAACCGGTGCAGGTGCGGCGCGAGTTGCGCGACGGTCTGGTGCATCGGCTCGGGATCGAACTTCCGGGGCCACCGCAGCCTTACGTACGAGCGTTCCGCAGCGCCTGGGCCGACGCGCCGCCGAAAGGCAGCCGCGGCCGCTGCCGCGAGCGCGATTGCAATTGGGCGCTTGAAGGCGATGCCGCGGCCGCGCCGGCCGGCGCTTTGCGCGAAATGCGCCTGCTGCCGATGTTGGACGAGCCGACCTACCTGTTCTGCGAGTACGCGCTCTAGTCCGGCGCGCACAGGCCGGGCCGCGTGCGGTTGGGCGACGCGGGCTGAGCGGCGCATCCTTGGGCCGCCAGCGCCGTTACAATTCCCGCGCGACCGGCGCTGCGAGGGGGCGTCGCCGATGCGCGGGACGCGAGAGCGTCCGAAGCCGGGCCGCTGCGGCGGCCCGATCAGCCGGCCGATCCCGGCGGTCCGTTGTTGCCGAACTCTGGAAACCGCGCCCATGCCCCGATTCCCGCTCCGCACCGCGCTCGCCGCCTTGCTGGCGTTCGCCGCATGCCCGGCCTGGGCCGGCGAATCGCAGGCCGCCTATGTCGTTGCCGGGCGCAAGGTGATCGGCACCTTGAACCTGCCGGAGCGGGTGCGCAATCCGCCGGTGGTGCTGCTGTTGCCCGAGTTCGCCGGCAACCGCGACGAACGCCGTGGCGGCGCGGTCAAGGAAGGCGTGTACGCGCGCGCGGCACAGCGCTGGGCCCAGCAGGGCATCGCCAGCCTGCGCATCGACTATCGCTTCAACGGCGACAGCGACGGCCAGTTCGCCGACGGCAGCCTGGATGCGTTCGTGGTCGACGGCGTACAGGCGCTGGAATACCTGGCCGGTTCGGGCAAGGTCGACCCGCAACGCATGGCGGTGGTGGGCTGGGGCATGGGCGGCGCGGTCGCCAGCGCGGTCGCCGCGCGCAGCCGCTATCCGCTCGACGGCCTGGCGTTGTGGAACCCGGACGTCGACGTCGGCGCGGCCTTCATCCAGCGCCTGGGTCGCGACAAGATTCGCCAGGGACTGGCCGGCGGCAGCGTGCCGACCACGGTCGATCTGGCGGTCGGGCGCACCGTCGCGCTGAAGCAACCGTTCTTCGTCAGCCTGTTCACGCTGTCGCCGCCGGCGGAGATCGCCCGCTACGGCGGCCCGCTGATGGTCGCCGTCGGCACCCAGGACGAAATCGGCGCGCCGCAGCCGGCGCAGGCGGAAAGCCTGATCCGCTACCACGGCGGCGAAGGCGAGTTGCTGGTGCTGCCGATGGACCGCATGTTCAACCTGGGCAAGAGCCGGCGCCAGGTCGATGCCTTGATCGAGGCCACCGAAAGCTTCCTGCAGAACCATTTCCGCTGAGCTTGGCGCCCAGCGACGCCGTCGGTCCGCGCATCGGCGGAGGCGGCGATCGCGGTGCGTTGCGAGCGGTCCGGCGCAGCGCCGGTCTGCGTTTGTGGACGAGCCGCCGCCCGCTGGCATGAGCCGCGGGGCTGAGCCGCGCGCGATGGCCGCAATCCCCAGCCCCAGCCAGCGGCGCATGCCCGATCGCGCCGGGCGCGCTTGACTGCCGGTCGAGGGCGGCGAGCCGGCGCGCCGGCGAAACCCGGCCGCGGATCGGTCTCCGGCCTGCGTAGCCGCAGCGGCTTTGTATCGCACTGTATCCGCGCCGGGGGCGAGCAGGGTCCGGATACAAAAAGCGGTTCCCGGCGACACGGTGCGGATACCGCGTGCGGGCGAAATGGCGCCTCCGAAACGCAGCCGCCAACGCCCAGGAGCGCACCATGTCGACCGTCGCGACCCGCACCGATTCTTCCGCCCGCGTGCCGTTCCTGGTCCGCATCGACGCGGTAGGCCGCTGGCTGGCGCCGCTGGGCCTGCGCGCCCTGTTGGCGTGGGAATTCTTCGAAGCCGGACGCGAAAAGCTGCACGGGCAGAACTGGTTCGCCGAACTCGGCGGGCGGTTTCCGCCGCCGTTTTCCTGGTTCGGCGCCGACCTCAACTGGCACTTGGCGACCGGTCTGGAACTCGGCGCCAGCGTGGCCTTGTTGCTGGGGCTGGGCACACGCTATGCCGCGGCGGCGTTGTGGGTGCTGACCCTCGTCGCGATCGGCGCGGTGCACTGGCCGCAGCACTGGGCCAACCTGGCCGAGCTGTGGCGCGGCTACGCCATCACCGACGACGGCTACGGCAACTACAAATTGCCGCTGCTGTATCTGGCGATGTTGCTGCCGCTGATCTTGAACGGCGCCGGCCGGCTCAGCCTGGATGCGCTGATCGCCCGCCGCACGCCGGTTACGGCCAGCGCCGACCGCCGCGCCTGGGGCTGGACCGCATTGGCGATCGGCCTGTCGTTCGCGCCGCTGCTGCCGGTGTTCGGCGCCGCGCTGGCCGTGCTCGGCCTGGGGCTGCTGACGCTGAGCCGTTTACAGCCGCCCCGGCCGCTGGCCGCCGCTTCGCCCTGAGCGGCATTCGTTTTATCCATTCCGAATTCCCATCCCGTCGCAGACAGCGACTCACGCACGGCGCATCCGTGCTCTTCACTGGAGCAACCCGATGTCAGGTTCCGAAACCCGTACCTCCAAGACCTCCGAACGGCGTTCCGACCCGCGCGCCAAGCCCGCATCGGCCGGCGTACTCGGCGTGGCCCTCGCCGCGACCGCCTTGACCGGATTGTTCGCCGGTTCGGCCTTCGCCATGCAGCCGCTGGCGCAGGGCTATCTGCTCGGCGCCAGCCATGCCGGCGCCGAGGGCAAGTGCGGCGAAGGCAAGTGCGGCGCCAGCAAGCCCGGCAGCAAGGCCGCGCAGGCGGAAGGCAAATGCGGCGAGGGCAAGTGCGGCGACGCTTCGTTCGCCAAGACCGACCGCAGCGGCGACGGCCGGGTGTCGCGTGCGGAATTCCTCGCCGTGGCGCCGCAACGCGCCGCCGACTTCGCCAAGATCGACCGCGATCGCGACGGCTTCATCTCCGAGTCGGAGGCCTACGAGTTCCTCAAGGCCACCTATGCCGCGAACGGCAAGCCGATGCCGCCGGGCCTGTTCGCCAAGCACCCCGCCGGCGGCCGCTGAGCGCGGTCTTCCTCCCCGCGTCGCGCGATCGGTGCCAGGCACCGGTCGCGCGGCGACCCGCCCAGGACTTGCCATGGATACGACTCTCAATGCTCGCTCCGCCGGCCTCGGACTGCGCCGCGGCCTGCTGCCGGAACTGCTGGCGATGGACGCCGGCGCGGTGGATTTCCTCGAATGCGCCCCGGACAACTGGATCGGCGTCGGCGGCCGCTACGGCGAAGCGCTGGCCGAACTGTCCGCACGCTGGCCGATCAGCGCGCACGGACTGTCGCTGTCGCTGGGCGGCACCGCGCCGTTGGACACGCAGTTGCTGCGCCGCACCCGCGAGTTCCTCGACCGGCATCGGGTCGCGCTGTACAGCGAACATTTGAGCTACTGCACCGACGATGGGCATCTCTACGATCTGATGCCGATTCCGTTCACCGAGGAGGCGATCGGCCACGTCGCCGCGCGCATCCGCCAGGCGCAGGATGCGTTGGGGCGCCGGATCGCGGTGGAGAACGTGTCCTACTACGCCGCGCCCTACCAGGCCTTGAGCGAAGCGGACTTCATCGCCGCGGTACTGGCCGAGGCCGATTGCGATCTGTTGCTGGACCTCAACAACCTGAGCGTCAACGCGCACAATCACGGCTATCCGGTCGGCGAGTTCCTCGACCGACTGCCGCGCGGACGCATCGCCTCGTACCACATCGCCGGCCATTACGACGATGCTGAGGGGCTCAAGATCGACACCCACGGCGCTGCGGTGCGCGAGGACGCCTGGGCGCTGCTGGGCGAGGCGTATCGCCGTTTCGGCGTGCGTCCGACTGTGCTCGAGCGCGATTTCAACCTGCCCCCGCTGGCCGAGCTGCTGGGCGAAACCGAGCGAATCCGCGCCATGCAGCGCGCCTTCGTCCCCGTCGCGGAGGCCGCGTGATGAGCGCGCGCCTGCAAGAGCAGCAGTGGGCCCTGGCCCGGCATTTGCGCAACCCGCAGGCGAATCCGCCGCCGCCGGGCTTGCAGCCGCGCCGGCTGCGGGTGTATCGCGAGTTGTTCTTCAACGCTGTCGACGGCCTGCTGGCCGGCAGCTTTCCGGTGTTGCGCCAAACCCTGCCGTTGCCGCGCTGGACCGGGCTGTTGCGCGCTTTCTACGCGGATCACCGCGCGCAGACTCCGCTGTTCCCGCAACTGGCCGCGGAGTTCGTCGCGTTCGCGCAGGCGCTGCCGGACGACGGCACTGCGCCGGCTTGGTTGGCCGAACTGGCGCATTACGAATGGATCGAACAGGAACTGGCGCTCAGCGATGCCGTTCCGCCCGACGACGAACCGCAGATGGACCTGCTCGAAGGCGTGCCGCAGTTGTCGCCGTTGGCGAGGGTGGTGGCGTATCGCTGGCCCGTCGCCGAGATCGGGCCGGACTTTCAGCCGGAACAGGCGCCTGCGCTGCCGACGATGCTGCTGGTCTATCGCGATGCCGCGCATGAGGTGCGCTTCGTCCGGCTCGCCCCGCCGGCCTATCGCCTGCTGCACGCGATCGCGCAGCGGCGGGCTCGTGGCCGCGAGCACCTGCTGGCCCTGGCGGACGAAGCCGGCCTGCACGGGGCCGAAGCGCTGCGGCAGTGGCAGGCGCAAGGCCTGGAGCTGCTGCAACGACTGCGCGCCGCGGGCGCGATGGCGGCCGTTCCCCACATTCAAGGCGTTTCGTCATGATTGCCTACCGATCCGGCTTACGGCCGCAGGGCTGGCCTTTGTTCTGGTTGCTGGCGGCACTGGTGCTGCTGATGTCCGCGACGCTGCTGGCGGCGCACGCCGACCCGGTGGCCGGCGTGCGGGCGGTGATCCGCGCCACCGCACGCAGCTCAGTCGCGTTGTTCCTGAGCGTGTTCGTCGCTTCGTCGCTGACGACGTTGGTGCCGAACGGGCTGACCCGCGCGTTGCTGCGCGAACGGCGTTATCTCGGCCTGGCGTTCGCGTTCTCGCATCTGGTGCACGCGATCGCCATCGTCCGCCTGGGCCAGCTCGACCCCTCGTTCTGGCTCGGCCGCAGTGCGCTGACCAATCTGCCGGGCGGGCTCGGTTATGCCTTCATCGTCTTGTTGAGCGCAACCTCGTTCCATGCCCTGGCCCAGCGCATGGGCGCGCAGGCCTGGAAGCGGCTGCACACCGCCGGTGTGTGGGTCATCGCCCTGATCTTCGCGCTCTCGTACTTCAAACGCATTCCGACCGACCCGCTGTACGCGCTGCCGTTCGCGCTGATGTGCGCCGCGGTCGCGGTGCGCGCGGTCGGCAAATGGGCGCAATCGGAAAAGCGCCGCTGGGCGCGGCAACGCCGCGCACCGTCCCCTGTGTCCCCGAATCTGGAGCCTCAAGCATGAATCGCCATCTCCCGGCCGTTGCCGTCCTCGCGCGCCGTCCCCGTGCGCTCGTTCTCGCGCTGGCGCTGGCGCTGGCCTGTGCCGGTGCGGCGCCCGCGGCGTCGGCCGCCGATACGGCCGCGCCGGCGCCCGCCGCCACCGCGATCCTGGTCCACGGCGCGTTTGCCGATGCCGGCAGTTGGGCGCAGGTGGCCAAGCGTCTGCAAGCGCGCGGCCTGAACACCCTCAGCGTGCGCCTGCCGCTGACCTCGCTGCGCGACGATGCCGAAGCGACCCGGCGCGCGCTGCAGGCGGCGCCCGGGCCGGTGGTGCTGGTCGGACATTCCTGGGGCGGTACGGTCATCACCGAGGCGGGCGACGACGCCAAGGTGTCGGCGTTGGTCTATGTCGCCGCATTCGCGCCGGACGTCGGCCAGAACACGGCCGAGCAGGGCCGCGGCTATCCGACGCCGCCCGGGCTGGCCCATCTGGTCGCCAGCGACGGGCTGCTGCGCATCGACGAACAAGGCATGCGCGAGGATTTCGCGCAGGACCTGACGGCGCGCACCGTGCGCGAACTGTTCCGTACTCAGTCGCCGATCCACGCCCGCGCCTTCGACGACGCGGTCGCCCACGCGGCCTGGAAGGGGCGGCCGAGCTGGTATCTGGCCACGCGCCAGGACCGCATGATCGCACCGCAACTGCAGACCGCCACCGCGCAGCGGATCGGCGCGCAACTGCGGTCGGTCGAGGGCAGTCACGCCGCGCCGTTAGCGCATCCGGGCGAGGTCGCGGAGGTGATCCTCGAAGCCGCCGGCAAGCGCCCGCCGCCGGCGGCCGCGCACGAGGAGGGCTGAGTCGTGTCGGCGATGCGACCCTGGATCTGCGCCGCTGCCGCGGCCTTGACGATGGCGGCCTGCCTGCTGGCCGTCGCTTGCCGCGGTCAGGCGCAGGCCGAACCGGCAGGATCGGCGCCGGCGCCCGAGTTCGTCGGCATCGACCGCTGGATCAACAGCCCGCCGCTGACGCTCGCGGGCCTGCGCGGAAAAGTGGTGCTGGTCGAGTTCTGGACCTATGCCTGCATCAATTGCATCCACGTCACCCCGCACGTCAACGAATGGCACCGGCGCTATCGCGACCGCGGCCTGGTCGTGGTCGGCGTGCACACGCCCGAATACGAGGAGGAACGCAGGCCCGCCAACGTCCAGGCGGCGGTGAAGCGGTACGCAATCGAGTATCCCGTCGCGTTGGACAACGACTATCGGACCTGGAACGCTTATCGCAACCGGTTCTGGCCGGCGCTGTACCTGATCGATCGGCAGGGGCGGGTGGTCTACCGACATATCGGTGAGGGCGGGTACGAGGCCACCGACGCCAGGATCCGGGAATTGCTGGCCCGGGATTGACGCGGCCGGGTGGCATAATCGCAGCGGAGCCGGCGCCGCCAGGGCCGACGAAATTTGTTCGCAAGGTTGCCTGCATGGATCACGTAGATCACATCCTGGTCGTCGACGACGATCGCGAGATCCGCCAGATGGTCGCCGACTATCTGCGCAAGAACGGACTGCGCGCGAGCACTGCGGCCGACGGTCGCGAGATGCGCGCGGCACTGGACGGCGATGCGGTCGACCTGATCGTGCTCGATCTGATGATGCCGGGCGAAGACGGGCTGGTGCTGTGCCGCAACCTGCGCGCCGGCAAGCATCGCGCGATTCCGGTCTTGATGCTGACCGCGCGCGACGACCCCACCGACCGCATCGTCGGCCTGGAGATGGGCGCCGACGACTATCTGGTCAAACCCTTCGCCGCACGCGAATTGCTGGCTCGGATCAATGCCGTGCTGCGTCGCACCCGCATGCTGCCGCCCAATCTGCAGATCAGCGAGGCCGCGAGCCTGGTCGGCTTCGGCCGCTGGCGCTTGGATACCATCGCGCGCCATCTGCTCGATCCCGACGGCACCGCGGTAGCGCTCAGCGGCGCCGAATTCCGGCTGCTGCGGGTGTTCCTCGACCATCCCCAGCGCGTACTCAGCCGCGACCAGTTGCTGAGCCTGACCCAGGGCCGCGACGCCGAGCATTTCGACCGTTCCATCGACCTGCTCGTCAGCCGGGTGCGCCAGCGGCTGCAGGACGATGCGCGCGAGCCTAGCTATATCAAGACCGTGCGCAGCGAGGGTTATGTGTTCGCCATGCCGGTCGAGCTGATCGGCGGTGACGCGTGAACACGGCGCTGCGACGCGGCTGGCGACTGCTGCCGCGCACGATCGCCGCGCGGCTGTACCTGGTGCTGTTCGCCGGCCTGCTGACCGCGCACGCGCTGTCGTTCGCGTTGTTGTTCTACGAGCGCTACCAGGCCGCGACCTCGATGCTGATGAGCAATCTGGAGCAGGACGTGACCGTCGCGGTCGCGATCTTGGACCGGATTCCGGCGCAAGAGCGCGCCGACTGGCTGCCGCGGCTCAAGCGCCGCACCTTTCACTATCTGCTGGGCCCGGGCCAGGACGGCGCCGCGCTGGCCAGCGACGAGGCGCGCGAGTTCGTCGCCCGGGTCGGCGCCGCGCTGGGGCCGCGTTATCCGGTGCGGGCCAATGCCGTGTCCGCCGGGCCGGAGCGTTTCCAGATCCATCTGCGGCTGAGCGACGGCGAACCGGTGACCGTGGAAGTGCAGCCCTCGGCGATGCCGATCGCGCGCTGGCTGCCCTACGTGCTGGCGGCGCAGTTGGCGTTGCTGCTGGTGTGCACCTGGGGCGCGGTGCGGTTGGCGACCCGGCCGCTGGCGCAGTTGGCGCGTGCGGCCGAGTCGCTGAGCCCCGGCGGGCTGGGCCCGCGGTTGCAGGAAACCGGGCCGGTCGAGGTGGTCGGCGCGGCGGCCGCGTTCAACGCCATGCAGGACCGCATCGCCCAATACACCCAGGAGCGGCTGCAGATCCTGGCCTCGATTTCGCACGATCTGCAGACCCCCATCACGCGCATGAAGCTGCGTTGCGAGGCCATGGAAGAGGGGGGGCAGCGCGACAAGACCCTGGACGACCTGGGCGAAATGGAGCGTCTGGTGCGCGAAGGCATCGCCTACGCGCGCAGCGCCCACGGCGCCGCCGAGACGCCGTTGCGGATCGATCTGGACGCGTTCCTGCAGAGCCTGGTCTACGACTACCAGGACACCGGCCGTGCGGTGAGTCTGGGCGGCCGCAGCGGACGATTGCTGGTCACCCGGCCGAACGCCTTGCGGCGGATCCTCGCCAACTTGATCGACAACGCGCTCGCCTACGCCGGCAGCGCAGAACTGGAACTGGCCCGCGATGGCGATGCGGTGCTGCTGAGGGTTGCGGACCGTGGCCCCGGCATTCCGGAGGACCGGCTCGAACAGGTGATGCAGCCGTTCTACCGCCTGGAAGGGTCGCGCAACCGCGACAGCGGCGGTACCGGGTTGGGCCTGGCGATCGCGCAGCAGCTCGCGCCCTCGGCCGGCGCGCGCCTGCGTCTGCGCAATCGCGACGGCGGCGGTCTGGAAGCCCTGGTGCGCCTGGACGACGTCGCCGCCGTCTGAGCCGCGCATCGGCGGTTTGTAACCGATTTGTGCCGGCGTGATGCGCGCCGCTGTTGCCCTGGCGCGCGCGCGGCAGGTTGTTCCAGATTTGTGATTCTGTGGGCGGCGCAGCGCCGTTCATGACGATTCTGCACTCCGATAACGCGTTCGCCGATCGCGGCGACGTGTCCCCAGGAGAGAGAGTCCATGAATCGCCATCGTTCCATTCCCATCGTTCTTGCGTCGGCGACGCGACGGCTGTCCGCCGCCGCGCTGTTCGCCGGCGTCGTGTTGTTGAGCGGTTGTCCACGCCAGGACGCTGTGCCCGCGCCCGAGAGGGTTGCGGCGGCAGAAGCGTCCGCCGCCGTGGCGTCGCCGGCTCCGGTCGGCGGCATCGCCGATCGGGGCGTTTCGTCCCGACCCGGCGACGGCCGCACCGGCCGCGCCGTCGTCGCCGCCGAGCCGCCCGCACTGTGCAGCAGCGTGAAGCAATACGGCATCACCTTCGGCTTCGACCGCGCCTATCCCTGCGGCCAGTTCGCCAACGGCGACTTCTGGGTGGCGCCGGCGGGCGACAGCCAGGGCCGGGTGCGGATCATGTCGATCTCGCCGGGCTTCAGCAGCGGCCGCAACGGCTTCGAGGTCAACCCCTCCAGCGTCAGCCGCCACGGCTTCGACCGCACCGCCTACGGCTACGACGCGCGGCTGGTGCCGGCGCTGCCTTACTCCGCCGCGCCGAACCAGTCCATCGTCAAGGCGATCTCGCGCAGCGGCGACGAGAAGACCTCGCTGGAAACCGCCGCGGTACTGACCGTGCTCGCGGCGCCGCCGGCGGACAACGGCCGCGGCCTGTTCCGGCCGCCGTACTTCGGCAGCAAGAAGCCGCTGATCCCGGTCGCGCGGCTGCGCATGGACCGTCTGCCGGCGTACGCGCCGCTGCCGATGATGCCGGCCTTGAGTGCGGTGTCCGACCGGTTCCGCCGCGTGCAGCTCGATCATCAGCTCGGTTGGTCGGCCGACCAGATCCATCCCAAACAGAACATGCCCGACTACGGCGCGCAGATCGCGATCGACACCGCCTCGGCCGCGTTGCGGCTGATGGTGCGCGACGACGACGCGCAGCGTCGGCAGTTGGCCATGTTCCTCGCCCAGTACGCCCTGGATCTGCAGGCGGCGATGGAAGGCGGCCTGCATTTCTATGCCGACGGCGGCCACCGCCACGGCCGCAAGCTGGTGTTGACGCTCGGTTCCCTGTTGCTCGACGATGCGGCGATGGCCGCGCGCGTGCGCGACTTCCAGCAGGACACCTACCAGGAAGACGGTCAGCTCAGCATCGGCGCGGGCAGCGGCAAGGTGCTGTTCGGCAGTCCGTGCACGGTCGAGGAGTACTGGGAGAACCAGAACAACGGCACCAGCACGCGCGACTGCCGCGACCCGTACGGTTACATCGACGGCGGCCAGGAGCCGGCCGGCTACTACCAGTTCTGCTGCACGGCCAAGGGCTACAAGGCGGCGGCGCTGGCGCTGAGGCTGATGCCGTCGCTGCGCTGCGTATGGACCGACACGCGCATCCTGCTCTACGCCGACCGCTGGGTGAACCACGGCGCCTGGACCCAGCCCGACCCCTATCAGCCGCGCGGCAGCGGCGCGCTCGACAGCAATCCGAGCGACGGCACCGGCCGCTGGCCGGCCCTGCACGGCGCCGGCCGCGACGACGGCTACTACGGCGACGACTTCGCCGACGCGATGTGGGCCGCCTACCGCGGCCAGGCCGGCGATACGGTGCAGTGCCAGTAAGTCGACCGAGCGCGCATGATCGCGCTCAGCCTGCATCCCCCCTTTGAAAAAAGGGGGGGGGCTCTTAGTCAAAAGCAAACCTTCCGCGCGTCGAATTTTTGGATCGGCATCGATCAGCGCAGCGCGCAGCCCCCTTTTTAAATAAGGGGGCTTTTTTCGTCGCCCGATGAAGATTGGTTCAGCCCCGGAACGGCGAGGGGCACGGACAACCAGATCGCGCCAACGCGGCTGGGGCGCACACGTGCAGGCCATCTTCCTCAAACATGGGGCTTGAGTAGATCCACTCTCGCTTCCCTGGCCGGGCGCCCGGTGAACACTCATGGCCGCACCCGTCGCCCTATGACGTTTACGTCCCTGTGAGCGCACCCCGTTCCTCGGTCGCCGCGCTCGCGCCGACATGGCGGCGTCGCAGCCGTCCGACAAACCACGGTCGTACAGGGGGACCGAATGGCAAGAACGATCGCAGGATCGATGCGAGGCTGGGGCGTGGTCGCGCTGCTGGCGATGACGGCGCCGGCGTGGGCGCACAAGCTGGCGACCCATTCCACCGCGGAAGAGCGGCGACTGGCCGGAATCGGCAGCAGCACCTGGGTGTTCCTGGAACGACAACTCGCGCAGCGCTCGATGGTCGCCTTTACCGAGCCGGTGCACGAGGAAATCACCAATCGCATCTACGGCTGCAATGGCGACTGCGGCGGTCGCGAAGCGCTCGACGCGCCGGGTCCGGTGCTGGCCGGCGTGCGCTGGAACGACGATCCGCCGTTCCGGATGAGCGCTAATCAGGCCCGCGGCATGGGCTGCAAAACCCAGGAAACCATCCGCTTCGAAACCCAGCCCTTGTGCTGGGGCAGTCTGTTCGCCGACGCCAACAAAGGCGCCGCCGCCGGCAAGCGCTACGGTCCCGGCGACGCCATGCTGTACCGCACCCATTTCGGCGACTTGCAGTTCCTTCATGCCATGGCCAGCCGCGACGGCGAGACCGCGGCCGACACCAAGGCCAAGCTGATGGGCTGGATGGAGTTCGCCTGGCGCACGGCCCAAGGCGAATACAGCCTGGATACGCGATTGAAGGACTCGACCATCCCGGCGATCCAACAAGCCTTCGGCCGTAGCGAATGGCGCGTGCTGGACCTCTACACCCAGGGCGCCAGCGGCGGTTTGCGCCGCTACTACCAGGACGTCGCGTTCGGCTCCTTGCTGCATGCGCTGCAGGACAGTTACGCGGCCGGACATGTCGAGCGCGAAGCAGCCAGCGGCCTGCGCCAATGCACGATCGGCGCCGACCGGGTCGCGGCGCCGGGCGCGATCCTGGAATTCCATGCCTATAACCGCCAGGACCACGGACGCCACGCGGAAGCCGACACCCGCACGGCCTTCCTGCGCCGCTTCGAGGAAAAGGGCAACGTGGTCGAAGTGGGGCGCGTGCTGCTGCGCGCGCGCGACGAAAAGCGCGGCTGGGACGACGTGCGACCCTTCTTCGACTGCGTATTCGCCCTGCAGGCACCGAACGCGCCGGCCGGGCCGGGCGAATTCGGCCGCGGCCAGGGCACCGATTGAGGCGCCCGTATGCGGACGGCATCATGCTGTCCGCCACCCCCTTCGCCGCATTCCGGATCGCCGCCATGAACGGATACTCCCGCTGGAGCGCCCTGGCGCTGACCCTGGTCAGCCTGCCCGCCGCCGCATCCTACAGCGACGGCGCCTACGGTCTGTTCCTGGCTTTGTTCTCGGTGCCGGTGGCACTGGTCGCGATCGTGCTGACGATAGTGTGCTGTACTGGAAGCGCGCGTTCCATTCTCGCGGCTTCGCCTATGGCTACGTCGCGGTGTTCTGCGCCGCCGCCTTGGGGGTGGTGGCGATGTCGACGACGGCGGGCGAGACCGTCTCGGTGCTGACGGTGGCGGTGATCGAAGCGGTATTGTTGTTGCCGGTGGTCGCTCCGGCGCTGTTGCAATGTTGGTCGGCGAACGGGGACGACGACTGATCGGCGTGCCTGGGTTAGTCTGAGCCGACGTTTCCAAGAGTCCGGACATGCTCATCGAAGGCGCCTGCCATTGCGGCAACCTCCGCTACACCCTGGACTGGGCGCCGGAGCCGGAATCGATCCCGGCCCGCGCCTGCACCTGCACCTTCTGCGTCAAGCACGGCGGCGTGTGGACCGCCTGCGCGGGCGGCCGCCTGGATGTCGTCGTGCGCGATCCGCAGCGCGTCTCGCGCTACGTCTTCGGTACCCGCACCGCCGACTTCCATGTGTGCGCGGTATGCGGGGTCGTGCCGTTGGCGACCAGCGACATCGACGGCCGCCTGTACGCGGTGGTCAACGTCAACACCTTCGAAGCACTCGATCCGGGCCTGTTGCGGCATTCTTCATCCGACCTGGACGGAGAAACCCAGGCCGCGCGTCTGGAGCGACGTGCACGCAACTGGATCGGTACGGTGAGATTGCGCTTCGCCGACCGGGACGTCGTCGGCGCCGGCGAAGGCTGAGTCCGAAGGTCGCGCCAACAGCGGAGACCGGCCGGTCCGATCCGGATGCTCAGCGCTCGAAACGCATCATCCGCCCCGCATTGCGGCGACGCTCCAGTGGAATGTCGTAGCCGCGCGAGCTCAATGTGAAGCCGGCGGTCAGCATAGAGGCGGCGAAAGACGCGCAGTTTCCGCGGCCGGGGTCGGATATCAGCACTTCGGCTTCGGCCGTGGCGTAGTTGCGGATCAGATTCAGCAGCGAGCCGATATGGCCGCGTTCGTAGAGCACGTCGCTGCCCACGATCAGGTCGAATTTTCCCATGGAACTGTCCTGCGGACGTTCCCAGGCGAGATCGTTGAAGGGGATCGGCTTCAGGCCGTTGAGGCGGGCGTTGTGGGCCAGGAATTCGTTGGCGAGCGGATGATGATCGCTGGCGGTGATGTCGGCGCCGCGCTTCTTCAACACCAGGCTGGACAGTCCCAGGCCGCAGCCTATTTCCAGAATGCGTTTTCCGTCGATCCGGTACGACAAGCTTTCCCGGGCCAGCTCGATTCCCGCCGGCCACAGTTGCCCGAACAGGCTCCATAACGCCGCAGGAACGCCTGCGCGCTCGGCCGTACGATCCGGATCGTGGAACTGCTGGCGATCCTTCAAGGCGCGAATGCGATAGACGACGTCGCCGATCGGGACGTCGATAAGTCGAGTGCAGAACGGCAAAAAACGCCTCAGATGACGCCATCGCGTCGGGTCAGGCAGAGGCGGGCGATGCCGCCGATGGATCGCGAGTGCTCGGGTCGCCACCCGACCATACGCGCATGCAGCGCGAATAGCGAGTTTTATTTTCTTTCGCCCGTTCATGCGTCCCAGCGCGCATACTCGTTCGAAGATTGCAGAGAGCCGCTATGGAAGAACATGTCGAGTGGTTCCACTTCACCCTGTGCCGCGATCAATCGGTCGGTCCGATCGAGTTGCGTCGGATATGGATGGAGGCGAGCGGGACGACCAACATTTCGGTCGGCCGCGATCACCGCGCCATGCTCGGCAAGCGAGCGGTGGTGTATTCGCTGCGCGCATCCCCGCGCCTGGCCAATCTGCACGCGATCGAAGCCCGATTGCGTTTCCTGCTCGCCCAGGCGCGGTTGAACAGCGTGCTTACGGTAGTCACGCATTGAGGTGATGCATGCAATTGTTCGATATAGCGGTCGGCCGGTGCCGGGCGATCGAAGGCGGAACGGTCACGATCGGTCTGGACAGCGCGATCGTCAGCCGTCTGGTGCCCGGCTATCCGTGGCGGATGTCCGGTACCAGCGTGTTGCGCCTGAGCCTGAGACTGTGCAGCAAGCGCTTTCCGTTGGAGCCGGGACGCGAGACCTTTCTGCAGCGCGAAGAACTGATGCGCAATCCCAGCGCGAGCCTGGATTTGCTCGGCGACGGCAATTTCGTACCGGTTCGCCTGCGCGCGTTGAGCGACGGCGAGGAGCCGCAGATCGTCAAGCCCGCGGCCAAAACCCCGCGTTCGAACCTGCCGCAGTCTCGCCGGTCCTGAACGCACTGCGGTAAGGCTTCCCCGCCGTCGCGTGCGTATCCCGCCGGTGCGCTCGACAGATCGAAAGCGGGCGCGATGCGGCGCGCGGCCCAGGTCGACGCATCGCCGCAGCCAAGCCGCAAGGCATTCCCGGCGGCGGAGCCTCGCTCAATCGGCCAGATCGGCGAAGGCCTGGCGCAGATCCGCCAGCAGGTCCTGCGGCGACTCCAGGCCGATGTTGAAGCGCACCAGGTTGCGTCCCGGCGCACCGTGATCGCGGCGCAGGCCGAAGAAGGGCATGACCAGGCTGGTGACGCCGCCCCAGCTGTAGCCGATCTTGAACAGCTGCAGACGGTCGAGCGCGCGCACGATCGCATCGACCGACAGCTCGGGCCGGAACAGCGCCGAGAACACGCTGGCCGAGCCGTTGAAATCGCGGCGCCAGATCTCGTGGCCGGGGCTGCCGGGCAGGGCCGGGTGCAGGACGCGTTCGACATCGGCGCGCGCCGCCAGCCAGTGCGCGACTTCCAGCGTGCTGGCCTGCAACTGGGCCAGGCGCACGCCCAGGGTTTGCAGGCCGCGCAGAGCCAGGCTGCAATCGTCCGGAGACACGCCCATGCCCAGCAGTTGATGGGTGTCGCCGATGCGCTCGTACAGCGCGCGGTCGCGCACGGTGACCGAGCCCAGCAGCAGATCGCTGTGGCCGCCGACATACTTGGTCAGCGCTTGCATGGTGATGTCGACGCCGTGGCCGAAGGCGTCGAACAGAACGCCGGCGGCGTAAGTGTTGTCCAGCGCGACGGGCAGGCCGACGGCGTGCGCGGCCGCGGCGATCGCCGGCACATCCTGTACTTCCATGCTGACCGAGCCCGGGTTCTCGCACCACACCAATTGGGTGTTCGGACGCAGCCGCTCGGCGATGCCGGCGCCGAGCAGGGGCGGGTAGTACTCGGCGTCCACGCCAAGGCGTGCGAGCACGCGGTCGGCGAACTCGCGGTTGGGACCGTAGGCGTTATCGGGAATCAGCACATGCCCGCCTGCGGACAGCAGGCTGAGGCCGATCAGGCTGATCGCCGCCTGGCCGCCCGGGGTCAGGAAACAGTGCCGGCCGCCCTCGAGTTCGGCGATGCGCGCGCCCAGTTCCAGGCTGGTCGGCGTGCCGTACAGGCCGTAGCTGTACGGCGCCTGCTGTTGGTCCCAATGATCGAGCACGCGCCCCGCGCTGGAGAACAGCGTGGTAGAACCGCGATAGGTCGGAGTGGCCAGCGACTGGAAGCCTTCGGGAGCCCGCGCTTGCGGATGGACCAGTTTGGATTGCCAGGAAAGCGACATGGGAGCGCCGATGCGATGACGTGGACGGGGCGCGGCTTGGGCCGCCGAGCGAGTCTAGCGCCGGGCGAGCCGGGTGCGCCTGCGATTACGCCGCAGTTTGGCGGCGAGCGAACGCCGGCGCGCGCTCGCCGCCGATGCGCCGCATGGCGCCGCCGCGGCAGGCGCTTTTCAGGCGCGAGGTAAGCCGCGGGAGCCGAAGCGGTTCGAGGCTGCATTGCGATCCAACGCTGCCGCGCGCAGCGGCTCAAAGAGGCCGGACGGGTCGGCGCTCGGAGGCGAAGTCCAGCGCACGCGGCCGTGATCGGCCGCGGCAAGTGCCGCTACGGCAACCGCCCGCGTGGTGGCGGCGATCACTTCGGGGCCGGCCGGCAATCCCGATCCAGGGCCTCCGGCCCGGCGCCGGCGCAGACTTTGAAGCCCGGTGCCAGGCCGACGATGTCGCGCCGTTCGCCCACGGCCACGGCGAAGCGTTCCGGCGCGGCCTCCGCCGAATACAGGCTGTAGTGGCAGTGGCCGCTGCGGCTGGCGGCGCATTCGAAACGGCTGATGTCGCCGGTGATGCGCACCTGGCTGTCGATGACGACGTGGCCGTCGGCGCTGACGCGGTGAGCGATCGTCTGGCCGCCGCCGCTGCAACCGAACAGCGCCAGCAGGTAGTAGAGCAGAGCCATCAGGTTGCGCATGGGGTCGTCCTTGGAAGAGAAACAGTCCGCAGCCGCATTGCGTGGTCCGCTACGGCAGGGCGCGCCGCTACATGGCGCGGAACAGGGCCATGAACGGCTGGCTGACGCTCAGCGTTTCGCTGCGCTGGCGCAGACGCACCGTGCCCTTGCCGCTGTCGTCGCGCACGATCGAGGCGATCGCCTTGAGGTTGACGATGGTCGAGCGGTGGATCTGCTTGAACAGATTGCCGTCCAGCACTTCCAGCAGTTCGCGGATCGGCTTGCGCAGCACCGCTTCGCCTTCCGCGGTCACGACCGTGGTGTACTTGTTGTCGGCGCGGAAATAGATCACGTCGTCGACCAGGATCAGCCGGGTTTCGCGGCCGGCGCTGGCGGTGATCCAGGTCAGCGCCGTGGCGTCCGGCTTGCCGCGTTGCGCGCCCAGGCGCTGGCCCAACTCGGCGATGGCTTCGCTGTCGGCGGCGGTGCCGGCGCGTTGCTGCAGGCGCTGCACGGTCACTGCCAGGCGCTCGGCGGTGACCGGCTTGAGCAGGTAGTCGATCGCGCCGTGTTCGAAGGCGTCGATCGCGTACTGGTCGTAGGCGGTGACGAACACGATCCGGGTCAGCGGGCTGACATCGCCGGCCGCGCCGGCGACATCGATCCCGGTCAGTCCGGGCATGCGGATGTCGAGAAAGGCGATGTCGGGCCGATGTTCGGCCAGAGCCTCCAGCGCCTCGGCGCCGTCTTCGCATTCGGCGACGATGCGCAGCTGCGGCCAGGCCTCGCCCAGCGTTTCGACCAGCGACCGGCGCAGCAGTGCTTCGTCTTCGGCGACCAGCGCGGTCAGCGTGGGCTTAGCCATGGACGGTCTCCTCTTGCCGCGCCAGCGGCACGCTCAGGGTGGCGGCGACGCCTTGCGGGAAGTTGGCGACCACGGCCAGTTGCGCATCGTCGCCGTAGACCAGCTGCAGGCGTTCGCGCACGTTGCGCAGGCCGATGCCGGTGCCGCTGTTGGCGGCGTTGAGGCCCAGGCCGTCGTCGGCCACCGTGATCGCCGCGCGCTGCTCGTTGCGCCGCGCCAGGATCCACACCATGCCGCCGCCCGGTTTGGGTTCCAGGCCGTGCTTGATCGCATTCTCGACCAGGGTCTGCAGCATCATCGGCGGCAGCGGCAGGCTGCGCAGTTCGTCGGGCACGTCGATCTGCAAGGCCAGCCTTGCGCCCATGCGCAGCTTGAGGATTTCCAGATAGGCGCGCGAGCGGTCCAACTCCTCGCCGAGCGTCGACAGCGCGTCTTCGGTGCGCGGCAAGGACTTGCGCAGGAAGTCGATCAGATGGCCGAGCATCTCGTCGGCCTTGGCCGGGTCGTTGCGGGTCAGGTACTGGGCGCTGGCCAGGGTGTTGTAGAGAAAATGCGGCTCGACCTGGGCATGCAGCAGGCTGAGCTTGGCCACCGCCAGTTCCTTTTCGGTTTCGGTGCGGGTGACCGCGGCGCGTTCGTTGCGGCGGCGTTCGGCGATGCGTCGGGTGATGGCGCGGACGATGGCCTCGGCGTTCTCCAGATTGGTGCCGCCGTCGACCCGGAACCAGTCGCTCCAGGCGCCGGCTTCCGGTTCGCAGATCAGCACGATGCGGCCGCTGTCTTCGCCGGGCTCGACCGTGGCTTGGATCTGGTTGCGGCCGTGGCCGCGCATGCCGGTGAGGTCGCGGACTTCGCGATCGCGGCCGTACAGGTTGTGCCGACGCACCTTGGCGCGCACCTGCAGGCTGTCGCGCGCGCTTTCGATTTCCTCGACCCGCGGCAGCTCGCGGATCGCCGCATCGAGCAGATCGAAGGTCTCGCCGGCTTCGAACGGCACCTCGATCTCGCGCCGCTGACGGTTGTGCAGCGCGCCGCGGTCGATGTGGCCGGCGATCAGCCGCACGCGGCGCACGTGGCTGAAGGCGCCGGTGACCACGTAGGCCACCACCAGCATGCAGATCAGGAACAGCGGGGTGGGGTCCTGGTACTGCAGGCCCGGCGTCACCGAGGCGAACAGCGCCATCAGCAGGAACAGGCCGAACCAGGCCAGGGCGAGGCGGGCGATGAAGAAGAAGCTTCGGATCACAAGGGCGATGCCATGGCGGGATGGGCGCAGCATAGTGCTGCGGCGCCTGGGCGGAAGCGGGGCGGCGACGAAGGCCGGCTTGCGGCGACGAAGCCGGGACGGGGCGGAGCGAAGCCTGGCGGCGGTAAGCGCTGCAGTGGCGGGCTGCGGCGCCGCGGCCTTCGAAGGCGCCTTGCCCGGAAATTGTGATGCGCAACAAGGTTCGGGAACCCGTTCAGTCGCCGTCGCAACTTCCGCAATCGGTTTGACTAGGCTAGGCGACAACAACCCGGAACTGCGCAAATGGATTTGCCGCCCGAACAGCCGACGCCCGCCGTCCACGCCTCGCGCCCGCGTCGCTCCCGTCCTCCTTTCCCATCGCCGCCATCGCGGCCGGCCGCGATCGACCCGCGTCCGGTGCGCCGTCGCGACGCCCGCCGTTTTGCCGTCTCCCCCGGCCGCGCCTGCGGCTGCATCGCATGAACCGTCCAAGGAACCGACGCATGCCCCCCATCGAAGGATCGTCACCCCTGTCCGTACCACCGCGCGGCGCCGTGCCGCGCACCTGGCTGACCGGCCTGCTGTTGACCGCCGCCGCACTGTCGGCCGGCGGAACGGCCCAGGCCCAGGAGGCCGGCAAGCAATGGACCAGCACCTGGACCAGCAACGGCCCACGCCTGACCGAGCGCGAGATCCAGCAGGACATCGAGGCCTTGTTCGCGCCGTACTCGTCCTACGGTCCGCTGAGCTTCCAGGTCGTCAGTCAGGTTCACCTGCCGGACCGCACCGCCTATTACTACGGCATCGAACCGATGCCGCCGACGACGGAGCCGTGGTCCTACACGCATTCGACCGATCCCGACTACATCCCGGGGCCGACCCTGGAGGGGGTGGTCGATCAGCTCAGGCAGCACCTGGACCAGCGCAGCCTCGATGAAGGTTGCACGCCGAATACCGCGATCACGCTGGCGCCGGCTTGGGACGTCAGCCTGACCTGGGTCGACGACAAGACCAGCGCGGTCGAGACGCGCGCCTACGACGCCAACTACGTGATCAAGGACGCCGACGGCGTCTGCGGTTTCATCGCCAACGATAGCCAGTACCTCGAACGCACCCGCGACGTGCATTGCCCCAACACCGTCGCGATGGGCTGGGACGCCGCCGAGCAGGCTTGCGCCGGCAGCTTGCAGCCGATGGCTTACCTCAGCCCTCCGCTCGTGCCCGACTGCCCCGACGGCGGCTGCGACCCCGCTTCGGGCGACAAGATGCGCCCGGAGCCGGACTTCGACCTGGGCTGGGTCTCGTTCACCCGCATCTATCGTTCGTCTTCCTCGAGCCAACAGGGCGGTTTCGGCCTCGGCTGGACCCATTCGCACAACCTGCGCCTGAGCATCGGCGCCGATCCCGCCGCACCGTCCGACCCCACCCAGCATTTCGGCCTGATCCAGGCCGACGGCAGCCAGATCTCGTTCAAGCCGCTCGGCGCCGGCGTCTACGAGGCACGCGACGGCAGCGGCGATCGGCTGGTCGCCGATGGCAGCCAGTGGCTGTTGTACCGGGTCGAGGAAGTGCTGCGCTTCGACGCGCGTGGCCGCCTGATCGAGCGTCGCTTCGAGGACGGCAATACCCTGGCCTATGCCTATGACGATCTCGGCCGGCTGGCGACCATCACCCATCACAGCGGCCGCAGCCTGGTGTTCGAGTATCTGGGCGCCGGCCGCAACGCTCCCATCGCGGCGATCCGCTCGGCCGGCGCGTTGCTGGCCAGCTACGGTTACACCAACGGCACGGTGAGCAGCGCGACCTATGCCGGCGGCGGCGCACGCACGTATCACTACGAACATCCGCAGTTCAAGACCATGCTGACCGGCGTCACCGGCGAAGACAACCAGCGCCAGAGCACCTTCGGCTACGACGCCAAGGCCCGGGTCGGCTCCAGCCAGAACGCCGGCGGCGCCGACGGCCGCACCCTCAGCTATCCGGCCAGCGGCGGCGCGGTGATTACCGACGCGCTCGGCAAGCAGACCACGTACGCGCTCGGCCCGGCCAGCCCCAGCAACCAGCCGCGCAAGATCGGCGCTATCACCGACCCGCGCGGCACCGTCACGCGCACGTTCTATACCGAGACCGTCGACTTCCGCCGCCGCCTGGACACCGTCACCGACCGCAACGGCACCCAGACCAA
>NZ_HG424515.1:22392-86184 GCF_000336385.2 Lysobacter antibioticus HS124 | reverse complement strand
GGTGCCGCTGTCGTTCTTGGCCAGGGTGGTGGCGCCGGTACCGTTGTTGCCGATGGTGCCGCCCATGGTGTTGTTGCCGGTATTGGTGCCACCCAGGGCGATGGTGCGCGGGGTATTGGTGCCGCTCAGCGTCACCGGCCCGGTGTTGGTGAACTGCAGCGCGCCGGTGCCCGAGGACTCGATGAAGGTGACGCCGGGAGCCAGGGTGAACTGGCGGTTGGTGCTGTCGCCCGTACCGGTGTAGCGCAAGGTGGAACCGTTGCCGATCACCAGGTTGGCGGCGGCGGCGGACGAGGCGCCGATGCTGCTGGCGAGGCCGCCGTCGGCCATCTGGTCGACGCTGAGCACGCCGCCGCTGATGGTGGTGATGCCGGTGTAAGTGCTGTTGTTGTTGCTCAGGCGCCAGGTGCCGGTGCCGGTCTTGGTCAGCGACGTGACGCCCGCGCCATTGTTGTTCAATTGCGCGGCGAACAGGTTGTCGCCGGTGTTGGTGCCGGTCAGGGTGAACGTTCGGGCGACGTTCGCGCCCGCCAAGGCCACCGGCGCGGTGGAGGTGAAATGGACGATGCCGGTCCCGGAGGCGTCGAGCGTACCGCCGCCGGTACCGAGGGTGAATTGACGGTCGGTGCTGCTGCCCGTGCCCACGTAACGCAGGGTGCCGCCACTGAGCATCAGATTGGCGGGATCGGCGGCGGAGGCGCCGATCGAGCTGTTGACCCCGCCGTTTTCCAGACAATTGACCGCCAGCACGCCGGCATTGATCGTCGTGGCGCCGGTGTAGTTGCTGTTGCAGCCCGACAGCGTCTGAAGGCCGGCGCCGTTCTTGATCAGGTTGCCGGGGCCGCCGATCGCGCCGGCATACGTCTGAGTCAGGCCGTCCCGGATCGTCAGCGTGCCGGTGCCCAATGCGATGTTGCCGCCCAGGGTCCCGCCGCCGACCAGAGCGCCCGCGTTGACGTTGAAGTTGTTCAGATCCAGCAGCACGCCGGCGCCGTTGGTCATCACGAAAGCGTTGGTGGTGCCGAATGCCGTGGCCGATCCGGCGCGCAGGATGCCGCCCTCGACCTGGGTGTTGCCGGTATAGCTATTGTTTCCCGACAGCACCAGGGTTCCCGCTTCGCGCTTGATCAGCGCTCCTGCGCCGATCGCAGCCCCTTCGAATTCCAAAGTGGTTGCGGCGTTGCTCACATGAATGCCGCCGGCTCCCAATAGCTGGAAGCCGCGATCAATGGCGATGCTGCCGCCGGTGTATAGCAAAGATCCGTTATTGAACACGAGGTTGGTGGACGCAGAGCTGGACGCGCCGATACCGCTGGCGAGGCCGCCGTCGGCCAAGCAATCGACGAGCAGATTGGACCCTTGTAGGGTGGTAGGGCCGGTGTAGGTGTTGTTGCAGCCGTTGAAGGTCTGGATGCCGCCGTTGGTGAGCAGAACGCCGCCGGTGCCGCTGATCGCACCCGAATAGTTGCCGCCACCGCCGGCGATGCGCAGCGTGGCGGAACCCAAAGTGACGTTGCCGCCATTAGCGCCCCCGCCATTCAGCGGCCCGATGGTGTTGTCGAAATTGTTCAGATCCAGCACCACGCCGGGCGCATTGGCCAGCGTCATGACCGCTGAGGTGCTGGGAGCGCCGAAGGCCTGTGTGGACCCGGCGCGCAGGATGCCGGCATTGACGGTATTGCCGCCGGTGTAGGTGTTGGTGCCCGACAGCACCAGCGTGCCGGCGCCGTTCTTGGTCATGGAATTGCCGACCCCCGCCACGATGCCGCTTACGGTCAGTGTCGTCGCCGCGTTGCTCACATCGACGATGCCGTCGTTGGTACCGAGGGTAAAGCCGCGGTTGGTGACGACGGTACCGCCGGTGTACTGCAGCCCGCCGCCGTTGAGTACCAAATTGGCCGAATCCGCCGAGGCCGCGCCGAGGCCGCTGACCTGGCCACCGTTGGCCAGGGTGTCGACCGAGAGCAGGCCGCCCGTGACCGTGACGATGCCGGTGTTGTTGTTGGTGTCGTTGGCGAGAGTCAGCGTACCGGCGCCGCTCTTGGTGAATTCCGCGCCGTCGGCGCTGGTCACCAAGCCTTGGAGGGTGAGGTTGGTCGCGGCATTGCTCACCTCGATCCCGCTGCCCAGGATCGCGCCCGATTTGCCGATGGTGAAACCGCGGTCGCTGGTCGTGGTGCCGCCGGTATAGCGCAGCGTGCTTCCTTCCAACACCAGATTCGACGGATCGGCCGCCGATGCGCCGATGCTGCTGGCCGCGCCGCCGTTGCCGATGTTGTTGACCGACAGCGTGCCCTGCACCACGCGGGTCGGACCGGTGTAGCTGTTGTTGGCATTGGTCAGCGTGACCAGCCCGGTACCGGACTTGGTGAAACCCGTCGCCCCGCCGTTGTCGACGATTTGCGAGGCGATGGTGAAGTTGCCGGTGCTGTTCTGCTGTACCGCCAGGTCGCCGCCGTTGGCGCCGGTCAACTGCCCGCCAGTGATGGTCTGGTTGGTATTGAGCACCGTAGGCGCGACGATGATGGTGCCGTCCACGCCGAGGGTATTGCTGGCCGACACGGTCACGGTGGTCGACACCGGACGCGTATAGCGCAGCCCGCCGAGCTGCTTGGTGCCAGTCACCGTGCCGAAGAAGCCGACGGTGTCGGTGATGAACTCGTTGTCGAGCCAGTTGGCGGCGTTGTCTTTCTGGGTGTAGTCGGCCAGGGTGAAGGCGGTGATGTTACCGCCCACCACCTTGGCATAGTCGGTACCGTTGACCGTCGCCCAGCCGCCCAGTGTGGTGTTAGTGGTGGTGATGTTGCCGCTGACCGGCAGGTTGAAGTTGATCAGTCCGCCGGTGCGGTTGATGGCGCCCAGGTTGAGGGTAGCGCTGCCGCCGCTGCCGGCGACGACGCCGATGGTGTTGTTGCTGGCGGTGACGTTCAGGCCGTTGAAGTTCTGGGTGTTGGCTTCGCCGGCCGCTCCGACCACGTTGAGCGTGCCGCCCGTCATGTTAAGCGTCGAAGCGCCGGCGATGATGTCGCTGGTCGGGCCGCCCGCCGTGCTGAAGTCCAGGCGCAGCGTTCCGCCGCCGACGGTGGTGGCGCCGGCATAGGTGCTGGCGCCGGTCAGGGTCTGGGTGCTGGCTCCCAGCTTGGTCAGACCACCGCTTCCGGTGATGCTGCCGGCATAGGTCGAGGTAACGCCCGCGGCACCGTTCAAGGTCAAGATGGCGCTGTCCAGCTCGACCGTGCCGCCGGTGCCGGACAGCGTGCCGAAGGTCCTGTCGAATCCGTTCAAGTCCAGCGTGCCGCCGTTGACCTGCGCCGCAGCGGACGCGCCGAAGGCAGTGGCGGTGCCTGCGCGCAATACGCCGTTGTCGACGATGGTGGTCCCGGTGTAGGTATTGGCGCCGGTGAGCAGCCAGGTCGCCGCGCCGCCGCTGCGCAAGCTGCTGTTGCCGGAGATCACGCCGGTAATGACGTTGGCCGCGCCGGTGAAGCTGCCGGCGAGGGTGGCGCTGGTGGCGAGGGCCATGGGGCCGCTCAGCGTCAGCGCGCCAGTGCCGTCGTTGGCCAGCGTGCCGACGCCGATCTGCCAATCGCGATCGGTGCTGGCGCCCGCGCCGGTATAGCTCAGGGTGCCGTTCGCACTGAGGCTGATGACGCTGCCGGCGCCCAACGAACTGACGACGCCACGGTTGGCAAGGGTGTTGACCACCACCCGCCCTGCGTCGCGGATCACCGCCCGTCCGGTGAAGGTGTTGGCGTCGCCGAGGCGTACGGTGCGCCCGGCCTGGGCGACGAACCAGGCATCGCGGGTATTGTTGCTGCTGATCACGCCCAGCAGTTCCATATTGGCGGTCAACGCCTGGAACTGGGCGGCGTTGCCCGAGCCGCCGCCCAAGGCGATGTTCCCGGTCAGGGTCAAAGTGCCTGTCCCTCGGTTGCGCAGGTACGCCGCCTCGCCGCTCGGGCCCGCCGGCGGATTGATTTGCCAGCCACGGTTGGAGGTGTCGCCGTCGCCGAAATAGTCCAGAACGGCATTGGTTTGACCTGGTGATCCGATGGTAATGATGCCGTTCGCGGCGCTGGTCGGCGCCCCCAGAGAACTGGCGATTCCCAAGTCGGCAATGGAGGTGAAGCTGGACGCGGCCCCACTGGAGAAAATGGTCCTGCCCGTGTAGTTGCTGAGATTGTTGGTCAATGCCAAGCCGAGGAAGTTGGCGTTGCCGCTGCCGGTATAGAAGCCGCTGCCGGCGCCGCCACCCGAGATCACGACGGTTCCGGTAAGCGAAACCGTCCGTCCTGCCAGACCGCCCCCAGTAGTGCCCACGCTCAGTTGGGTACCGTTGGCCATGTTGACGGCATTGGCGATGTTGCCGAGGGCGCCGTTGCCGCTCACGGTCAAGCTGCCGGCGTTAACATTGACCGCGCCGGTGAACGTGTTCGCGCCGCTCAGCGACAGGGCGCCCGTGCCGGCCTTGGTCAGGCCGGCGCTGCCGGCAATGATCGAACCGATGGTCGTGGTGACGCCCGCATTGGTGGTGACGGTGGGCGTCGCGCCGGCCAGGGTCAGGGTGCTGCCGGTGAGGGTGTAGCCGGTGGTCAGGAAGGTCAGATTGTGAGCGGTGATCGGCACGCCCAGGGTCACCGTGCCTGCGGTTCCGCCGAAGAACGCATCGTCGATCGCGGCGTTGTTCCAGGCGCTGTAGGGGCCGCTGACGCCGTCGCCGTTGGGGCTCCAGAACGGGCTGGTGAGGTTCCAGGTGCCGCTGCCGCCGGTACCGACCGCAGTGCCGTTGAAATCCCAGTACCGGTCCGCGGCCTGCACCGGCGCGTGCAGCAACAACAGCGCCACGAAGATGCCGCGCAGCAAGGACGGGTTGTGTCGATGGGGCGGTCCGGTGTCGCGAAGCTCCGCCAAGGGCCGTTCGTCCGCGCCGCCGCGTTCGTCCGCGCCGCCACCGCACTTGCCGCGAGCGGTGGCGAGTTCGGACACGACCACCCAGGCATTCAAGGTGCGCGACCAAAGGATGCGAAAAATGCGATTCATGATGCCCCCGTTTGAAACTACTGTGCCGAACCTGAAAGACATGACGCCGATCTGACGCCTTCGCTCGCAACGCCATGGCGGGAATCGTCGACCGGTACGCAGCCGACGCCGACAGCGCGATGTGCGAGACCTGGAAGCACCACTGAGACGACGACTCTGCGTCAGCCGCCATTTGAGTCTCCCGATGCCCCACTGCTTCATCGGGAGAACTCGACGCTGGGACGACCAATTACTCCTGCGTATCGCAAACATCAAGGAGAGGCCGTGTGGTGCGCATCAAATTTTCAAAGTGGTGCGGTGAGAAAAGGTGAATCTAAGAATATTCTTAGATTTTCCGGGCGATATGGCCGATTCGCAGACGGGATGAAGACGCCAGAACAGCCTTCGCGAGGCGCCTGTCAACCGTGCGCGAATCACGCACCGCGCACTGGTCGCGCGACGGCATCGGGCCCTGATCGGCCCGAGCGCGTACAACAGAGATCGCGCGATCGATCGAATCAAGCGCGAACGCGCGTGTTCGGCCTGCGCATTGCTCTCGCAGCGCGACCAGCGGCGTCGTCGCGCGCCGGTTCGTGCGCTGGCGGAATTCTTTCGATCGATGGCGCCAAGGTTCTCCGCATGCGACGAGAGACGCCTATCGGATTCGCTTAGCGACGACGCCTTCGCGCGTTCTCGCCGCTGCGCCGGCGTTACCGGTCAGTGCATCGCCGATGCCGGCTTCGAGCGGGCGCGAGCGCGCGACGCGATGCGGCTGGGGGAGACCGCGAACCGCCAAAGAAAAAGGAGGCGCGAGGCCTCCTTGCAAAACCGGCTTGCGCCGGCAGATGTCGAGTTGTGGCACGGCCCCGGCTGGCACCGGGATGGGTGCAGCCTAGCGCCGACCTCAAGTTAATGCAATACCTGAAGAACAACGATTCAAGTTATTGATTTATATAAATCTATTGTCGCTTTTCCAGCTGAGATGGCTCAGGGCGCCACGTCCAGCGCGGCGCGCTTGGCCGCGCGGCGGGCCTCGCGCGGCTGACCGTAGTCGTTGTTGAAGGTCATCGCCTCCCACGAACCGTAGCTCGGGTTGGGCAGCATCCACCAGCGTTCGCCGAACCAGTCGTGGTACTGCTGCAGCAAGGCGTCGCGACCTTCCGGCGTGTTCGCCACGACCTGCACGAAGTCGCCCATCTGGTCGCCGAACTGCATCAGCACGCGGTACTGGCGGCCGGCCAACAGGCGCCGGCAGTTCTTTTCGCTGCCGTTCTGCTCGCAGCCCTCGACCACCGTGCCCAGGCCGAGGAACACCTGATCGTCGGCGACCGGCAGGCCGGCGCTGCGCAGGTTGGCCAGGGTTGCGTCCTTCAGGTGCACGGCACGGTTGGACAGGTACAGAATCGTCACGCCCTTGGCCTGCGCGGCCTTGGCGAAATCGACCACGCCCGGCAACGGCTTGGCCTTCTTTTCCGCGACCCAGGCGTCCCAGCTCGCTTCATCGTATTCCTTGCCGTCGCGCACCAGGCGCGCCTGGTACGGCGAGTTGTCGAGCACGGTCTCGTCGACGTCCATGATCACCGCCGGCTTCAGGCCCTTGGCCGGATTGCCGCGCTCGTCGGGCACCAGCGCGTCCCAGTTCGGCTGCTTCAGCGCGAGGTCGAGCTTGTCGGCGGCGGCGCGGTAGATCGTCTCGGTGCTGGCGCGGTACTCGACCGCGCGCTGCATCCACAGCACCGCATTGAGGTTGTCGTCGGCCTGCCCGGCGGCGGGCTTGGCGGCCGGCGCGGCGACGGATGCGGCCGGCGCCGCGGTCTGGCCCGGCTGGGGCTTGCAGGCGGCCAGCGCCACGGTGGCAGCGAGGACGGCGATAGGCAGGGCGCGGATGTGCATGCGCGAGAGGTCCCGGGAAACGGCCGAGTTTAGGCCGTGGCGCAAAACCGTGTCGAGCGCGGCCGACCCCGCGTCAGGGCGATTGCGCGGCGGCGGCGCGGCGCGCGCGCCAGGACGCGCGGCGCAAGGTCAGCGCGACGCCGCGCTCGCGCGCATCGCGGACCACCTCGTCGACCCAAGGCCGCGACACCAGGTAACTGCTGCCCCGCATCGCCGCTTCGTCGGCGACCACATCGCGGCGCAGGTCGATCCGCGCCTTGCCGCGATACCAATCCAAGGCGAGGTCGTCGTGACGCTGGCGCGGATCGGCGCAGCCTGCGCGGCCGAGCTGGACCAGCAAGATCGCCTGCGAGCGCGGCCAGTACACCCGCACGGTGTCGTGGTCCTGATCGGGATGTTCGATCACCCGCCCGATGTGGAACGTGTTGGTGCCGCCCGGGCCGTCAGCGTCGAGCAATTGCTGCAACAGGGCGACCAGGCAGGGATAGTCCGGGTGGCGGTCGGCAGGCGAACTGCCGAGCTCGGCTTCGGCGGCGGCCGGCAGCGCCCTCGCCAGGCCCAGGGCCAGGACCCAGGCGCGCAGCGGCGGAGAGAGCCGGCATTGAACGAAGCGATGCGCGCGGCGGCGGCTCATCTTCGGCATGTCCCTATCCCGTCCTTGCGCTTCGTGCAGCGGCCCGATGCCGCGGCGGTGATGTCTAGCCGTTCGCGGCCGCCACCGGCGCGATCTGCAGCGATACCTGCCTGCGCCCCTGCGCGACCCATTGCGTGCCGACCTCGGCGAAACCGTAGCGGGCGTGGAAGCGGCTGGACGCCTGGTTGAACGGCACGATGTAGAACTCGCAGGCGACGCGCTCGAAGCCGCCCTCGCGGGCGAAACCGAACAGATCGTCGTAGAGCAATCCGCCGAGTCCGCGCCCGCGATGACTGCCCGCGACCGCGATCCGGTCGACGTAGAGGAACGCCGGATAACGTTCGCCGAACCACAAGTAGTTGGGGCTGTCGTAGGCGGCGCCCTCGCGCATCGCCAGCAGGAACGCGACCACCTCGTCGCCGTCGCAGACCACCCGGTGATAGGCCGACGCGCGTTCCAGCTCGAGCAGCCGCGCGGCGTCCATCGGACTCATCAAGTCCTCCGACTCCAGATTGAGGGCGAGGATGGCCGGATGGTCGGCGGAGGCGGCGTCGCGGACGATGAAGGAAGACATGGCGGCACGGTGCATGAAAGCTGGAAGATAACGGATCGGCGGCAAAAATCAGCAGCCACCGGGCGAGTGGCCGGCTTCTGGCGCCGATCCCTGGTCTGCTGTCCCTAGGTGGGCGTACCGACCTCGTCCCAATCCTGCTCGTCGAAGCGCAGCAACCAGTTGAGGGCGTAGTGGCGCTCGTACACGACGCTGGGGTGCAAGCCGATCGGCGGCTCGCGTTCGTCCAGACGGGCCTGGCGCACCAGCCAGTGGCGACGGTAGATCGCGTCCAGGGCGTCGAGCAGTTCGGCGGTGGGACGCAACCGGGCCTGGGCGATGCGCGCCTCGTCGGCCTCGGCGATCGCGATCCGGGCGACATCGGCGGCGTCGCAGGTCGCGGTCGGCTCGGGCAAGGCCTCGCGCAAGCCCAGCGCCCATTGCAGCAGCGCCGCGCTTTCGTAGCGCCAGCCCTGGTCGGCCCAGGCTTCCTCATCCGGCGCTTGGGCGTCGATGAAGTCGCGCTCGGCCGGGCTCAGCGCGGCGACGCCGGGGCCGAGCTTGGCCGCGATTTCCTGGGTCGACAGCGGCTGCGAATGCAACGACTCGGCGCGCACCGCGACCGCGCACAGGGCCAGCATCCGCCGCATGCTTTCTTCGCTTCCGCGCAGCCGCACCTCGCCTTCGCCGAGCACCGGCGGCAGGTGCGCCGGCGGCTGCGCGCCGAGCGCGCGCAAGGCCCGCTCGTTGCGCGCCTTGCGCTCGCGCGCGTCGGCCGGGTACGGCAGCGCCGCATCGGCCTCCACCGGCGGTTCGCCGCGGCTGACCAGGACGTTGCCGGCGGCATCGCGCACGCTGCCGTCGGGCAGGAAGCAGATCGCGTTGGCGGCCTGGCCCCAGGCGGTCAGGGCGTCGAAGGCGTCGTCCTCGACCTCGAAGCTGTAGTGGGTCTGGACCCGTTGCAGGTGCCGGATCACCGCGAAGGTGCGCGCGTCCATGCCCTGTTCGACCGTGCCCAGCACATAGCCGACGAACCCCTGCAGATGCGGCACCAGTTCCGGATCGCTGCGGTCGCGGCGGTTGGCCGGCGCGCGCGCGAACTCCGGCGGCGGCGGCGCGGCGAGGGTGGAATAGGCGTTGATCAGCAGGGTCATGGCGATCCGCTCGGTGGGTTCGGCAGCGGCCAGCCTAGCCAATTCAGACGTCAAATGCCTACGAAGACATGTCCGTCCTACCCAGTCGATCCCCTGCTCACACCACCTCCCCCGCACTGTCCTCTGCTCGCCGCAAAACCCAAGCAACCGTTGCAGGATTAATCTTCCCTTGCCCCCAATGAACACTGGTTTTCTGCAAGAGTTCTTTCATTGCCTTGCACACCCGGAGCAGCGTCGTTTCCGGATCGGAAAATCTGGAGAAAGGTTTCTCCCCAAAAATTACTTCGTACTCCTGAAATCCGCGCTGCTGCCAGTAGCCCCCATAGAAAACGGCAGCATGCGCACGCAACCAAGTCCACATAAATTCTGGATCAGCCACATTCGGCGCTTCCGAATGACACTGCGCACATAGCAGCACCAGATTACTCGGCTGCTCCCCACCCCCCAAAGCACGCGGAACAATATGGCATCGTTGAAGTTTTCGCTTTCCTGTACAGCGCCAACAGCGATTCTTCGCCTCATCCCAATCAACGGACAAGCCACATTCACTTTGACGGGATGCCCAATAGTCGACAATTTCACAATGAGTAACAGGGGATATTTTCATTTCGTCGGAATCACCCCGTAAGAACAACGCCAATCCAAGCGACAAAAAATCCCGCTTCGTCGACAAAGACACAGTCATCCGGCACAGATGAGTTTAACGTTCAATCTCGATCTGGCCTCAGCCCTCTTCCAACAGGGCCTTGATCGCCGCGAATCCGGCCATCGAGCGCTCGCGCTTGCGCGCCGCGTCGGCGACCGGGTCGGCGCCGTCGCGCTGCAGCTCTTCGGCCGGCAACTCGTCGATGAAGCGGCTGGGCTTGAGCCGGATCCGCTCGCCCCAGCGCTGGGTCTCGCGCGAATGCGACAGGTACAGCACTTCCTTGGCGCGGGTGATCCCCACGTACATCAGCCGGCGCTCCTCGTCGAGGCGGCCTTCGTCGAGGCTGGCGTCGTGCGGCAGGTTGCCGTCCTCGACGCCGACGATGAACACGAAGCGGAACTCCAGGCCCTTGGCCGCGTGCAGGCTCATCAGCCGCACCTGGTTGCCGGGCTCGCCCTTGTCGGCGTGCGACAGCAGCGCCAACTGCGCCGCCAGTTCGCCGGGGCCGGAGCCGCGGCCGCCGTCGAACCAGCCCGACAGTTCCTCCAGGTTTTCCTTGCGCCGCTGGAAGCTGGCCTCGTCCTTGCACTGCGCGCGCATCGCCGACAGCAGGCCGCTGCGCTCGGCGAGCACGCCGACCAGTTCGGCCGGGCTGATCTTCTGCGCCTGGTCGCGCAAATAGCGCACGATCTGGACGAAGCCGTCCAGGGCGGTGCCGGCGCGCGGGGTCAGCTGCTTGATCGCGTGGATCGACTCGGCCATGCGCGACATCGGCAACTGCGCGTTCTGGGCCATTTCGGCCAGCTTGGCCAGGGTGGTGGCGCCGATCTCGCGCTTGGGCGAGGTCACCGCGCGCAGGAAGGCGGTGTCGTCGTCGGGATTGGCGATCAGGCGCAGCCAAGACAGCGCGTCCTTGACCTCGCCGCGCTCCAGGAACGCGGTGCCGCCGCTGAGGTGGTAGGGCACGCGCAGCAGCTGCAGCGCTTTTTCCAGCGCGCGGCTCTGGTGGTTGCCGCGGAACAGGATGCAGAAATCGCTCCACGGCGCCTGGTGCTTCTGTGCCAGGAAGTGGATCTCGGCGGCGACCTTCTCCGCTTCGTGGGCGCTGTCGCGGCATTCCCAGACCTTGATCCGCTCGCCGTCGGCCTGGTCGCTCCACAGAGTCTTGGGGTGTTCGTGCGGGTTGTTGGCGATCAGCGCGTTGGCCGCGCGCAGCACCCGGTTGCTGCAGCGGTAGTTCTGCTCCAGCTTGATGATCTGCAGGCTGGGATAGTCCTTGCCCAGTTCGAGCAGGTTGTCGGGATTGGCGCCGCGCCAGGCGTAGATGGACTGGTCGTCGTCGCCCACGCAGGTGAACAGGCCCTTCGGTCCGGCCAGGGCCTTGAGCAGGCGGTACTGAGCGTCGTTGGTGTCCTGGCATTCGTCGACCAACAGGTAGCCGATGCGCTCGCGCCAAGCCAGCTGCAGGTCGGTGTGCCTTTCCAGCAGCTCCACCGGCAGCCGGATCAGGTCGTCGAAGTCGACCGCGTTGAAGGTGGTCAGGCGCGACTGGTAGCGCTCGTACAGCACCGCGGCCTCGATCTCGCGCGGGGTGCGCGAGGCCGCCATCGCCTCGCCCGGCGACAGGCCGGCGTTCTTGGCCCGCGAGATCAGGTTGCGCATGTCCTCGAGCACGTCGGGCTTGGTCCCGGCCGGCATCAGGTCCTTGACCTGGGCCGCGCTGTCGTCGCTGTCGAACACGCTGAAGCCGCGCCGCAGGCCGGCCTTGGCGTGCTCGATCTGCAGGAACTTCAGGCCCAGGGCGTGGAAGGTGCAGATGGTCAGGCCGTCGGCGCCGTCGCCGCGGATCCGCTTGGCCACGCGCTCGCGCATTTCCTTGGCCGACTTGTTGGTGAACGTGATCGCGGCGATGCGCTTGGCCGGCATGCGGCCGCTGGCGATCAGGTGGGCGATCTTCTCGACGATCACGCGGGTCTTGCCGCTGCCCGCGCCGGCGAGCACGAGCAGGGGGCCGTCGGTGTGCAGGACGGCGGCGCGCTGGGGGGGATTGAGGCCTTGCATGCGATCTTCGTCGCCGGCGGGGAGCCGGCCCGGGCGCGGCAGTTTAGCCGACCGGCCGCGACCGGGCCGAGCGCGCCGGCGGGTACCGGCGAGTAAATGGGCGGCACCCCGTCCGTGCGGGACGAATCCGGCCGAAATCGCGATCGATGCGATTCCCGTCCGCCCCGGCGCGGCGTATGGTTCGCTGCATGGGGCCCGGCCGCGAAGCCGCCGCCCCCACCGAGGAGGACCCGGCATGAAACGGCTGCTCACACTCGCAATCGCCCTCGGCGGCGCGTTCGCCGCCCCCGTCCTGGCCGCACCGGACGACGCCTCGGCAGCCGCCGACGCGGTCGGCGCCGACAGCGACCGCATGCAGCGCGAGCAGTTCGACCTGCGCAGCCGCATGGCCAAGACCCATCCCAACGAGTTGTGGCGCCTGTACGGCAGTCAGGCCGCCGCGCGCGGCGCCTGGGACGACGCCTTCCGCCATTTCCGCCGAGCGGCGCGCTACGCCGACAAGTATTCGCAGCACCGGCTGAGCCTGATGTACTGGTACGGCCTGGGGGCGCCGCAGGACCGCTCGCTGGCCTACGCCTGGGCCGACCTGGCCGCCGAACGCCAGTACCCGCAGTTCGCGATCCTGCGCGAGAAGATGTGGCAGGCACTGGGAGAGGCCGAGCGCGAACGCGCCCTGCGCGAAGGCGGCGCGCTGTACGACGAATACGGCGACCGCGCCGCCAAGCCGCGCTTCGAACGCGCGCTGGCGCGGTCCAAGCGCGAGATCACCGGCAGCCGTACCGGCGACGTCGGCCAGCTGCAGGTCATGACCCCCGGCCCGGCCCGCCTGTTCGAGCCCGGCGCCATCGACCTGACCGCGATGTACCACGACTGGCGCTTCGACAGCGCGCGCTACTGGGCGGCCGAGGACGTGGTCTGGCGCGACGGCAACGTCGAGGTCGGCCCGGCGCAGACCGCGCCGCGCACGAACTGAACCCGCCGGGGGCGGCCCCTACACCGCCCCCGGCGGACCGGCCGCTGCGGCGCCCGTCGCGGGCGCCGTCAAGTCTGTGGCGCGGACCGGGCGCGGCCTACACTGCACGCATGGCCAAGCTCTATTTCTATTATTCGGCGATGAACGCCGGCAAGACCACGACGTTGCTGCAGTCGGCGCACAACTACCGCGAACGCGGCATGCGCGTGGCGATCCTCACCCCGCGCCTGGACGACCGCGCCGGGCGCGGCACGGTGGCCTCGCGCATCGGCCTGCGCGCCGACGGCGTGGCCTTCGATCGCGACCAGGACCTGGAAGCGCTGATCCGTGCCGACATCGCCGCGCGCAGCGCGCTGCATTGCGTACTGGTCGACGAGGCCCAGTTCCTGACCAAGGCCCAGGTCTGGCAGCTCAGCGAGGTGGTCGACGCGCTGCGCATTCCGGTGCTGTGCTACGGCCTGCGCACGGATTTCCGCGGCGAGCTGTTCGAGGGCAGCCAATACCTGCTGGCCTGGGCCGACGAACTCAGCGAGATCAAGACCATCTGCCACTCGGGCAAGAAGGCGACCATGAACGTGCGCGTCGACGGCAGCGGGCGCGCGGTGCAGGACGGGCCGCAGGTCGAGATCGGCGGCAACGACCGCTACATCTCGGTCTCGCGCGCCGAGTACAAGAAGGTGATGCGCGGCGAGGGCACGATCGAGCCGCTGCAGCCGCCGCTGCCGTTGTCGAACTGAGGCGCGCGCCGGGCCCCCGGACGGGCGGAGGAGGCAAGGCAGAAGCCAATCCGCCCTTCCCCCGTTTTCAAGCGGGGACGACTTGCGGCGGCGGCGGCCTGGCGCGCGTTCGCGAGAATTCGCTTCCGCTTTCAAGTGGCCCCTAGGAAAATTGGGGGCTGACGCGGGCATCGTCCGGATGCCCGCGTCGCGGCGGCGCCGGGGGATTCGCTCTTGCTCGGCGCTCTACCCGCTCACCCCAGCGCCGAGCGGAAGTACGCGTCCAGCGCCTGCTGCCGCCCGCCGCCGGCGGGCAACGACGGCGGCGGCGCCTGCATCCGCGCCAACTCGGCTTCGAGGAAATCGCTGATCGCGGCGATCCGCGGCCCGGCCTCGGTTTCGGCGCTGCGCCGCTTGCGCTCCAGCAGGGCGTCGATGGCCGCACGCACCGGCCCGTCCGGCAGCAGGGGTTCCAGCAGGTGTTCGAACGCCATCGGCGGCGGCGTGCGCTCACGTTCGATCCATTGACAGGCCAGCACCGGGCGCAGCGCGTACAGGTACTTCTTGGTGCGGATCGCCTCGCCGCCGAGGTGACCGCGGAAGGTGCCGCTGGCCAGGCTCAAATAGTGGTGCCAGGCCGCGATCGGCGAGTAGCACTGCTCGGCCAGCCGGCGCAGGCCGGGGCCCAGCACGGGGTCCTCGCGGTACACCACCGGCGAGCGCACCCATTCCAGCAGGGTCGGGTTGGACTTGGACAACAGGCGCAAGGCCTTGCGCAGGTCCCAGCCGCTGACGTCCAGGTCGTGCTCGATCGGCAGCTCGATCACGTCGCGCTGCGGCTGGTTCGGACCGGTCAGCTCGTTGACGGTCAGGTACCAGTCGCGCTCGTGCACGTAGACGAAGCGCGCGTCGTAGTCGCTGTCGGGCGAGGAGAAGCCCCAGCCGCGGCTGCCCGACTCGCAGGCATAGACGATCCGCACCGCGTGCTCGCGCTCGATCGCCGCCAGGGCGTCTAGCACCGCGCGGCGCTTGTCGTCGGCGATGGGATGCAATAGTTCGGGCGGAGCGGACAGGACGGTCATGCGCGGACGACGACAGCGGACGGCCGTCCAGTCTAGCCGCGTCGCCGCGCCGACTTCATCGTCGCCACACCGGCGCCCGCCACTGTCGTATCGTTGCCCGCGTCCTCACTCCCGCCCGCTCGCCCGATGCCGCCGACCCTGCCGATCCAGACCGAACGCCTGCTGCTGCGCGAACTCACCCCCGCCGACGCGCCTTTCATCCTCGAACTGGTCACCGACCCGGCCTTCCTGCAGAACATCGGCGACCGCGGGGTGCGCGATCTGGACACCGCCGCGCGCTACATCGCCGACGGCCCGGCGGCCAGCTACGCCCGCAACGGCTTCGGCCTGTGGCGGGTCGAACTGCGCGACGGCGGCGAACCGATCGGCATGTGCGGCCTGCTGCGCCGCGATGCCCTGCCCGACCCGGACATCGGCTACGCCTACCTGCCGCGCCATCGCGCGCGCGGCTACGCGCAGGAGGCCGGCGCGGCGGTGCTGCGCTACGCGCGCGATGTGCTGGCGCTGCCGCGGGTGCTGGCGATCGTCCATCCGGCCAACGCCGCCTCGATCCGGGTGCTGGAGCGCCTGGGCCTGCGCGACGAAGGCACGATGCGCATGAACGGCGAAAGCCACGACGTGCGCCTGTTCGCCACCGCGCCGGTCGCGGACTGAACCCATGCGCCGCGCGCCGACCTCGCTGTTCGCCCCGCTGTTCGCCTTGCTGCTGGCGGCCAGCGCGGCGGCGCAGGCGCGGCTGCCGGCCGTGCGCGACGGCGACCTGATCTTCCAGGTCTCGCGCTCCTCGCAAAGCCAGGCGATCCAGCGCGCGACCGGCTCGCGCTACAGCCATATGGGCGTGATCCTGCACCGCGACGGCCGGCCTTACGTGTTCGAAGCGATCGACCCGGTCTCCTACACCCCGCTGGCGACCTGGATCGCGCGCGGCGAACGCGGCCATTACGTGCTCAAGCGCCTGCGCACGCCACCGGACGCGGCCCAGCAGGCGCGGCTGCGTGCGCAGGCGGCGCCGTTCCTCGGCCGGCGCTACGACCTGGCGTTCGAATGGTCGGACCGGCGCATCTACTGCAGCGAGCTGGCCTGGAAGCTCTACCAGCGCGGACTCGGCCTGCGCATCGGCCAGACCCGGCCGCTGCGCAGCTTCCGCCTCGACGATCCGGCGGTGAAGGCCAAGCTGCGCGAGCGTTACGGCGAACGCGTGCCGCTGGACGAACCGGTGATCGCGCCGGCGGCGATGTTCGATTCGCCTTTGCTGCGTACCGTCGCTTCGGGCTGAACCCAGGCCCCGCGCAGCCGCGCCCGGCCATCGACCAGATCGGTCCAGACCGCATAGGCCCGGCCGCCGGCCAGGGCCAGTTGCGGGAAGCCAGTGCCGCGGCCGCGGCCGCGCACCTGGGCCAGATTCAATCGCTGCCGTTCCTGCGCCAGATCCGGCGCCAACCGCGCCAACTGCAGGCGCTGTCCATCGCGATCCTCGCGCAGCCACAGCACCCAGGCCTGCTCCGCATCCAATGCAAGATCGACCCGGCCCTGGACGGCTTCGCCGCGGTCCAGGATCAAGGGCGCGCCGAAGCGCTCGCCGCCGTCGGCGCTGGCGGCGACCCGCACCGACGGCGCCTCGCCGGCGCCGGTGTACCAGGCCACCAGGGCGCGGTCGCCTTGGGCCGCGACCGCCGGCCCGTTGACCGGACACCCCGGCATCACCCAGCCGTCGCCGTGCACCGGTTGCGGCGGCGTCCAGGCGCCGTCGACCAGACGGGTCGCGGCGATGTCGCGCACCTCCTGCTCGCCGCGGTCGCGGTAGACCAGCAAGGCGCCGCGCGCGGTCGCGACGGCGTCGGTCTGGCAGCAGTCGCAGGTGCGGGTATCGAGTACCGCTTCGCCGGAACGTTTGAGGTCGGCGCCGAAACGCACGCTGCGCAAGGTCATGGCGCCGCCGTGGCCGGCGTGTTCGCCATGGCCCTCGCCTTTGCCGCTGGCGCGGCCGTCGAGCCACGCCACCCGCATCGCGTCGGCGCCCTCGGCCCACAGCGAAACGAAGCCGTGTTCGGTCGCGGTGCCGTCGTCGTTGACCGCCAACGGCGCCGACCAATGCGCGCCGCCGTCGGCCGAGCGCACCAGCACCACGTCGTAGGCGTAGGGTGCGGCGCCCGACTTGCGCAGCCAATGGGCCCACAGCGCGCCGTCGGCCGCCATCGCCAAGTGCGGCGTGTCGGCCCAGTTCACGAACCAGTCGCGGCCGTGCGCGACGGTCCGCGGCGCGCCGCGCCAGCGCCCGTTCGCATCGGCCTGGGCGAACTTCAGCGCGTGCAGGCCCTCGCGCGATTCGATCCACGACAGCAGCAGGCCGCCGTCGGGGGTGGCGATCAGATCCGGCTGGGCGCCGCCGTCGACCGGCAGCGGCCAGTCGTCGACCTGCCAAGGCGGCGAGGCGGCTGCGGCCGGCGTCGGGTTCGCCGCCGAAACCGCGGCGCGTTGCGGCGCCTGGGACGTATCGCAGGCGACGACGGCCAACGCGGCCAGGGCCGGCAACCAACGACGGATCGAAGAAGGAAGCATCGGCGCAGACCCACAGCGAGGACGGCGCCATTGTGCGGGGCGGCGGCCCGTCGCCGTCAACGCCGATACGCGGCATTTCGCCGCGCACTCAAGCGCCGCGCCGCCAGACCCGGCAGTGGTTGTTGGCCGGCATGGCCAGGTCGGCGGCCAGGGCCAGGCCGTGGCCGGCGGCCAAGGCGTCGACCGCCTCGGCATCGCGCAGGCCCGACGCCGGATCGCGCGCCTTCAGCCAGGCATCGAATTCGCGGTTGCTGTCGCTGGTGTAACGCCCTTGGTAATTGAACGGCCCATAGACCGCGACCGTGGCCTGCGCGGCCAGCACCGCCGCCAAGCCGGCGAAGAGCGCCTCGACCTGCGGCCAACTCATGATGTGCAGGGTGTTGGCGCTGAACGCCGCATCAAAACCCGGCCCGCGTCTGTCCGCTGCGGGCGGCGGCGCCGGCAACGGCACCAGCCCGGTCGCCGACCCGGCCACCGCCTCCAGCGCGATCGGTGCCGGCGTGTTCGCCAGCCCCGCCTCGTCCAGCCACAGCCGGATGCCGGACAGGTGCTCGGCGCGATCCGAACACTGCCAGCGCAGCCACGGCATCGCCGCGGCGAAGTGCACCGCGTGCTGGCCGGTGCCGCTGCCGATCTCCAGCGCCTCGCGGCGGTCGGCGAAGCATTCGCGCAGCACGGCCAGGATGGGCTCGCGGTTGCGCTCGCAGGCGGGGGAATGGGGTCGTCCTGGCATCGGTATTTCCTAAGGATCAGCGCGCCGGCCTATCGGCGGATGGCATGCCTTTGCCAGCGCAGCCCGACTATGTAACCGATCGCCGACATTAGCCAAATGTAATCGATCGTCGACATTCACCTAATGTACACGAACGGCGACATAATAAGTAAGTCAACGATCGCTGACTTCCGCCGCCATGCCCATCATCAAGACCCCGCAAGATCTGGCCGCCGTTATCCGCAGCCGCCGCAAACAACTCGGCTGGGATCAGGCGACGCTCGCGCGCCAGGTAGGAGTCAGTCGTCAATGGGTGATTGATGTGGAAAAGGGCAAACCTCGCGCCGAACTGGAACTGATACTGCGCAGTTTGAACGCATTGGGCTTGTCTTTGACGAGCGCAGTCCTCGAAGGGCCAGCTACGCAGAATGCGGTCGATGCGTCCCGCGCACGACCCGATCGAACCCGGCGAAGCAAGTCTCGCTCGGATATCGCCTCTGCTCCAAGATCCGCCACGACGGAAGAATCCAGCACCAGCGCTGCCGCGCGGCTGGCCGAACTGAGTCGTTCGCAGCCGAACTCCGCGGCAGCGGCCATTCTGCGTAGTTCCAGTGTTTTGCGACAAGCGGCCCAACTCGCTCCGCCGAGACAATCCAAATCCGCCGCGGAAATTCTGAGAAGCTCCACCACGTTGCGGGCCGCCGCCCAACTCGCCCAGCCACCGCTACCCAAGTCCGCCGCCGAAATCCTGAGAAGCTCCACCACGTTGCGGGCCGTCGCCCAACTCGCCCGGCCACCGCTACCCAAGTCCGCCGCAGAGATCCTGCGCGGCTCCAGCACGCTGCGAGCGGCCACTCAATTCGTCGAACGCCCGCAGCCGCAATCGGCCGCACAATTGTTGGCCGCAACCGGTACGCGCAAAGGCAAGGCCGACGCTGCGACCTCCCCCCGCGCGCCCCAGCCGCGGAAGCCGAAGGACGCCAAAACCAAGGCGAAGAAGAAACCGGCCTCGGAAAAATCCGCCGCCTCCGATAGCAGCGTGAAAAAAGGAAAGAAGCGCTGATGGAGCTTTGGACACTGCTCAACGGGCAACATATCGGAACCGTATGGACCGATCGGGCCGGCGGCCTCCATTTCCGCTATGAAAGCGCTTGGCGCGACTCGCCCGAAGCGATCCCTCTTTCTCTTTGCTTGCCGTTCTCCTTCGAAAGCTTCGACCAAGAAAGGATTTCGGCGGTGCTTTGGGGCTTGCTCCCGGACAACGCACACACCTTGCAACGCTGGGCGCAGACCTACCAAGTGTCGGCCAGCAACCCCGTAGCCCTGCTTGCGCACGTGGGCGAAGACTGTGCCGGCGCTTTGCAGTTCATCAAGCCCGAGCGTCTGCAGGACTTGCTCGAAGGAAAAATGGACGGCCAAGAGCCGCTGGACGAGGCGGACATCGCCGATCGGTTGCGCCGCCTTCGCCAGGACAGCGGCGCGTCACGCCGACCCGACGATGTCGGCCAGTTCAGCCTGGCCGGCGCGCAGCCGAAGATCGCCCTGCTCGAAGAAGATGCTCGGTGGTATGTTCCGAGCGGCCGGATTCCCACTACCCATATCCTCAAGCCACCCAGCGGGGATTTCGACGGATTCGCCGAAAACGAGCATTTCTGCCTGCGTCTTGCGGCCGAACTGGGAATGAACTCCGCGCGAACGCAGGTCGTTCGATTCGGGAACGAGAAAGCGATATGCGTGGAGCGCTACGACCGTGATCGGCGCGAAGACGGCGCTTGGCAGCGAATCCATCAGGAAGATTTCTGCCAAGCGCTGGCAACGCCTCCTCAACGCAAGTACCAGAACCAAGGCGGCCCTTCGCCAAAGAGCATGGCCGCCTTGCTCAGATTGCATTCGAGCGATGCCAGAGAAGACGTCGAACAGCTGTTCCTCGCATTGGGCTTCAATTGGATGATCGCCGGAACCGACGCGCATGCGAAGAACTACTCGCTGCTCCTCGGAGAACGCGGCGCCATTCGTCTGGCGCCGCTATACGACATCTCCAGCGTGCTTCCGTACAAGAAACGCCTGCAGAGAAAGATCAACTTGGCGATGAAGATCGGAAATCACTATCGCTGGTGGGACGTCAACATCAACGATTGGATTTCGCTGAGTTCGGAGCTGTCCCTCGAACCGGGTTTCGTCGTCGATGTCCTCAAGGGGATGGCATCCCAGCTGCCGGACCTGGCGCTGACGGAGGCCAGGCGAATGCGGGAAGACGGCCTGGATCACCCGATCCTCCCCCGGCTCACCGACGAGATCCAGAAGTCTTGCCTGCGGGCATCGCGATTGCTGTCGCTGCCGTCGCGCGTGCGCGCCAAGGGAGAAGCGCCTGTCGCGTAATCGGCTGGCTCCGCGACGACCTTGGCTCACCCCTTGCGCAACGCCGCGAACGCCAGCCCCGACACCACGCCCAGCGAAGGATCGCCGGCGACCTGCTTGGCGTCCGGGAAGCAGCGGCGCACGGCTTCGCGCACGTAGGGCGCGCGCGACATGCCGCCGGTCAGGAACACGGTCGTGGGCGGCTCGCCGATGTCCGCCGCGACTTCGGCCAGCAGTTCGCCGACGAAGCCGAGGAAGGGCTCGGCGGCCTGGCCCAGGTCGGCCGCGCTCGATGCCAGGCCGAGGCCGGTTTCGATGTAGTCGAGTTCGACGCGGCTGTCGGCCTGGCTGCTGAGCCGGATCTTGGTCGCTTCGACCGCGCGGCTGAGGCGGGTGGTGTTGCCGGTCTGCTGCAAGGCGATCAGGCGCGGACCGAACGGGGCCTCGACCTCGCGATAGCTGTCGCGGCGCTGGAATTCGCGCTGGCGCACCACGTCGTGCACGGTCGCGGCCTCGACGAAGTGGTGCGCCGGCACCCGGGTGGCGCCCTTGCCGAACAGCGGCATGAAGCGCGACAGGCTCAGCGACAGGTCGACATCGACGCCGCCGCGGGCGATGCCCCAGGAACCGAGCACGACCGGGGCCTGGTCGCCGCCGACTTCGGCCAGGGTCACGTCGGTGGTGCCGCCGCCGATGTCGACCACCAGGGTGCGGTGGCGGCGCGCGCTCTGGGCGTGGTAGCCCAGCGCCGCCGCCACCGGCTCTTCGAGGAACTCGACCTCGTCGAAGCCGGCGCCCTGCGCGGCCTCGGTCAGGATCGCCAGGGCCTGGTCGCCGCCGGCCGCGCCCATCGAGCTGCGGAACTGCACCGGCCGCCCCAGCACCGCCGCGCGCACGTTGGCGCCGAGCTGCTGGCTGGCGCTGAGGCGGATGTGTTCGAGGATGTAGCCGGCGATGCCGACGATGGTCTGGCGCACGTTCGGCGCCAACTGGTAGCCGAGCATGGACTTGGGCGACTGCACCAGGTTGCCGAAGCCTTCGCTCAGGTAGGCCTCGACCGCGTCCTCGCCGTAGACCGCGTTCTGCAGGGTCGCGGCCGAAGCGCGCGCCTCGCGCACCTGTTGTTCCAGCCATTGCCGGCGCACGGCGCGGATCGCGTCGCGGCGCAGGTCGGCCTCATTGCGCTGCGCCGGCGCCGGGATCAGCGCCAACGCGGCCTCGCGCTGTTCGGCGGGCAGGCGCGCGGCCTGCTCGCGCCGGGCCTGGGCCTCGTTGAGCGCGCGGGTCTGCTGGGCGCGGGCGCTGCGCACCAGGGCATCGACCTCGGCCTCCAGCGCATCGGTCAGCTCGAACCGGCTCGGGTCGGGCACCGCCTCGGGAAAGTACACGGTGGTGCGGAACTGGCGTTCCTCGCCGAACTGGACCGTGCGCACCGCGCCGTCGATCACCGCCGCGGCGGCGGAGTAGCTGGTGCCGAAATCGATGCCGATCTTCATGGGACTGGAGCGTTTTGCGGCGCGCAAGGATACCCGCTGCGCGGCGCCGCGGCCTGAATCGCATGTGGCCGGAGGCGGGAACGCCCCGCATGCGGCCGTCTCATACGCTGAGACCCGCGTCGCGTACAACGAGACTCCCGTTCGTCGCCGGTAGCCCGCCGCCCATGTCCGCCCTGATCGATCCGACCCCGCGCGACCTCGTCCCCGCCGCGCAACGCTCGCAGGCCCTGGCGCGCAGCGAGGAGGCGATCGACGCCGGCCACGGCGGCGCCCTGGCCGAGCGGCTGCAGCGCCGCTACCGCGACCGCATCACCGGCGCCTTCACCCTGCCCGGCCGCGAGGGCCGCTACGCGCCGCTGCCGGAGGATCTGCCCGAACCGCTGCGGCGGGCGTTGCGCGCACGCGGGATCGAGCGGCTCTACAGCCATCAGGCCGAGGCCTGGGCCGCGACCCAGGCCGGCGAGGACGTGGCGGTGGTGACCCCGACCGCCTCGGGCAAGTCGCTGTGCTACACCCTGCCGGTGGTGGCCGCGGCCATGGCCGGCGCCCGCGGCGCGCCGGCGTCGAAAGCGCTGTACCTGTTTCCGACCAAGGCCCTGGCCCAGGACCAGGTCGCCGAGCTGCTGGAGCTCAACCGCGCCGGCGACCTCGGGGTGAAAGCCTTCACCTTCGACGGCGACACCCCCGGCGACGCGCGCCAGGCGATCCGCCTGCACGGCGACATCGTGGTCTCCAACCCCGACATGCTGCACCAGGCGATCCTGCCGCATCACACCAAATGGGCGCAGTTCTTCGAGAACCTGCGTTACGTGGTGATCGACGAGATCCACACCTACCGCGGCGTGTTCGGCAGCCACGTCGCCAACGTGCTGCGCCGGCTGCAGCGGATCTGCGCCTTCTACGGCGCGCGGCCGCAGTTCATCCTGTGCTCGGCGACGATCGGCAATCCCCAGGCCCACGCCGAGGCGCTGATCGAGCGTCCGGTGCGGGCGATCCTGGAATCCGGCGCCCCGACCGGCGACAAGCACGTGCTGCTGTGGAACCCGCCGGTGATCAATCCCGACCTGGGCCTGCGCGCCTCGGCGCGCTCGCAGAGCAACCGCATCGCCCGCATCGCGATCAAGGCCGGGCTGAAGACCCTGGTGTTCGCCCAGACCCGGCTGATGGTCGAGGTGCTGACCAAATACCTCAAGGACGTGTTCGACCACGATCCGCGCAAGCCGGCGCGGATCCGCGCCTATCGCGGCGGCTACCTGCCGAGCGAGCGGCGCGAGGCCGAGCGGGCGATGCGCGATGGCCGCATCGACGGCATCGTCTCGACCTCGGCGCTGGAACTGGGCGTGGACATCGGCAGCCTCGACGTGGTCGTGCTCAACGGCTACCCGGGCTCGGTCGCCGCGACCTGGCAGCGCTTCGGCCGCGCCGGGCGCCGCCGGCAGCCGGCGCTGGGCGTGCTGGTGGCCAATTCGCAGCCGCTCGACCAGTACATGGTGCGGCATCCGGACTTCTTCGCCGACGCGCCGCCCGAACACGCGCGCATCGCCCCCGACCAGCCGCTGGTGCTGTTCGACCACATCCGCTGCGCCGCGTTCGAGCTGCCGTTCCAGCACGGCGAAGGCTTCGGTCCGATCGATCCGGCGGTGTTCCTGGAAGCGCTGGCCGAAACCGGCGTGGTCCACCGCGAGGGCGAGCGCTGGGAATGGATCGCCGACAGCTACCCGGCCAACGCGGTCAGCCTGCGCTCGGTCGCCGACGGCAACTTCGTCGTGGTCGACCGCAGCGACGGCCGTCAGGCGATCATCGCCGAGGTCGACTACTCGGCCGCGGCGCTGACCCTGTACGAAGGCGCGATCCACATGGTGCAGTCGGTGCCCTACCAGGTCGAGCGGCTGGACTGGGACGGGCGCAAGGCCTATGTCGCCCGCACCCATGTCGACTACTACACCGACTCGATCGACTACACCAAGCTCAAGGTGCTGGACCGCTTCGACGGCGGCGCCGCCGGACGCGGCGACAGCCACCACGGCGAAGTGCACGTGGTCCGGCGCGTGGCCGGTTACAAGAAGATCCGCTACTACACGCACGAGAACATCGGCTACGGCCCGGTCAACCTGCCCGACCAGGAGCTGCACACCACCGCGGTGTGGTGGCAACTGCCGCAGGGCGTGCTGCTGTCGCGCTTCGATTCGCGCCAGGACGCGCTGGACGGTTTCCTCGGCGCCGCGCACGCGCTGCACGTGGTCGCCACCGTGGCGGTGATGGCCGACGCGCGCGACCTGCAGAAATCGGTCGGCAACGGCGACGGCGCCTGGTTCGCGACCCAGGACGCGAGCGGCCGCGGCCAGTTGCGCGGGGTCGAGTCCGAGGTCGCGGCCGGGTCGCTGGCGACCCTGGAGGTGCAGCAGTTCGTGCCCACCGTATATCTGTACGACAACTTCCCCGGCGGGGTCGGCCTCAGCGAACCGCTGTGGCGGCGCCAGGCCGAGCTGGTCCAGCGCGCGCGCGAACTGGTCGGCCGCTGCGACTGCCGTGCCGGCTGCCCGGCCTGCGTCGGCCCGGTGCTGGCCGCCGACGAGGACCGCAGCGGTGCGGCGACGCCGAAGGCGTTGGCCTTGAAGGTGTTGGCGCTGCTTGGCGAAGACTCGGGCGACGGTGCATCGCTCGACGCGGACGAGTTCGACGAGGCCTCGCACGAGCCAGACCGGCTCGTCTCAAGCTCGCGCGAGCAGATCCTGCTCGGCGAGGACGGCGCGGCGTGAGCTTGGACCTGGCCAAACTGCGCCTGTTGCAACGGCAGGCGGGGCAGACCGAGGGGAGTTCAGCGCCGGCGGCCGCCTCGCCGCCCGCACCGATGGCGCAGGCCGCGACGCCGGCATCATCCGCGTCCGCAAGCGCAGGCCGTCGCCATGCCGCGGACGCACAGCGCATTCCCCGCGCCGACGCCGGCGCTCCCGCCGTCGAAGAACGGGGGCTGGAGGGGCTTCGCTCTGCGCTCGGAACATCCACGCCCAGGCCGCATCCATCGCCACAGCGAACGTCCGTCTCTGTCGCCGCCACCGACATTCCTTTTCTGGACGATGCGCAAAGGCGCTCTCCCGCCACCGACAGCGAGCAACTGCGTCGCCTGATCGCCTTGCGCGAGCGCAAGCCCGGCACGGATACGGCCGTCGCGGTGGTCGCCGCACCATCGGCGTTCGCGGTCGGCAACGCACCCGGACAAACCGCGGCCGGACCGGCCGCCGTGGGTGACCAAGCGCCGGCTCCCGCCCGCGCCGCCCGCACCGACATCGATGCCCTGCGCCGGCTGATCGCCTTGCGCGAACGCAAACCGCTGCCGGCCGTGGCGGACGCTGGACCGCCCGCGTTCGACGTCGCGCCCTCCGCCGCCGGCGCCCCGCCCGGCCTCGTCCCGCGGCGTTCGCTCGACCGTTCCTTGCCGGGCGAGGAAATCGCCCCCGGCCTGTACTTCCAACAAGCGCACTTGCCGCTGCCGCTGCCGGCCTCGGCGCTGTCGCTGGGCTTCGCCAAGCGCGCCGACGAAACCGTCGAACCGCAACGCCTGCTATTCTTCGACACCGAAACCACCGGCCTGGCCGGCGGCACCGGCACCCGTGCCTTCATGATCGGGGCCGCCGACTGGCATCGCGATCCGCTGCATGGCGACGGCCTGCGCATTCGCCAACTGACCATCGCCAGCCTCGCCGCCGAGCCGGCGATGCTGCGCGAGTTCGCCCGCTGGCTGTCGCCGGACACGATGCTGTCGAGCTACAACGGCCGCTGCTACGACGCACCGCTGCTCAACACCCGCTATCGGCTTGCGCGCCTGCCCAATCCGCTGAGCGGGCTCGACCATGTCGACCTGCTGTTTCCGACCCGGCGGCTGTACCGCGGGGTGTGGGAGAACTGCAAGCTGGCGACGATCGAGCGCGAACTGCTGCGCATCCTGCGCGAAGACGACCTGCCGGGCGCGCAAGCGCCCGCGGCGTGGCTGCAATACCTGCGCGGCGGCAGCGCCGCGCTGCTGCGCCGGGTGATCGCGCACAACCATCAGGACGTGGCGACCCTGGCCCAGTTGCTGCCGCGCCTGGTCCAGGCCCACGCCGAGCTGGCCGCCGCGGAGTAGGAACGACGCAAGTCGCGACCGCGACACCGCAACGGCGACGCAAGCGGCCACAACGCATGGCGGCTGATGACGCGCCTACCAAAAGACAGGCGGAGGCTTGCCGCCCGGTTCGCTGCAGCGGGCAAGGGCGCGGTCGCGACTTGCGTCGCTCCTACCCCGATGCCGGCCCTGCGGCCTGTCGCCTGCAAGGGCCGCAAACCGCACAGTCCGGCGCGTTCCCGCGCCATCGGCGCCGGCTACACTGCGCGACCCGCGGCCTTCATGCGCCGCACACGTCGCCGGCCGCAGGCTCGCGACACCCGATCAGGAGCCTCCGCCATGTCCTCCTTCGCCCGTTTGCGCGTCCTGCTGCCGGCCGCCGCGATGTCCCTGTTGCTCGCCGCCTGCGCCACGCCGATTCCGCCCACCGACGTCGGCGGCGGCCCCGGCATCTGCAAGCCCGAAGCCGCACGCTGGGCGATCGGCCGCTCGCCCTCGGCCGACGTGGTCGAACGCGCCCGGGTCGAGAGCGGCAGCCGGTCGGTGCGGGTGCTCGAACCCGGCACCGCGGCCACCATGGACTATCGCGAAGACCGTTTGAACATCGACGTCAACGAACGCGGCGCCATCACCGGGTTGCGCTGCGGCTGATCGCGGACGCGACCCCGGTCGCGGATCGCACGATCCGCGATCGGCGTTAACCCTGGGCACAGCCGCCACGAGGCAGGCTCGGCCGGACCGCGCCGCGCGCGCTTTCGCCCAGGACCCCGTCATGCCGAGCCGGACCCCGCGCCGTTTTGCCGATCGCCCCACGCTGCAACGCCTGCTCGCCGCAGCCGCCCTCGCCGGTTCGCTGTCGTTGGCGCTGAGCGCCTGCGCCGGTACGCCCCGCGCCGACGAGATGCCCAGCTCCACCGAACCGGCGCCCTCGCCGGCCGACAGCGCCGCGATCGCCGCAGGCGAACCCGCGCCGCCGCCGCCGCGCCCGCGCTGCAACGCCGAACTCGCCCAGGCCCATGCGGCCGGCAAGACCGCCGACACCGCCACGGTCGAACGCGCCCGGGTCGATGCCGGCGGCGATGTGGTGCGGGTGCTCAAGCCGGGCCAATTCGTGACCAAGGAGTACCGCGAAGGCCGGGTCAACGTGTACGTCGACGAGAACAACGTGGTGATCAGCGTCAGCTGCGGCTGAACCCGCGCCGCCAACGCGACGATGCGATGGCGTCCGCGGCGATGGATCGGCCGGCCCGGTCCGTCGCAACGCGACGCGGCGGCCTGCCCCATCGCCGGCGTCGGCCGCGTTGCGAACGCTGCAATCCCGTCGCCGTGCCCACAACGCGGATGCGGCGATAGCCGACGCCCCCGATCGGGCGCGCCGCCGCGCCCGTGCCGCGCCGTTTGGCCTACACTGCCGCGGTTCGCCAGGAGTCCGTCATGCGCCGCCATTTGTGGCTGATCGCCGCCGTGTTGTTGATCGGCCTGTGGGCTTGGAGCCAGCGCGGGGAACGCGCGCCCACCTCGCCCGCCCCAACCACGCCCGCGTCGGCGCCGGGTGCGCGGCCGTCGCCGATCGTCGCCTCCGAACGCAACGTCCACGACGAAACGCCGCCGATCGCTTCGATCGCGCTGCCGCCGGAAGCGGCCGACACCCTGCGCCGCATCGCCGCCGGCGGCCCGTTCGAGCATCGCCAGGACGGCAGCGTGTTCCAGAACCGCGAACGGCGCCTGCCGCGCCAGCCGCGCGGCTACTACCGCGAATACACCGTGGACACGCCGGGCGAGAACGACCGCGGGGCGCGCCGCATCGTCACCGGCGGCGATCCGCCGGTCGAGTACTACTACACCGACGATCACTACCGCAGCTTCACCCGCTTCGAACCGAGCGGAGGTGGACGATGAGCCCGGTCGATCCGCGCGAGCTGCTCGCCGACCCGGCCCAGGCCGGGGCGTATTTCATCGACGCGCGCGATGCGCGCGCGCTGGCCGACGCCGCGACCGAACTGGAGTTCGCGCTGGCGCGAGTGGACTTCGCCGGCTGTCAGGACAAGCGCGACGCCCTCGACCGCATCGGCCGCGGCCTGCGCTTCCCCGACTGGTTCGGCCACAACTGGGACGCGCTCAACGACTGCGTCAACGACCTGTCCTGGTGGCCGGCGCCCGGCTATCTGCTGCTGATCGAGAACGCCGGCCCGTGGCAGGCGCAGTTCGGCGACGATGCGGCGACGCTGATCGAGATCCTCAACGACGCCGCGCAGGACTGGGCCAAGCAGCGCACCGCATTCTGGACGTTGCTGCCGCTGCCGGAAGCCGAGCTGGCGCAGATGGCGCCTTGAGCCGCCGGCTCAAGGCCGCTCGTCGCGCTTCTTGAAGTCGACCGGTTCGCTCTTGCGGTCCGAGCCCCACTGGGCCTCGAGCTTGCGCTCGCACCACGAGGGCGGCGTTTCGCCCGGGCGCAGCGGTCCGCTGGCGCACTCCGGGCGGGCATCGACGGCGGCGTTGGTATCGCGGTATTCGACGCTGCCGCAGCCGCTCGAGGCGGCGGCGAGCACGAAGGCGGTAAGCGCGGGCAGACGCATGGACGGACTCCGATGGACGAGCGGGCAGTGTCGCTGTCCGCGCTCGCCCGCCGCCTGTGCCATCGGTTAGACGGTCGCGTCGGCGGCCGGTGCGGCCGGCGCCGGTGCGCGGGCGAAACGCCAGGCGATCGCCACGCCGACCGCGAGCAGCGCGGCGGCGATGAACCACGGCGCGCCGGGCAGGTGCAGCGGCGTGTGCTTGCCGATGAAGTAACCGAAGCTGCCGGCGAACAAGGCCGGGCCGAGCACGCCGGCCAGCGACACCAGGCTCATCAGCGCGCCCTGGATGCGGCCCTGCGCATCGGCGCCGACCTGGCGCGTGATCAGGGCCTGGGTCGCCGGCGCCGCCATCGCCCACAGCGCGCTGATCGGCAGGCCGAGCAGGAACAGCCAGCCGGTGCCGGCCAGGCCGTAGATGACGAAGCCGGTCACCCCACAGCTCAGGCCCAGCAGCAGGGCGCGGCGCTCGCCCAGGCGCGCCACCACCCGGCCGACCAGGCCGACGTTGACGATGATGTTGAACACGCCGACCACCAGCAGCACCCAGCCGACTTCGCGCAGGCCCCAGTGGTACTGGTAGTCGGCGAACAGCACGAAGATGCTCGGGTAGACGTAGTGCGCCATGTTGGCGATGAACACCACCGCGGCCAGGCCGAACACCTGCGGGTAGCGCCTGAGCAGCACCAGCGCGCCGAACGGATTGGCATGGCTCCAGTCGAAGCGCGGCGTGCGCTTCTCCGGCGGCAGCGACTCGGGCAGCACGAACAGGCCGTAGAGGAAGTTCAGCAGGGCCAGCCCGGCCGAGAACCAGAACGGCAGGCGCAGGTCGATCTCGCCCAGGTAGGCGCCGATCACCGGCCCGATCACGAAGCCGACCCCGAACGCCGCGCCGATCATGCCGAAGCTCTTGGCGCGCTGTTCCGGCGGTGTGATATCGGCGATGTAGGCATTGGCGGTGGTGAAGCTGGCCGCGGTGATGCCGGCGATGATCCGCCCGACCAGCAGCAGCGGCAGGGTGTTGACCACCGCCATCAGGATGAAGTCCAGGCCCAGGCCCAGGCACGACAGCAGGATCACCGGCCGGCGGCCGTAGCGGTCGGACAAGGCGCCCTGGATCGGCGAGAACACGAACTGGATCGCCGCGAACACGGTGCCGAACACGCCGACCCAGTACGCCGCCTTGGCGGTGTCGCCGCCGACGAAGTTCTCGATCAGATGCGGCAGCACCGGAATGATCAGGCCGAACGACAGCACGTCGATCAGCACGGTGATGAAGATGAAGAGCAGCGCAGCGCGCCGCGCGCCCGGGACGGGAGCGGAAGCAATGGTCATTGGGAGACGAAAGAGGCGGCGGGGACGTCCTTGCGGCGCAGTCTAGCGCGCAGCGGCGCCGGCGCCGCTGACTATGGTCATTTCATGATGGTTTCTTACGTTACCAATTGTCTCCGGAATCTGGAATTTTTCCCGATACTTCATAGCCTTACGAACGCGCTTGTGAGCGCACGCGCTAACAGACGTCCCCCCTCGCGCTTACACGCCGCGCAGTCGCCGCAAGCGAATTGCCGCATCGCACAAATTGTGGTTTAGTCGAAACACGCTCGGTTCGGACGCCGCGGTGCGGGAGGCATTCCCGCGCCATTGGCCGATGCGCCCTGCGTGACGGCAACACCTACGGCGAAAACAGCGACGACATCGCGCGAGCGCGCTCGCGTTGGGGACAGCACTTAGGGATGCACCACTAAGGGACACGGCAACACCACAACGCGCAGCGGTAGCGAGCTAGCGATCACGGAGCACCCACGGTCCGGAGATGCGATGCAAGCCAAGCAACAACGTCTGTACGACCCCCGCGACGAGCGGGACAGCTGTGGATTCGGGCTGATCGCGCAACTCGACGATCGTCCCAGCCGCGCTTTGGTCGATCGCGCTCTGGAAGCGCTGTCGCGCATGACCCATCGCGGCGCGGTCGCCGCCGACGGGCTCAGCGGCGACGGTTGCGGTTTGTTGATCCGTCACCCCGACGCCTTCCTGCGCCTGATCGCGCGCGAGGCCAACATCCGCCCGGGCGCGCATTTCGCCGCCGGCCTGGTGTTCCTGCCGCACGACCCGGCGCTCGCCGCGCAGGCCCGCGACACCCTCAACGAGACCGTGCGCGCCGAAGGCATGCGGGTGACCGGCTGGCGCATCGTGCCGGTCGACCTGGCGGCCTGCGGCACCCTGGCGCGCAGCACCGTGCCGCGGATCGAGCAGATCTTCGTCGACGCCGCCTCGCCGTTCGACCCGGCCGCATTCCAGCGCTCGCTGTTCCTGGCCCGGCGCCGCGCCGAACAACGCCTGCGCCGCGCCGACGCCGACGGCTTCCGCGATTTCTACGTGGTCAGCCTGTCCGCGGCCAGCATCGGCTACAAGGGCATGGTCCTGCCGGACCGGCTGATGCAGCTGTACCCCGATCTGCAGCGGCCGGAGCTGGCCGCCAGCGCGGTGGTGTTCCACCAGCGCTTCTCCACCAACACCACCCCGCGCTGGCCGCTGGCGCAGCCGTTCCGCCTGTTGGCCCACAACGGCGAGATCAACACCGTCGCCGGCAACCGCGCCTGGGCGCAGGCGCGCGCCCACGCCTGGCGCACGCCGACCCTGGACCTGCGCGAGTTCGATCCGATCGTCAGCCTCGACGGCTCCGATTCGCAGAGCCTGGACAACATGCTCGAGGTGCTGCAGGCCGGCGGCATGGACCTGCTCAAGGCGATGCGCATCCTGATTCCGCCGGCGACCCAGTCGCTGGAGTACAAGGACGCCGACCTGGCCGCGTTCTACGAGTACTACGCGCTCAACTCCGAACCCTGGGACGGCCCGGCCGGCATCGTCACCTGCGACGGCCGCTACGCCGCCTGCACTTTGGACCGCAACGGCCTGCGCCCGGCGCGCTGGCTGCGCTCGCGCGACCGCCACTTCCTGATCGCCTCCGAAGCCGGGGTGTGGGAACTGCCGGCCGAGGAGATCGAGGCCAAGGGCAAGCTCGGCCCGGGCGAGATGATCGCCGCCGACCTGTACCAGGGCGAGCTGCTCGACTCCGAGGCGATCGACCGCATCAACCGCGCCCGCGCGCCCTACAAGCGCTGGCTCAAGCAGGGCGTGACCTACCTGCACAGCGAACTGATCGACCCCAACCTGGCCGCCGAGCCCTTCGACCACGAGACCCTGTCGGGCTTCCAGAAGCTGTTCCAGCTGACCCGCGAAGAGCGCGAGCAAGTGCTGCGGCCGTTGGCCGAGATCGAGCAGGAAGCCACCGGCTCGATGGGCGACGACGTGCCGATGGCGGTGCTGTCGCAACAGGTGCGGCCGCTGTACGACTACTTCCGCCAGGCCTTCGCCCAGGTCACCAACCCGCCGATGGACCCGCTGCGCGAGGATTGCGTGATGTCGCTGGCGACCCAGATCGGGCGCGAGGGCAACATCTTCGTCGACGTGCCGGGCAATGTCGGCCACATCCACCTGAACTCGCCGGTGCTGGCCCAGCGCAAGCTGCGCCAGCTGCTGTCGATGGCGCCGTACGACCAGTCGCACCGCTACATCGACCTCAACTACACCGCCGAGGAAGGCCTCAAGGCGGCGATCGAGCGCATCTGCGCCGAAGCCGAGCAAGCCACCCGCGACGGCAACGTGCTGCTGATCGTCACCGACCGGCGTCCGCGCCGCGACGCGCTGATGATGCACGCCCTGCTCGCCACCGGCGCGATCCACCAGCACCTGGTCCGGGTCGGCCTGCGCTGCGACGCCAACCTCATCATCGAGACCGGCACCGCGCGCGACCCGCACCATTTCGCCTGCCTGATCGGCTTCGGCGCGACTGCGGTGTATCCGTACCTGGCCTACCAGACCCTGCACGACCTGGGCGCGCGCGGCATCCTGCGCACCAAGCACGGCGAGGTCGCGCAGATCGGCCGCAGCTATCGGCGCGCGATCAAGAAGGGGCTGCTCAAGATCATCTCCAAGATGGGCATCGCCACCATCGGCAGCTACCGCGGCGCGCAGCTGTTCGAGATCATCGGCCTGGACCCGGAAGTGGTCGAGCTGTGCTTCGCCGGCACGCCTTCGCGCATCCGCGGCGCCGGCTTCGAGCAGTTGCAGCAGGACAACGAGCTGCTGGCGCAGATCGCCTGGGACGCCAACCGCCTGCCGGAGATCGGCGGCCTGCTCAAGTACACCCCGGGCGGCGAGTACCACCTGTTCAATCCCGACGTGGTCACCCGCCTGCAGCGCGCGGTCGGCAGCGGCGAATGGAGCGACTGGCAGCGTTACGCCGAAGCGGTGAACGAGCGCCCGACCGCGGCCCTGCGCGATCTGCTCGAGCTCGACGCCGATCCGGCGCGCGCGATCTCGCTGGACGAAGTCGAACCGGTCGAAGCCATCGTGCGCCGCTTCGACTCGGCGGCGATGAGCCTGGGCGCGCTGTCGCCGGAAGCGCACGAGGCGCTGGCGATCGCGATGAACCGCCTGGGCGGCCGTTCCAATTCCGGCGAAGGCGGCGAAGACCCGGTCCGCTACGGCACCGACAAGGTGTCGAAGATCAAGCAGATCGCCTCCGGCCGCTTCGGCGTGACCCCGGAGTACCTGGTCAACGCCGAAGTGCTGCAGATCAAGGTCGCCCAGGGCGCCAAGCCCGGCGAAGGCGGTCAGTTGCCCGGGCACAAGGTCAACGAGCTGATCGCGCGGCTGCGCTACGCCATGCCCGGGATCGGCCTGATCTCGCCGCCGCCGCACCACGACATCTATTCGATCGAGGACCTCGCCCAGCTGATCCACGACCTGCGCCAGGTCAATCCGCAGGCGCTGATCTCGGTCAAGCTGGTCTCGCACGCCGGCGTCGGCACCATCGCCACCGGCGTGGCCAAGGCCGGCGCCGACCTGATCACCGTGTCCGGCCACGACGGCGGCACCGGCGCCAGCCCGCTGTCGTCGATCCGCTACGCCGGCACGCCGTGGGAACTGGGCCTGGCCGAAGCGCGCCAGGCGCTGGTCGCCAACGACCTGCGCGAGCGGGTGATCCTGCAGACCGACGGCGGCCTCAAGAGCGGTCTGGACGTGGTCAAGGCGGCCCTGCTCGGCGCCGAGAGCTTCGGCTTCGGCACCGCGCCGATGATCGCGCTGGGCTGCAAGTACCTGCGCATCTGCCACCTCAACAACTGCGCCACCGGCGTGGCGACCCAGGACGCCGGCCTGCGCCGCGACCACTTCACCGGCCTGCCGGAACGGGTCGAGAACTTCTTCCGCCTGCTCGCCGAAGAAGTGCGCCATTGGCTGGCCGCGCTGGGCGTGCGCAGCCTGGGCGAGATCGTCGGCCGCACCGATCTGCTGCGCCAGCGCGACGGCGACAGCCGCCGCCAGCAACGCCTGGATCTGGCCCCGCTGTTGGCCGGCGACGGCCTCGCCCACGGCGGCCATTGCGGCATGCCGGCGCCGCCGCAGGCGCCCGACGGCCTGTCGGCGCAACTGGAAAGCGAGCTGGCCGACGCCATCGCGGCCAAGGCCGGCGGCGAATACAGCTACAAGATCCGCAACACCGACCGCAGCATCGGCGCGCGCCTGTCCGGCCGCATCGCCCGCCTGCACGGCGACCGCGGCATGAACGACGCGCCGCTGACCCTGCGCTTCCACGGCACCGCCGGGCAGAGCTTCGGCGCGTTCCAGGCCGGCGGCCTGCACTTCGAGCTGTCCGGCGAAGCCAACGACTACGTCGGCAAGGGCATGGCCGGCGGCCGCATCGTGTTGCGCCCGCCGACCGGCGCGCGCTACGCCGCGCACGAGACGCCGATCCTCGGCAACACCTGCCTGTACGGCGCCACCGGCGGCGAACTCTACGCCGCCGGCCGCGCCGGCGAGCGCTTCGCGGTGCGCAATTCCGGCGCCACCGCGGTGGTCGAGGGCGCCGGCGATCACTGCTGCGAGTACATGACCGGCGGCGTGGTCGCGGTGCTCGGCCGCACCGGCCTGAACTTCGGCGCCGGCTTCACCGGCGGCATGGCCTACGTGCTCGACGTCGAACGCGATTTCGTCGATCGCTACAACCACGAGCTGATCGACATCCTGCGCATTTCCGCCGACGGCTTCGAGCATCATCGCTCGCATCTGCACGACCTGCTCGAAACCCACGCGGCCCTGACCGGCAGCGTGTGGGCGCGCAAGATCCTCGACGAGATGCGCGACTTCCTCGGCAAGTTCTGGCTGGTCAAGCCGAAGGCGGCGAGCCTGGAGTCGCTGGCGGAAGCCTTGAAGAGCGCGGCGTGACGGCGATGGAGCGTGCGCAGGCGAAGGCGGAAGCAACGGCGCGAGCAATCCCCCCCTGCCCCCCTTGTTCTAAGGGGGGAACGGCAAAAGCGAAGGCCGGAATGTTGGCCGAGGCAAAAACGGAAGCGACGACGATGATTGGAATTTCGCGTTTTCAGCGCCCGAGCGCAGACCTTCGGATCCGGTCGGTAAAACCGATCGGTTTCTCCCCGCTGAAAAAGGGGGGGGCGCGGGGATTCGCTTCGGCGTCCAACGCGAACCCCAACGTCTCCTATCGACAACGCCAGCCGGTCCCGCAAGCATGAGCAAGAAGCCCGTCTTCCAATTCCGCGATGCGCCGCGCGAGATGCCGGCGCGGATTCCGCTGCAGCTGCGCCTGGACGGCGACTGGGGCGAACTGTACGGGCGCTTCGCCGAAGCCGAAGCCAAGAAGCAGGCCGGCCGCTGCCTGGACTGCGGCAACCCTTACTGCAGCTGGGCCTGCCCGCTGCACAACTACATCCCGAACTGGCTGGAACTGGCGCGCGAAGGCCGCCTGCACGAAGCCGCTTCGCTGTGCCATGAAACCAATCCCCTGCCCGAGATCTGCGGCCGCGTCTGCCCGCAGGACCGCCTGTGCGAAGGCAGTTGCACGCTCAACGACGGCTTCGGCGCGGTTACCATCGGCGCGGTCGAGAAGTACATCGTCGACAACGCGCTGGCCAGCGGCTGGCGCCCGGATCTGTCGACGGTGCAGGCCAGCGGCCACCGCGTCGCCGTGGTCGGCGCCGGCCCGGCCGGTCTGTCCTGCGCCGATCGCCTGGCCCGCGCCGGCATCCAGGCGGTGGTGTTCGACCGTTACGAGGATATCGGCGGCCTGCTCCACTTCGGCATTCCCAGCTTCAAGCTGGAGAAGTTGGTGATGCGCCAGCGCCGCGAGGTGCTGGAAGGCATGGGCGTGGAGTTCCGGCTCGGCATCGAGATCGGCCGCGACCTGAGCTTCGACGCGCTGCTGGCCGAGTACGACGCGGTGTTCCTCGGCCTGGGCGCTTACCGCTACACCGACGGCGGCCTGCCCGGGCAGGACCTGCGCAACGTGCTGCCGGCCCTGCCCTTCCTGGTCCAGAACGGGCGCGTGGTGCATTCCGACGGCGATGCGCTGCGTTCGCAGCCGATCGCCGGCTGGGAAGACCAGATCGAGCTGCCCGACCTGCGCGGCAAGCGGGTGGTCGTGCTCGGCGGCGGCGACACCGGCATGGACTGCGTGCGCAGCGCGGTGCGCCTGGGCGCGGCGCAGGTGCGCTGCGTCTACCGACGCGACGAAGCCAACATGCCGGGCTCGGCGCGCGAAGTCGCCAACGCGCGCGAGGAAGGCGTCGAGTTCCTGTTCAACCGCCAGCCGCTGGCGCTGCTCGGCGACGAAACGGTGCGCGGCGTGCGTGTGGCCGAAACCCGCCTCGGCGAGCCCGATGCGCGTGGCCGCCGCAACGCCGAGGTGGTCGCCGGCAGCGAATCCGAACTCGACGCCGACGTGGTCATCATCGCTTTCGGCTTCCAGCCCGATGCGCCGCAGTGGCTGGCCGAACAAGGCATCGAGCTGGCGTCCAACGGCCGGATCAAGGTACTGGCCAACAGCGAGGGCTGCGCGTCGCGGCGCAGCGCAGCCGGCGCCGGCTTGCCCTACCAGACCACCCATCCGCGCGTGTTCGCCGGCGGCGACGCGGTGCGCGGCGCCGACCTGGTGGTGACGGCCGCATTCGAAGGCCGCGAAGCGGCCGCGGGAATCGTGCGCCTGCTCAGCGAGCGTACGCCGCTGGCGGCGGCGGGCGATGCGCGCTTGGCGCGAACGGGCTGAGGCGGCCCTCACCCCAACCCCTCTCCCGCAAGCGGGAGAGGGTTCGCAGCGGTTTCGCTTGTCTCCCCTCTTTGCCTTGTAGGAAACGGGCTCGAAGCAGGGTCGCTTGTTCCTGTTCTTCCCCTTGGCGAAAGGGGCTCGAGGCGATGTCGCGCGCTCCCCTCCCCCTGCCTGCGGCAGAGGAGCTCAGCGCGATATCGCTTGTTCCCTTCTCCCGCTTGCGGGAGAAGGCGCCCGCAGGGGCGGATGAGGGGCGCTCGGACAGGCGCCGTCAGCGCCCCGGGCCGACGTCGATGAAGCGCAGGAATTCCGCGCGGGTGCGTGCGTCGTCGCGGAACATGCCGAGCATCTTCGAGGTGATCATGCTGACCCCGCGCTTGTGCACGCCGCGGGTGGTCATGCACTCGTGCGCTGCCTCGATCACCACGCCGACGCCGAGCGGCTGCAGCACGTCCTGGATCGACTGGGCGATCTGCGCGGTCATCTTCTCCTGCACCTGGAAGCGGCGCGCATAGGTCTCGACCACGCGCGCCAGCTTGCTGATGCCGACGACCTTGCCGTTGGGCAGATAGCCGACATGCGCCTTGCCGATGATCGGCGCCATGTGGTGCTCGCAATGGCTTTCGAACTCGATGTCGCGCAGCACGATCATCTCGTCGTAACCGGCGACTTCCTCGAAGGTGCGCGCCAGGTACTCGCGCGGGTCGTCGGTGTAACCGCTGAACCAGTCGCCGTAGGCTTCGACCACGCGCTTGGGCGTGTCGATCAGGCCCTCGCGGCGGGGGTCTTCGCCGGCCCAGGCGAGCAGGGTGCGGACCGCTGCCTCGGCCTGCTCGCGGGACGGCTTGTCGGGGGTATCGGCCATGGTGCGGCCTCTGGCAAGGGGGACCGAAATGCTACCGCAGGCGGGGCTTCACCGGCGTGCCGGTTGAGCCGGGATTCGGGATTGGGGATTCGGGATTGGTTAAGAGCACAAACCCGCACCGCGCCCACCAATCCCGCATCCCCAATCCCGGCCAAAAACAAAAGAGGCCGCCCGGAAGCGACCTCAAGACTCCCTGGGGGAGAGAGACCTAGGGAGCGGACCGCGGCGCACGGCGCGGCGGTCGGTCGAGCGCATGCGGAAGGCTGCGCTCGATGTGGTGCCAGCCGTCGCGCACCGCTTCGCGCGCTTCGGACCAGTGCAGGCGCGAACTGGCGCGATGGCCGCTCCAGTCGCGGGCCAACTCGGCCTCGACGTCCTCGAAGCGGCGCCCGCCGCAGTCCTGGAAACGTTCGTAGCCGTAGCGGTAAGCCGGTTCGTAATCGAGCCATTCGCGCCCAGCGCTGTAGTAAGGGGCGAAACGGAACTCGCGATGGAAATGCTCGCGATACTCGCTCGGGGCGATGACCTCGGCCACCGCGGCGCCGACCTCCTTTCCCTCGTGCTGTCTCATGGCCCCTGAACCGAGCGCGGCAGATCCGCGCTTGCCTGGGGCCTAAGCTAGGCCCAGGCCGATGCAATGCAGGTGAAGACCGGCGCCGTCTCGTTCAGCGCGCTCAGCCTCGTCAGGACTGCGTGAGGACGCTCAGTCCGGGAGCAGGGCGGTGGCCACGTCGCGGCCGCTGTTCTGGGCCACGCTGACCGCGTTGCGGCCGGCCGAAATGGCGTTGCGCAGGGCCTGGCCGACCCGGTCGAACAGTTGCGGCACCGACTCGCCGCGCTGCGACATGGCCAGGCCGATGCTGACGCTGATCGTGATCTCGTGGCTGTCGATGCGGAACGGGCGGCGGGCGAAGGTGTCGGCGATGCGCCGCGCGAGCAGTTCGCACTCCACCCGTTCGCATTCGCTGACGATGCCGAAGCAGTCGCCCTCCATGCGCGCGATGGTGTCGTCCGGACGCAGCACGCCGCGCATGCGCGACAGCGCCTGCTGCAGCAGCGCGTCGCCGACCGCGCGGCCGTAGCGGGCGTTGATCTCGCCGAAGCCGTCCAGGTCGACCAGCAGCAGGCCGTAGTTGTTGACGTTGAGGCTGCCCGGCGACGACCAGGCCTCCAGCATCTGCTCCAGCACCTGGGCGTTGAGCGCGCCGGTCAGCGGGTCGCGTTCGACCGACTGCCGCGCCAGCAGCAGGATGCGGTGGCGGTTGGCGGCGTGCTGGCTCAACGCCAGCGCCAGCACCGCCGATTCCAGCACCGCGGTCAGGGCCAGGCCGCGCTCGGCCCACTCGGCGTCCTGCAAACCCAGGGTGTTCGCGGCCAGGGCGGCGGCGAACACCAGCATCGGCGTCCAGCCCAGCAGGTAGTAGCCGGCGTAGGGCGCGCCGCGACGCCAGGCGATCACCGCGATCACCAGCATCAGCGGCACGCCGAGCAGCAATAGCGCGTTGCCGCCGATGTACCACCAGCCGTAGGACTGCTCGCGCAACACCACCAGCACCAGCAGCCAGAACATATTGGCCCACTGGATCAGGCGCAGCACCCAGGTCACCCGCGGCATCAACCGCGGCAGATCGAGGAAGCGCAGGCTGAAACCGAGCTGAAAGATGGTGGCCAGGGTCGCCAGCGCCCAGCCGATCGCCGGCTCGCTGGCCAGCCCGGCCAGCCCCCACATTTCCGAGGCGTCGCCGGACAAGAACAGCAGATAGGTGGCGATGCAGGCCAGGTAGGCGCCGTAACCGAGGTAGACGAAGTCGCGGAACGCGACCCAGACGCCGACCATCGCCACCGCCATCAGCATCATCGCGGTGAAGGCGGCGGCCATGAAGCGGGCGTCGCCGCGCTCCTGCCGGGCCAGGTCGGGAATGCTGGCGAAGGACAGGCGGATCTCGCTCATCGCCGCGCGCCCCTTGATCCGCAGGTACGCCACCGAGGACGGCGGCCAGCCGTTGGGCAGGGCCAGCACCCAGCCGCGCCGCATCAGCGGCACGCCGCCGTGCTCGGCGTCCTCGACTTCGCGCGCGCCGGCGCCGGGCGAGTAGTACAGCAGCGGGCCCATCGCCCGCGGCCCGCGCAGCACCAGCAACTGGCCCTCGTGCGGGGCGATCGCGCGCTGGCTGGTCAGGCGCAGCCAATAGCCGGCGTCGCGGCGCGGCAGGCTGAAACGGATCACCTCGTCGGGACGCTCGGCGACCAGGCGCTTGATCACCGGCGCGCCGACCGGCGGGGCCTGCAGGTCGGTATCGGTCAGCAGGACCTCGACCTTCAGCGATTGCGCGTTGGCCGGCAGGCAGGCGCAGGCCAACGCGATCAACAGCGCCCACAGGCCGATGCGCATACGTTCAGTCCGCTCCCACGTCCGAAGCGCAGCAGTCTAGCCCGAGACGATGCGAGCCGTGCGGCAGCGAAGCCGGATGCGCCGGCGGGGGACAAAAAACCGACGATCCGGCCGCTGCGCCGAAGCACGGCGGACGCGCTACCAGGTCGCGTCCGCCGTTCCGCCGGCGGCGGGCGGGCCGCGCCGCGGGACGTCGCGGCCGGACCGTCGGGTCGAGGAAAACGGCCGCCGTGCGGCGGCAGGGCCTCGGACGGGGACCGGTCGCACCGGTCCGCCGCGGGACTGCAAAAAGACCGGCGCCGGTGCGCGGCGATCGAGAGGGGAAGGGCCGCGCCGCGCCCCGGGAATCGCGCCGGTCAAGAAACCTCAGGAGCTTTCGCCGCGGCTCAGCCGACGGCCGGGGACGCTCGCCGGGCATGGCCGACGAGCGCCCCGTCGCTGGGCTCAGCGCCCGGCCACGCCCTCGCGCACCGGTTCGCGGGCCGGCCAGCCGCCGGCCATCGCCTTGTACAGGGCGATCGCGCCGGTAACGCTGCGGGTGCGGCCGTCGGCGAACGCGTCCTGGGCCTGCAACTGGGTGCGCTCGGCGTCGAGCACCTCGAACAGGTCGGCGGCGCCGGCCTCGTAACGCACCCGCGCCAGCTGCGCGGCCTTGGCGCTGTCCTGCGCGGCGCGTTCCAGGTGCTGGTCCTCGACCCGCGCCCGGGCGTAGCGCACCAGGGCGTTCTCGGTGTCTTCCAGCGCCAGCAGCACGCTCTGCTGATAGCGCGCCAGCTCGCCTTCGGCCTGGGCGTCGGCGGCCTTGATCCGGGCGCGGACGCGGCCGATGTCGAGGAACGACCAATCGATGCCGAGCGCGACCAGGCGGGTTTCGCTGGCGCGTTCGAACAGCGCGCTGGTGTCGATCGCCTGCGAACCGATCAGGCCGCTGAGGGTGAAGCGCGGGAACAGGTCGGCGGTGGCCACGCCGATCCGCGCGGTCGATGCGTGCAGGCGGTGCTCGGCCGCGGCCACGTCGGGCCGGCGGCGCAGCAGTTCGCCCGGGGTGCCGGCGTCGAGCCGCGCCGGCAGCGCCGGCAACGGCGCCGCCGCGTCCAGGGTGGCGATCAGCGCGTCCGGGGTCTGCCCGGTCAGCACGGCGAGGCGGTGCTGGGTGACCGCGACCTGGGCTTCCAGGTTCGGCACCCGGGCCAGGGTCGCTTCGAGCTGGGCGCGGGCGCGCGAGGTATCGAACTCGGTGCCGCGGCCGGCGTCGAAGCGCGCCTGCACCAGGCGCAGGGTTTCCTTCTGGTTGTCGGCGTTGACCCGCGCGACCCGCAGGCGTTCCTGCAGGCCGCGCAGTTCGACGTAGCTGCGCGCCACTTCGCCGACGATCGACACCTGCATCGCCTGCAGGTCGGCCGCGCTGGCCCAGGTTTCGGCGCGCGCCGATTCGACGCTGCGCCGGACCCGGCCGAACAGGTCGAGTTCCCAGCTGGCGTTGGCCTGGACGCTGTAGCTCTCGTTGTCGCGGCCGTCGTTGGACACGTTCGGCATCTGGTCGGAGCTGGAGCGGCTTTCGCTGCCGCTGGCGCTGCCGGTGATGGTCGGGAAGCGGTCGAACTTGGCGCCGCGCAGCAGGGCGTTGGCGCGGTCGTAGTTGGACAGGGCGATGCGCAGGTCGTGGTTGGCCGACAGCGACTCCTCGATCAGCCGGGTCAGCAGCGGATCGTTGAAGTTCTGCCAGAACTCGTTGTCGGGCTGCGGCGCGACGCTGCCGTCGGTGGCCGCGGCGGCGTCGCCGCGGGCGAACGAATCCGGCGTGGCCAGGGTCGGCCGGACATAGTCCGGACCGACCGCGCAGGCCGCCAGGGCCAGGCTCAAGGCCGCCACGGCGGGGAGTTTCAGATTACGCATGGACTTTCTCCAGAGCGCTATGGTGGTCGCCGTGCGAGACCAGCTTGGTCCCGACCAGCTTGCGCAACGCGACATAGAACACCGGAGTCAGGAACAGACCGAACAGGGTCACGCCCAACATGCCGGCGAACACGGTGATGCCGGTGACCGAGCGGACTTCCGCGCCGGCGCCGTGCGAGAGCACCAGCGGCACGGTGCCGGCGATGAACGCGATCGAGGTCATCACGATCGGACGCAGGCGCAGGCGGCAGGATTCCAGAGCGGCTTCCACAATGCCCTTGCCCTGCAGTTCCAGCTCGCGGGCGAACTCGACGATCAGGATCGCGTTCTTGCACGCCAGGCCCATCAGCACCACCAGGCCGACCTGCACGAACACGTTGTTGTCGCCGCCGGTCAGCCACACGCCGAGCAGGGCCGAGAGCATGCACATCGGCACGATCAGGATCACCGCCAGCGGCAGGGTCCAGCTTTCGTACAGCGCCGCCAGCACCAGGAAGGCGAGCAGGATGGCCAGCGGGAACACGATCAGCGCGGCATTGCCCTGACTGGCCTGCTGATAGCTCAGGTCGGTCCATTCGATGTCCATGCCCTTGGGCAGGACCTTGTCGGCCACGCCCTTGACCACGTCCATCGCCTGCGCCGAGGACATCACCCGCGGGTCGACGTCGCCGGCGATGTCGGCCGCCGGATAGCCGTTGTAGCGCAGCACCGGGTCGGGGCCGAAGGTCTGCTTGACCGTGACCATCGAACCGATCGGCACCATTTCGCCGCGGTCGTTGCGGGTGCGCAGGTTGGCGATGTCCTCGACGCTGTCGCGGTAAGCGCCGTCGGCCTGGGCGATGACCTGCCAGGTGCGGCCGAACTGGTTGAAGTCGTTGACGTAGGCCGAACCCAGGTAGGTCTGCAGGGTGTCGAACAACTCGGTCAGCGGCACGCCCTGCGCCTTGGCCTTGACCCGGTCGACTTCGGCGTCGAGCTGGGGCACGTTGGCCTGGTAGGTGCTGTTGGCGTAGCCCATGCCCGGGGTCTGCATGACCGTGCCCTGGAACGCGCTGACCGCGTTCTGCAGCGCGCCGTAGCCGAGGTTGTTGCGGTCCTGGATGAACATCTGATAGCCCGCGCCGTTGCCCAGGCCGAGGATCGGCGGCGGCATCAGGGCGAAGCTGAAGCCCTCCTGGAAGCCGGCGATCTTCTGGTTCAACTCCGCGGTGATCTCCACCGCGGTGCGGCTGCGTTCGTTGAACGGCTTCAGCGGCAGGAACGCCACGCCGGTGTTGGGCGTGTTGGTGAACTGCACCGCGTTCAGGCCGGGGAAGGCCATGGTGTTCTGCACGCCGTCGATCTTGCCGGCGACGTCGGTGACCTTCTTCAACAGCGCGTCGGTGCGCGCGATCGAGGCGCCTTCCGGCAGCTTGACCGCGGCGATCAGGTACAGCTTGTCCTGCAGCGGGATGAAGCCGGCGGGCACGATCTTGAACATGAAGCCGGTGCCGATCAGCAGCGCCGCATAGACCGCGAACACCGCGCCGCGCTTGCCCAGGGTGCGCGAAACCGCGCTCTGGTACTTCTCCGAGCTGCTGTTGAAGAAGCGGTTGAACGGACGGAACAGCCAGCCGAACAGGCGGTCGATCAGGCGCGTCGGCGCATCCTTGGCCGCGCCGTGCGGCTTGAGCAGGCGCGCGGCCAGGGCCGGCGACAGGGTCAGCGAGTTGATCGCCGAGATCACCGTGGAGATGGCGATGGTGACCGCGAACTGCTTGTAGAACTGACCGGTGACGCCGGACAGAAAGGCCATCGGCACGAACACCGCGCACAGCACCAGGGCGATGGCGACGATCGGTCCGGACACTTCCTTCATCGCCTGGTGCGCCGCTTCCAGCGGGCTCAGGCCTTCTTCGATGTTGCGCTCGACGTTTTCCACCACCACGATCGCGTCGTCGACCACGATGCCGATCGCCAGCACCAGGCCGAACAGGCTCAGGGTGTTGATCGAGAAGCCGAGCAGGTACAACGCGGCGAAAGTGCCGACCACCGACACCGGCACGGCCAGCAGCGGGATGATCGAAGCGCGCCAGGTCTGCAGGAACAGGATCACCACCAGCACCACCAGCAGGATCGCTTCCAGCAGGGTGGTGACCACCGCCTTGATCGAGTCGCGCACGAAGATGGTGGTGTCGTACACCGCTTCGTACTTGATGCCCTCGGGGAAGCTCTTGGACAGGCGATCCATGTTGGCGATCACCTGTTCCTGGATCTCCAGCGCGTTCGCGCCCGGCGACTGGAAGATGCCGATGCCGACCGCGTTCTTGCCGTCGAGCTGCGAGCGCAGGCTGTAGTCGCCGGCGCCCAGCTCCAGGCGGGCGATGTCGCCCAGGCGGACGATTTCGCCGTCGCTACCGCTCTTGACCACGATGTTGCGGAACTCTTCCTCGGTCTGCAGGCGGCCCTTGGCGTTGATCAGGGTCAGGAACTCGCTGTTCGGCATCGGCTCGGCGCCGAGCTGGCCGGCCGAGACCTGCACGTTCTGCTCGCGCATGGCGCGCAGCACGTCGCTGGCGGTCAGGCCGCGCGAGGCGACCTTGTCCGGGTCCAGCCACACGCGCATGGCGTAGTCGCCGCCGCCGAAGATCTGCGCGTCGCCGACGCCCTGCAGCCGGGCCAGTTGGTCCTTGACGTGCAGTCGGGCGTAATTGCGCAGGTACAGGGTGTCGTACTTGCCGTTGGGCGAGGTCAGGTGCACCACCATCAGGAACACCGGCGCCTGCTTCTGGGTCGTCACGCCTTGCCGGCGTACGTCCTCGGGCAGTCGCGCCAGCGCTTGGCTGACCCGGTTCTGCACGCGCACCGCGGCATCGTCGGGGTTGGTGCCGGGGCGGAAGGTGACGGTGATCGCCAGTACGCCGTCGGAACCGGCGACCGACTTGATGTACATCATGTCTTCGACGCCGTTGATCGCTTCTTCCAACGGCGTGGCGACGGTTTCGGCGATGACCTTGGGGTTGGCGCCCGGATACACCGTGCGCACCATCACCGAGGGCGGTACCACTTCGGGATATTCGCTGATCGGCAGGATCGGTATCGCGATCAGGCCGGCGGCGAAGATCACGATCGACAGCACCGCGGCGAAGATCGGCCGGTCGATGAAGAATTTGGAAAAGTCCATGAAGGAGTCCTTGGTGCGGTTTGCAGCCGCATGAGTCCCCGGCCGCCCCCGCGACGGGAGCGGCCTTCGATTGCTTTTGAACCGGCCCGGGCGGAGCGCCCGGGGCCGCCGGTTCGGACGGTCGCGCTAGCCCGGGATCACTTCGACCCGGCCGCCTGCGCCACCTGCGGACCCGGAGCCGGCGCGCCCATCGCGATGGTCTTGGGCGACACCGGCATGCCCGGCATGAACACCTTCTGCACGCCGTGGACGATGACCTTGTCCTGCGGCGACAAGCCGGAGGTGACCACGCGCAAGCCGTCGATCATCCGCCCCGGCACGATGTCCTTGCGCAGGGCCTCGTTCTTCGGCCCGAGCACGTAGACGTACTTGCGGTCCTGGTCGGTCAGCACCGCCTTGTCGTCGACCAGCAGGGCCTGGAAGTCGCCGCTGCCTTCGAGCTGGACGCGCGCGAACAGGCCCGGGGTGAACAAACGGTCCGGGTTCGGCAGCACCGCGCGGGCGCGGATGGTGCCGGTGCTCGGGTCGACCTGGTTGTCGGTGAAATCGACCGTGCCCTCGTGCGGGTAGCCGGTTTCGCTGGCCAGACCGACGCGCACCGGGTTCTTGCTGTCGGCGCGTTCGCCCTTGCGGGCCAGTTCCTTGTAGCGCAGGTAGGTCTGCTCGTCGCTTTCGAAGTAGACGTACATCGGGTCCTGCGAGACCAGGGTGGTCAGCAGGGTCTGGTCGGCCGAGGCCAGGTTGCCGACAGTGACCAGGGCGCGGCCGGCGCGGCCGCTGATCGGCGAACGCACTTCGGTGAAGGTCAGGTCGAGCTGGGCCGAGGCGACCGCGGCTTCGGCTGCGCGCACCGCGGCGTCGCCCTGGGTGCTGGCGGCGCGGCGGGTCTCGAACTCTTCGCGCGAGATCGCCTTGGCCTCGACCAGGGTCTGGGCGCGCTTGTCCTGGGTCTGGGCCAGGCGCGCTTCGGCGCGCGCGCGCTCGAGTTCGGCCTGGGCGCGCGCGAGCTCGGCGCGGTAGCGGCGCTGGTCGATCACGAACAGCAGATCGCCCTTCTTGACCTCCTGGCCTTCCTGGTAGGCGACGCGCTCGACATAGCCGCTCACGCGCGGACGCAGCTCGACCGTTTCGATCGCGCTGACCCGGCCGGTGAACTCGTCCCACTGCCGGACCTGCTTGTTCAGCACCTGGGCGACGCTGACTTCCGGCGGCGGCGGCATGCCTTCCGGCGTGGCGGCCTGGCTGCCGCAACCCACGGCGACCAGGGCGATGACGATGCTCGCGGCCAGCGCGAGCACGGAGGGTCCGACGCCGGTACGGGCGGAGCGGACGAGAGATTTGCGAGTGCTCATCGGGGGGTGGGTTCCTGTTTGGGATTCTTGGAGGTCAACGACTTCAACAGCGCACGCGCGTCCTGCAGACAGCGTTGCGCCTTTTCGTCCGATGCGCAGTCCGGATCTTGCGCACCCGAAGGCGTCGACTCGGGGAGGATGGAACGGGCGGCGGGATCGGAATCGCTGGCGGGCTGCGAGCGCGCGGGCTCGTCGCGGGCGGGCGGAGGCGGAACGCGCGCGGCGCCGCGCGGCGGCAGTTCCGGCGGCGGCAAGCGCAGCGCGTAGGGCACGATCGGGCGCGGCAGCTCGCCGCTGACGTCGTGATCGACCAGGGCCAGGGCACGCTGCCCGACCGACAGCGCGCTCGGCCATTCGGGGCAGGAATGGCGTTGGTTGAACTCGGTGCACACCGGCGTGTCGACGGCGAGCAACTGCACCCGCACCGACAACTGGCGCGCTTCGTCGTGCAGCACGCGCGCGAGCATGCGCAGCGCGGCGGCGCCGATCGAACGGTGCCCGTAGCCGGCCCAGGGATGCTCGCTGCCGGGACCGCCGATCAGCACATACGTGCCGCCGCGATCGTATTCGGCCAGCAGAGGCAGCAAGTGACGCGCCGCGGCGAGGTGGGGGAGGAGGTCCTCGTCGAGCTTGCGGCGCAGAAACTCGGCCGGGTTATCGAGCAGGCGGCCGCGTTCGGCGTTGCCGCAGACCGCGGCGACCACGCCGGCGAGCGGGCGCCCGAGCTTGCGCAGCGCGCGCGCGAGCTTGGCGCCGGCGGCGTCGTTGGCGACCGAACCGGCGATCGTGGTCAGGTCGGCATGGGGGTAGCCGGCCTTGAGCGCCTTGAGTTCGGAGGCCTGGCGCGCGACCGCGACGACCGGCCGGCCGCTATCGATCGCGGCGCGGACGACCCCGCGGCCGATGCCGCCGGTGGCACCGAGTACAACCAAAGGGGCTTTCATTGTCCCGCCCCTGGGACTTTTGATCCCACGACCGGGATGATCCCATGACGCGTGTCACCCTCGGAATGACCTCGGGTGTAATGCGCCAGCAGCGCGCTCACCGCCGGCATCAGCAGCATGGCCGCCGGCAGGGCGATGGTGAACGCGAGCACCCAGGCCAGCATCCAGGCCTCTTCCGGGCCTTGGGCCAGGCCCTGGCGAAACACGACCACGGCCAGCCCGATCAGGGCGGACATGGCCACCAACATCAAAGGTAGAAAAGCGAATCGGGCTTGACGGGGGGTCAACATGGCGGGGGCCTCGTGTCGATCTGCGGCACAGAGTAGAGAGGCCAACGGCACTTGATTAGCCACTGATTCAGGGAATAATTGTCCCGACATCGGGCCAATACCCTCTGTACCCTCTTGATCGCACCGCGTCCGGCCCCCACGCCTGGAACGGAAGCAAGGGGGAAACGACCGCCGGCGCAGGAAGCGCCGCACGGCCGGGACGACGACGTGCGCCACTGTCGCCGCCGCGCGCCATCCACGGCAGTGGACGGGATCAGTCGACCGCGGTGACAGACGTCATTGCCGCCCGCCCGTTCATGCACCGACGCTCTTGCGTGGTTATCCGCTCATCCGCTTCGCGTTTTCGTTCCAGCACCGACGGGCCACGGCCGGGCCGCATCGCGCGGCGACGCCGGTTCGGCATCGCCCACATTCGCAAAGGAGGCCATCCCCCATGGCTCACGATCTCAACGACACCCTGATCTTCGTCAAAGTGGTCGAAAGCGGCAGCTTCATCGCCGCCGCGCGCGCGCTGCGCCTGCCCAAGACCACGGTCAGCCGCAAGGTGCAGGAACTGGAAACCCGGCTCGGCGCGCAACTGCTGCATCGCACGACGCGCAAGCTCGGCCTGACCGAGGCCGGCAATCTGTACTTCGAGCATTGCCAGCGCATCGCCCGCGAGCTGGCCGAGGCCGAAAGCGCGGTCGGCCAGCTGCAGGGCGGCCCGCGCGGCTGGTTGCGCATCACCGCGCCGTACTCGGTCGGCATCACCTGGATCGCGCCGCTGCTGGGCGAGTTCCACGCGCGCCACCCGGAAGTGCGGGTGGAGATGAACCTCAGCAACGACAACGTCGACCTGATCGACAAGGGCATCGACGTCGCGCTGCGGGTCGGCGACCTGCCCGATTCGAACCTGATCAAGCGCCGGCTGGCGATCTTCCGCACCCAGATCTACGCCAGCCCCAATTACCTGGCGCGCCACGGCGAACCGCTGCACCCGGACGATCTGCGCCATCACCGCACCCTGGCGATGCCGAAATCGCGCCGCAACAACGAATACGTCTGGCCGCTCAGCGACGGCGAACGCAGCGTCGACTACGTGATCGACCCGGTGATGGTCGCCAACGACCCGGGCCCGCTGCGCGGCGCGCTGCTGTGCGGCGAGGCGCTGATGCTGGCCGCCGACGTCACCGTCAAGGCCTTCGCCGAACAGGGCTACGTGCAGCGCGTGCTGGCCGGCTGGACTGGGCCGGAATACGAGTTCAACGCGGTGTTCCCGCGCGGCCAGGTGCAATCGCCCAAGGTCCGCGCCTTCATCGACTTCCTGGTCGAGCGGCTCAACTTCGACGCCGACTACATGCAGGTGCTGTGCCCGGACGCCAAGCGTTTCCGCAAGGCGTCGGAGGAAGCCGAAGCGGCGTTGGCGCACGGGCTGGCCAAGGAGGCCGGCGAATCGCGCACGATCGCGGTGCCGGTGGTGGAGGCGATCGAAGCGATCGCCGAAGCGGTGGACGGTCGCGGCGGCAAGGCCCCGGCGCGCGCCGGCAAGGCGGCCCCGGCCGATGCGCGTCGCGACGATACGCCCAGCGACGAGGACGCGGCGCTGGTTTGAGGACCGCAGCGTCGGATCGAAGACGCTGAGAGCGAATCCATCCCCCCTTTTCCAAGGGGAGGATGCTTCGGGTACGTACGCGTTCCGAAAAGGGGCGAAGGCTCCGGGTGCGTACGCGCACCCCAAGCGGGCACGCGCCGGGCGAGTATGGGAACGGGCAGGTGACCGGCGCCGTGTTGCGACACGCCCTGGCTGCACGCGCCGATCGATCCCCCTCCAACCAGCCGCTCCCACTAACCCTTTTGAAGCTCCTGCCGTTCCCCCTTTCAAAAAGCGGGGCAGGGGGATTTGCTGTTGCTGTTGCTGTCGCCGCTCCAGCCCAACGCCGACCTCACCCGCCCAATCGCCACGCCAACCCCGAGACCCGCGCCGCATGCCGCGACAGCGCCTGGCGCAGCACCGCCTCGCTCGCGGCCAGATGCAGCTCGCGCCGGGCCCGGGTCAGTCCGGTGTAGACCAGCTCGCGCGACAGGTGGCGCGCGTCCTGGCGCGGCAGCTGCAGCCACACCGAATCGAACTCCGAGCCCTGCGATTTATGCACGGTCATCGCGAACGCGCCGCCGTGGGCGGGCAGGGCGGAGGGATGGAACGGCCGCGCGCCGCCGGCGCCGCCGGCGAACCAGGCCAGCACCGGCGCGCCAGGCACGTCGCGGCCCTGCTCGTCGCGCGCGCGCAGGCACACGCCGATGTCGCCGTTGAACAGGCCGTGGCGATAACTGTTCTCGGTGATCAGCAGCAGCCGGCCGTGGAAATAGGTCGGCCGGTGCGAACCGGCCAGGGCCTCTTCGATCCGCGCATTGAGCGGCGCCGCGCCCTGGCCGCCGTCGCGCAGCGCGGTCAGCAGGCGCAGGCGCGTGGCCAGGGCCAGGGCCTGCAACGGATCGCGCGCCTCGCTCAAGGCGCGCCAGGCCGGCAACAAGGCTTCGCGGCCGACGCCGGTCAACGGGTCGTGCAGGTCCTCGTGGAAATGCACCCCGGCCAACTCGCCGCTGCGCAGCAAGGCCAACGCGGCATCGGCATCGCCGGCGCGTACCGCCGCCGCCAGCGGCGCCAGGTCCAGGCTTTCGGCCTGGCGATAGCCGCGGCGCAGATGCACCCGGCAGGCGCCGAACGGACCCGGGTCGGCGCGCACAGGCAATTCGCCGAGCAGGGGCCGCAGGCGTTCGGCGACCGGCGCCGGCAGTCCTTCGTCCTCGCCGGCGGCGTCGACGATCGCCGCCAGCACGTCGCCGGCTTCGACCGAGGGCAGCTGATCGCGATCGCCGAGCAGGATCAGCCGCGCGCCGTCGGGCACCGCCTCGACCAGCTTGCACATCAGCGGCAGGTCGACCATTGAGGCCTCGTCGACCACGATCGCGTCGTAGGCCAGCGGATGGCCCGCATCGTGCTTGAAGCGTGCGCTGTCGGGCACGCTGCCGAGCAAGCGATGCAGGGTGCTGGCCGATGCCGGCAGGGCCGCGGCCAAGCCGGGTTCCAGCGTCTGCAGCGCGCCCGCCGCCATGCGCAGGCTTTCGGCCATGCGTTCGGCGGCGCGTCCGGTCGGTGCGGCCAGGGCGATGCGCGGCGGCGTCGCTCCGTCCAGGCGCGCCTGCGCGATCAGCAGCGCGAGCAAGCGGGCGATGGTGGTGGTCTTGCCGGTACCGGGGCCGCCGGTCGCCAGCAGCAGCGATTGCAGCAGCGCCAGCGCCGCCGCGCGCGCCTGGCGGTCGCCGTCGCGCGCCTGCGGGAACAAGGCCGCGAACAACGGCGCCAGCGCCTGCAGATCGGGCGGCGGCGGCGCCTGCGCGGCGATCCGGCGCAACCCCTGGGCCAGGCGGCGTTCGTACTCGCGATAGCGGCGCAGGTAGAGCAGGCCGCGCTCCAGCACCAGCGGCGTCTCGGCGTCGGCCGGCTGCTGCGGGTCGGGCGTGGCGACCCAGCGCGACTGCGCCAGCGCTTCGCGCCAGGCCCGCGGCTCGGGCCAGTCGATCGCGGCCTCGCTGTAGGCCTGCGGTTGGGCCGGATCGAACGCGGCGTGGCCGCGCGCGATCGCCTGCGACGCCAGTGCCGCCGCGGCCAGCACCGGGTCGGGCGTGTCGCGGTCGAGCCGTCGCAGCGCCTGGGCCAGGGCGTGATCGACGGTGCGCAGGCTGCCGTCGCGGAACAGCGCGTCGAGCAGGCTCATGCGCTGACTCCGTGGCCGGCGAACAAGCCGTCGACCGCATCGACCAGGGCCGCCGGCGGCGTGAACGCGCACACCCCCGCGGCCGGATCGGCCGGGTCCAGGCCGCGGCAGAATAGATAGCGCACGCCGCCGAAATCGCGTGCGTAGTCGTAGTCCGGGCCGAGGCGGAAGCGCAGCCAGCGGTGCAGGGCGACGGTATAGATCAGCGACTGCAGGGTGTATTCGCTGTCGGCCATCGCCCGCTCGAGTTGCGCCGGGTCGTAGGCCGGCAAGCGGTTGGTCTTGTAGTCGAGCACGTAATAGCGGCCGTCGTGGGCGTAGACCAGGTCGATCTTGCCGGTCATCAGCCCGTCCAGGCGCCGACGCAGGCCGAAGCCGCGACGCTCGCGCAGCCAGCCGTGCGCGTGCAGCGTCGCCAGCAAAGCGTCGACCGGCGCCGCTTCCAAAGCGAAGTGGAACTCCATCTCGGCGCGCCGCGCCGCATCCGGCAGCGCGCACAGGCGCGCGCCTTCGGGCAAGACCGCGGTCAAGGTGCGGCCGACCAGCGAGGCCAGCAAGGCCGTACCGTCGTCGATGTCCTGCTCGGCGTAGCCTTCCTTGCGCAACGCCTGCACCAGCAGCGCGGCCTGGTCCGGCGCCGGTGCGCCGTCATCGCGCCAATCGCTCCAGCGCTGGAAATCCACCCGTTCCAGCGCCTCGTGCAACACGTTGCCGAAACGGCTGCCGGAGAAACGCGCATCGCCCGGCGCCAGCAGCACCGGTGCGGTCTCCGGCTCGTCTTCGGCGCCGCGCTCCTCGGCCGCGGCAGCGCGATCGTCTTCCTGGGTCAGCTGGGTGAAGCTGTACACCCACCAGTCGCGCGCCGGACCGGCGCGGCGCGCGATGCGTGCCGCCGGTACCTGTCCGCTCGCCGCCGGCGGCAGCGGCCGCGGCGGTGCGCCGAGCGCCACCGTGTCGAGTTCGATCGCCTGCGGCCACGCCGCGGCCAGGCCGTCGAGGTCGCCCAGCATCGGCTGCAGCGGCGATTCGGCGCTGCGGTACAGCGGGCCGCAGGCGATCCACAGTGCGTGGCGGGCGCGGGTCAGGCCGACGTAGAGCAGGCGCGCGTCCTCGGCGCGCTGCTCTTCGGCGGCGCGCGCGAAGGCCGTCTTCCAGTCGGGCGCGCCGACGCTCAGCTCGGTCTTCAGCTGCAGCACCTTGCCGTGCTCGGGGTCCGGGTACTCGCACCAGCGGCCTTCCTTGGGCTCCTTGTTCATCGCCGCGAACGGCAGGAACACCAGGCCGAACTCCAGGCCCTTGCTCTTGTGCAGGGTCAGGATCTGCACCCGGCGCGCGTCCGATTCCAGGCGCAGTTGCTGCTTCTCGTCGCTGTCGTCGGCCTCGGCGATGCGCAGGCGCAACCAGTCGCGCAGACCGTGTAAGCCCAGCGCGCGGGTGTCGGCTTCCTGCAGCACTTCGCCGAGTTGGAGCAGATTGGTCAGGCGCCGCTCGCCGTCGTCGAGCGCGAGCAGGCGCGGCGCCTGCGCCGCGCACAGGTCGGCGATCAGCGCCAGCGGCCCGTGGCGCTGCCAGCGCTCGCGCCACAACAGCGCCTGCGCCTGCCATTGCGCCTGCTCGGCCTCGTCCTGCGCCAGGCGCGCGATCGCCGCGCCGTCCAGGCCGATCAGCACGCTGGCCAGGGCGGTACGCAGGCGGCCGCTGTCGCCGGGGTGGAGCAGGGCGTCGAACAAATTCAACACGTCCTGCGCCTGCTCGGTCGCGAACAGGCTGCGGCGGCCGGCGGCGACCGCGGGAATGCCGGCGGCGGTCAGCGCCTGCTGGATCCGCGCGGCCTCGTCGTGGCTGCGCACCAGCACGGCGATATCGGCCGGCTGCAGCGGCCGGCCTTCGATCGTCGCCCGGCCCTCGCGCGCCTGCGCCAGCCAGGCGTGGATCGCGGCGACGCAGGCGCGCGCGGCCTGTTCGCGCGACTCGCCGGCGTTCCATTCGGCCTTCTTGCGGCCGTCGTCGGGCGCGGGCAGGCGGCGCAGGGTCAAGGCCGGCGCGACCGCGCCGTCGCGCAGCAGATCGGTATCGGCGACCGCGCCGCCGGGCGCGACTTCGCGGAAGCGGATGCGCGGATCGACGAAGGCGGCGTCGCCGGCTTGCGCGTACAACGCCGAGATCGCCGCCAGCAGCGACGGGCGCGAGCGGAAATTGTGCTCCAGCGGCGGCGCCGGCTCGGCCTGGGCGGCCGCGCCGAGGTAGGTGTGCACGTCGCCGCCGCGGAAGCCGTAGATCGCCTGCTTGGGGTCGCCGATCAGGAACAGCCCGGCCGGCGCCGCGCTGCGCGGCCCGAACACGCGCTCGAAGATCGCCCATTGGCGCGGGTCGGTGTCCTGGAATTCGTCGACCAGGGCGACCGCGTACTGCTGGCGCAGGCGTGCGGCCAAGGCCTCGCCATGCGGCCCCTGCAAGGCCTGGTACACGTCGTCGATCAGGTCGTCGAAGCTCTGCACCCGACGCACGCGCTTGAGTTCGGCCAGGCGGCCCGCGGCCGCTGCGCGCAAGCGATGCACCAGCGCGATCGCCTGCGCGTCCAGCCATTGCGCGCGCGACCGGGCCGCATCGAGATACGCCGCGACCGCATCGAACAACGGCGAGGCCGGTGTCGACGCGTCCTTGCCCTTGTTGGTCTTGGCCGCCAGCGCGGCCGGGGTCAGCTTGTCCAGGCGCGGGTCCGGCGCCTGCGCGGCATCGCCGTCGGCGCACCAGCGCTCGAGCAAAGCCCAGGCCTCGCGCGGGAAACCGGCGCGGTAACTGTTGCCGTTCAACGCCTTGGCCGCGATCGCGTTCTCCAGCGCGATGCAGGCCTCTTCGCCGTGGGCGCGGAACGATTCGCGCAAGGCCTGCGCCGCCGCTTCCAGCGCCGGCAGCGGGTCGGCCGCCTCGGCCGGCAGCGGCGGCCGCAGCAGCGGCGCGCGCAGCAGCGCGCCGAGGTCGGCGGCCAGAGATTCCGGTCCGCCCGGCCACTGCCGCGACAGCAGCTCGGCCGCGCCGGGGTCGTCGCCGAACGCGCGCCACAGGTCGACCGCGATCTCGTCGAGCAGCTCGCGTTCGCTGCCGATCATTTCCGGCGCCGCGAACGGCTGCCCGGTTTCCAGCGCATGCTCGGCCAGCACGCGCGCGCAGAAACCGTGGATGGTGACCACCGCGGCCAAATCTATTTCGCGCGCGGCGCGTTGCAGGCGCGCGCGCAACGGCGCGACGCCTTCGACTTCGGCTTGCGCATCGACCAACTGCCGGGTCAGGGCGCGCTCGGCATCGTCGCCGGCGCGCGGCAGGGTCGGGTCGGCGGCGGCGATGCGCGCGGCCAGCAGCAGACGGCGGCGCAGGCGATCGCGCAGTTCCTGAGTGGCGGCGTCGGTGAAGGTCACCGCCAGGATCTGGCCGATGCGCAGGCCGCGCTCGATCACCAGACGGGTGACCAGGGTGGCCAGGGTGTAGGTCTTGCCGGTGCCGGCGCTGGCCTCGATCAGGCGCAGCCCGTCCAGCGGCAGGTCGAGGAAGGGGTCGCGTGCCGCGCTCATGCCGCGTCCTCGTCGCGGCCCAGCAGCACCGCGCCGAACACGCGCCGGGCGATGGCGCGGAACTGCTCGCCGAGTTCGGGGTCGGCGAACGGGTCGCGTCCGCGCAGCGCCAACTGCGCGCCCGGCGTGCTCGCCTCGCCCCAGCTGCGCGGGGTGCCGCGCCACTGGCCTTCGGCCTTGTTCCAGCCGGCCTCGCTCCAGCCCTGCGGGTCCTGCATCGCCGCCTCGTACCACAGCCAACCGGCGCGCGGCAGGAACGGCAGCGGTTCGCGCAGGCCGTAGTCGCGCAAGCGCAGCAGGGCGGCGAGCGCGGCACGCGCCTGCGCCGGCGGCGCCGGCGCGCGCAAGTGCGGACCGGGGCCGGCATCGGTCTCGGCGAACTGGGCCAGCGGCCGCGCATCGCCGAGCGCCGACAGCACCAGCCAATCCAGGCCGTGGGCGATCTGCGCCGGCCCGTGCACGCGGTCGAAGCGCAACCGCGCCAGACCGCCGCGGTACAGCGCGTCGAGCCGGCCGGACAGGCGCCGGCCGTCCAGGTCGACGGCGAAATCCAGCGTCTGCGGCTCGCCCTCGCGCCAGCGCGCGAACGCGTCCGCGTACGGCCGGACCTGGCCGAGCAGGGCATCGAGCTGGCGCCGGCCCAGCGGCCCGGACGGCAGCAACGCACGCGCGCGCAGCTGTGCCTGCAGCCGTTCGCGGTCGACCGCGCCGGCGCCGCTCAGCAGTTCGTCGAACACCGCCTGTTGCAGCTGCTGGCGGAACAGGCCGGGGCCGGGCAGCACCAACGGTTCGACGTCGTCCTCGGCTTCGATCCGGTCGGGCAGGCGCAGGCCCAGGCGCTGGCGCAGGAACGCGGTCGGCGGATCGCGCAGGAACGCGCGCAGCTCGGCGTAGGCGACTTCGTCCTCGCTTGCGGCCGGCGCCAGCGGTCGTTCCAGCCAAGGCCCGATCGGCGCGCGTTCGCCGCGCGCGCCGGCATCGACCGCGGCGCGCCATTCTTCGCGATAGCTGAAGCGGCGCGGCTCGCATTCCCCCTCGCGTTCGCCGGCGCCGAACGCGGCCGCGGCGAAGGGCTGCAGCGGCTGCCGCACCACCAGGGCCTTGCGCGCCTGCGCCGGATCGGCGTGGTAGCGCGCGGCGACGTCGAGCAGCTCGGCGACCAGGGCCGAGGGCTCGCGCTGGCTGCCGTCGCGCGGGTCGGCGCCGAGGTAGCTCAGATAAAAACTGTCCGAAGCCGCCGCGAACAACTGCAGGAACAAGAAGCGGTCGTCGTCGCGCAGCGAACGGTCGCCGTGGCGGCGCGCGGCGGTGCCCAGTTCGGCGGCGAGCCGGTTGAGGCCGCCGGCCGGATCGCGGCGCGGGTAGTCGCCGTCGTTCATGCCGAGCAGGCAGATCGCCCGGAACGGAATCAGGCGCATCGGCACCATGCGACCGAAACTGATGCCGCCGGTCAGCAGCGGCGCGCGGGTGTCGGCCTCGGCCAGCGCGGCGCGGAAATGCGCGCGCACCACCTCCGCCGGCACCGTGGTTTCGACACCGGCCAAGGCGGCGTCGCGGGCGAAGCTTTCGATCAGGCTGCGCAGGCGCTCCAGGGTGCGCTGGTCGCCGCCGCCGCGCGGACGCTCGGGCAGCAGGGCGCGCAGCAGACCGAGCAGGCGCTCGGCCCATTGCGCCGGGCTCAGCTCGGCGTCGAGCGCGCGCTCGTGGCGGGCCAGCACGCGCAGCAGGCGGATCAACGCATCCAGCGCGTCGAGCGAGGCGCCTTCGAGTTCGGCATAGGGCGCGATGCCGGCGACCAGTTCGCCGCGGCCGTCGTGGTCGTGGCCGACCGCATGACCGAGCAGCAGCCGATCGAGGGCAAAGGCCCAGGTGTAGGCGTCGTCGCCGGGCGCGTCGTGGCGGCGGCGATGGGCGGCGTCGATGCCCCAGCGCGCGCCGGCCTGCAGCAGCCAGGTGCGCAGGCGGTCCAGGCCGGCGCCGTCGAGCCCGGCCTGTTCGGCGATCGCCGGCGTCGCCAGCAGATCCAGGATTTCGCTCAGGCCGAAGCGCGACACCGGCAGCGCGAGCAAACGCAGGAAGACCTCGGCCAGCGGCTCGGCGGCGAGCGGGCTGACGTCGGCGAGCGCGTAGGGGATATAGCCGGCACGCCCGGCCAGGCCGCCGAACACCGCGGCGATGTGCGGCGCGTAGGGGTCGATGTCCGGGGCCAGCACCGCGATCTCGCGCGGCTGCAGCGGCGGATCGAAGCGCCGGCCCTGCGGCGAATCCGGATCGAGCAGGGCCTGCAACTGGTCGTGCAGCACCTGCACTTCGCGCAGCCGGGTGTGGCAGGCGTGGACCTGCAGGCTGGCGTCGTCGCGCTCGACCTCGGCCCGCCACGGCTGCAGCGGCGGCGCGCGCCGGTGCAGCAGGTCGCGCTGCAGCCGTTGCAGCAGGCTGTCGCGCGCCGGGTCGTCGTGGCGGCTGTCCTCGGGGTCGGCGTAGGCGGCGATTTCGCCGGAGGGATGCACGACTTCGTAGCCGCCCAGCACCGCCATGAAATCGCGGCCGGCCGCGCCCCAGGCCTGCAGCAGGGGGTTTTCTTCTTCGTCCGCGGCTTCGACCCCGCCGGCGGCGTCTAGCTGGCGCAGGCGCTCGCCGTAGCTGCTCAGATCGCCCCAGTACTTGCGCGTCGGGGTCGGCAGATAGAAGTGCAGGGTGCCGGCATGGGCCTGGGTCGCGATCACCCGCAGCACGTCGGGCGAGACGTTGAGGGTGGCGAAGGCGAACAGCCGCGGCGGCAGGCCGCGCGGCGCCGGCGCCTGGTCGCCGCCGAAGCGGCTCAGGTAGTCGTCGATGCGGCGTGCGCGGTAGCGGCGGCCGGCGGCGACCTTGCGCCACAGCGCCGCCTGCGGGTCGTGGCGCTCGCCGCCGGCGTCCCAGGCCAGCAGCCAGTCGCGGCGCCAGGCCTGGTACTTCTCGAACAGCGAAGCCAGTTCGCCGGCCAACGACCAGGCCTTGAGCGGGTCGTCGCCGTCCAGGTAAGCGCGCAGCGGCGCCAGCGCGGGCTCGCGCCAGTGCGCCGGCTGGGCCAGAGTCGCATACAGCCGCCAGCGCATCGCGGCGGCGTCGAGGTCGTCTTCCTCGCCCGGCACGTTGGCCTCCAGCGCGCGCCGGACGAATTCGCCCGGGGTCAGGAATTCGAGATTGGCGGCGATGCCGTACGCCTGGGCCAGCGTCGCCTGCAACCAGCGTCGCATCGCCACCTGCGGGATCAGGATCGTGTCCGGCTCGAGCAGGCCCCGCCCCGGCGCGGGCGTGCGCAGTTCCTGCGCCAGCAGCCCGGCGAGCACGTCCAGCGCATTGGAATGGTAGAGACGGAAATCGGCGCGCGCGGGCATCGCGACATCTTGCCGCAAGGGCGCGCAATGCGCTGCGGCAGGGTGTGGCGTTTGCGGGGCGGGACCGAAGCGGGGACTCCAGGGCACCGCTCCCCGCCGCCCTTTTCGAAGGGGAACGGTAAGAGTGGGCAACGGCAGGAGCGATTCTTGTCTTGGGGATGCAGCGATGCCGCACACGGCCTTGCCCTCGCCTTAGCCCCGGCCCTCGCCGGAGGCTCGCCCTTCGACCTCGCTACAAGCGCTCCCCATCGAAACCGCCCGGGCATCCTCCCATCCAACTCACCAGCCCCCTGACGTCGCCCGAGCCTTGCTCCTTTGAACAGCAGGGATTCGCTGTTGCTGCTGTCGCCCCCCAACCGCCCGCCGGCACGCTTAAAGCCGCCTTAATCGCCCCCGGCCACGCTGGCGCGACGGCGGCCGAACGCTCCGTCCCTGCCGCCGCCGCGAGACCGGCCGCCTAACCTGCGACAATGGCGCGCTCCACCCCGGTTCAGCCTGGTTCGGCCAAGCTGCGCCGTTTTGCAGCCGACCCGCCCCGCCGTCCACTCACCGCCAGCCCAGTCCAGCCACGAGCGCATGACGACCGAATCGCCCATCGTCCGCCTGACCGACCTCCGCCTCGACCGCGGCGGCCGCAGCGTGCTGAGCGGGATCAACCTGTCGGTGCCGCGCGGCGCCATCGTCGCCGTGCTCGGCCCCTCCGGCAGCGGCAAGTCGACCTTGCTGTCGGCGCTGACCGGCGAACTGGTCCCGGCCGCCGGCCGGGTCGAGGTGTTCGGTCGCGAAGTGCCGCGCCGCTCGCGCGAGCTGCTGGAGCTGCGCAAGGGCATCGGCGTGCTGCTGCAGGGCAACGGCCTGCTGACCGACCTGACCGCGGCCGAGAACGTGGCCTTGCCGCTGCGCGCCCACACCCGCCTGCCGAACCCGCTGATCCGCCGGCTGGTGCTGATGAAGCTGCACGCGGTCGGCCTCGGCGCCGCCGCCGACGTGTACCCGCGCGAGCTGTCCGGCGGCATGGCGCGCCGGGTCGCGCTGGCGCGCGCGCTGGCGCTGGACCCGCCGCTGATGATCTACGACGAGCCGCTGACCGGCCTGGACCCGATCGCCTCCGGCGTGGTCATGAGCCTGGTGCGCCGGCTCAACGACACCCTGGGCCTGACCAGCATCGTGGTCACCCACCACGTCCACGAAACCCTGCCGGTCGCCGACCATGCGATCGTCATCGCCAACGGCGGCATCGTGTTCTCCGGCACCCCGGCCGAACTGGAGCGCAGCGACGACCCGCTGGTGCGCCAGTTCCTGCGCGGCGAGCCGGACGGCCCGATCGGCTTCGATGCCGCGCCGCGCCAATCGGAGGCCGCCTGATGCCCTTCATCGCCGCGACCCGTTCGCTGGGCCGTGCCGGCCTGTTCTCGCTGTCGGTGCTGCGCGCCTCCAGGCCGACGCTCGACTTTTTCCGCGAGCTGGTCCGCGAAATCTATAAGATAGGCGCACGTTCGCTGCCGATCATCGCCGTTGGCGGTGCATTCGTCGGACTTTCGGTGACCCTGCTGGGCTACCGGGCGCTCGACACCTACGGCGCCGCCAACCAGGTCAGCGCCATGCTCGGCCTGGGCCTGTACCGCGAACTGGGGCCGGTGCTGACCGCGCTGCTGTTCATCGGCCGCGCCGGCAGCTCGATCGCGGCCGAACTCGGGCTGATGCGCGCCACCGACCAGATCACCGCGCTCGGCCTGATGGCGATCGACCCGGTCGGCAAGGCGGTGGCGCCGCGCTTCTGGGCGGCGGTGCTGTGCGTGCCGCTGCTGACCGGCTTCTTCTGCAGCCTGGCGATCTGCGCCAGCTACTTCGAGTCGGTGCACGTGATCGGCCTGGAGTCGGGCACGTTCTGGCAGGTGCTCAAGGACAGCGTCGACTTCGTCGACGATTTCCTGATGGCGTTCGTGAAGTCGGCGGTGTTCGGCGCCACCGCGGCGCTGGTCGCGGCCTACGTCGGCTACCACGCCGAGCCGACCATCGAGGGCACCTCGGTGGCGACCACCCGGGCGGTGGTCAACGCCTCGCTGCTGGTGCTGATGTTCAACTTCGTGATGTCGGCGTTCTTGTTCAAGTAAGTGCGGTTTGTTTTCCTTCCGCCGCGTTGCGGGAGGGTGGGCTGTTTTTCCCTTCTCCCGCATTGCAGGAGAAGGGGCTCGCAGGGCGGACGAGGGTGTGAATGAGGTGACCGGAGCCGCGCCGCGCGCGCCCTCACCCCAACCCCTCTTCCGCACGCGGATGAGGGGTGCGCTCCGCAGGCGCGGGCGAGGGCACCGCGGCTCCGACAGACCGCTGCCTCGATGGACCGACCGCTCCGATAGTTCCGCTGCCTCGATCCGATCCACCAACGTCAACGAATCGTTATTCCCAGGCGCATTGAACCGCGCCGGCTTTATCCCCAAGGTGACCTCCATGTCCGTCCGCAGTCCCCGCATCGAATTCGCCGTCGGCGCCTTCCTGCTGCTCGCCCTGGGCTCGCTGCTGGTGCTGGCCATCGCCTCCACCAACGGCAAGTTCGGCTTCGGCGGCGACACCTACGAGATCAAGGCCCGCTTCACCGCGATCGGCGCGCTGCGCCCGAACGCGCCGGTCAAGATCGGCGGCGTCACCGTCGGCCAGGTCGCCGATATCTCGCTGGACCCGGTCAAGTACAACTCGATCGTGACCCTGGCGATCAACAAGCGCTACGACAAGCTGTCGGCCGACACCGCCGCCGGCATCTTCACCAGCGGCCTGCTCGGCGAGAGCTACATCGGCCTGACCCCCGGCGGCGACCCGGACAACCTCAAGCCCGGCGACGAGATCTACCTGACCCAGCCGGCGATCGACCTCATTCAGCTGGTCGGCAAGTACATGTTCAGCGGCGGTGGCGCACAAGGCGGCAATGCGGGCGGCGGCGACGCCAAGCCCGCCGACGCCGGCGTCCCCGACTACCTCCAGGGCGAAGCCGCCCCCACCACGGACGAGACCCAGAAATGAAGCGTTCCCTGATCTCCATCGTCGTCGCCTCGGCCCTGCTGGCCGGCACGCCCGCTCTCGCCTTCGCCCAGGCCACCGCGGCCGCGGGCCAGGCCGCCCCGGCCGCCGGCACGCCGAGCGCGATGGTGCTCACCAACAGCACCCGCATCCTCTCGACCCTGGAAGCGCGTCGCGCCGAGTTCACCAAGAACCGCAGCGCGCTCAGCCAGTTCATCGCGACCGAGTTCAACCAGGTGTTCGACCGCAACTACGCGGCGCGCCTGGTGCTGGGCACGCACGGCCGCGGCGCTTCCGACGGCGACGTCAACGCGTTCGCCGATGCCCTCACCGGCAGCCTGATGCAGCGCTACGGCTCGGCCCTGCTCGACTTCAACACCAAGCTCAAGGTGCGGATCAAGTCCGAGACCCCGCTGCGCGGCGGCGCCATCGTCAAGGTGTCGAGCGAGTTCCTGCGCCAGGGCGGCGAGCCGGTGCCGGTCGACTACCTGCTGCGCAAGAACGGCACGCAGTGGAAGGTGTTCGACGTGATGGTCGAAGGCGTCAGCTTCGTGCAGACCTTCCGCAATCAGTTCGACGCGCCGCTGAGCCAGAAGTCGATCGCCCAGGTCGCCGCCGAACTCAAGGCCGGCAAGCTGCAGGCCCAGGCCGGCAGCAACTGAGCATGGCCGGCGCCCCCGCCAGCGTGCGCAAGGACGGCGATGCCCTGAGCTTCGCCGGCGCGCTCGACCGCACCGCGGCGGCGACGCTGTGGCCGCAGGCGCGCGCGCTGGCGCCCGGCGCGCGCCGCTTCGATCTGTCGGCGGTGAGTTCGGTCGACAGCGCCGGCCTGGCGCTGCTGGCCGAGCTGGCGTCGCTGGCGCCGGGCGTCGAGGTGATCGGCACGCCGCCCGGCCTGACCGAGTTGCGCGCCGCCTATCGCCTCGACGACGCGCTAGGCTTCGGTCGCTGATTCCGTTCTCGCGTCGCATATTCCGCTGTTGCGGTCGTCTTCGCCCGAAGTCCGGGCCAGGCCGCCCCCACCCGTTCGTCCTGGAAGACTAGACTGCAACCCATGCGCCCCCACGCACTCACTCTCGCACTCGGCCTGACCCTCGCCGCGCTGCCTGCCGTTCCCGCCTTCGCCCAGTCGGGCGCCGATCCGGCGCCGGCGGCCGAAGTTCAGACCGTAGAACTCGCCGATCCGGGCAGCGGCCACGATGCGCCGATCGCAGCGGTCGCCGCCGCGCCGGTGCAGACCGATTCGGCGCGCGCGCTGGCGATGGCCGGCAGCGCCGCGGTCGCCGCCGGCGAAAGCGCCGCCGCGGCTGAGCAAACCGAGCCGGCCGCGCCGACGCCGGCCGACGCCAGCGCGACCGTCGACCCGGCGGCCTCCGCCGCCGGCATCGATTCCAACGCTCCGCCGCCCGCCACGACCGGTGCGGACGACCCGCGCACCGACGCCGAGCGCGATTTCGACGAGATCTACGGCGTGCAGCCGCAGGAATACGACCCGGTCGCCGACCCGACCCTGCCGGCCCCGGCCAACGTGCCGGGCGCTTACGATCCGTGGGAGCGCTACAACCGCAAGATGCACCGCTTCAACATGGCGGTGGACCGCGGCATCGCCCGCCCGCTGGCGCGCGCCTACAGCAAGGTCGTGCCGCGGCCGATCCGGCTGGGCGTGAGCAACTTCTTCAACAATCTCGGCCAGCCGGTGTCGGCGCTCAACGCGCTGCTGCAGGGCAAGCCGAAGCAGGCTGCGCAGTCGCTGGGCCGCTTCGCCCTCAACACCACCCTGGGCATCGGCGGCATCTTCGATCCGGCCAGCGACGCCAAGCTGCCCAATCGCAGCGAAGACTTCGGCCAGACCCTGGGCGTGTGGGGCTGGAAGCGTTCGCGCTACGTCGAGCTGCCGTTCTTCGGCCCGCGCACCGTGCGCGATTCGTTCGGCGCCCTCGCCGATGCGCCGTTGAGCCCGCTGCGCCAGGTCGAGCGCGACCGCATCCGCATCCCGCTGCAGGGCCTGCAGTTGGTCGACGTGCGCGCCCAGCTGCTGCCGCTGGACAGCCTGCGCGACGGCGCCGAGGACGAGTACGCCCTGGTCCGCGATTCCTGGATGCAGCGCCGCGACTACCAGATCTTCGGCGACCGCATGGACAAGAACGGCGACAGCCAGTTGCCCGAGTACCTGCAGGACGACAGCAACCCCAGCGTCCCCGCCGACGCCATGCCGGTGATGCCGACCGACGGCACCTGAGCGGCGAACGCGCGACGCACAGCGAAAACGAAACGGCCCGGAGCGATCCGGGCCGTTTCGTTTTGTGCGTCTGCGTCGCCCACACCTGCAGGAACGACGTAAGCCGCGACCATCGCAGCGATGTACGAAAACGCCCTCGCCGAAGCGCAGACAATCGGGCTCGTTCGACCGCGGCGTCGTTTCGGAAGGCGGCGTGGTACTCCGCCGCGCCGGTGGTCGCGGCTTACGCCGCTCCTACAAGGGTGCGGCTTCGTCGCTCGGCGGTGGCAGGCCGGCGGCGCCTTC
>NZ_HG424515.1:0-22341 GCF_000336385.2 Lysobacter antibioticus HS124 | reverse complement strand
GGGCCGTCGCTGGGCGGGCCGTTGCCGGACGCGTCGCCGGCGGGCGCATCGTCGTCGGCCGAAAGTTCGACCAGAGCGGCCGGCAAGGCGCGATTCGGCTTCACCCCCAGGTCGCGCAGCATCTCCGCCTGGCGGATCACGTTGCCCTTGTTCTGCGCCAGCTTGCCGCGCGCCGCATCGAAGCTTTCCTTGGCCTGCTCGATGCGCTCGCCGACCTTTTCCAGATCGGCGACGAAAGCGCTGAGGCGGTCGTACAGCTGCGCGCCGCGCTTGGCGATCTCCTGCGCATTGCGGTTCTGCGCCTCCTGCCGCCACAGGTGGGCGACGGTGCGCACCACGAACAGCAGGGTCGACGGCGACACCATCAGCACGTTGCGCTGCCAGCCGTCCATGAACAGGTTGCGGTCGTGGGTCACCGCGAGCATGAAAGCGGGTTCGATCGGCACGAACATCAGCACGAAATCCAGCGAACGCAGGCCGTACAGCTCCTGGTAGCGCTTCTCCGACAGCCCTCGCATGTGCTGGCGCACCGATTCGATGTGACGCTTGAGCGCACGCGCGCGCAAGTCTTCGTCCTCGGCGTTGACGAACTCTTCGTACGCGGTCAGCGAGACCTTGGAGTCGATGACCAGGTGCCGGTCTTCCGGCAGGTGCACGGTAACGTCCGGGCGGCGCTCGCCGTCCTCGGTGCCGTGGCTTTCCTGCACATCGTATTCCTCGCCCTTGCGCAGCCCGGCCGATTCCAGCACCCGCTCCAGGATCAGCTCGCCCCAGGCGCCCTGGGTCTTGCTCGAGCCCTTGAGCGCGGTGGTGAGGTTCTTGGCGTCCTCGCTGAGCGACTGATTGAGCGCCATCAGCTGGCGCACCTGCTCGCCGAGCGCGGTGCGGTCGCGGGTCTCCTGGTCGTAGACGGTTTCGACCTTGGCCTGGAACTCGCTCAGCTTCTGCTGCAACGGGTCGAGCAGTTGACCGAGGTGGCTGCGGTTCTGCTCGGTGAAGCGCTTGCTCTTCTCTTCCAGGATGTCGTTGGCCAGGTTCTTGAATTGGACCGACAGATCCTCGCGCACCTCGCGCAGCTGGGCGATCTTTTCCTGCGCCTGGCGCCGTTCGGCGTCGAGTTGGGTCGACAGCCGCTCCAGCTCGACCGAACGCTGCTGCGACTGCGCGGCGATCTCGTCGCGCGAGCGCTCCAGCGCGTCGTAGTCCTGACGCAGGCGTTGCAGGGTCTGCTGCTCCTTTTCCAGCTCGGCGGCGGTGCGGCCGATGCTCTCGCGCAGGCCGCCGCTGTCGCGCACCAGCGCGTCGCGCTGGTGCTCCAGCTCGTCCAGGCGCGCCTGCAGTTCGGGGATGCGCGCGGCGCGCTCGGCCAGCTGGGCGCGTTCCTGCTGGGCCGCGTTCAACTGCGCGCCGAGCTCAGCGCGCGCGGTCTCCAGCGCGCGCGCAGCGCCGGCGCGGGCCAGCAGCCAGGCCAGGACGGCGCCGATCAGCACGGCGAACGCGATGGAAACGAGGGCGGCGGTCAGGGGCATCGGGACGCTCGGTCAATAGGGGCGCAGGGAGCAAGCCAGAGGCTCGACCCCCTGCGTCCCTGCCACATTCGATTGCGATTGTTCGCCACCAGTCTAACGAGATGAGTCTCAGCTTCTGAGATGCGCGGCCGGCAGCGCAGTTGCGGCGACGCCCGCGGCGTGCGTCCCCAGGGCGGAAGGAATCAATCCTGGGGCTCGATCCCCTCCGCGCGTTGCGCGCCTTGCGCGACCGGCCGGCGCGGCTGGAGCGAACGTGCGTCGCTCCAGCCGCCGCCGTGCATCCAGCTGTCGATCAGATGCTCGACGAAGGCTCGCACCTTGGCCGGCACGTAACGCCGCTCCGGCATCACCGCATGCACATCCAGCCCCGGCAGCTCCCAATCCGGCAACACCTGCACCAGTGCGCCCTCGGCCAGTTCGCGTGCGACCGCGAACTCGGGCACCCGCACGATGCCGGCGCCGGCCAGCGCCGCCGCCTTCAAGGCCAGGCTGGAATTGGCGTCCAGCCGCGCGCCCAGCGCCACCCGCACCACCTCGCCGTCGCGGGCGAAGCTCCAGGTGCGGCCGCTGGCGGACAGGGTGAAATGCAGGCAGTCGTAGCCGCCGAGTTCGTCCGGGCGCTGCGGCCGGCCGGCGCGCTGCAGGTACGCCGGCGCCGCGCACACCACGACCCGGCTGTAGGCGATGGCGCGCGCGACCAGGCTGGAGGCTTCCAGCCGGCCCAGGCGGATCGCCAGGTCGAAGCTGCCCTGGACCAGGTCGTGTTCGCGGTCGTCGAGCTGCAGATCCAGGTCGACTTGCGGATAACGGGCCAGGAACCCGGCCAGCCACGGCGCCACGTGCAGCGCGCCGAAGGTCATCGGCGCCGACACCCGCAGCCGGCCCTGCGGCGCGGCGTGGGTGCCGGCGACCGCGTCCTCGGCCGCGCGGGCCTCGGCGAAGGCGCCCTGGGCATGGCGCAGATAGGCCTGGCCGGCCTCGGTCAGGCTCAACCGGCGGGTGGTCCGGTGCAGCAATTGGGCGCCGAGCCGGCGCTCCAGCGCCGAGACCTGCTTGCTGACCGCGGCCTTGGACAGGCCCAGCGCGTCGGCGGCACGGACGAAACTGCCGAGTTCGGCGACGCGGACGAAGGCGAGCAGGCCGGCGAGGTCGGGCACCGGCAGCTTGCTGGGGGCGATTGTTGACATGAGGAAACAGTCTAGCCACTTCGGGGCCGATTATCCGCGCGCCGCTCCGGCCTAATCTGGCCCCCGTCCTCACTGCTCCTGCCCCCGCCGCCATGAATGCCACCGCACTGCGCCTCGTTCTGACCCTGACCGCCGGCAGCCTGGTCGGCGCCATCTTCGTGCTCAGCAAGCTGTTGCTGAGCAGCGGCCTGAACCCGTTCATCGTTTCCTTCGTGCAGACCGCCGGCGCCGCCGGCCTGATCCTGGCCGTGCTGCGCGCCCGCGGCCAGCGCCTGCCGCTGGACCCGGCGGCGCTGCGCTTCTACGCCACCGCCGGCGCGATCGCGGTCGCCGGTTCGGCCTTGCTCGGCAACTGGGTGCTGGCGCGGATCCCGGCCGGCATCTTCACCGTGCTGGTGACCCTGTCGCCGATGTTCACCTCGCTGTTCAACGCCCTGGTCGAGCGCCGCTGGCCGACCCCGACCGCGCTGGCCGGCACCGTGCTCGGCCTGGCCGGGGTGCTGCTGGTGCTGGTGCCGCGCGCGCAGTCTGTGGAACCGGAGCAGGCCCTGGCCCTGACCGTGGCCCTGGGCGTGCCGGTGCTGCTGGCGATCGGCAACGTCTACCGCAGCCGCCGCTGGCCGGCCGGCGTAAGCGCGCCGATGTCCACCGCCGGCACCATGCTGGTCCAGGCGCTGGCGGTGCTGCCGCTGCTGGCCGGCGCCGAACTGCAGGGCAGCGCGGCGCAGGTCGCCGCGGTGTGGCCGCTGCTGCTGGCGATGGTGCTGGTGACCCTGGCCGCCAACGTCGCCGCCGCCGCCCTGCAGCGCATCGCCGACAGCGTCGCCTACAGCCAGCTGGGCTATGTGGTCGCGCTGACCGGCGTGGTCTGGGGTGCGGTGCTGTTCGACGAACGCCTGGGCTGGAGCTTCGTGCCGGCGGTGGCGCTGGTGTTCGCCGGGGTGATCCTGGCCAACCGCCGCGTCGCCGCGGCACCGGCGGCGGCCGCACCCAGCGTCGTCCCGGGCCGTCTGGCCGGCGCTGCCCGCTGAACGCCGCCTGGTGTCCGCTCCCGGCCCGGTGCGCCCGCACCGGGCTGGAGCTTTTTTGTGAGGCGGATCGCAATCCCGGCATCGGCGGGCCGCGGCGCCCTTTCGCCGCCGCCGATCGCGGGTATGAAATCGAAGCGAACAGGAATTCCCCTTCGAGCAAGGCCGGCCGCCGCTCCCCCGGTAGCCGCGATCAGGACGGCCCGCCGATGAATCCCCATGCTCCACGGCTGTACGCCGACCCACGCGGCGTCTGGCGCGACGACGGCGTCGGCCGGATCCACGGCGTCCGCTGGAACGAGATCGACGGCGTCGACGCGTACGCGATCGACGCCGACGGCACGCGCCAGGTGTTCGTCGAATTGGGCACCGCAGCCGGGCACCGCCTGGAACTGCCGATCGACTGGCCCGGTTACCGCGAAGTCGCCACGGCGTTGAGCCTGCGCCTGGCGGGGCTGCGCCTGGAAACGCTGCTAGGGGCCGGCCAGCTGCGTCCGGAGGACCCGCCGGCGGTGCTGTGGTGGCGCGATTGAGCCTGCCCGATGCGACAGCGGCGACCGCCCCTGTCGCACCGTCGGACCGGCCTGGGTGCAAAATCCCGCCCCATCGCCATCGCAAGGGACGTCCCATGAGATCGCCAGCGCTGCTGCTGTGCCTGCTGCTGCCCGCCTCGCCCGTACTGGCCGCGGACGACGGCCCGGCGGGCGCCATCGCGTCGGTCGCCCGCGCGACCGGCATGAGTTATCGATTCGGCGCCCGCTGCGGCTTCGACCCGGACCTGCTGCGCCGGCACAAGAGCAAGTTCCAGGCCGAAGCGAACACCGCCAACGCGGCCCTGCCGGCCGGCCAGGCGGTGGACATCGCGGCCGAGTTCCAGGTCGGTTTCGACGAAGCCGACCGCTTCTACGACGGGATCAAGGACACGCCGCAGCGCGGCATGGTGTGCCAGCAGTTCGCCCGGCAGATCGAGCAGGCGGTGGAGCACCCCAGCGTGCTGAGCCTGCCCACGCGCGCGATGCGTCCGCGCTAGTCCCGCACCGGCGACGATTCGCCGGCGTCGTCCCGCTATCGCAGGGGAACAATGGCAGCGGCGGCCGGACCGGCGTCGGCCGGCGCTGCGGACACCGCGCTCGCCCGGCCGCGCTCAGTCGAGCACGCGGCAGAACACCGCCTTGAGGTAGCGCGACTCCGGCACCTGCGCCAGCCAGGGATGATCGGCGCCGGCGCCGGCGACCTTGAGCACCTGCACCGTGCGCCCGGCGTAGAACGCGGCGCGGCGCAGCATGTCGAGAAACTGGTCCTCCGACACCAGGCCGGTGCAGGAGAAGGTCGCGAACAGGCCGCCCGGCTTGACCACGCTCAACGCCAGCTTGTTCATGTCCAGATACTTCTTCAGCGCCGCGATCACCTGCTCGCGGTCGCGGGTCATCTTGGCCGGGTCGAGGATCACCACGTCGTAGCGCTCGCCGGCGTTACCCAGGTCGCGCAGGTAGGGAAAGATGTCGGCCTGGACGAACTTCACGTGCGCGCCGTTGAGCTTGGCGTTGCCCTTGGCGATGTTGATCACGTCGGCGTCGATGTCCACGCCGACCACTTCCTCGGCGCCGCGCACCTTGGCGTAGACGCCGAAGCCGCCGGTGTTGCAGCACAGGTCGAGCACGCGCTTGCCGGCGACCTGCTGCGACAGCCATTCGCGATTCTCGCGCTGGTCGGCGAAGAAACCGGTCTTGTGCGCACCGGCCGGATCGGCGCGGAACTTGATCCCGTGCTCGGTGATGATCGCCGGCGGCACCGCTTCCGTACCGCGGAAGTCGAAGCTTTCCTGCTTTTGCACGTGTTCGTCGGCGAAGGCGTAGAAGCGGCAGCCCGGGAACTGCGCGCGCAGCGCGTCGTAGATCCATTCGCGGTGGCGGAACGCGCCGGCGCTGAAGAACTCGACCACCAGCAAGTCGCCGTAGCGGTCCACGACCAGGCCGCTGATGCCGTCGCCTTCGCTGTGGACCACGCGCCAGGCGTCGCTGACCTGGTCGAGCTTGAGTACGTCGCGGCGCAGCGATACCGCCGCGGCGATCTTGCGCGCGAACCAACCGGCGTCGATGGCCACGTCGGGGTCGTTCTCCAGCATGCGCAGGGCGATGCGCGAATGGCCGTTGTAGAAGCCGCGGCCGATCCAGACGCCGTCGACGCCGACCACGTCGACGATCGCTCCGGGCTTGGGCCGTTGCGCGGGCTTGTCGACCAGGCGCTGGAAGATCCAGGGATGGGTGGACTTCCAGGCGTTCTTGAGGCGTACGGTGGGGATTTCGGTAGTCATCCCGCCATTCTACCGGGCCGGCGCCGCCGCCCGGCCGCGTCGGGACGGCGCCCGCGGCACGACCGCCGTCGCCATCCCGCCGGCGGGACGAAGAAGCCCGCCGCGGCCGGCTTGTTTTGCCCGCCGCCGGTGCCAATCTGAGTCCCATGCACCTGCCCACCGACGCCCCGATTCCCGATACCCCGGCCCAGCGCAAGGCCGACCGCGCGCGCCTGCTGCGCGCGGTCAACGCCAGCCTGGCCTTCGTCCTGGTCCTGGCGGCGGTGTTCAGCGCCCAGGGCCTGTTCGACCCGCGCCCGTTCACCGTCCAGCCCTGGTCGGCGGCGGGCCTGCTCGGCCTGCTGACCGCACCGCTGTTGCACGGCTCGATCGAGCACCTGGCGGCGAACGCGACCTCGCTGCTGCTGCTCGGCAGCCTGGCCGGCGCGGTCTATCCCAAGGCGACGATCCGCGCCCTGCCGCTGCTGTGGCTCGGCTCGGGGCTGGGAGCGTGGCTGCTCGGCGAACCGGGCCGCTATCACCTCGGCGCCAGCGGCCTCACCCATGGCCTGATGTTCCTGGTCATGACCCTGGGCCTGCTGCGCCGCGACCGGCCCTCGATCGCCGCGGCGATGATCGCCTTCCTGCTCTACGGCGGCATGCTGCTGACCGTGCTGCCGCGCGAGATCGGCGTGTCCTGGCAGGCCCACCTCGGCGGCGCCGTCGCCGGCGTGATCGCCGCCTACGCCTTCCGCCTGCGCGACCCGCTGCCGCCGCGCAAGCGCTACAGCTGGGAAGACGAGGAAGACGCCGAACTGGCGCCGCTCAACGACGAACTGGAACCGCCCAAGCCGCGCGACGTGCCGGTGCTGTGGAACCGTCCCGACCCGCGCGACGTGCAGACCGGCACCGTGCTGCGGTTTCCGCCGCGGCGCGAGCCGGAGGAGTAGCCGCGCCCGAAGCCGGCCGCCTGTAGGAGCGGCGTGAGCCGCGACAAGGGACGCGCAGAGAAAGCAGCGCTGCCGACGCCAATCAAAGCCGCGAACCGCTACGCATCGATGCCGCGCAATCGCGATCATCTCGCCGAGACCGCGAGGAAATCGCCTCTGTGCTCGCTGCGCCGCTCGGCGTTCTGCAGTAAGGTCTGCGCACCGCGGGCGTTGCCCGCTCCTGTGACGAAGGAGTCCGTCATGCGTCAGGTTCGCGTCCTCGCGGCTGCGATCTCGTTCGGTATCGCCCTGTTCGCCCTCGCTCCGCTCGCCCACGCCGGCAGCGCCTGTCTGCTGGAAGGCCAAGTGATGGGCCAGCCGGTCAACGAATGCACCCAGACCGATCAGCCGGTGCCGGAAGAGGTGCAGCAGCAGCAATGCAACGGCAGCGTGCCGGGGCTGGCCGAAATGGGCGGGCAGGTGACCGCGCGGCGGGTCGAAAGCTGCCCGGCGGGCGCCAACGGCGTGTGCGAGTCGCCGATGGGCACGCAGGCGCGGATCCATTACTACAAGCGCAGCCCGGAGCAGATCGCCGCGATCAAACAAGCCTGCGAGATGCAGCGCGGCCGCTGGGTCGCGCGATGAGGGCCGGCTTCGCCGCCGTCGCGCTGGCCGCGATGGCGTGGCCGGCGCTGGCGCAGGAAGCGACGCCGACGCCGTCGTTCGACCGTCCCGGCATTTCCTTCTCGACCGCCACCCTGCCGCGCGGCGCGTTCGCCTGGGAACAGGGCCTTCCGGATTTCGAGCGCGACCGCGGCGGCGGTGCGCGGCGCACGCTGTACAGCGCCAACACCAATCTGCGCCTGGGCTTGAGCGACCGGGTCGAATTGCAGTTGTCGGGCTCGCCCTACAACCGCTTGCGCGAGCGCGACGCGCACGGGCGCCGCTCGCGCCACGGCGCCGGCGACACCGGGCTGGCGCTGAAAGCGGCGCTGCCGAGTTCGCACGATGCCTTCTCGTGGGCGGTGCTGGCCGGCGTCGCCGCCGCCAGCGGCGATCGCGAGTTCAGCAACGGCGCGACCCAGTACACGCTGGGCACCACGCTCGGCTACGACTTCGACGAACGCCTGGCCGGCGCGCTGTACGTCAATCTCGACCGCAGCGACGGCGTCGACACCTGGACCTGGTCGCCGAGCCTGAGCCTGGCGCTGAACGACCGCACCGCGGTCTATGTCGAAGCCGGCCTGTCGCGCAGCGACCACGCGTCGACCACCTCGGTCGCAGGCGGCGGGGTCACCTGGATGGCGACCCCGCGGGTGCAACTCGACGCCTCCTTCGACGTCGGCCTGGACCGCAACAGCCCCGATTTAACGGGGGGTGTTGGGGCGTCGTTCTACTTCGACTGAACCGCGCAACGCCGCGGCCGTGCCCACGCCGGTGGCGATCGCCGCGGCGTAGTCCGGGGCCTGCGTGCCCGCCGATTCGTAGGTCCACAGGAAGCCGCCGCCGATGCCGTCGCTGGCCCATTGCGCGTACTGCTGCTGGACCTGGTTCGGGGTCGAATCGGTGGACACGCCGGGGATCACGAAGCTGGCCGGGAAACCGGCGCCGAGCTTCTGCCGCAGCGCCTGGATCCAGTCGTCCGGATCGTTGCCGGCGCCGCCGGAATAGCACTGCAGGTTGAACGCGATCACCAGGCCGGGGTCGGTCTTCTCCAGTTCGGCCAGGCAGCCGACCCAGAAGTCCGGGTTGTAGTAGGGGCAGAAGGTGACGTGGAAGCCGATCTTGCCGAGCATGCGGCTGAATTCGACCACCAGCTTGGTGTCCTGCATTTCCTCGTCGTCCAGGTCGATCGCCTCGATCGCCGGGAAGGTTTTCTTCAGCGCGACCAGATTCTGGTACAGCGGGTTCTTCTCGCTGATGCCGTATTCGGCGATGAGCTTCTGGATGTTGGCGTAGTCGCCCACGCCGCCGCCGCCGATCGACAACCAGACGCGTTCGATCCCGGTCTTGCCCTGGGTCAGCGAATTGACTAACGGCACCCACTCGGCCGGGCCGACGTACTTGCCGTTGGCGAAGATTTCGGTGTCGTTGTAGTACAGATCGCCCTTGTAGGTGTCCGGCGCCGGCGGCGACTTGTCCTGGTAGTGCGGGTGCGCCAGCGCCAGGATCGCGGTGTTGAACTTGGAGTTCTTGAGTCCTTCGATGTAGCTCTTGCCGCCGGTCTTGGAGAACAGGCCTTCGCAGTAAGCGGCGACGACGGGCGCGGTGATCGTAGGCATGATCGACTCCTTGGTGGGGGGTGGCGTAGGGGTGAACGCGCCGGTTCCGCCGCTGCGGACAGGCCCGGACCGCGGATGTTCGGTTCTGGGACGCACGGCGCGGGCGCGGCGGGCGCATGGTCGCCCGGCCTATAGATTCGGTGAGCGTGGCGGCGGCGCCGGCGGCGAAAGAGGCTCGGTCGGCGCGGCCTGAATGCGTCCATCCGACCGCATTCATCCGCGCTCTCAACGCTGCGACCGCGCGCTCAGCGCCGGATTGCGACCGCGATGCGGGTTCGCCGCGTTTCGCGCCCAGCGCGGCGCAGGCGCAGGCCGTGGCGGCGCGCGCGCGACGGTGCTAGCGTCGGCGGCATTGGCGCGCCGCCGGGTGCGCACCGCTTCGAGACCGTGGGGGATCCGATGCGCCGTGGGTTCCGTTCCGGCCGTCTGGCCGTCCGTCCGTCGTCGTCGCCTCTGGCCTGGGCCGCGGCGCTGTGCCTGCTGGCCGCCTGCCAGCGCACCGCGCCGCTGCCGACGCGGGACGTCCACGACACTGCCCCCGGCGCCGATGCGCGGCGGATCGAGGCCGACGTGCGCTTTCTCGCCGACGACCTGCTCGAAGGCCGCGAAACCGGCACTCGCGGCTACGACCTGGCCGCGCTCTACGTCGCCCAGCGCCTGCGCGCGATCGGCCTGCAGCCGGCCGGCGACGACGGCGGCTATTTCCAACGCGTGCCCTTGTTGCGCGCGCAGCGGGTCGACGGCGGCGGCAGTCTGATCGTGCACCGGCCCGGTGCGACGGTGGCGCTGAAGTACCGCGAACAGTTCCTGCCGCAACTCGACTTCGACCGTTCGCAGGCGCGGGTGGCGGCGCCGGCGGTGTTCGTCGGCCAGGCGGTGCATGCGCCGGAACTCGATTACGACGACTTCGCCGGGCTCGATCTGCGCGGCAAGATCGCGGTGCTGCTGCACGGCGCGCCGGCGCGTTTCGACATCGACCGGCGCGCGTTCTACAGCTCGATGCAGGAAAAGTTCGCCGCCCTGGTCGCGCGCGGCGCGGTCGGCGCGGTGATCGTCGCCAGCGAGGACGAGGAGCAGCGCCAGCCGTGGGCGCGCAGCGCGCAGAACTGGGCGCGGCCGGGCATGCGCCTGCGCGGCGCCGACGGCCGCGCGCTGGACACGTTTCCGCAACTGCAGGTCGTCGCCAGCGTCTGCGCCGCAGCGGCACCGTTGTTGCTCGATGCCGGCGGCCGCAGCGCGCGCCAGGTGTTCCGCGACGCGCGCGAAGAAAGCCTGCGCGGTTACGACTTGCCGGGCACGCTGGAGCTGTCGTCGCTGACCCGGATCGCGCCGATGCAATCGCGCAACGTCGTCGCGCGCCGTCCCGGCGCCGACCCGGCGCTGGCGCGCGAGCACGTATTGTTCAGCGCTCATCTCGATCATGTCGGCATCGGCGCGCCGGTGCGCGGCGATGCGATCTACAACGGCGCACTCGACAACGCCTTGGGCGTGGCCATTCTGCTGGAAGCCGCGCAGCAGCTGGCGCGGGCGCCGTCGCCGCCGCAGCGCTCGCTGCTGTTCCTGGCGGCGACCGGCGAAGAGAAGGGCCTGCTCGGCGCGCACCCCAGCGTGGCGCGCGACTCGATCGTCGCCAACATCAATATGGACATGCCGGTGCTGCTGACCCCGACCCGCGACGCGGTGCCGGTCGGGGTCGAGCATTCCAGCCTGCAGGCGACGCTCGAGCGCGCCGCCGGCGAGGTCGGCCTGCGCCTGAGTCCGGACCCCAGCCCGGAAGAAAGCGTGTTCGTCCGCAGCGACCAGTACGCCTTCATCCGCGCCGGCATCCCCGCGGTGTACCTGACCGGCGGCATCCAGGCGCAAGCCGCCGGCACCGACGGCCGCGCGGTGCTGCGCGAGTTCCTGCGCGAGCGCTATCACCAGCCCGGCGACGACGTCTCCCAGCCGATCCAGTACGCCGACGCGGCGCGCCTTGCGCGGCTCAACGCGCGCATCGGCCAACGGATCGCCGACGACCCGGAGCGGCCGCGCTGGAACCGCGGCGATTTCTTCGCCGAGCGCTTCGCCCGGCCGACGACCGCCGCCGCCGCGAAAACGGCCGCGCCGTAGCCGAAGGCGGCGCCGATCGCGCGTGACATACTGCGGCGATGACTGCGACCGCGATGAAGACCCTCGGCCTGCTCGGCGGCATGAGCTGGGAATCGACCCTGCCGTACTACCGTCAGATCAACGAAACCGTGCGCGAACGCCTCGGCGGCCTGCATTCGGCGCGCCTGCTGCTGTACAGCGTCGACTTCGCCGAAGTCGAACGCCTGCAGCACGCCGGCGACTGGGTCGCGGCCGGCGCCCTGCTCGGCCGGGCCGCCTGCAGCCTGCGCGACGGCGGCGCGCAACTGCTGGTGATCTGCACCAACACCATGCACAAGGTCGCCGACGCGATCGAAGCCGCTTCGGGCTTGCCGCTGCTGCACATCGCCGACCCCACCGGCGCGGCGATCCGCGCCGCCGGGCTGAGCCGCGTCGGCCTGCTCGGCACGCGCTTCACCATGGAGCAGGATTTCTATCGCCGCCGCTTGGCCGAACGCCACGGCCTGGAGGTGATCGTGCCCGAGGCCGAGGCGCGCGAGCGCGTGCATCGGATCATCTACGACGAGCTGTGCCTGGGCCGGATCCGCGACGAGTCGCGGCGCGAATACCAGGCCATCATCGCCGGCCTGGTCGCCCAGGGGGCGCAAGGCGTGATCCTGGGCTGCACCGAGATCGGCCTGCTGATCGGCCCGGACGACGTCGCGGTTCCGCGCTTCGACACCGCCGCCTTGCACGCGCGCGCCGCGGCGCTGGCGGCGATCGGCCAGATCGATGGGAGGCAGGGGGGTGAGCTCGCTTGATTTCCCCGGTCCGCCCAGAACCGGGGCCGCATCGACTGGCCGCTGCGCGCGAATGCGGCCACACTGCTAACGACGCGACGCAAGGAGCCATCGCATGAACGACAGCGCCAACCCCGGCTGGTGGAGCCGGCATTGGAAATGGGCGGTGCCGACCGGCTGCCTGAGCCTGATCCTGTTGGCCGGGCTGATGCTGGGCGCCCTGGTCGTGTTCGGCCTCGGCGGGCTGGGCGGGCTGATGAAGCCGGGCGAGCCCTTCCGCCACGCCGCCGGCCTGGCGCGCAACGACCCGGCGGTGATCGCCGCGCTCGGCACGCCGCTGGATTCGGGCTGGATGCGCAGCGGCCGCTTCGACATGAACGACGATCGCGGCGAAGTCGACGCGGTGTTCCCGCTGCGCGGCCCCAAGGGCGAGGCCGAGGTGCATCTGCGCGGCGAACGCAGCGACGGCCGCTGGACTTACTCGCGCATCGAGGTCGAACTCGACGACGGCCGCCGCATCGACTTGCTCGCGCCGCCGGCGCCGACCGCGCTTCCGCCGCAGGCGCCGGCCGCGGCCCCGCAAGACACCGCCACCGAAGAGCCCGAACCGGACGCCCCGGCGAGCGACCCCTGAAACGCGCTCAGCGCGCCGGCAGCGGCAGGCCGCGGAAGGATTTGACCGTGCGCAGCACCAGGCTGGAATTGATGTCGGCGCCGCCGGCCTGGTTGAGCAGGCGATCGAGCAGGAAGCGCGACAGGTGGTCGAGGTCGCGCACCACGATCTGCAGCAGATAGTCCATGTCGCCGGTCAGCGCATAACAGGCGATCACCTCGTCCCAACTGCCGACGAATTCGGCGAAGGCGTTCACCGCCTCGCTGTCGTGGCGGCCCAGCCGCACCCGCACGAAGGCCTGCAGGCCCAGGCCCAGGCGCTCGGGATCGACCTCGGCGCGGTAGCCGGCGATCACGCCCTCGCGTTCCAGCCGCTGCACCCGGCGCAGACAGGCCGAGGCCGACAGGTGCACGCGCTCGGCCAACTCGGCATTGGTCAGGCGGCCTTCGCGCTGCAGCTCGGCGAGCAGCACGATGTCGGTGCGGTCCAGTTCGATCGTGGCCATTCGCTGCGCCCTTCGGCTGATTGACGCAACGATATTGCGCCAATCCCGCCACAGCGCGCAACAACGCAAACCTATTGCGCCGACCCACGGTTACAGTCGTAGCGTCCCCTTCGGGACGTACGGAGCGTTCCATGGCCACTCAGTCCACCCCGCAGCGCGTCGAACACCAGCTCACCGACAAGGGCTACGTCCCGGTCTATACCACCGCCGTGGTCGAGCAGCCGTGGGCTTCGTATTCGAGCCAGGACCATGCGGTGTGGGCGCAGTTGTTCGAGCGCCAGCAGCAGGTGCTGGTCGGCCGCGCCAGCGACGAGTTCCTGGCCGCCCAGCGCGCCATGCACATGAGCCCCGACCGAATCCCGAAGTTCGACGACCTCAACCGGGTACTGCGCGCACACACCGGCTGGGAGCTGGTCGGCGTCGAAGGTCTGCTGCCCGAATTGACCTTTTTCGATCACCTGGCCAACCGCCGCTTCCCTGTGACCTGGTGGATCCGCCGCGCCGACCAAATCGACTACTTGTCCGAACCGGACCTGTTCCACGACCTGTTCGGCCACGTGCCGCTGCTGATGAACCCGGTGTTCGCCGACTACATGCAGGCCTACGGCCGCGGCGGGGTGAAAGCGCACGGCATCAACCCCGAAGCGCTGGTGCACCTGACCCGGCTGTACTGGTACACGGTCGAATTCGGCCTGATCCGACAGGCCGACGGACTGCGCATCTACGGCAGCGGCATCGTCTCGTCCAAGAGCGAATCGATCCACTGCCTGGAATCGAACGCGCCGAACCGGATCGGCTTCGATCTGGAGCGGATCATGCGCACCCGCTACCGCATCGACACTTTCCAGAAGACCTACTTCGTCATCGACAGCTTCGAACAGCTGATGCAGGCGACGACCCCGGACTTCACCCCGATCTACGAACGCCTGGCCCGGCAGGACTCGATCCCGGCCGGCGAGGTGCTGCCCGACGACCGCGTGTTCAACCGCGGCACCGGCGAGGGCTGGCTGGCGGACGGGGACGTCTGAGCGTAGCGATCCCGCCGCGTTTCCCAGCGACATGAACCGCTCCTTGTAGGAGCGGCGTAAGCCGCGACCGCCGAAGCGACATCGCGCCCTGTCCGTCATCGAGGCCAGCGCTACGATTTTGTTCGCCGATACCGCATGACCGTCTTCGGCCACTGCGCTCGCGACCACCGCTGCGCTGGTCGCGGCTTACGCCGCTCCTACAGGCGGACGGCGGCGCGATGTGGCGGCATGGCGTCAGCCGGCCACGGCCAAAGGCTTCGCGCCGGCGCGCGCGATCGAGGCGGTCGCCAGCAACTCGCCGGCCAGTTCGCGAGCCGCTTGGCGCAACTCCGGCACCGCGGTGATCTCCCAACGCTGCGCGCGCAGCAAAGGGCCGATCGCGTACAAGCCCCTCACCGCGCCGCCCTGGGCGTCCAGGACTTCGAAGCGGTCGGAGGCGCGCAGCCCCAGACCCAGCGGGTCGGCCGCGACCAGGCCCGATTCGCGCAGGTGCGCGATCAAGGGGTGGGTGGTGCGCTCGATGTCGGTGTCCAGGCCGGTGGCGCGGATCAGCACGTCGTAACGCTCCTGCAGCAGGGCGTCGTCGCCGCGCTCGCGGATCAGCACGTCGACCGAATCGGCGCCGCGGCGCGCGCGCACCAGGCGGCCGGCGCGGATGCGCAGGCGGCCGTGTTCGCGCAGGCGCAGCAGTTCCTCGGCCAGTTGCGGCGCGATCCGATGGCGTGCCGCCTCCCAGTACGAACGCAGGTGACGCAGGAAGCTGCCGCGCTGCGCCAAGGGCATGCCGCGCCAGAACGCCTGCAGGTGCGGACGCAGCGCGTCGACCAGACTGCGCCAGTCGTCGACCACCGGCATCAGACTGCGCAGCGCGCGCGACAGTGCGCGCGGTGCGTGCGTTTGCAGCGCCTGCAGCACCGTCGGCGGCAAGGCGATCGGCGGCGGCGGGTACTCGCCGTGGGCTCGCGGCAGCAGGCCGTGCCGCGACAAAGCGACGATCGGACCGCGGTGGCCGCGGCGGTGCAAGGTCACGACCACGTCGGCCATGGTCAGGCCGGTGCCGACGATCAGCAGGCGCGCGTCCGGGTCGATCGCATCGATGGCACCGTCCTGCCATGGCCAGCCCAGGTAACTGGAATGGATCGCCAACCTCGGCCCGACGCCCGCCAGCGGCTGCGGCGGCAGCGCGCCGACCGCGAGCACGACCTTGTCGCTGAGGAAATCGCTGCCGTCGGCGAGGTGGATGCGGAAACCCGAGGCCGCGCGTTCCACCGCCACCGCTTCCTGACGGATCTGGTTGAACGCCGCCGCACTGCCGGCCAGCGCGGCCTGCAGCTGCGCATGCAGGTATTCGCCGTACAACAACCGCGGCAGATAGCTGCTGCGCGCGCGATCGGTGAGGTTGAGCCAGTCGGCGAAGCCGCCGGGATGGTCGGGTGTCGCGCCCAGTTCGCTGGCGCGCACGTTGAGCAGGTGCTCCGGGCGCGCTTCGCCGTAAGCCACGCCGCGGCCGTAGCTCTCGCCGATGCCGACCAGGCACAGCTCCACGCCCGGCCCCGCCTGTCCGACCAGTTCGCGCGCCAAGGCGCTGCCGCTGAAACCCGCTCCGACGATGGTGATGCGCATGCCGCCCCCGCTCGTATGTGAGGAGGCTCCGTTCTAGTGGATCGCGTACGTCGCTGCGTAAAGCGGCGGTTACCGGTTCGTAAATCGGCGCGGACGATGCGGAACCTCGTCATGGCGACACGGCATGAGCGCGGTCGCCGAATTGCAATGAGGGTCGCAGTGCGGCTTTTTCCGGCGCGGATCGCATCGCGTCGGCCCGCATCGCAACGGTGCGCCGAAGCCTGTGGATCCGCGCTTTCGTGGGGACGACGGTCGAAGGCGACGCGGCGACGCCCACGGCCACCTCGGTTATGGGTGGAAGACCGCCGCGCCTCCCCTACCGTCCTCCCCGCGAAAGCGCGGACCCAGAGCTTCATCCAGGCATCGCCCCGAAGTCCGCCGCCATGCGGGCGACGGACGTCGAGCAGAGGCGATCACTTCGGCTGCGCCAGCACCTGCGCCGATCCGTACGGGGCATGATCCAGCGCGCCGCGCTTGATCCAGTCCAGCTGCATGCGGAAGTAGCCGTCGGCGACCCGGGTGTGCTGGCGCTCGCCCTTGGCGTCGACGTCGAACTCCAGCATGCCGTGGTCGGCGGCCGGAAACACCGCGGTGGTGATCGGCCGGCCCTCGCCGGCCAGGCCGACCAGGCGCTTCTGGGTTTCGTCCGACGGCGCTTCCAGGTCGGAACCGCCGACGATCCACAGCTGCGGCGCGCGCAGCCCGCGCAGCACCGGCATCGGGTCGTAGTCCCAGCTCACGTCGACGTCCTGCTTGGCCAGCTCGGCCAGCACTTCGGCGCGGGTCTTGTTGATCACCAGGCCGGTGTATTCGCCCTTCAGCGCCTTCCACCACGGCTGCTCGCCGTACTTGGCGCGCAGCGCGGCCAGTTCGTCCCAGCCGCGCTGGCCGTCGCTGGAGGCGATCAGTCCGGTGACGTCGGAGACTTCGCGCGCCTTGGCCAGGGTGTCGGCATCGCCGAAGCCGGCCGCGCGCAGGTCCATCGCGACCTGGTCGCGGTCTTCGGCCAGCACGCCGTCGGCCAGACCGAAGCCGACCACGACGAACTCGGCCTGCGGCTCCTTGCTCGCCGCCAGCGGCGCGACCCAGCCGCCCTGGCTGCCGCCCTGGAAGCCGGTGCGGCCGGCGCGCGCGCCGGCCAGACGCTTGGCCTCGCGCAGCGCCGCCGCGGCGTCGTCGGACAGTTGATAGAAATTCTGGTTGTACTTGCCGGTCGAGCCGCCGGTGCCGCGCTTGTCGTAAACGAACACGCCGACGCCGTTGGCCGGGAACAGATTCTGCAGGTGGTACAGGTCGACCCCCGAGTAGTTCTCGGACCCGTGCACCAGCACCACCAGCGGCACCTTGTCGCGCCCTTCCGGCAGCACCAGGCGGCCGCGCAGCTCGACGCCGTTGCCCTGGAAGCGGGTCTCGCGGATGTCGAAGCGCAGCTTCCGGCCGGCGTGGCCGTCGTAGCGGATGCGGCCCTGCGCGCAGTCGCCGAACGACACCGCGACTCCGTCGGGCCGATCGGTCCAGCCGCGGGTGCTGGTCCAGGCGCCATCGCGCTGGGTCAGCTTGCCGGTGCGGCCGTCCATCAGGCGCCAGCGCAGCGTGCCGGGCGTGGCGACCGCGCCGATGTCGACCACGCGGCCGTCGTCCAGGCGATAGGCGCCGGCGTGGCAGCGCGCCGGATCGGCGGCCGGGGCCGGTTCGGCGGCGTGGACCGCGCCGACGCCGGCGATCAGGGCCAGGGACAATGCGGCGCGGCGGAAGACGGCAGCGCGGGGCTGGGGGCGGCGGTCGGTCATGGAGCGGTTTCCGCTAGGAGTTATCCGATCGGATGCGCGCATGCGGGGCGCGGTTGCAATCCGAGCGCGTCGCCGGCCCTCAACCGGCGACACTTTCTTTTTCGTCGCGGCTGTGATTTTCGCATCCAGGTCGCAGTTCAACCGGTCTGCGCTTGCGTTCGCATCGCCGTCGCCTGCGGCGCGCGCCAACGGCGGTCGAACCAGAGCTTGGCGCCGATCGCGACCGCCAGCGGGCCGAACCAGGCCGCGTAGTGCAGGGCGGCGCCGTCGATCGCCGGAAACAGCCGCGGCAGGCCGATGCCGAGGAAGGCGATGTGGGTGGCGATGCCGTTGCCGATCATCGCGGTGTAGTGCTCGATCAGCCACCAGCGCGGCCGCGCGGCCAAGCGCTCGCGGCGCAGGCGCTTGAGCAGCAGATCGGCGCCGATGAACAGCCCGATGCTGGAGAAGCCGGTCAGCAGCGGCGCGCCGACGCGCAGGCCCAGCGCCAGGATCGCCGCACCCGACAGCAGCGACAAGCCCGCCAGGGCCACGTACGCCGGCCCGGTGTAGCGGCGCACGTCGCGCTTGTCGGCGATCGCACGCCAACCGGTCCACACGCCGGTCGCGGTGATGACCAGCAGATAGCCGAGAAAGGCGGCGGTGACGGGATGGCCTTGCTCGAGCTTGTAGGCCGCCATCGGCACGCCGGTGATCAGGATGCCGGTCATCGCCGACAGGAAGATCTGCCCGGCGCGACGATGCAGGGGACTGCCCTTGCGCGCCAGGCCGGCGCTCCAGAAACCGATCAGCGCGATCACGCCGACGGCGATGTGCAGGGTCTTGATCCAATCGTAAACGGACAACATGGCGGCGGCTCCGGTAAGGCGCCCGGCGATGCCAGTGGGCGCATCGCCATGCTGCGCCGCGGCCCGCACCGGCACAGGGGCCAGGAGTCGGCAATCGACCCTGCCGGAAGTCACTTTCTGCGTCGCGGCCATTGCCTGCGCGCGACGCGACGCGCAGCATCCGGCCATGCCCGGCCGTCTGCGCTCGCTGCTGCAACCCCTGAACCTGCCCGCCGTGCTGACCTGGCTGGCGGTGCTGCTGTCGCTGCGCTACGACAACGATGCCGAACGCGGTGCGCAATGGCTGGCGATGGCGCTGTTCCTGGCCTGCTTCCTCGGCCACGACCTGCTGCCGCCGTCGCGGCCGCGCTGGCGGGCGTGGCTGTTCGTGCCGGAATGCCTGAGCGCGCTGGCGGTGAGCTGGCTGGCGCCGACCGGCGGCACCGCGCCGGCCTTGCTGGTGATCGTCGCCGCGCACCTGGCCCTGGCCCTGCCGCCGCGACCGGTGCTGCTGATCGCGCTGCTGCTCAACCTGGCCCTGTACCTGATCCTGCGCCACGCCGGCCACGGCGCGCCCTTCATCGTCACCCTGATCTTCGCCGGCTTCCAGAGCTTCGCCGCGCTGGTCGCGCACTACGCGCGCAGCGCCGAGCAGACCCGCGACCGTCTGGCCCTGGTCAATGCCGACCTGCTCGCCACCCGCGCCCTGCTCGCCGACAGCGCGCGCGACGCCGAGCGCCTGCGGGTCGCACGCGAGCTGCACGACGTCGCCGGGCACACGCTCACCGCGATGACCTTGAACCTGCGCGCGCTCGCCGCCGAACCCGAGCTCGGCCAACGCCGTGAAGTGCAGCTGGCCCAGCGACTGGCCGGCGAACTGCTGGGCGACATCCGCAACGTGGTCCAGGCGCTGCGCGATGCGCGCGGGCTGGACTTGGCGACCGCCTTGCGCGCGCTCGCCGCACCGCTGCCGAAGCCGACGCTGGAGCTGGACATCGATCCGCGCCTGCACCTGACCGACCCGGCCCTGGCCGAGACTCTGCTGCGGCTGGTGCAAGAGGCGCTGACCAACAGCGCGCGCCATGCCGACGCCGAACGGGTGCGGGTCGAGATCCGCGCCGAACCGGACCGCTTGCGGGTGGCGATCGAAGACGACGGCCGGGTGCGCGGCGCGCTGCGCGAGGGCAACGGCCTGACCGGCATGCGCGAACGCATCGCCGCGCTGGGCGGCCGCCTGCAACTGGCCACCAACGCGCGCGGCGCGCTGCGCATCGAGGCGGAGCTGCCGATATGACTCCCACCATGCAGCGCGCGCCGATCCGGCTGGCCCTGGCCGACGATCAGATGCTGGTCCGCGCCGGCCTGCGCGCCTTGCTCGAACGCCTGGGCCTGCAGATCGCGTTCGAGGCCGACGACGGCCAGGCCTTGCTCGACCGCCTCGCCGACACGCCGGTCGACGTGATCCTCAGCGACATCCGCATGCCCGGCCTGGACGGCATCGACGCCCTGCGGCGGCTGCGCGAGCGCGGCGACGCGACCCCGGTGCTGTTGCTGACCACCTTCGACGACAGCGACCTGCTGCTGCGCGCGACCGAAGCCGGCGCGCAAGGCTTCCTGCTCAAGGACGCCGCGCCGGAAGACCTGCGCGACGCGATCGCCCGGGTCGCCGGCGGCGAAACCCTGCTGCAGCCGGTCAGCACCGAACCGGTGCGGGCCCGCTACCGCTACCACGCCGACGACGCCCCGCGCGCCTTGTTCAGCGAACGCGAGGTCTCGGTGCTGCGACTGATGGCCGGCGGCTACTCCAACAAGGAAATCGCCCGCGCCATGTTCCTGGCCGAGGGCACGGTCAAGAACTACGTCTCGACGATCCTGGAAAAGCTCGACACCCGCGATCGCACCCGCGCGGTGTTGAAGGCGATTACCTTGCGGGTGATTTGAGTTTTGGGGATTGGGGATTGGGGATTGGGGATTCGTACGAGCATGCTTCGCCTGTAGGAGCGGCGTGAGCCGCGACAGGAGATGCACAGAACGCCCCGTGTTCATCATCGACCACCGAAATCGTTATGCCGTCCTGGGGTAGGAGCGGCGCAAGCCGCGACCAACCGAAGCGATGGGGTGCCACGCCCGCTTCCGGAGCCCAGCCCGATGGCCGGATGCCAGCGCCTGGCGTTCTCGACTTCGGCGGACTGCGCTCGCGTACACCGCTTCGGTTGGTCGCGGCTCACGCCGCTCCTACGGGGGCATCGCGGGCGCTTGGAAAGGGGCGGAATATTTTTCCGGTGGGGATGTCACACGCGGGCGGGGTGGATCGTCGAACCGGTACCAGTCCACTGAATCCCACCGGAGCCCCGCCATGAGCCAGACCCACGCCGTCAAGTACGAACGCGAAATCCCCGAGATCCTGAGCCAGCTGGGCGCCATTCACGGCAGCGTGCAAGCGGCCATCGACCAGCGCGGCCTGCCGCGGGCGATCTACCATCTGATCCAGCTGCGCGCCTCGCAACTCAACGGCTGCGCGTTCTGCATCAAGATGCACTTGCGCGAAGCGCGCGCCGACGGCGAAACCCAGGTTCGCCTGGACCACCTGACCGTCTGGCGCCACGTCGGCGACTTCAGCCCGGCCGAGCGCGCCGCCCTGGCCTGGACCGAAGCGCTGACCCGGATCGAGGAACGCAGCGACTACACCGCGTTGCGCACGGAATTGCGCGCGCATTACGACGACGCCCAGATCGGCGCGCTGACCGCATTGGTCGGCATGATCAACCTGTGGAACCGCCTGCAGGTCTCCAAGCATTGAACGCGACACGCCGCATCCCCGGCAGCGCGCGTGCGAAGGCGTCGGCAGCGGCCGTCGCGCTGGCTATCATCGGCGCCGTTCCCAGGAATCGATCATGACCGCCACCGACGACCACCGCCTGTTCGCCCAGACCGCGCCGATGCTGACCGGCCTGGCCTACCGCATCCTCGGCTCGCGCGCCGACGCCGAGGACGCGGTGCAGGACACGTTCCTCAAATGGCAGCACACCGATCGCAACGAGATCGACAACCCGGCGGCGTGGCTGACCACCGCCTGCACCCGGCGCTGCATCGACCTGCTGCGCTCGGCCCACCGCAGCCGGGTCGACTACGTCGGCTCCTGGTTGCCCGAGCCCATCCACACCGAAGCCGCCGACCAGCCCGAGCAACAGCTGGCCCTGGCCTCGTCGCTGTCGACCGCGTTCTTGCTGCTGCTGGAACGGCTGACGCCGAAGGAGCGCGCCGCGTATCTGCTGTACGAGATCTTCGAGCAGCCCTACCACGATGTCGCCCGCACCCTGGACATCGAGGAAGCCGCCTGCCGCAAGCTGGTGCAGCGCGCGCGCGAGCACGTGGAGCGATCCAAGGTCCGCCACGTCACTCCGGCCGAGCAGCAGGAACAACTGTTGGCCGCGTTCGAAGCCGCCCTGGTCGAAGGCCGCACCGCGCCGCTGGCGGCGCTGCTGTCGGAACAAATCGCCCTGCGCGCCGACGGCGGCGGCAAGGTCACCGCCGTGGCCGAAGCCCTGCACGGCCGCGACGCGGTGCTGGGCTTCATCGAAGCCGTACTGCACCCGGCCTGCCGCAACGACCGTTGGCTGTTCGTCGACCTCAACGGCTCGCGCGGCGTGATCCTGGAACGCGACGGCAAGATCGAGGCGGCGATCAGCTTCGGTTACGACGACGCCGATCGCCTGCGCGACATCTTCATCATGCGCAATCCGGACAAGCTGGCTCGGCTGGAGGCGGTGCGGATCCGGTGAGGCGGGGATTCGGGATTCGGGATTCGGGATTCGGGATTCGGGATTCGGGATTCGGGAT
>NZ_HG424514.1:38026-39837 GCF_000336385.2 Lysobacter antibioticus HS124 | reverse complement strand
CGCTACTGGCAGGACGGCAGCGGATCGGTCCGCAAATTCACCGCCAGGCCCGGATGCCACATGAACGAAAAGGCCCGCGCAGTCGCGCGGGCCGTTCGGCGATGCGGGAGGGACTTAGCCACTCAGACCTGCATCATCTCGAAGTCGTCCTTGGTCACCCCGCAATCGGGGCAGGTCCAGGTATCCGGCACGTCTTCCCAGCGCGTGCCCGGGGCCAAGCCCTCTTCCGGCAAGCCCTTGGCTTCGTCGTAGATGAAGCCGCAGACGACACACATCCAGGTGCGGTAGGCGGTGGTCGCGGCGGACTCGGACATGGGCGGATAATGCGTGGATTGCGGGACGCGCATTGTCCCATTCCGCCCTCCCCTACGGAAGCCGCCCATGACCTCCCGCTGGCCGCGCCGCGGCCTGTATGCGATCACGCCCGACGAAGCCGACACCCCGCGTCTGCTGCGCCGGGTCGAAGCCGTGCTGGGCGCCGGCGCGCACTGGCTGCAATACCGCAACAAAGCCGCCGACGCCGCGCTGCAACGCGCTCAGGTGCAGGCGCTGCAGCCGCTGTGCCGCGCCCACGGCGTGCCGCTGATCGTCAACGACGACTGGCGCCTGGCCGCCGAGCTCGGCGCCGATGGCGCGCACCTGGGCGAGGACGACGGCGAACTGCCCGCCGCGCGCGTCGCGCTCGGCAGCCGGGCCATCCTCGGCGCCTCTTGCTACGACGACATCGCCCTGGCTCGCGCCGCCGCCGCGCAGGGCGCCAGCTATGTCGCGTTCGGCGCGTTTTTCGTTTCGCCGACCAAGCCGCATGCGCGCCGCGCTTCGCCCGCGTTGCTCGCGCAGGCGGCGGCGCTGGGGCTGCCGCGGGTGGCGATCGGCGGCATCGCCCCGGACAATGCCCGGCCGCTGGTCGATGCGGGCGCCGACCTGCTCGCGGTCATCAGCGGCGTGTTCGACGCCCCCGACCCGGCCGCCGCGGTACGCGCCTACCTTTCCTGTTTCGAAGAAGACTCCCGCCATGACTAACGCTCGTTCCCACGATCTGTTCACCCGCGCCCAGGCGCTGATTCCCGGCGGCGTCAATTCGCCGGTGCGCGCGTTCAAGTCGGTCGGCGGCGAACCATTCTTCGCCCAGCGCGCCGACGGCGCCTATCTGTACGACGTCGACGGCAACCGTTACGTCGACTACGTCGGCTCGTGGGGGCCGATGATCGCCGGTCATGCGCATCCGCAGGTGCTGGCCGCGGTCGAACGCACCATGCGCGACGGCCTCAGTTTCGGCGTGCCGAACGCGCTGGAAGTGACCATGGCCGAAGTCATCACCCGGATCGTGCCGAGCTGCGAAATGGTGCGGATGGTGAACTCCGGCACCGAGGCGACGTTGTCGGCGATCCGGGTCGCCCGCGGCGCCACCGGCCGCAGCCGCATCGTCAAGTTCGAGGGCTGCTACCACGGTCACGGCGACAGCTTCCTGGTCAAGGCCGGCAGCGGGGTCATGACCCTGGGCCTGCCGAATTCGCCGGGCGTGCCCTCGGCCCTGGCCGACCTCACCCTGACCCTGCCCTACAACGATTTCGACGCCGCAACGAAGCTGTTCGACGAAGCCGGCGGCGAAATCGCCGGACTGATCATCGAACCCATCGTCGGCAACGCCAACTGCATCCTGCCTCGCGAAGGCTATCTGCAGCACCTGCGCGAGCTGTGCACGAAGCACGGCACCGTGCTGATCTTCGACGAGGTGATGACCGGCTTCCGCGTCGCTCTGGGCGGCGCTCAGGAGCGCTACGGCATCGCTCCGGACCTGAGCACCTTCG
>NZ_HG424514.1:0-37947 GCF_000336385.2 Lysobacter antibioticus HS124 | reverse complement strand
GGCCGCGGGGAGCTGATGCGGCAGGTGGCGCCGGCCGGCCCGATCTACCAGGCCGGTACGCTGAGCGGCAATCCGGTGGCGATGGCCGCGGGCCTGGCGACGCTCGAGCTAATCCAGGCCCCGGGCTTCCATGCCGAACTCGAACGCCGCACCCATGCGCTGTGCGACGGTCTGGAAGCGGCCGCGCGCGAGGCCGGCATCGCCTTCGTCACCACCCGCGCGCCGGGCATGTTCGGGCTGTATTTCCGCGACGGCGCGATCGAGAGCTTCGACGACGCCAAGGCCTCCGACAGCGCGCGTTTCAACCGCTTCTTCCACGCCATGCTCGAGCGCGGCGTGTATCTGGCGCCGTCGGCGTTCGAGGCCGGCTTCGTGTCGAGCGCGCACGGCGATGCGGAAATCGCCCACACCCTGGAAGCGGCGCGGGCCGCCTTCGCGACCCTGTAACCCCCGCCGCGCGCCGACGAAACGAAAAGGGGCCGACCGCGTCGGCCCCTTTTTTTGTCGGCTCATGCCGCGATCGCCCGTCGCCGGCTCAGAACCGGTAGGTCGCGCTCAAGCCGATGTTGCGGCGGGCGCCGAACCAGCAATCGCCGCGGCCCATGCAGATGCTGAAGTAGCGCTTGTCGGTCAGGTTGTTGACGTTGAGCGCCCAGCGCCATGCGCCGGCGTCGAGCGACACCATCGCATCGGCCAGGGTCACCGACGGCGTGGTCGGCGCGGGCGGGCTGTCGAACGCGCTCATGTAGCGCAGGCCCAGGCCGGCGGCGAAGCCGTCGCGGCCGCCGATGCTGAAACGCTGCTTGCCCCAGACTGCGGCCTGATGGCGCGGAGTGGCCTCGAGCTGCTTGTCGTTGTCGAGATAGTTGTAGTGCGCGGTGAGGTCGAAGCGAGAGGTCAACCGGCCGGTCAGCTCCAGCTCGAAACCGCCGACCGTGGTCTTGCCCGCCTGCACGTTGACGTTGGGGTTGGCCGGATCGGGGACCAGACGATTCTCTTCGCGCAGCTCGTAGGTCGCGGCCGTGAAGCTCAGATCGCGGCCGGCGGGCTCGAACTTGAGTCCGGCTTCGATCTGCTCGCCCCGTTGCGGCTTGTAGCGCGCGCCGGTCAGCGCATGGGTGCCGGCCACCGGGGTGAACGACTCGCTGTAGCTCAGGTAGGGCGACCAGCCGGCCCAGTCGTGGAACATCACGCCTAGGCGCTTGGTGGTGGCGCTGGACTTCTCGTCTCCGGCGCCGGCCAACCCGCTCTTGGCGCGATCGTGGCGCAGCCCGGCGACAACGATCCAATGCTCGCCGATGCGCATCTGATCCTGCAGGTACAGGCCGACCTGGCGCTGGCGGGTCTTGACCGCCGGGCCGAACGCCGGCGGCGTGTGCGGCAAGTACACCGGGGCGTAGATGTCGATCGCCGGCATGGTGCCGCCGCGGTCTTGCGCGCTCTCGAACAGCTGCCGCTCGTCCTGCTTGAAGCGCACCGCGTCCACGCCCGCCAGCACCTGGTGCGCGACCGCGCCGGTGTCGAATCGGCCTTCGACATGCTGGTCGATGTTCTGCATCCGCACCCGGGTATCGGCGAACCAGCCTTCGCGCCGGATGACCCGCTGCTGCGCATCCACGAAGGGATTCGACGGACCGCTGAACGGATCGCCGTAGGCGCTGGCGTAATCGACCTTGTTGCGGGCGGCGCGGAAGGCCTGGCGCAGGGTCCAGTTTTCGTTGAGGCGGTGTTCGAACAGCCAGCCTGCGGTGGTGCGGTCGGTGTCGTAGTGGTCGCCCGGATTGCCGATAAAACGGTGCGACGGCACGCGCCCGTTCGGGTTCGACGCCAGCAATCCGCTCCAACCGAAGAACTGCGAGGTCGAGCCGGTGCGGTCCTGCTGCCAGCGCAGCTGCAGGGTCAACGAGGTGTCTTCGCTGGGCCTCCAGGTCAACGAGGGCGCGATCAGGCGACGGTCGTCGTCGACGTGATCGACCTGGGTTTCGCTGTCGCGGTAGACGCCGACGATGCGGTACAGCCAAGTGCCGTCCTCGGTCAGCGGCCCGGTGAAGTCGGCATTGAGCTGACGGCGATCGAAGCTGCCGACTTGCACGCCGATCTCGCGCTGCGCCTGAGCCTGCGGGCGCTTGCTGACCAGGTTGATGACGCCGGCGGTGCTGCCTTGCCCGAACAGCATCGACGAAGGGCCGCGCAGCACTTCGATGCGCTCGAGCAGGTAGGGATCGGTGCGCGCCGAGCTGGTGTAGTAGTTGAACGAGCTGCGCAGACCGTCGAGGTATTCCTGCGGCGAGCTGCCGCGGATCAAGGTCCAGTCGCCGCGCGAATCCAGGCCGTAGGCGTCGGAGCGCACGCCGGCCGCGTAGTTGAGCGCGTCCTGGACGTTGAGCGCGCCTTGGTCGGTCATGCGCTCGCGGGTGACCACGGTGATCGCTTGCGGGGTTTCGTCGATCGGCGTGTCGGTCTTGGTCGCGGTGACGGCGCTGCCGGCCTTGTAGCCATCGCCCGCCCCTTGCACCACGACATGGTCGAGCGTGGTGGCCCGGTCGCGATCGGCTTCGGCCGGCGCAGAGTCGGCGCTCGCGGCGAACGCCGACAGGCTCAGGGGGACAGCGATGGCCAAGGCCAGGGGCGCCAGGCGCGGACGGCGGCGGGACATGAGGGGGCGGCTCCGAAGGGTTGTAGCAAACGAGAATTATTATCGTTTGAATCGACCGCACGGGTAAAGACCCGTATTTTCCAGAGCTTCCGCGTCAGACCGGGCTGCCGGTCAGCGCCGAGCGGCGAAACGCGCGTCCCCTCATTCGACGCGGCAGTCGCGCGGACTCGGCATCGGAACGCGGCCGAGCTAGATACGCAATGAGCGGACGCCGATCCGGCCCGGCTGCAGAGACATGTACGGGACTTGCTGTTCGCCGGCGCGGCCGTCGCATAGCCGCAGGCTGGGCCGGGACGGCGGCGAGCGCACGCGCCACCGTCAGCGCCATCCTCCGACCAGCGACGGGGTCGAGGTCGAACGGCGATTCGACGTGCCGGCGCGGCGCGATCGGCGCCTGGCCTTCGTCCGTCCGGCGCGGACCGACGAAAGCGGCGACGTGTTCGTCCGCGATGGGCAAAGCTCGCCGGCGCACGGCCGGCGAGCAGGCCGCAGAAGACGCAGCGCTTCGTCGCTGCGTCCAGGGGCCTCAGCGGCCGAGGAACTTCAGCAGCGCCGCGCGCAGGCGCGACAGGCCTTCGGCGACATCGGCGTCGCCGATATTGAGGGCCGGCACGAAGCGCAGCACGTCCGGGCCGGCCTGCAGCAGCAACAGGCCTTGCCCGACGCACAGGTCGAGGATCTCCCCCGCCTTTCCGGCATGCGCCTCGCGCAGCTGCGCGCCGATCATCAGGCCGCGGCCGCGGACCTCGGCGAACAACGCCAGCTCGGCGTCGAGGGCGAGCAGACCGGCGCGGATCGCCGCGGCCTGACGCTCGACGTTGGCCATCAGCGCCGGCGAACGCAACTCGCGCAGCGCCGCGCCAGCGACGGCGGCGGCGAGCGGGTTGCCGCCGAAGGTGGTGCCGTGGGCGCCGAACTGCATCGCCTGCGCCGCCTGGGCGCCGACCAGCATGGCGCCGATCGGGAAGCCGCTGCCCAGGGCCTTGGCCAGTGTGACCACGTCCGGGGTCACGCCGTAGGCATGGCAGGCGAACAACTGGCCGGTGCGGCCCATGCCGCACTGGATCTCGTCCAGGATCAGCAACGCTCGATGGCGGTCGCACAGCGCACGCAGGCCCTGCAGGAACGCCTCGTCGGCGGCGGTCACGCCGCCCTCGCCTTGCACCGGCTCGACCAGCACCGCGCACACCGCACCGTCGGCCATGGCCGCTTCGGCCGCGGCCAGGTCGTTGAAATCGCTGTAGCGGAAGCCCGGCGGCAGCGGTTCGAAACCTTCGTGGTACTTGGGCTGCGCGGTGGCGGTGACCGCGGCCAGGGTGCGGCCGTGGAAACTGCCGCGGAAGCTCAGGATCACCCGCCGCTCGGGTTCGCGGCCCTGTCCGGTCGCCCACTTGCGCGCGAGCTTGATCGCCGCTTCGTTGGCTTCGGCGCCGGAGTTGCACAGGAACACGCGCTCGGCGAAACCGGAAGCCGACACCAGTTGCTCGGCCAGCTGCAGCGGCGGCTGGCTGACGAAGACATTGCTGGTGTGCCAGAGCTTGCCGGCCTGTTCGGTCAGGGCCTGAATCAGCGCCGGATGGGCGTGGCCGAGCGCGTTGACCGCGATGCCGGCGCCGAAATCCACGTATTCGCGACCGTCCAGGTCCCAGATGCGCGAACCCTGGCCACGATCGAGAACGATCCGACGCGGGCGGTAGACAGGCAGGTAGTAGCGCTCGGAGAGGGCGTAGAGCGAGGCGGTGTCCATGGACGGCGGCGGTTCGCGGTGCGGGGAGGAAGCGGCCATTGTCGCGCATCGTGCCGGGCCGCGCAGCGGCGCCGGCCCGGCTGCGGCAGAATCGCCGCTGCCGCGTCCGCCGGCCGCAACCGCCCGCCGGCCCGCGCTGCCGTCATCGAGGGAGTTCCGATGCGCATCCGCCGTCGCCCCGCCGCCCCGTCGCTCCGCTTGCTGCCCGCCGCCTTGGCCCTGGTGCTCGGTCCCGCCTTCGCCGCACCGCCGGCGCCGCTGTCCATGGACACCGATCAGGCATTCGATTCGGCCTCGGTGGCGCCGTTCGCCGGCGCCTATCCGGACGTCTACGCCCGGCTCGAACAACGCCGCGAACAGGATCTTGCGCATTTGCAGCGCTGGCTGCGCCAGCCCTCGGTCAGCGCGCAGAACCGCGGCATCGGCGAGATGGCCGAACTGCTGCGCAGCGATCTGCAGGCGCTGGGCTTCCGCGATACCGCTGTGGTGCCGACCGCGGGCCATCCCGGCGTGTACGGCTATTACGACGCCGGCGCCGAACACACCCTGATCGTCTACATGATGTACGACGTGCAGCCGGTCGAACCGAGCGGCTGGAAAGTCGACGCCTTCGCCGGCGAACTGGTCGACGAACCCGGCCTCGGCCGGGTGCTGATGGCGCGCGGCGCGACCAACCAGAAAGGCCCGCAGCGCGCTTTCCTCAACGCCTTGGACGCGATCGTGCGCGCGCGCGGCAAGCCGCCGCTGAACCTGATCGTACTGGCCGAAGGCGAGGAGGAACTCGGCTCGCCGCACTACCCGCAGATCGTCGCCCGCTACGAGCAGCGGCTGCGCCGCGCCGACGGCGTGTTCTTCCCGATGAGCACCCAGGACCGCGACGGCCAGGCGTCGATGTTCCTCGGCGTGAAAGGCATTCTGTACATGGAGCTGGAGGCCAAGGGCAACCCGGTCAGCGGCGGCCCGCAGCGCAGCGAGGTGCACGGATCGCTCGCGGCCAAGCTCGATTCGCCGAGCTGGCGGCTGGTGCAGGCGCTGGCGACGCTGACCACGCCCGACGGCGAGATCGCCGTGCCCGGCTATCGCGATGCGATCCGCAAACCCAGCGCGGAAGAGCAACGCTTATTCAATGGCCTGGTGCTCGGACGCAAGGCCGACGAGGCCAAGCAGCTGGCCGCCGTCGGCGCGGCGCGCTGGAAGAACGGCCGCCGCCTGCGCGATGCCGCGGCGGCCGAAGTGTTCGATACCACGCTCAACATCGACGGCCTGGTCGCCGGCTACACCGGCGAAGGGGTCAAGACCATCCTGCCGCACCGCGCGCTGGCCAAGGTCGATTCGCGACTGGTACCGGACCAGACGCCCGAGCAGGCGCTGGCGCTGATCCGCAAGCACCTGGACGCGAACGGCTTCAACGACATCGAGGTACGCCGGCTGTCGGGCTATCCGCCGGCGCAGACGTCGATCGAGGCGCCGCTGAGCCGCGCCGTGTTGAGCGTCTACCGCAAGTACGGGCAGACCCCGCCGGTGGCGCCGCGCATCGGCGGCAGCGCACCGTATTACGTGTTCACCCAGACATTGGGGCTGCCGATGCTCGCCGGCGGATTGGGCCACGGCGCCGGCGCGCACGCCCCGAACGAATACACGGTGATCGACCCCGCGCCGGGCTCGAAGGTGGCGGGACTGGTGGAAACGGAGAAGTTCTACGTCGACTTGCTGTACGCGTTCGCGCAGGCCTTGCAACAACCGCAGCGCTGAATCGGGGGCGGCGGCGGTCGGCCTCTGCGCCGGCCCTGCGGCGGCATGGCGTCGCCATGACCGGCAACGCCCCCGCGCGCATCGTTGCGAATCTGCGTCACGTTTCTCGCGACCCCGCGAGCCGACGGGCCTGCGCGCAGGTCCGGACGCCGGCGCAAAACCCGATCGGCCTCCGCCACGGACGAGGCGCGCATCGGCGCAATTTCGTCCGTTTCTCCCATTGCGCAAGCCACCGACGACTTTCACGGACGCCGGTTTTCGGCGCAACGCCCCGTCGCTGCGTACTGGCGGATTTACACGGCGTTGCGTCCATTGACGCGTTCGGAAAAGCAGTGACGTAATCGCCGCCGCGCTCCGCCGCCCCGCGTCATCCACTGTCCGCCCACGGAGAACGACCATGCGAAAAGCCGCCGTCTGGCTGTTGCTGTCCCTGAGCCTGTTGTCCGCCCCATCGTTCGCGCAAACCAAGACCCTCGTACCGCTGGGCGGAAACGCCTTCATCACCCGACCCGCGCCCGCGGGCGAGGAACTCGTCGACGACACCGGGTTGCACAACTGGAGCTCGGACAAGGCGGTGGCCAGCGTCTATTTCTTCACCCATCGCGTCGGCAAGGTCGAGCTCTCGCTGGTAGGGGCGCTGCACGGCGCGACCCGCAGCACGGTCGAAGTCTCGATCGGCGGCCAACGCCGGCTCGCGGCGTTGTCGGGCACCGCGACGTCGTCCTTCCATGTCGGCAGTTTCGCCATCGCCCGCCCCGGCTACGTCAAGGTCGACCTGCGCGGCGTCAGCACCGACGGCGGCTACTACGGCGATATCTCCGGGCTGGAAGTAAGCGGCAGCGCCGCGTCCGCCGGCCTGGTGTTCGCCGACGATCCGGCCAACTTCTACTGGTCGCGGCGCGGTCCGTCGGGCCATCTGGGCTTCGCCGTGCCGGAGAACACCGAATACTTCTACAACGAGGTCACGGTGCCGAAGGGCCACGACCCGATCGGCTCCTACTTCATGGCCAACGGCTTCTCGCAGGGCTATTTCGGGATCCAGGTGAATTCGGCCAGCGAACGCCGCGTGCTGTTCTCGGTGTGGGACTCGCCCGCCGGCAAGACCACCTTGCTGAAGAAAGGCCCCGACGTGATCGCGCAGGACTTCGGCGGCGAAGGCACCGGCGGGCAGAGTTTCCTGCGTTACGACTGGAAGCCCGGCCACACCTATCGCTTCATCACCCGCGCACGTCCGGACGGCCAGGGCAACACCCTGTTCTCGGCCTGGTTCGGCACGCCCTGCGTGCTCGGCCGCGGCGATTGCCGGTGGAAATTCATCGCCAGCTGGAAGTACGAAGGCGTCTCCACCTACCAGAAGGGGGTGTACTCCTTCATCGAGTCGTTCAATCCGGACTACGGCTACCTCGACCGCCTGGCCCTGTACGGCAATCAGTGGGCGGTGTCCACCGACGGTCTGTGGACGGAAGTGAAGTCGGCGCGCTTCACCGTGGATGCGACGGCGCAGAACCGCCAGCGCCTGGACATCACCGGCGGCGCCGTCGCGCCGGCCTTCTATCTGCGCAATACCGGCTTTTTCAGCAGCGCGGCGGCGCCGGGCAGCGTGTTCGCCCGCAGCGCCTCGTGGTTCAAGCCGCGCGTGAACCTGGCGGCGCTGCCCGAATCCGCTCCCTGAGCCGAGCCGCACTGCGCGTCGTCCGGTCGCATGCCGCAAGAAGAAGCCCCGCGTTCGCGGGGCTTTTTCCTGCGCTGGCGCCTCAGCCGAGGAACAGGTCCGGCAACAACGGCTTGTCCGGATCGACCGCGTAGCGGCCGAAGTCGGCCACGCCGGCCTCGCTCAGCACTTCTTCGTCGATCAGGAAGCGGCCGTAGAACCCCTGCGCCGGCCGGATCAACACCTCGCGCACCGCATCGGCGACGATCTCCGGCTTGCGGCAACGGTCCACCGGAACGCCGGGGATGAGGTTCAGGGCATCGGTGGCGATGATGGTCTTCGGCCAGAGCGCGTTGACCGCGATGCCGCTCGGGCCGAATTCGCCGGCCAGGCCCAGGGTCACGAAGCTCATGCCCATCTTGGCCAGGGTGTAGCCGGTATGCGGCGCCCACCACTTGACGTCCAGGCTCGGCGGCGGCGCCAGGGTCAGGATGTGCGGGTTCGCGGCCTGGCGCAGATACGGCAGGCAGGCCTGGGCGCACAGGAAACTGCCGCGCGCGTTGACCTGCTGCATCAGGTCGAAACGCTTCATCGGCGTGTCCAGGGTACCGCGCAGCCAGATCGCGCTGGCGTTGTTGACCAGGATGTCGATGCCGCCGAACGCGTCTGCGGTCGCCGCGACCGCGGCCTGGACCTCGTCTTCCTCGCGGATATCGCATTTGAGCGCCAGCGCGCGCCCGCCGGCCGCCTCGACTTCGGCGGCGACGCTGTGGATGGTGCCGGGCAGCTTGGGATTGGCGACCGCCGACTTGGCCGCAATGGCCACGTTGGCGCCGTCGCGCGCCGCGCGCAGCGCGATCTCGCGGCCGATGCCGCGCGAGGCGCCGGTAATGAAGAGGGTTTTGCCTTGGAGGGTCATTGGGGGGCCGGGATTGGAGATTCGGGATTCGGGATTCGGGATTCGCAAGCCGGGATTCGAGATTCGAGAATCGGGATTCGGCAAAGCGGGCTCTTTCACATCCTAATCCCTACGCCAGCGTCTGGACGAGACGAGGAGTCTGCATCGCACCCGTCGCGGGCACGATCGCTCCATCGATCCAGACTCGTCGATCGACGGCAACGATTCAGCCCTCACCCGCAAGCCGGCGAGGGCTCCGCCACCTCGCCTGCGCTCGAGCGAATCCCCAATCCCGAATCCCCAATCCCGGCTCTCAGGGCTTCGGCCCCTGCCCCTCGTTGTCTTCCCAATGCAGGATTCGGCGGGTGACGAAGCGGTAGACCGGTTTGCCGGTGGCGAACCAGGCCTCGCGCAGCCAGGAGCGGCGCTGGAGCAGGCGGCGCTCTACCGGGGTGAGCACTTGTGCGCAATAAGTGCGTTTGTGTTTGAGCAGATGGCGCAAATCCTCGCGCGCGAGCAAACGCATCCAGCGCGCGCGCGGATCGCCGCGGGTGGCGAGCTGGAAATCGATGATCGCCGGACGGCCGTCGGCGAGCACCAGCCAGTTGGCTTCCTTGGCCAGGTCGTTGTGCGCCAGGCCGCGCCGGTGCAGCCGCTGCAGCAGCCGCCGGGCCTGACGAAAATAGGCCAGGTCGCCGTGCGGCGGGCGCTGGTACATCGCCGCGCCGTCGAGGTAGCTGCGATCCAGGCAGCGGCCGTCCCAGGCCAACAACTGCGGTGTCGCTTCCAGGCCGTCGACGCGCCGCAGCGCGCGCGCCTCGCGCCGCGCCAGCCACCACGCCGGCAGCCGCAGCCACCACGGCACGCGACCGAGATCGCGCCGCACGAACAGCCCCTGCGGCCCGCGCATCAGAGCGATGCGGCCGAAGCTGTCGGCCTTGAGCGCCGCGACTTCGCTGGGCAGGGTGGGGTCTGTGGGCATGGCGGCAAGTGTACTTGTAGCGGGGATTGGGGATTGGGGATTGGGGATTCGGGATTCGCAAAGCCAAGGCCAAAGCCGAGCCCTGGCTCTAGCCGATCCTCAATCCCGAATCCCCAATCCCCGCCGTCCGGTCATCCTCGCCACAGCAGGCCCTGCCTATAATCGGCCGATGGAACCTGCCTGGCTCGAAAGCGCGACCGCATGGATCGCGGCCAATCCCATCGCCGCCGGCATCGTGATCTTTCTGATCGCGTTCTGCGATGCGCTGGTCATCGTCGGCATCGTCGTACCCGCGTTGCCGCTGCTGTTCGCGGTCGGCGCGCTGGTCGGCCTGGGCCACATCAACGGCCCCTATGCCTTGGTCTGTTCGACCCTGGGCGCCTTCGCCGGCGACGGGTTGAGTTACTGGGTCGGCTATCGCTGGGGGCCGACCTTGCGCGAACGCTGGCCGTTCTCGCGTTATCCGCAATGGCTGGACCGCGGCGAGAATCTGTTCCGCCGCCACGGCAGCAAGAGCATCGTGATCGCGCGCTTCGTCGGCGCGGTGCGGCCGTTCGTGCCGGCCATCGCCGGCATGCTGCGCATGCCGATGCGGCGCTATGCGATCCCCAGCCTGCTCGCCTGCGCCGCCTGGTCGGGGCTGTTCCTGGCGCCGGGCTGGATCCTGGGCGCATCCTACGACGCGGTCGCCGCAGTCGCCGACCGGCTGGCGGTGGTTTTGGGCGGCTTGCTGGCCGCCCTGGCCTTGGTCTGGGCCGGCGTGCTCTACACCTGGCGCTGGTTCGCCAACCACGCCGACAACCTGCTCGCGCGCGCACTGCGCTGGACCCGCGCGCATCCGCGCCTGGGCCGCTACGCCGCGGCGCTGATCGATCCCAACCGGCCGGAGTCGGCCTCGCTGGTGATGCTGGCGGTCTGCCTGCTCGGGATCAGCTGGATCTGGTTCACCCTGCTGGCCACGCTGCTGGCCAGCGGCGGGCCGCTGGCGATCGACCACAGCGTGCACGAGTTCATGTGGACCCTGCGCAATCCGCTCGCCGACCGGCTGATGGCCGGCCTGGCCAGCCTCGGCGATCCGGCCGTGCTGGCGCCGGCGGCGTTGGCGGTGCTGGTCTATCTGGCCTGGCGCCGGCGCTGGATGGCGGCGGCGCATTGGGTGGGCGCGATCGTGTTCGGCCTGGCGCTGACTTCGTTGCTGGAGGCGGCGATCGACATGCCGCGTCCGCCGACCGCGCCGGCCGGCTTCGGCTTCCCTTCGGTCGCGGTGACCATGACCACGATCGTGTTCGGCTTCTTCGCCGTGCTGATCGCGCGCGAGCTGCCGGGCCGGCAGCGGGTCTGGCCCTATTTGTTGGCCGGCGTGGTCACCACCCTGGTCGGCTTCTCGCGCCTGTACCTGGGCGCGCACTGGCCCAGCGACCTGGTCGGCGGCACCTTGTTCGGCATCGTCTGGCTGCTGGTGCTGGGCATCGCCTATCGCCGCCACGTCGCCCGCTCGTTCTGGATGCGGCCGCTGGCGGTGCTGTTCTACACCGTGTTCGCGGCCGCCGCGCTGTGGCATGCGCCGCGTTCGGCCGATGCCTTGCTGGCCAAGTTCGCCGCCGCCCAACCCACCGCGGTGCTCGATGCGCAGGCCTGGTGGCGCAGCGATTGGGCCAGCCTGCCGGCGCAGCGCAACGAGCGCGATGCGCGCGGGCGCTGGCCGCTGGACGTGCAGGTCGCCGGCCCGCTGCCGCCGCTGCGCGCCAGCCTGGAAGCCGCCGGCTGGCGGGTGCAGGAACAGGCCAACTGGCTGTCGACCATCGCCTTGCTCGACGACGACACGCCGGCGCGCGAACAAGCGGTGCTGCCGGCCACCCTCGATGCCCAGGCCGAGGCCCTGCTGATGCTCCGCGACGGCCCCAGCCCGGACCTGCAATACGCGCTGCGCCTGTGGCCGGCGCCGGCGGTGCTCTCCGACGGCACGCCGCTGTGGGTCGGCACGGCGCAGACTTTGCGCCTGACCAAGCCCTTCGATGCCGCGACGCTGTGGCTGCCGCAATCCGACGGCGGCCGCGCCCATGCCGAAGTGCGCAAGGCGCTGACCGGCTTCGTCCTGCTCGAACAAGCGCATCCGAAGAACGGCGCGCCGGTGCTGCGCCTGCGTTCGCAGTACCGGTTGCCGCAAACCGTCGCGCCCGCGCCTTGATCCGGCTGCCGCGCCGAGCGCGGCGGCTCAGTGCAACAGCGTCAGCAGGTGGTCCAGGCGCCGGTGCGGGTCGTCGAGCTGCAGCAGCCATTGCCGCTGCGCCGGCGCCAGCGGCAGCAGTTCGGCCAGGCGCCAGCCGACCCAGGCCGCTTCGTCGCGGCGCGCATGCGGCGCCAGATGGTGCTCGCCGCCGGCCTTCTCCAACAGCCCTTCGAGCAAAGTCGCCAGCAACGAATGCTCCGGACGCAGTTCGTCGTCCGGGTCCGGCGCGCACCATTCGACTTCGGCGACTTGCAGACCGTTGTCGCGCACCCGCACCCGGCCGGCGTGGAAACGGCGGGCGCCGCGCACACGCAGCAACAACAGGCCGTCGTCGCCGGTGCCGAAATCCTCGATCAACGCCTCGGTGCCGAATGCCGCCGCGGTAGCGGGCGCGCCGGTCTCCTGGCCTTCCATGATCAGGCACACGCCGAAGCCGCGTCCCTCGCGGCCGCAATCGCGGATCAGGTCGAGATAGCGTCGCTCGAACACGCGCAGGCCGATCGACGCGCCGGGCACCAGCACCGTATGCAGCGGAAACAGTCCCAGCGGTTCGCGGTCGACGGACATGGCCGCAGTGTACTCGCGGCCCGCTCGGCGTCGAGAGACGACGGACGCGTTCGCAGGACGACGCGGTCCGCAGAGCGCCGGCCGCGGCGCGGCCGGCACAAGGGCTCAGCCCGTGCGGGCGTCGCGCAGGGCGGCGAAGAAGCGGCGCGGCGCGCCGTCGAACCCGCCGTTGGACATGAACACCACGTGGTCGCCGCTGCGCACGCGTTCGCGCAGCGCGGCGATCAAGGCATCGGCATCGGCCACCGCGACGCCTTCGCCGCGCAGGCCGGCGACGACCTTGCCGGCGTCCCAGGCCAACTCGGGGCGATGCAGGAACACCACCGCGTCGGCGCCGTCCAGCGACGGCGCCAGCGCCTCGGCGTGCGCGCCCAGGCGCATGGAATTGCTGCGCGGCTCCATCGCCACCACGATCCGCGCCGCGCCGACCCGGGCGCGCAGCCCGGACAGGGTGGTCGCGATCGCGGTCGGATGGTGGGCGAAGTCGTCGTAGACGGTGACGCCGCCGGCCTCGCCGATCACTTCCAGGCGCCGCTTGACGCTGCGGAAGCGGGCCAGCGCCGGCAGCACCGTGGCGACTTCGACGCCGACCGCGTGGGCGGCGGCCAGGGCGGCCAGGGCGTTCATGACGTTGTGGCGGCCGAGCAGCGGCCAATGCACTTCGCCGATCTCGCGTCCCTGGTGCAGCACGGCGAACGCGCTGCCGTCCTGGTGGATCAGGCGCGCGCTCCAATCGAACGCCGCGCCGTCGCCGGCGTCGAGGCCGAAGCGTTCGACCGGGGTCCAGCAGCCCATCGCCAGCACTTCGGCCAGGCGCGCGTCCTCGCCGTTGACGATCAGGCGGCCGCGGCGCGGCACGGTGCGCACCAAATGGTGGAACTGGCGCTGGATCGCGGCGACATCGGGAAAGATGTCGGCGTGGTCGTATTCCAGGTTGTTGAGGATCGCCACCAGCGGCCGGTAGTGGACGAACTTGCTGCGCTTGTCGAAGAACGCGGTGTCGTACTCGTCGGCCTCGACCACGAACTCGCGCCCCGACCCGACCCTTGCCGACACGCCGAAGTCCTCGGCCACGCCGCCGATCAGGAAGCCCGGCCGGCGACCGGCGGCTTCCAGCAGCCAGGTCAGGATGGTGGTGGTAGTGGTCTTGCCGTGGGTGCCGGCGACCGCGAGCGTGTCGCGGCCCGGCAGGACCCGCTCGGACAGCCACTGCGCGCCGGAGGTGTAGCGGCGGCCGTCGTCGAGCACCTGTTCGACCGCGGCATTGCCGCGCGAAAGCGCGTTGCCGACCACGACTTCGTCGCAATCCGGCGAGATGTTTTCGGGGCGGTAGCCCTGGCTCAGGACGATGCCGAGCTGCTCGAGCTGGGTCGACATCGGCGGATACACCGCCTGGTCGCTGCCTTCCACGTCGTGGCCGAGTTCGCGCGCGAGCGCGGCGACGCCGCCCATGAACGTACCGGCGATGCCCAAGATATGGAGCTTCAAGATCCGAGTTTCCAAAAGAGTTTGCGAATGCTCGACCAAGCGACTCCCGCTGGCACCGACTCCCCGCTCCCGCTGGCGGGAGCGGGATGGGTGAGGGCACGCGCAAACGGCCGACGACGAAACCATCCTACCGACGCGCCTGGGCCTTCAATACCGGGATCTGGATTCGAACGAACGGAGCGGGCGGCCGCTCGCGGCCCACGCCCCAGCCCTCTCCCGCCGACGGGAGAGGGAGCGAAGCGGCTCAGCCCACCGTCGGCGCCGGTTCCAGCGCTTCGATGATGCGGGTGAACACGTCGTCGAGCGAACCCACGCCGTCGACCACGGTCAGCCGGCCGTGCTGGCGGTAGTACTCGATCACCGGCGCGGTCACGTCGTCGTAGACCTTCAGGCGGGTGCGCACGGCGTCCGGGCTGTCGTCGGGGCGGCCCTGGGCGGCGGCGCGGCCGGCGATGCGGTCGACCAGCAGTTCGGTCGGCACCTCGAGCTGGACCGCGAAGTCCATCGGCTGGCCGATCTTCTTCAGCAGCACGTCCAGCGCATCGGCCTGGGCCAGGTTGCGCGGGTAGCCGTCGAGGATGAAGCCGCCGGCGGTATCGGGACGCGAGAAACGGTCCTCGAGCATGCCGAGCAGGATCTCGTCGCTGACCAGGTTGCCGGCGTCCATCACCGCCTTGGCCTCCAGGCCGAGCTTGGTGCCGGCCGCGACTTCGGCGCGCAGCAGGTCGCCGGTGGAAATATGCGGCACCTGCAGATGCTCCTTGAGCCGCGCAGCCTGAGTGCCCTTGCCGGAACCCGGCGCGCCCAGAAGTACCAATCGCATCAACATCGCTCCTAAGACACATGAAACCGCGCCCGGCGCGGCGCGCCGGACCAGGCCCGGGCCAGCCCCAGGCTGGCCTGCTCGCGGGGCGGCGCTACACTCGGAAGCTGCCGACCACCCGCCGGGCGAAAGATTGCGGCCAGCTTACCGCACTCCGGCGCAAATCTCTGGAATCCCCATGCCCCAAGGAACCCTGCTGTACGCACAGTCCGGCGGCGTGACCGCCGTCATCAACGCCACCGCCGCGGCGGTCATCGAGACCGCCCGGGCCCGCAAGGTGAAGGTCCTGGCCGCCCGCAACGGCATCCTCGGCGCCCTGCGCGAGGAACTGATCGACACCTCCAAGGAGTCGGCGGCGGCGATCCGCGCCCTCGGCCATACCCCCGGCGGCGCCTTCGGCTCCTGCCGGCTCAAGCTCAAGTCGCTGGAGGCCGACCGGGCCCGCTACGAGCGCCTGCTGGCGGTGCTGCAGGCCCACGACGTGCGCTGGTTCCTCTACAACGGCGGCAACGATTCGGCCGACACCGCGCTCAAGGTCTCGCGCCTGGCCGCCGAATTCGGCTATCCGCTGACCTGCGTGGGGGTGCCCAAGACGGTCGACAACGACCTGGCGGTGACCGACTGCTGCCCGGGCTTCGGCTCGGCCGCCAAGTACACCGCGGTCTCGGTGCGCGAGGCCGCGCTGGACGTGGCGGCGATGGCCGAGACCTCGACCAAGGTGTTCGTCTACGAGGCCATGGGCCGCCATGCCGGCTGGCTGGCCGCCGCCGCCGGCCTGGCCGGGGACGGCCCGGACGCCGCCCCGCACCTGATCCTGTTCCCCGAGCGGCCGTTCGACGAGGCCGACTTCTTCGCCAAGGTGAAGGCCACGGTCGAGCGGGTCGGCTACTGCGTGGTGGTCGCCAGCGAGGGCATCCAGACCGCCGACGGACGCTTCGTCGCCGACGCCGGCGGCGGCAAGGACTCCTTCGGCCACACCCAGTTGGGCGGGGTCGCCTCGCACCTGGCCGGGCGGGTCAAGGACGCGTTGGGCTACAAGGTCCACTGGACCCTGCCCGACTACCTGCAGCGCTCGGCCCGCCACCTGGCCTCCAAGACCGATGTCGATCAGGCCCGCGCGGTCGGCAAGGCCGCGGTCGAGCTGGCGCTGAAGGGCCGCAATGCGGTGATGCCGGCGATCGTGCGCACCTCGCAGGCGCCGTACCGCTGGAAGATCGAGCCGGTCGCATTGGACAAGGTCGCCAACCACGAGAAGAAGATGCCGGCCGGTTTCGTCCGCAAGGACGGCTACGGCATCACCGCCGCCGCCCGCCGCTACCTGGAGCCGCTGATCCGCGGCGAGGCGCCGCCGCCGTACGGCCGCGACGGCCTGCCCAAGTACGTGACGCTGAAGAATGTCGCGGTGAAGCCCAAGCTGCCGCCTTACCAGGACTGAGCGCCCCCAGCCCCTCCGTCGCCCCTCAGGAACCGTTCGAATGGAATCCGGAACGTTCTGCCCGCGCTTGCCCTGGACTGCCGCCCTCGCGCTGGCGCTGATCGCCGCCCCGGCCCTCGCCGGCGAGGGCTACGTGATCCACCGCGAAGGCGCCAAGCCCAAGCGCAGCCTGATCTACGCCGACGCCGGCTCGGTCGAGCCGGCGCTGACGCTGGAAGAGCAGACCCAGCTGCTGTTCGAGCGCGGCCCCGACGCGGTCGAGGCCGCGCGTGCCGCGGCGCCGCGCGCGCTGCAACTGATCGAGGTGCGCGAGCACCGCGACGCCCCGGACAAGCTGATCCACGAGCTTCAGATCGACTGCGCGGCCGGCCGGGTGCGGGTGATCGCCGGCGAGGCCCACCTGCGCAACGACACCCGCCGGCCCCTGCCGGCCCGGGACTGGGCGCCCGCCTCCGCCGGCTGGCTGCAGCAGGCGCAGCGTTTCGCCTGCGAGCCCGCCGCGCGCGACGCCGCGCACGGCATGCAGGTCCTGTCGCAGCCGATCGGCCTGCTCGATGCGGTCGACCGGACTTGGGCCGAGCAATGGCCCGACGGCCGCCGCCCGCCCTACACCGGCGACCGCAGCGAGGCCGCGGTGCAGGCCCAGGAACAGAAGATCGACCAAGCCATCAGCCAGCTGTCCAGCAGCATGGAACAACTGCGCAGCAATCTGCAGGCGCAGGAGCGCGACGCGAGCGAGCAGGCCGCGCAGGCCGCGCGCCAGGCCGAGCGGCGCGCGCAGACGCCGGCGCCGGCCCTGGAGCAATGGATCGAGGCGCCGGTGCAGTTGCTGGTCGGCACCTGGGGCGAGCCCAAGGCCTATCGCGACGAGGCCGACGCGCGTTGGCTGGACTACGTGATCGCCGCCGACGGCGGCGCGTCGTCCGCGCGCTGCTCGGTGCATTTCCTGGTCCGCGACGGCCGGGTGCGCGATTACCAGACCGGCGGCTCCAGCGCCCATTGCCGGCAGGCGCAGCTGCCGCCGGGGCCGAGCCTGTGAAACCGCCGGCACCGACCGCGCCGGTGCCCGCGCCCTTGCGGCCCTGGGTGGCGCAGGTGTGGTCGTGCGCGCGTCCGCACCGGCCGGAGCCGGGCGCGCGCGAACACGGCCTGCCCAGCGGCGCGATGCATCTGGCGGTGCGCCTGGACGGTCCGCCCCTGCGCCTGTACGCCGACGCCGGCGACATGCGCGGCCGCGACTTCGGCCCAGCGATCGTGGCCGGCGTGCGCAGCGGCTATTGCATCAAGGACCTGTCCCGGCCCGCGGCTTCGGTCGGCGCCGTACTGCGGCCCGGCGCGGCGCTGGCCTTGTTCGGCGTGTCGGCGGCCGAGCTGGCCGGCCAGCACGTCGATCTGCGCGAGCTGTGGGGCAGCCGGGCCGAGTCCCTGTACCAACAACTCGCCGCCTGCCCCGATCCGCAGCGCCGCCAGGCGCTGTTCGAACGCTTCCTGCTCCGACGCCTGCGCGGGGCGCGCGGCCTCGATCCGCAGATCGCCCTGGCCGCGCGCACCCTGCAGCGCGAACCGGCAGCGGTGGCGGCGATGGCGGCCGGCGCCGGACGCAGCCATCGCCATTTCATCGCCGCTTTCCGCGACGCCACCGGCCTGTCGCCGAAACGCTACGCGCGGGTGCAGCGCTTCCGCCGCCTGCTCGAACGCCTGAGCGCGCTGCCCGATCCGGACTGGGCCGGGCTGGCCCTGGATGCCGGCTATGCCGACCAATCGCATCTGATCCGGGAATTCGGCGAGTTCGCCGGAGTCAGCCCGGGGCGCTATGTCGCCGCCCGGGTGCGCTCGCCGCATCATCTGCCGATCGGCTGAACCGGCGCTCCGGAAACGCCGCGGTCAATTTCGTCCAATCCGCCCGCCGCGCACGGCCCTAACCTGCGCCTACCGTCGATCCCCCGACTTTCCCGCCTCCGGAGCCCGCCATGGCCGTGCACGAACTGTTCCCCTATCTGTGCGTCGCCGACGCACGCGCTGCGGTCGAGTTCTACTGCGGCGTGTTCGGCGCCACCGAGAAATTCCGCCTGGTCGAGCCCGGCGGGCGCGTGGGCCACGTCGAACTGGATTTCGCCGGCGCCACCTTGATGCTGTGCGAGGAGTTCCCCGAGATCGACGTGCGCCGGCCCGATCCTGCGCGCGGCCACAGCCACAGCCTGCACCTGCATGTCGACGACGCCGACGATGTGGTCGCGCGCGCCGTGGCCGCCGGCGCGCGGCTGGCGATGGCGCCGCGCGATCATTTCTACGGCGAACGCTCCGGCACCGTGATCGACCCGTTCGGCCATCGCTGGAACATCGGCCACAGCATCGAGCAGGTGACGCCGGAGGAAATGCAGCGGCGCTATGAGGACGAGCCGGGTTGCTGAACCGTGCCGCGGCGGACGCCGGTCCGGCGTCCGTTCAGGCACACATCGCGTGCGAACGAACGATGACAAGGTGTGCGCTGCGTCGGAGCTTCGGCGCATAAGCACATTCGTCCATCTCAAAAACCGTTGATTCGACCCGGCGATTGCGGCAATCTGCCGGCGCGCGCGTTCATGCGAATGATGGCGGGACGCACGGATGCCGTTTCGACTTACAAGGAGGCCTTCGTGAAAGGCAAGTTGCTGACGCTGTTCGCCCTGTTGCTTCCCTCCACCTCGGCCCTGGCCGGCCAGTGCGAGGACAACTTCACCAAAACCGGCAACCCGCTCAAGGGCACCGAGTATTCCACCACGCTGACCGTGCCCGGCCTGGGCGTGCCCAGCGCGATCGCGCAGATGCACAACATCGCGCTCGAAGACGGCATGAACATCATCGACGAGAACGCCGAGTCCGGCGCGATGTTGCTGGAAGTCTCGCCGAACGTGGCCCATCGCGGCCTGCAGGTGTACTTCACCGCTGCGCCGGGCGGTTTGACCAAGATGCTGCTCAAGACCCGCCGCGGCTCGCTGGCCAACGCGGACTCGATCAAGACCTCGATGTGCAAGATGCTGTACCAGCTCAAGCCCGGTAAGGCGCCGGCGACCAAGAGCGTGGGCGCCAAGCCGATCACGATCTCGGCGATCAAGCTCGGCGACCAGGTCGGCCAGACGGTGAAGGACAACGCCGGCCTGATCGACGCCCGCTTCAAGGGCAAGACCTACCGCATCAGCGGCTACTTCGCCGGTTCCGAGCCGAGCAGCCGCGGCATGGAAGTGTTCTACGACATGACCCCGTCGCTGCTGCCGGGCTACGTGCAGAGCGAGTCGACCAAGCTGTTCTACACCCGCATCATGTGCGTCATGGCCAAGGACCAGCGCGGCCATGCGCTGAGCCTGCGCGAAGGCGACAAGATCGATCTGACCGGCACCTTCGCCGAGTACCAGAGCAATACCCGCACGGCGGTGATCAGCGACTGCCGGCCGTCCAAGTAAGCGGACGCCGCGACGAACGAGACAGGGGCCGCATTCGCGGCCCCTTTCTTTTGCGCGCATTCTTGCGCGAGGGTAGCGCGCGGTTTCTGCGCCGGACGCCGCGCGGCCGGGCCGCGCGCTCGGACGGGTTCAGGCGCCGCAGGCCTTGCCTTCCACGCTCATCGAGGCGGCGAACATCGGAATCGCGGCGAGCTGGGCGGCGCCGGCCTTCTGCTTCTCGTCCTGCAAGTACAGGCGCGAACGGCCCTGCGCGTCCAATCGCGGCGGCGCGGCCGCGGCCGGCTTGCGCCAGATCCGCAACACCGCCTGCTGCTGCGGGCAGGCCGCGTTCGGCACCCGGATCAGATCGTTGAACGTCCAGCCCGCCTGTTCCGACGGCTGCGCCTTGGCCGCATCGACGAAACGCGCGCGCGGCTGGCAGGTCGGGCTGGTGCGCACGACCGCGAACTTGTAGGGCTCGGCCGCCTGGCCGGTGAACAGGCCCTCGATGCGCGCGCAGGCCTCGGGGATCTGGCGCAGGGTGTGCACGCGCCCGGCCGCTTGCGCCGGTATCGGCGCGCGTTTGATTTCAGGGACCGGGTCGGCGGCGGCATGCGCGCCGCCGGCCAGGCCGGTGCATAGCAGGGAAGCGATCAGCACGCGTCGCATCGTCGGCTCCGTTCTGTTCAGGCCATTCGTTCAGGCCGGGGCAGACTGGCACGCAGCGGCTGAACCGGTCCCGGCCGCCCGGGCGCGCTCCGATCGGCAGGCGCCGCGCCCGGCCTGGGCGGGCTGCGCGCGCACATGCCGCGAGACGTCCCGCCATGCGATCGTCCGCGCGCGCATCGGCGGATCGATCCGCGCTTGTCCGGCACACCGGCGCGCGCGCCTGCGCAGCGCGCGCAGGCACCCGCGCAACGGCACAGCGGCGCAGCCGATCCGTGACTGGGGTCGCAGCCGCTCGCGTGCGCTCGGCGGCGCACCGCGCGCGGCGAGGTTTCGCCCTACCGGCCCCTATGCCATAGTCGCTACGACGCCGTGTCCGCAACACGGCGTCGCTGCAATGCAGCACCTGCAGCGCAACACGCGATCCGCGGAATCGCCCCACGCGCAGCCCGCGGCAAAACCGATCGACCTGTTGTCCCGTGATGTCCACTTCTACGTTCGGGGAGGGGTTCATGCTGGAGCAGTACGGTTTGACCTTGGCGCTGGGCTGCGCCGTCATCGCGATCCTCTACGGTATCGTCTCCGCGCGCTGGATCAGCGCACAACCCGCCGGCAACCAACGCATGCAGGAGATCGCCGGCGCGATCCAGGAAGGCGCACGCGCCTATCTCAACCGCCAATACACCACCATCGGCGTGGCCGGCGCGGTCTTGTTCGTGGTGATCGGACTGTTCCTCAATTGGCCGACCGCGATCGGTTTCCTGCTCGGCGCGGTGCTGTCCGGCGCGGCGGGCTACATCGGCATGAACGTGTCGGTGCGCGCCAACGTGCGCACCGCCGAAGCCGCGCGCAAGGGCATGGGCCCGGCGATGGACGTGGCGTTCCGCGGCGGTGCGATCACCGGCATGCTGGTGGTCGGCCTCGGCCTGCTCGGCGTCGCCGGCTACTACGCCGCGCTCGGCCATTTCGGCATCCTCGGCGAAAAGGCGCTGCATGCGCTGGTCGGCCTGGCGTTCGGCTCCTCGCTGATCTCGATCTTCGCCCGCCTCGGCGGCGGTATTTTCACCAAGGGCGCCGACGTCGGCGCCGACCTGGTCGGCAAGGTCGAAGCCGGCATTCCCGAGGACGATCCGCGCAACCCGGCGGTGATCGCCGACAACGTCGGCGACAACGTCGGCGACTGCGCCGGCATGGCCGCCGACCTGTTCGAGACCTACGCGGTCACGGTGATCGCGACCATGCTGCTCGGCGGCCTGATGGCGGCCGACATCGGCCGCCACGGCGTGCTGTATCCGCTGGTGCTGGGCGGCGTGTCGATCATCGCTTCGATCATCGGCACGTTCTTCGTCAAGGTGGGCGATTCCAATAACGGCCGCGGCGGCTCGATCATGGGCGCGCTGTACAAGGGCGTGATCGTCTCGGCGGTGCTGGCGGCGATCGCGTTCTATCCGATCACCGCCGAAATGATGCGCGACGCCAAGTACGGCGCGACCAACCTCTATGTCTGCGCCCTGATCGGCCTGATCCTGACCGGCGCGATCGTCTGGATCACCGAGTACTACACCGGCACCCAGTACGGCCCGGTCAAGCACGTCGCCGCCGCTTCGACCACCGGCCACGGCACCAACATCATCGCCGGCCTCGGCGTATCGATGAAGTCCACCGCCTTGCCGGTGATCGCAGTGTGCGTGGCGATCTACGCGTCCTATGCGTTCGGCGGCCTGTACGGCATCGCCATCGCCGCGACCTCGATGCTGTCGATGGCCGGCATGATCGTCGCCCTCGACGCCTACGGCCCGATCACCGACAACGCCGGCGGCATCGCCGAAATGGCGGAACTGCCGTCGGAGGTGCGCGACGTGACCGACCCGCTCGACGCGGTCGGCAACACCACCAAGGCGGTGACCAAGGGCTATGCGATCGGCTCGGCGGCGCTGGCCGCGCTGGTGCTGTTCGCCGACTACACCCACAACCTGCACACCGCGCACCCCGGACATACGTTCGCGTTCGACCTATCCGACCACATGGTCATCATCGGCCTGCTGATCGGCGGCCTGATTCCCTACCTGTTCGGCGCGATGGCGATGGAAGCGGTCGGCCGCGCCGCCGGCGCGGTGGTCGAGGAAGTGCGGCGCCAGTTCCGCGAGATCGCCGGGATCATGGAGGGCACCGGCAAGCCGCAGTACGACAAGGCGGTCGACATGCTGACCAAGTCGGCGATCAAGGAAATGATCCTGCCCTCGTTGCTGCCGGTCGCGGTGCCGGTGATCGTCGGCCTGCTGCTCGGGCCCAAGGCGCTGGGCGGCCTGCTGATCGGCACCATCGTCACCGGCCTGTTCGTGGCCATTTCCATGACCACCGGCGGCGGCGCCTGGGACAACGCCAAGAAGTACATCGAGGACGGCCATCACGGCGGCAAGGGCTCGGAGGCGCACAAGGCCGCGGTCACCGGCGATACCGTCGGCGATCCGTACAAGGACACCGCCGGCCCGGCGATCAATCCGCTGATCAAGATCATCAACATCGTCGCCCTGTTGCTGGTGCCGCTGTTGCCGGTCGCCGGCACGGCCGGCGATGCCGCCACGGCGACCCACGGCACCAGTTCGGCCGTGGCCGCGGCCACCGGCGAACCGGCGCCGACGCCGGGCGATGCCGCCGCCGACACGGCGGCGCCCGCGTCCGGCGAGCCGGCGGCGAGCGCGGACGCGAGCGCCGGCGCCGACTCGCGCAACGCCAAGCTGTACTTCGACGTGGGCTCGGCGACACCGCCGGCCGATGCCGCCGCCGAACTGGCCGGCGTGGTCGCCGCGCTCAAGGCCGAGCCCGAGCGCAAGGCGCGCATCTCCGGCTTCCACGACACCAGCGGCAGCGCCGCGACCAATGCCGAACTGGCCAAGCAGCGCGCGCAAGCCGTGCAGGCCTGGTTGGAAAGCCAGGGCATCGTCGCCGGACGCATCGCGCTCGACAAGCCGGCGGTCACCACCGGCAGCGGCGACGCCAGAGAGGCCCGGCGGGTCGAAGTGACGGTCGAGTAAAGCGCACCCGAACCCGGACGACGACGGCGGCTGCGGCCGCCGTCGTCGTCGATGCCGAGGAGAAACGCACGCAACGCGGGAGGCCGCCTTCGCTGCGATGTCGCGATCCGTTGCGCCCTGCTCAGCGCACCTCCAGCTCGTAGATGCGCGTGGCCGGGTCCGCCGGGTCCTGCGCCGGCTGATGGACGTCCAGGCGCACGTAGCGCGCCCAGGTCGGCGCGATGACATGGGTGCGCACCCCTTGCCGGTTGTCGCGCACCTGCACGACCTCGCGCCAGCGCTCGCCGTCGTCGGACAGCGAAAGCGCGTAGGCGCGGGTGTTCATCGCCGCCGGTTCGCCGCCGGCCGCGGCGTGCTTGAGCACGAACTCGCGCACCGGCCGCCGCGATTGCAGGTCCACCTGCAACCGGCCTGGCCGTTGCAAGGTGCAGAACTTGTGTTCGGTCTTGCTGCTGAGCCGGCCGTCGACGGCCTTGCCGGGCTCCTCGCCGGGCTTGCAGACCGGCGATCCGGTGGCCGGCCGGCCCAAGGCCAGGTTAGGCGCCGCCGGTGCGCAGGGTACGGCCGTGAGCGCAGCGCAGGCCACAATCCATGCTGCGGATGCGCGCCTCATGCCGCCTCCTGCCGTTGCGCCAGCCAATCGCGCTTGCTTTCCAATGCCGTCTTGTAGCGGCCGTCGTGACTCCATCCTGGCGGCATCAACAGATAGCGCAGCTTGTTGCCCAGGCCGGGCGCGGCGATCACGTCGCGCGCCAACGCGACGAACTCGCCGAGGTAGGCGTCGAGAAAACTGCCGGGCCACATCGGCCGGGTGATGCCGTACTCGATGCTTATGTCCTCGCGCTGCGGCTGGTAGGTGCCGAATGCGCGATCCCAGATATTGAGCAGGTTGCAGAAGTTGGTATCCATGTACAGCGGATTGCGCGCATGGTGCACGCGATGGTGCGCCGGGGTGAGGACCCAGCGGTGCAGCCGGCCCAGCCGCCCATCGCGCAACGCGTGTTCGCCCAGGTGGATGAACTGCCCCCAGAATCCGTCGATGAACATGATCAGCAACAGCAGCGGCGGGCTGACCCCGGCCAGGATGCAGATCGTGGTGCGCACGATGTCGGCGTACGGCGCCTCCAGGAACAGGTGGGCGTAGTTGACCGACAGGTTCATCGCGGTCGGGGCGTGATGGGTCGAGTGCAGGCACCACAACAGCCGCACCTTGTGCGCGAGGTAGTGGTAGACGAAGTGGGCGAACTCCCACACCACATAGCCGTAGATCAGGCCGTACCAGCTCGGCTCCGCCTGGAACGGCGCGTACGGCTGGAACAGCGCGATGCACGCGGCGACCATGCCGAAACTCAGCAGCGCGCCGATCAGCCGGTTGGCGACCAGGGTCAGGAACGGGACCCGGTAGTCTTCGAGCTTGAACCTGCGCTGGACCAGCGCCCGCGCCAGCTCGTAGACCAGCAGAAACGGGATCACCGGGTACAGCAGCGCCTTGACGCCTTCGGCGCTGAGCAGGGCGCGGTAGCCGTCGGCGGCCACCAGCTCCAGCAACGCCCCCAGGCCGAAGAAGCCGATCACCTCATGCAGCGCCTGCGCTCCCCAGTCCATTCCGCCCCCCGGATTTAGATCGATCTATATCCGTATAGCCACGACCCCGGCCGAGCTCAAGCGCAGCCCGGGGCCGGCCGTTTCGGAACCTTGGACGGGCGCTTGGCGCTTATTGGCGGCCCGACCGGACCGAGGCCGGCGAGCCCCTCGGACCGGTTCGCCGGGGCGCCGTTCGGCGCCGAAGGCGGCTGCTTCGCGGTAGTTCGACAATTCCGCGCGAAGTGGGCGTCGCGGCGGGCGGCCCTGCCGACTCCGAGCCCCCTGCTGCATCGCAACACCCGGCCGCGTAGAATGCCCCACCCTTTCTTTTCATCACCGTGCCCGCCGCCCCCGCCGCGGGCCCGCCAGGAGTCGGAGCATCATGGGTCTGGATCACGTTTCCACCGGCAAGAATCCGCCGCACGAAATCAACGTCATCATCGAAATCCCGAAGGACGCCGAGCCGGTGAAGTACGAGGTCGACAAGGCCTCCGGCGCGATCTTCGTCGACCGCATCCTCTCGACCCCGATGCGTTATCCCTGCAACTACGGCTACGTCCCCCACACCGTCTGCGGCGACGGCGACCCGGCGGACGTGCTGGTGATCCTGCCGCTGCCGCTGATCCCCGGCTCGGTGATCCGCTGCCGTCCGGTCGGCGTGCTGAAGATGTCCGACGAAGCCGGCAGCGACGAAAAGCTGCTGGCGGTGCCGGTCGACAAGGTCTTCGCCGGCTACAGCCACATCCACGACATCGACAAGGTCAGCCCGCACTGGCTGGAGCGCATCGGCCACTTCTTCGAGCACTACAAGGACCTGGAGAAGGGCAAGTGGGTCAAGCTCGACGGTTGGGGCAATGCCGAAGAGGCCAAGAAGATCCTGGTCGAGGCGATCGAGCGCTACGCGGCCGAGGAAGACAAGCCGAAGTTCTGAGCGACGCGACGGCGGCCGAAGAACCCGTCGCGCCCGGTCGATTCGATGCAGAAAGGCCGCCTCCGGGCGGCCTTTTTGCTGGTTCGCGCTCAGCGCAGCTCTTCGGCCAGCCCGATCAGCAATCCCTCGGGGCCGCGGATGTAGCAGAGCCGATACGTGTCCTGGTACTGGACCACGTCGCCGACCAATTGCGCGCCGCGCGCGCGGAGCCGTGCGAGCGTCTCGTCGATGTCGTCGACGGCGAACATGACCCGCAGGTAGCCCAGGGCATTGACCGGAGCCGTGCGGTGATCCGCGACGACCGGCGGGGCGAGATAGCGGCAAAGCTCGAGCCGGCCGTGTCCGTCCGGGGTGCGCATCATGGCGATCTCGACCCGCTGATCGACCAGCCCGGTGACCCGTCCGGCCCATTCGCCTTCGATCGTGGCCCGCCCTTCCAGCTCCAGGCCCAGTTCGCGAAAGAAGTCGATCGCCCCCGTCAGGTCCTCGACGACGATCCCCACGTTGTCCATCCGCTTGAGCGCCATGTCCGGTCTCCGGGTTGAGCCTGGGTGCTCTACCGACGCTTGGGGTGTGTCCACACCATAGACGATTCCGGGTGGCGGCGCGACGCGGATGAGCCGGAACGCGTGGACGGGAAAGAGGAGCGCGTTGCGCAGTCCGTCGGTCCGGCATGGCGTGAAAAAGGCCGCTTTCGGAGCGGCCCTTGTAGTTCGTTGCGGATGGGCGGTTCGTCGGACCTCGGTCGCGGCTCACGCCGCTCCTACAAGAGCGGTGCCGCCCGCCCTCGCCGATCCCAAATCCCAAATCCCAAAAAACTACGGCCCCAAAAGGGGCCGTAGTTTTCGACGCTGACGCTCAGATCAGAAGCGCTGGGTGTACTTCATGTACACGAAGCGACCGATGTCGAAGCTGCCGTTGTAGACGAAGCTGCTGTTCGGCTGGCTGTACATGGTCTGACCCTGGTGGTCGAACACGTTGTTGGCGCCCAGGGCCACCGTGGCGTTCCACGGGGTGTTGTAACGGACCTGGACGTCGTGGAACGTGTTGGCGCCCACTTCGCGCACCGGCTGCTGACCGCGGTAAGCCGAAGCGTAGTTCGGGTTGCCGCACTCCGGACCGCCGGCGGTGTCGTACGCGCAGTCTTCCTTCAGACCCGAGTAGTAACGCACGTTCCAGGTCGCACCGAAATCGCCGTACTGCCAATCGGTGTTGAAGTTCGAACGGACGCGGAAGTTGGCCGTGCCGTCGATGGCCCAGCTGGTCTTCTGCTCGACCGGGGTGGTCGATTCGCTGTCGCGCTTGTACTCCAGGTAGTCCACGTAGCTGGTCTTCCAGTTGAACGTGAAGTTACCGAAGCGGGTATCGGTCAGACGGTAGGCGACGCCGAGGTCGTAACCGGCCGTTTCCTGGTAGCCGCCGTTGATCAGGGTACGGGTCACGTCGACCACTTGGCCCAGATCGTCGGCGTCGCCGCTGCGCTCGAAGCGGCTGCACGCCGACTGGATGCCCAGCACGTAGCAGTTGTTGAGCAGCGAGGTCACGGTCTCGGCCGCGATCACGTCTTCGATCTTGATCTTCCACCAGTCCAGGCTGATGTCCAGACCGCCGACGAAGCTCGGGCTGTAGACGAAACCGATGGTGGTCGACTTCGAGGTTTCCGGCTTCAGCAGCGGGTTGGAGCCCGACTCGAAAGCCGAATTCGACTGCGCGTTCGGACCGGTCGCCGGACCGCCCGAAGCGGCCTGGCGGAAGTTCGCCGGCACCACGGCCGCGCAGCGAGCGGCGACCTGCGGGTTACGCACAGCGGCGCCGAACGAGGTGTCGCACGGGTCGGTGTAGTTGTCGAAGGTCTCGTTGGTGCCGCCGTACAGGTCGGCCACGGTCGGGGCGCGGAAGCCCGTCGCGTAGGTGCCGCGGATCAGCAGGTCGTCGATCGGCTTCCACTTCAGGCTGAACTTGCCGTTGGTGGTGTCGCCGAAGGTGTCGTAGTCCGAGTAACGGCCGGCGATGTTGAACGACAGTTCCTTGGCGAAGGCGACGTCGGCCAGCACCGGCACGCTGAGTTCGGCGTAGAACTCGTCGAGCTTGTAGCCGCCTTCGGTCATCGCGCCGGCGAGGTCCGAGCTCAGGCCCGACTGCAGCAGCGCATCGGGTTCGTAACGCGCGGTTTCCTTGCGGTGCTCGTAACCCACGGCCAGGCCGAGGTCGCCGGCCGGCAGCGAAGCCAGCACGCCGCTCAGGTTCAGGCTGTAGACCTGGGTTTCGGTTTCCGAACGGTCGTGGGTCGGCAGGAACAGGTACTTCTGCAGTTCCGGGTTGTTGGTCAGCGAGCCCGGGCCGGTCTGGCCGTAGCCGAGCAGCGGGTTCCACGGCACGCAGCTGGCGATCACCGCGCCCGGGGTGCCGCAGTGGGCCACGCCGGCGGCGTCGATGAACGACGGGCCGACGGCCTTAGCCACGTTCGGCAGGAACAGGTTGCCGGTGCCGGTCTTGCTGCCCTTGTTCTGGTTGTAGATGTAGCCCACGTCCCAGTCCCACGGCTTGCCGGCCAGTTCGAACGAACCTTCCAGGCCCGCGCTGAAGCGGTAGGTGGTCAGCTCGGACTTGGTCTGACGCGGCATTTCCCAGGTACGGCGGATGTAGTCGACGTTCTCGCCCTTGAACGGGTTGAACGCGCTGTCGCCCGACAGCGACAGGTCGCCGTCATAGCGGCGGAAGCCGAACGAACGGAACGGGTAGCCGGCGATCTGCTGGGTGGCTTCGCGGTCCGTGTACAGGACGTCGGCCTTGGCGCGCAGGTTGTCGGTGATGTCGAACTCGGCGTTGGCGAACACCGAGCGACGCTCCAGACCCGTCTGCAGGTACATCTGCTCGTTGGTGTTGGTGGCGTCGGTGAGCGGGTTGTAGGCGCGGAAGTCGGCCTGCGAACCGGTGGTGGTGCGGCCCGGCAGCGCGGTCAGGTCGCCGCTGTCGCGGACCAGGATGCCGTTGCGCGAGATGTTGCTCCAACCGTTGTCGCGGTAGTCGCCGTTGGCGTCGAGGTCCGGAACCGGGTGGCCCTTGCCGTTCGGGTAACGGGTGAAGCTGCGGTCCTTGGCCAGGACCGGGTCTTCCTTGCTGTACTCGGCGCCGAGGGTGATCGAACCGCGCTCGCCGGTCTGGCCGATGACGAAGTTGTAGATCTCCTTGTTGCCGTCGCCCTGGCCGTACTGGCCGAGGTAGGCGCTGGCTTCCAGGCCGTCGAAACGCTTGCGGGTGATGATGTTGATCACGCCGGCGATGGCGTCCGAGCCGTACAGCGCCGAGGCGCCGTCGGTCAGCACTTCGATGCGCTCGACGATCGAGCTCGGGATCGAGGCCAGGTCGGAGTAGCCGGCCGAGCTGATGCCCATGCGCTTGCCGTCGATCAGGACCAGGGTGCGCTCCGGACCGAGGTTGCGCAGGTCGACGTACTGGCCACCGACTTCTTCGCCCGAGGACAGCGCGTCGGCACGCGAGATCGCCGGCGAGCCCGAAGCGGTGATGTTCTGGACGATGTCGGCGACGCTGGTGAAGCCCTGCTTCTGGATGTCGGCGCGCGACATGGTGACCACCGGCTGCGCGGTTTCCAGGTTGGCCTGGCGGATGCGCGAACCGGTGACTTCGATGCGGTCGAGGGTGGTGGTGCTCTTGGAGGCATCGGCTTCCTGAGCGCCGGCAACCGCCGGGACCAGAGCCGACACTAACGCCGCGGCGATGGCGGTCGGCAGCAGGCCGGACCGCGCCTCGAGGCGCAGACTGCGATGGTTCATCTATCTCTCTCCAGTAATCTCGTTATAGGCGTGTTAAAACGCCTCGCAAAAGTACGGCCCGTGCGCCGAGACTGCTTTGCGGCTGACGTTGAGAGAATTTGCTGAGTGAGTCGTCGCGGACGCACGCGAACGCACATGAAAAAAGCAAGCGCAAAGATGTCATCGCATTGCGGTTTCGCGCCTGCATTCGCAATCGCAGCGACGTTCACGTTGCATTGTGTTTGGCGATTGCGCGCTTGGACGCCGCGCTGCGCGAACGTAGAACATCGCCGCAGCACGCATGCGGCAAGCGTGCGCATTCGGTCGGCGCGTCGCTTCGCGCGGCTCGCGGCGCGCCTTCGTATCGCGCCGGGCCGGCACCTGGAACGATTTCGGATGCGCATCGGCCGCATTCGGCAAATGCCGCCGCATCCGCGATCGCCGCGCGCCGCTTTCGTTCATGCTCGGTTTGGCGACGCCGCGATATTCGCGCGCGTGCATATATATGCGCGCCTGCGCGCAGCGGCCCCCATCGCGCAGGCAGGCCCACGCGCACGCGCTGCGCACGCGAACGCGTTTGCGCGCGCAACGGGTCGAGTTCGGGTTCGGAGAGCGCGCTCGGGAAGTGCGATCGGCCGGGCCGAGCGGCCGGCTTGCGCGGCGCCGAAGTTTCGATCGCGCGTATCGCGCGTCGAAACTTCGGCGGGGCTATGGCGTCACGGGGACGGCTTCAGACGGTCTGCGACTTGGGGGAGTCGTGTTGCTGGCGTTGCGGTAAAGCGTGCTGGCGTTGAACGAACGGCTGAAACGTTGCGGCGGCGATCAGGCCGCGAGCTTGCGCACCATCGCCACGACCGGCGCGGGCTGGGGCTTGGCCGCCTCCTGCTTGGCGGTGGCCGCGGCGCTGCGGTAGCGGGTCGCCGAGGTGCCGAAACGGGCGCGGAACGCACGGGCGAAGCTGCAGCAGTTGTCGAAACCGCTGGCGGCCGCGACCTCGCCGATCATCATCGAGGTGTTCTCGAGCAGATCGGCCGCGTGCTCCAGACGCATCCGCGCCGAGGCGGCCTGCGGGCTCTCCTCGTACAGGCTGTGGAAGGTCTTGGAGAAGTACCAGCTGGAGAAGCTGGTCAGCTCGGCCAGTTCGCTGATCCGCACCACCCGGTCGCAGTTGCCTTCCAGGTACAGGCGGGCGCGCTGCAGACGGCCGAACACTTGGCGCTTGCGGCTGCGCGAACGACCCGGGCAACGCTGGATACGCGCGGTCAGCTCGCGCTGGACGCCGGCCAGGTGCAGCAGGATCGGGCGCAGGGCGTTCAGGTCGAAACCGGTGTCGGCCTCGCCGTTGCGGGCATGGGCCTGGCGCCACAGGCGCAAGGCGATGCGGGCGTCGTGCACGCTCATGCGGCCGCGGCCGGAGTACAGGGTGCAGTCGGCCAGGCGGGCCATGGCCTTGATCGCTTCGCCGGTCAGGTTCAGGCCGATGCAGACGCCGTAACGGTCGGCCTGCAGCACCGGCTTGGAGTCGCGCTCGAACGCGATCCAGTCGCCGCGCTTCAAGCGGAACTTACCTTCCTTGGCTTCGACCCAGGAGCTGCCGCGCAGCTGGACCCAGATCGAAAAATGAGCCCCGGCCAGCTGCGCGCTGCCGAGACGCGAGACGCCGACGCAACTGGCCTGGGCGGCGGGATCCTGCGCGTCCAGCTGCAACAGCTGTCCGCGATCCGCCCACAATGCTTGCTCCATTGGTCCACCTCATTTGCGGGGAATGAGGTTTTTATTTGCCTGAGCAAGGACCGCCCTGCCGGAAATTTGACGGAGAGTTAGGCGAATTCGGAACGAGGTCACAACCGAAGCTTTTCCGAAAGCCAAATTTACTGCCAAATCAATCAGTTGAGCCAGCCCGGAACGAAGGTCTTCGGCTCTTCGGGCAGATCCATGTAACCGATATCAGCGCCGTCCCACTTGGCCAGGGCCAGATAGACCGTGTCGCCGCGCGGACTCAGGCTGAAGCCGTTGATCGCCGAACGCCGGCTTTGGTCCAGGCACAGCACCGATGGCGGCGCACTCGGGTCGGCGACCCGGCGCAGCAGCGACAGGCAGGTCGGCTGTTGATCGAGGTAGCGCAGCTCGCCGGTGCCGGCGGCGACATCCCACAGCCGATAGCGATCGGAGACCGGCTCATTGGCATCGATGCGTCGCACGCTGGTCGGAGACAACTGCAGATCGACCTGCCACAGGCCGGCCTCGGTCTGGCGAGTGAACAGCAGCCGCGCCTGGGCCCGGTCGAGCCGGAGCTGGGACACGTCCGGCAAAGTGGCGATCCGACGCCAGGGTGCGCGGCGGCGGTCGAACAATTGCGCCTGCATGCGGCCGTCGTTGCCGCCGACCAAGACCAGCAGCTGGTTCGGGTCCGGCAGCTGCACCACCTGCAGCGGTTCGGCCACCGGCGCCGGCAGACGGGTCACCTTGCCGCTCGTCGGAACGATTTCGTACAAGGCGTTGCGGCCTTCGGCGTCGGTGCCGACCACGGTCAGGTGCTGGCTGTCGTCCGACCACGACGGCGCATAGCGGATGTTGGGCAGCACCCCCTGCAACATGCGCAGCGAGTCGGGCTGGTCCAGGTCGGCCCACCACAGATGGGTGCTGCCGGAGCGGTCGGAGGCGAACACGATCTGACGCCCGTCCGGGGCCACCGTCGGCAGGATGTCGCGCGCCGACGAGGGGAACAGCGGGTCGACCACGTGCACCGCACCCTGGGAGGTGTCGCCCAGCACGACCCGGAACAGGCCGAAGTAAGGTTTGCGCTGGACGAAGGCCGCCGCCGGCCGCGCCGCCGCCACCGCCGGCGCCTGGGCCGACTCGATGCCGAGGTCGCGGGCCTGGCCGCCGTCGAGATCGAGGCGGAACATGCGCGTATCGCCGTCGATCATGCGCCCGAACAGCAGGCCGCGGCTGTCCGGCAGCCAGTCCCAGCCGCGCACGTCAGCGCCGAGCTTGCTCAGCCGCTCGGGGGTGCCGCCCTCGGCCGGCAGGCGCCAGAAGTCGCCCTGCGGGTTGTTGCGCACGAACACCAGCCAGCGCCCGTCCGGCGAGAAGCGCGGCCACAGGTCCAGATTGCCGACGCCCGGGTCGTAGGGCACCGCGCGCCATTCGCCGCTGGCCAAGTCGAGCACGCGCATGCCGACCGTGCCCTGCGACGTCCACATGCTGCCGAAGATCAGGCCGCGCCCGTCGGGGGTCCAATCGAAGGTCGGCGGGCTGCGCGAGTCGCAGTCGCCGAGCTCGCGCTCGGCGCCGCCGTTGGCGGCGATCATCAGGATCCGGCACGACACGCCCGGCTCGACCCGCAGGAAGGCGATCGAGCGCCCGTCCGGCGACCAGGCCGGGGCGCTGTCCTCGGCCAGGCCGCTGGGCTGGGTCAGCTGCCGCGGCGGGGTCTGGTCGGTGGTCTGGACCAGGATCGCAGTGCCGCGCTGGCCTTCCGGAATGGCGACATAAGCGACCATCGCCGCGTCGGGCGACAGCGTCGGCGACAGTTCGAAGCCCGGCATCGAGGTGATCAGGCGATAGGCGCGCGCGGTATTGGCCGCGACCCGTGCCGGGTCGGCGGTCGGCAGCGCCGCTTGCAGGTTCGGCTGGCGCGCCAGCGACCACCAGACCAGGCCGGCCACCAGGCCGATCACCGCCGCGATCACCCCGAGTATCGAGCGCCAGTTGCCGCGCGGCCGGGCACTGCCCGGCAACGGCGGGATGGGCTCCAGCCGCTCGGCCGCGGAGCGGGCGGCGTAGCCGGAGGCCGTCGCAGTCGCAGTCGCCGCCGCAGCGTCGACAGCGGCCGGCGGCGCAGCGGCCGCGCTGTCGCCGGCGGGCGCGGGCGCGCCTTCGGGCTGCAGCCATTCCACTCGCGCCAGCAGGCGGTAGCCGTTCTTGGCGATGGTCTCGATGTAGCGCGGATTGCCGCGGTCTTCGTCGAAGGCCTTGCGCAGCTGGGTGATGGCCTGGGTCACCACGTCGTCGGTCGGCAGGGTGTCCGGCCAGACCTCGGCCAGCAGCGCGTCGCGGCTGACCACCCGATCGGCGTGCTCGACCAGCACCAGCAGCACGCCCATGGATTTGGGCGTGATCCGGCGCGGACGACGCGCCCCCGGTGCGCGGATCTCGCGCAAGGGGATGTCGACCAGGCAATCGCCGACCCGCAGGTGCTCTGCGGGCAAAGGCGGCATCGATGGCTCGTGAACTCGGGGCATGAATCCTGCTGATGGTGCGCACTCGCCCACCGCCAGTCATGTGCCTGAACGCATGGGCGGCCGAACGACAAACCGACAGATCCGGCATGGCGCGGTGGCGCGATCGGAAAAGCGCACCACAAGCACACTATTCTAGCGCTCCGGAAGCCGGCGCGGATCGGTTTGGCTGGGCGAAAACGCCTGGCTAGCATGAAGGCGCCGAAACGTATCGTTCCAAAAGGCGCCCGGAAGTGTGTGTTTTTCTGTAAGAAAACCCGCCAACGGCTTAACGCGGGTCGTGGCGCAGGATGGTCAGGCTGATCAGGCGCGACACCACCGCGGCGATGTAACCGACCCCGGCGAACTGCTCGAACATGGTCAGTACGCGCGCCGCCGGGCTCATCGGCAGGATATCGCCCAGGCCCACCGCCGACAGATTGGTGAAGCTCAGGAACAGCAGCTCGATCCAGGTTCGCGGCTCGCCCGGGCGCTCGGCGCCGACGAAGCTGCCCGGGTACCAAGCCTGGCAGACCAGAAAAGCATAGGCGAAGCCCCAGGCCAGCAGGGTGAAGGTCGCCCCGGCGGCGAACAGTTCGTCGGCGGTGACCCGGTGGTCGCTCATCATGTAGGCGATCAACGCGCCGGCGGCGTAGAAGTACAGCGCCGCCTCCAGCGCCGAAGACATCACCAGCAGGACCGGACTGGCGTAGAGCACCGACAGCACCGACAGCGCGAACGCCGGTATCGCGATGATCCAGGCGATCCACTTGATCGCCGGGCTGCGGTTGACCACCCACACCGCCAGCGCCAGCACCAGCACCCCGAACGCGCCGAACACCACGCGCCCGCCGCCGGCCGGCTCGAACAGCGGATAGGCCAGCATGCTCAGCAGTTGCGCCGCGAGCAGGAAGGCGGACGGATGCCGGCGCGCGAGGGCGCGCCATTTGAGCGAAGCGTAGCTGGCCATGGAGCGGGGAGCCGGGAGGTCGCGGGCTGGAGTCGGCGGATAGTAGGGGCCAAAGCCGGGGCCGCGGCAAGCCTGCCCCGCGTCGCCGGCGTCTGTGCGCCATCCGGGGCCGCCGGCCGCGTCCTCAGGCGCGGCGATGCATCGCGCCGCAGCCGGGGCGGAAGGCATCCAGCACGTCCGATGCCTCCGTCCCGGCGCGCCCTCAGGCGCGGTGATACACCTCGGCGCCCTGGGCGCGGAACTCGGCCGACTTCTCGGCCATGCCCTCGTCCAGCGCGGCCTGCTCGTCGACGCCGTGTTCCTTGGCGTAGTCGCGCACGTCCTGGGTGATCTTCATCGAGCAGAAATGCGGGCCGCACATCGAGCAGAAGTGGGCGACCTTGTGCGCGTCCTTGGGCAGGGTCTCGTCGTGATACTCGCGCGCCCGCTCCGGGTCCAGGCCGAGGTTGAACTGGTCTTCCCAGCGGAACTCGAAGCGCGCCTTGCTCATCGCGTTGTCGCGCGCCTGCGCGCCCGGATGGCCCTTGGCCAGGTCGGCGGCGTGGGCGGCGATCTTGTAGGCCATCAGGCCTTCGCGCACGTCGTGCTTGTTGGGCAGGCCCAAGTGCTCCTTCGGCGTCACGTAGCACAGCATCGCGGTGCCGTACCAGCCGATCATCGCCGCGCCGATCGCGCTGGTGATGTGGTCGTAGCCCGGGGCGATGTCGGTGGTCAGCGGGCCGAGGGTGTAGAACGGCGCTTCGCCGCAGACCTCCAGCTGCTTGTCCATGTTTTCCTTGATCAGCTGCATCGGCACGTGGCCGGGGCCTTCGATCATGGTCTGCACGTCGTGCTTCCAGGCGATCTGGGTCAGCTCGCCGAGGGTTTCCAGCTCGCCGAACTGGGCCGCGTCGTTGGCGTCGGCGATCGAGCCCGGGCGCAGGCCGTCGCCGAGCGAGAAGGCCACGTCGTAGGCCTTCATGATTTCGCAGATTTCCTCGAAATGGGTGTAGAGGAAATTCTCCTTGTGATGCGCCAGGCACCACTTGGCCAGGATCGAGCCGCCGCGCGAGACGATGCCGGTGACGCGCTTGGCGGTCAGCGGCACGTAGCGCAGCAGCACGCCGGCGTGGATGGTGAAGTAGTCCACGCCCTGCTCGGCCTGTTCGATCAGGGTGTCGCGGAAGATCTCCCAGTTGAGCTCTTCGGCGCGGCCGTCGACCTTCTCCAGCGCCTGGTAGATCGGCACCGTGCCGATCGGCACCGGCGAGTTGCGGATGATCCACTCGCGGGTTTCGTGGATGTGCTTGCCGGTGGACAGATCCATGACCGTGTCCGCGCCCCAGCGGATCGACCACACCAGCTTCTCGACTTCCTCGGCGATGCCGGAGGACACCGCCGAATTGCCGATGTTGGCGTTGACCTTGGTCAGGAAGTTGCGGCCGATGATCATCGGCTCGCTTTCCGGGTGGTTGATGTTGTTGGGGATGATGGCGCGGCCGCGCGCGACTTCGTCGCGGACGAATTCGGGGGTGATGATCTTCTGGATGTCGGCGCCGAAGCTGTGGCCCGGATGCTGATTCAGCAGGTGCGCCTCGCGGATCGCCTCCAGGCGCTGGTTCTCGCGGATCGCGATGTATTCCATTTCCGGGGTGACGATGCCGCGGCGCGCGTAGTGCATCTGGGTCACGTTGGCGCCGGCGATCGCGCGCCGCGGCAGCGGCCGGTTGCCGAAGCGCACGTGGGCCAGCTTGGGGTCGTGTTCGCGCTTGCGGCCGAACTCCGACGACAGGCCGGCCAGCGCCTCGGTGTCGCCGCGCTCGGCGATCCAGGCCGCGCGCAGCGGCGCCAGACCGCGCGCGAGGTCGATGGCGGCGGCCGGATCGGTGTAGGCGCCCGAGGTGTCGTACACCGCCAGCGGCGCGTTGTCTTCGCCGCCGAAGATGGTCGGCGTGCGCGCCAGCGCGATTTCGCGCATCGGCACCTGCAAGTCCGCGCGCGAGCCTTGCACGTGGATCTTGCGCGAACCGGGGATCGGGCGAGTGACGTCGGCCGAGAGCTGCTCGGCTTGCTGGATCAGTTCGGAGGGCACCGCATTCATGGCTTTCGTCCTGAGATTCGCTCTTTCGAGCCGGGACGAAGCGGGCGCGCGCGGCCGCGCCCGCGGCGCGTCCGGCGAAGCTTCCCTACGGCGGTCTCAACCGCATCAGGTTCGAAGGGACTGTCTCAACCGTCGATCCGAAGACCGCGGTACCCCCGCTTCAGTGCGCATTAGACATGGAAACCGCGGCCGGCGCCAATGCGCGCCGGCGCCGGTCCCGTTCAGGCCCCGCCCGCCAGACCCGTCCCACAGGCCTCATCGGCCGGGCCGTCCGCCGCCGGAGCGCCCGGCCGCCGCGATTGCCGGCCAACGCCGCCGCGGCTAGCGTGCACGCATGCGCCCACATTCCCTGATTCGTTCCGCCCGCACGCGCCGCGACGCGCTTGCCTCCGTCCTGGCCCTCAGCTTCGGCCTGGGCATCGCCGCCTGCGCCGGACCGACGCCGCGCCCGCCCGCTTCCGGCGCCGGAACGACGGCGATCGCCGTCGCCGATCCGCTGGCGCCGCTGCGCGCCTTGTGCGGCCAGGCCTATGCCGGCCGGGTCGTAGCCGACACGCCGGCCAGCGCCGACGATCCCTTCGCCGGCAAGTCCCTGGTCATGCACGTGCGCGATTGCCGCAGCGGCGAGATCCGCATTCCCTTCCAGGTCGGCGAAGACCGCTCGCGCACCTGGGTGATCGACGTGCTCGCAGACGGCCGCCTGCGGCTGAAGCACGATCACCGCCACCGCGACGGCAGCGCCGATGCGTTGACCCGGTACGGCGGCGAACAGCGCGCCGGCACGCCGGCCGGCCGCTACGAGTTCCCGGTCGATGCCGAAAGCCAGGCGCTGTTCCGCCGGCTCGGGCGCGAGGTCTCTCTGGGCAACGTGTGGGCGCTCGAAGTCGCGCCGCAACGCTTCGTCTACGAACTCGCCCGGCCCGGACGTCTGTTCCGGGTCGAATTCGATCTGAGCGCACCGGTCGCGGCCCCGCCGCCGCCGTGGGGCGGCTGAGCGCGCGGCGGCACGGCGACGCCGCCCGGCCGGCCGAGCGCCG
>NZ_HG424513.1 GCF_000336385.2 Lysobacter antibioticus HS124 | reverse complement strand
GGACAAAGCGCGGCGAGAGTGAAGGATGGCGGTCGCGGCTTGCGCCGCTCCTACCCCCGCGAGGGTTTCGAGCTTCGATCGATAGCGAAGGCGTTGATTATTCTGCGCGTCCCGGGGTCGCGGCTCGCGCCGCTGCTACCCTCTGGAGTTACTTCACGACCCGTAGCTTCGACGCGCGGCGACGCTGCAACAAGGCTTCGCGGCGCGCATCACGGCCATTGCCGCCATTGCCCCCGCCCGGCGGACGCCGGCGCCAGTAGAGAAGCGTCAGCCAACCGATCAACATGCCGCCGAGGTGGGCGAAATGCGCGATGCCGCTGCCCTGCGCGAACACGCCGTACACCACCGCCGCGATCGCATAGATGATCACCAACGTGCGCGCCTTGAGCACGATCGGGAACGGCAGCAAGGTCACCCGCCGGTGCGGGAACAACATGCCGTAGGCCAGCAACAGACCGTAGATCGCGCCCGACGCGCCCAGGGTCAGATAGAACTCGCCGTGCCGCACCGCATAGGACGCGAACAGCAACTGCAACACGCCCGAACCGAGCAAGCAGACGAAGTAGTAGACGACGAAGCGCCTGGCGCCCCAGTGATATTCCAACGAGGCGCCGAACATCACCAGCGCCAGCATGTTGAACACCAGATGGCCGACCGAGCCGTGCAGGAAACCGTAGGTCAGCAACTGCCAGGGCATGAAGCCCGGCCCGACGAAATCGAACTTGGCCGGAAGCCACGGCCACAGTTCCAGCCACAGCACCCACGACTGCGTCGACGGGCTCCAGCTCAACAGCCATTGCAAAACGAACGCGGCGACATTGGCGATCAGCAGTTTCCTGGTGACCGGCGGGATACTGGAAAACATCGCGACTCCTCGGACCGGCCGCTATGGTAGCCGCTGCCCCGCCCCGGCGCCGTGAGCGCCATGTGCACAGGCCTTGCGCAGGCGGTCGGGATTCAGTCCGCCGGACCCCAGATCTGCGAGTCCAGGGTCGCGGCGGCGCGCTGGCCGCTCACCCGCCCCTTCTCCACCGTCACCCCCTCGGCACGCAGACGCTGCGATTGTTCGCGATAGCCCTTGGACCCCTCGGGGAACGCGATCCGCCCGTCCGAACGCAGCACCCGGTGCCAGGGCAGCTTGGCGTCCTCGTTCTCGCTGAGCAGGCGCGCGACCAGGCGCGCCCGGCCCGGCAGGCCGGCGCGGCGGGCGATCTCGCCGTAACCGGCGACCTGGCCCTTGGGAATCGCGCGGATCGCGGCGCGGATGCGTGCGGCGGCAGTTTCGCTGTCCATCGCGGTAGCATAAGCCGCTGTAGCGCGCAGGAGTCGCCCCCATGCAGTTCGAACAGATCCGCCAGCACCTGACCCGGACCGGGTTCCACCTCACCGTTCACGACGAGAGCGTGATCTGCATCGAGCTCTCGCTCGAGCAGGGCACCCGCCACCAGGCGATCTTCCTGTCCGAGCTGATGGACGACGACGGCCGCCCGTTCCTGCGCGTGGCCACCGCGATCGCGCCGACCACCGGCCTGGACGCACGCCGCGCGCTGGCGTTCAACTGGGAAAGCCACGTCGGCTACCTGGCGATCGGCGATCTCGACGGAGTGCCCTATCTGCACCTGTGCGAGAACCGCCCGCTGGAAAGCCTGGACGGCGCCGAGGTGCAGCGCCTGGTGCTGGAGATCGGCGGCGTCGGCGACCGCATGGAGCGCGTGCTGTCGGCCAACGGCGACCTGCTCTGAGCCGAGCCTCGTCGCTTTTGCCGCTTTTGCGGGAGCCGCGGCCCACGGGGGTTCGGCACAAAAGAAAAGCCCGCTCGAAGCGGGCTTTTTTCGTCAGGACCCCGCCGAGGCGGCGGCTCAGACCCAACCGAACAGACGCATCAGCTCGAACAGGCCGTAGGCGATGCCGCCGGCCGCCGGAATGGTCAGGATCCAGGCCCAGATCATCTTCTCGACCACGGTCCACTTGATCGAATTGAAGCGTTTGGCCGTGCCCACGCCCATGATCGCGGCGGAGATGTTGTGGGTGGTCGAGACCGGAATGCCCAGCGACGAGGCGGCCATGATCACCGAGGCCGCGCTGGTCTCGGCGGCGAAGCCATGGATCGGATGCAGCTTGACCAGCTTGTGGCCCAGGGTCTTGATGATCCGCCAGCCGCCGGCGGCGGTGCCGGCCGCCATCACCACGGCGCAGGTCAGCTTGATCCAGGTGTCGATGTCGTTGTGCGCGATCGCGCCCGGCGAGGGGTGCAGGAACGCCAGCCACGCCGGCAGGTTGTCCAGCGTGCCGGCCTGCTGCGCGCTGATCAGGGCCAGGGCGATGATGCCCATGGTCTTCTGCGCGTCGTTCATGCCGTGGGCGAAGCCCATGCCGGCGGCGCTGAGCAACTGCGCCTTGCCGAAGAAACCGTTGACCCAGCGCGGCCGCGCCATCCGCCGCAGGAGGCCGCCGCTGGCGGCCATGCCCGAGATCAGCGCGAACAGCACGCCCATGACCAGGAAACCGGCGGCGAAGCCGAGTACCGGCGAGGTCACCATCGGCACGATCACTTTCCACAGCACGCCGGCGCTCTTCCAGATCGGATCGGCCGGATGCGACCAGATGACCGCGTGCCAGTTGTTCGAAGCCGCCGCCAGCGCCGCGCCGCACAGGCCGCCGATCAGCGCGTGCGAGGACGAGGACGGCAGGCCCAGCCACCAGGTGATCAGGTTCCAGACGATGCCGCCGAGCAGGGCGCACAGCAGCAGCTGCGAGCCGACCTCGACCACCCCGGCGTCGATCAGGCCCGAAGCGATGGTCTTGGCCACCGCGGTGCCCCACAGCGCGCCGATCAGGTTGGTCGAAGCCGCGAGCATCACCGCCTGCATCGGCGAGAGCACCTTGGTCGCCACCACGGTGGCGATGGAATTGGCGGTGTCGTGGAAGCCGTTGACGTACTCGAAGATCAACGCCGCGAGGATCACCACCAGGACCAGCGTAAGCATGGCGCGGGCCTCAGGAGTTCTTGAGCACGATCTGGTAGGCGACCACGCCGGCCTCGCGGCAGCGGTCGATCGCCTTCTCCAGGATCTCGAAGAACTCCTTGAGCAGGAACATCTGCAGGTTGTCGAGCTGGCCGGAATAGATGTCGCGGTACAGCTCCAGCATCAGCCGGTCGGCTTCGTTCTCCAGCGCGCGCAACTGGTCGTTGAGCGCCTTCATCGTCTCCAGCTTGAGGTGGCGCAGTTGGTGGACCATCTTCACCACCACCGCGGCGGCCTGTTCCAGCATCGCCGCGCGCGGGGCGAAATCGATGTGCTCCAGGTGGCGAGTGGCCAGCGAGTAGCGATCGGCGAACTTCTCCACCTGCTTGGGGATCTTGTACAGGGCCGAGCTCAGCGCCTCGATGTCCTCGCGCTCGATCGGGGTGATGAAACTGTCGACCAATTCCTGGCTGATCTTGTCCGAGGTCTCGCGTTCGCGCTGGCGGGCCAGCTTGAACGCATCCAGCGCCGGCTGACGGTCCGAGGCCTTGAGCATGTCGTACAGGGCCTTGGTGCTGTCATGGGCGGCGACCGCAGCCTCCTCGAGCAGGGTGTAGAACTGATTGCCTTGGCCGAAAATGGTCTGCAGGGAAAACATGCTGGGGTGCCTCTGGGCCTGTGGCCGCGGTTGCCGGCCGCCGGGGCCGAAAGGGTTTGCGGGCGCGATTATGACGGTTTGAGGCGCGCCCGCCCACCTTGACGCCGGCCTCGGCCGCCCCCACCCGATACCCGAAGGCCGTCGCAGCGCCGCATGCAGGCGGCTTTCACGCCCACCCGACAGCGCAGCCGGCACGGTCGGCCTGCTCGCCCCTCGCCCGGCAGACCCGTCCCGGCCGGCCCGCCGCGACGGAACCGACCCGACCGCCCCGGCCGCCGCCAGGCGGCCTGCTAAGATCGGGGCCGGTCAGAGCGCCGGCCCCGCCGGCCGCTCGGCCCCCCTTCCCGTTTTTCCGCCTCTCACAATGGACGACGACCCAAAACCGCCGCCCGGCCGTACCCCGGCCCGCTCCCGCCGCGCAATGCGCCCCCTCCGTGATTCCACCGGCCGCAGGAGGCATTGCCGATGCTGGAACTTCTGATCGTCGCCGCCCTGATCGTCCTCAACGCCTTCTTCGCGATGTCGGAAATGGCGCTGATGACCTCGCGCAAGCTGCGCCTGAAGCAGATGGCCGAGACCAGCCGCGGCGCCCGCACCGCCCTGGCCCTGGCCGAGCACCCCGACCACCTGCTCTCGACAGTGCAGGTCGGCATCACCGCGATCGGCGTGCTCACCGGCACCTTCGGCGGCGAATCCATCGGCCTGGTCATCGCCGGCTGGATCAGCTCCGTCGTACCCGACGCCGCGCAGTACGCGCGCAGCATCGGCATCGGCACCGCGGTCACCCTGATCACCGCGTCCAGCGTGATTTTCGGCGAGCTCATCCCCAAGCGCCTGGCCCTGACCAACCCGGAGAAGATCGCCAGCACCGTGGCCGTCGTGCTCGACGGCCTGGCCCGTTTCGCCAAGCCGGTGGTGATGGCGCTCGGCGCGATCAACCGCGGCGTGCTGCGCCTGCTCGGGATCAAGGACGACGCCCGCAGCGAGATCAGCGAAGAGGAGATCCGCCTGCTGGTGACCGAAAGCCACGAGCAGGGCGTGATCGACGCCGACGAGCGCAAGATGATGAACCGCGTGCTCAGCCTCGGCGACCGCACCACCGAAAGCCTGATGACGCCGCGCACGCGGATCGCCTGGCTGGACGCGGCGGCGCCGCTGGAGGAGAACCTGGCGACCATGCGCGAGTCGCCGTTCTCGCGCTTCCCGGTCTATCGCGGCAGCGACCAGGACGTGCTCGGCGTGCTTGAGGCCAAGAGCCTGCTGGCCACCCTCGGCGTGCCGGGCGAGGTGCCGGACTTGTTCGGCCAGCTCAGCGAAGCCTTGTTCGTATCCGAATCGACCCATGCGCTGAAATTGCTGGAGATCTTCCGCGAGGAGCAGCAATCGCTGGCCCTGGTGGTCGACGAGTACGGCGACGTCACCGGCCTGGTCACGGTCAACGACCTGATGGGCGCGGTGATCGGCCGGGTCCAGACCGCCGAGTCCGACGATCAGCCCGGCCCGGTGGTGCAGCGCGAGGACGGCTCCTACCTGATCGACGGCGCCCTGCCCTTGGAAGAGTTGCGCGAAGTCGTCGGCGGCGGCCGCTTGCCGAACGAGGACGAGCACGACTTCCATACCGCCGCGGGCATGGTCATCGCCCATTTCGGCCGCATCCCGCATGTGGGCGAATACTTCGCCTGGACCGGCTGGCGGATCGAGGTGATCGACCTGGACGGCCCGCGCATCGACAAACTGCTGCTGCAACCGCAGGCGAGGACGCAGGAGTCCGGCGACGATGAGCTCGGCGGCTGACCGCGGCCCCGCCGACGGCGACGGCGACGGCGAGCATCCGCGCTCGCGCCGCCGGCGCGGCCCGCGCCCGCACGAAGCCGGCACCCGCGCCCTGCTCGATGCGATCGTCGCCGGCGATCCGGACGAGGTGGTGCGCTTCGGCGACGTGTTCGCCGGGCTCGGCAACCGCTCCTTCGGCATGCTGCTGTTCGTCTCCACCCTGCCCGCCTTCATCCCGATCCCCGGGGTCGGCGGCGCGGTCAGCGGACCGCTGGTGGTGCTGGTCGGCTTGCAACTGCTGATCGGGCTGCGGAAACCGTGGCTGCCCGGCTTCATCGCCCGGCGCGGGCCGCACCGCCATGCCATGGCCAAGTTCCGCAACCTGTTGTCGCCATGGCTGGCGCGGCTGGAGCGCGTGGTCAGCCCGCGCGCGACCTATCTGCTCGACCATCGCCTGGCCAATGCCTTTACCGGGCTGTTGCTGATCCTGCTCGGCATCCTGCTGTCGCTGCCGATTCCGTTCACCAACTTCCTGTTCGGCGCGCTGTTGCTGTTGTTCGCCTTCGCCCTGCTCGAACGCGACGGCAAACTGATGGGCCTGGCCTGGATCGCCGGCGCCGCCGCGGTCGGCGTATTCGGCATCCTCTCCGGCACCCTGGCCCAGACCGCGGCGGAATGGATCGACCTGGCGGGCCGCAAGATCGGTTGAGGACGACGCCGGACCGCGTCGCAGCCGCTTCTGTAGGAGCGGCGCAAGCCGCGACAACCGCAGCGACGTGACGCAAGCGTAGCGACCGTAGCTCGGACAGCCGGGCGTAGTCGTTCGCGTAGCCGGGCTTCGGAAGGCGGCGTGGTATCGCACCGCTGCGGTGGTCGCGGCTTACGCCGCTCCTACAGGGGCGGTGGATTCGGGCTTCGGCGAAGCCGCGCAGGGCGTGGGCGTGCTGCGCGTCCCGTGGTCGCGGCTTGCGCCGCTCCTACCCCGGAACCGCTACCGGCTTCGGCGTCTGTTTCTGTAGGAGCGGCGCGAGCCGCGACAACCGCAGCGACGTGACGCAAGCGCAGCTGCCGAAGCTCGGACAGCCGGGCGTAGTCGTTGCGCGTAGCCGGGCTTCGGAATAGCGGCGTGGTATCGCACCGCTGCGGTGGTCGCGGCTTACGTCGCTCCTACAGGGGCGGTGGATTTGAGCTTCGATGTGGCCGCGCAAGCCTTGGGCGGGCTGCGCGTCCCGTGGCCGCTTACGAGATCAGCAAGGCGCGGAATTCCTGGGCGTTGACCGGATGGCCGAGCCAGTATCCCTGCGCCAGGTCGCAGCCGCGCTCGCGCAACACCGCGTACTGGCCCTCCTTCTCCACGCCCTCGGCGACCACGGTGATGCCCAGCGAATGCGCCATGGCGATGATCGCCGTGGTCAGGGCCAGGTCGTCCGGGTCGCGCAGCACGTCGGCGATGAAGCTGCGGTCGATCTTGACCCCGTCCACCGGCACCCGGCGCAGATGGCTCAGGCCGGAAAAGCCGGTGCCGAAGTCGTCCAGCCACACCTTGACCCCGCTGGCGCGCAACCGCGTCAACAAGTTGCTGGCGTGGATTTCGTCGCCGATCACCGCGGTTTCGGTCAGTTCCAGGTGCAAGTAGTGCGGCGCCAGCCCGGTGTCGTGCAGGCAGTCGGCCACGGTCTTTGGCAGGTCGCCGCTGCGCAGCTGGCGCGGCGACACGTTGACCGAAACGAACAAGGGCTCGGCGTCCGGGCGCGCCTTTTGCCAGGCCATCGCGTCCTCGCAGGCCGCACGCAGCACCTGCGGGCCCAGGGTCTCGATCAGGCCGCTCTGCTCGGCTACGTCGATGAACACCGACGGCGCGATCAGGCCCTGCTCCGGATGCTTCCAGCGCAGCAGCGCTTCGGCGCCGACCATCGCGCCGTCGGCGAGGCGATACACCGGCTGGTACACCAGGCTCAGTTCGCCGCGGTCCCAGGCGCCGCGCAGCTCGTGCTCCAGATGCACGCGGCGCTCCACCGCCTGGTCCATCGCCCGGCTGTAGAAGCGGTAGCAGTTCTTGCCGGCGACCTTGGCCTGGTACATCGCGATGTCGCCGTTCTTCATCAACCCGGTCGCCCCCGAAGCGTCTTCGGGGTACAAGGTCACGCCGACCGAGGTGCCCAGGAACACCTGCCGGTCGTGGACCACGATCGGTTGGCCGAGCTCGCCGACCAGCACTTCGGCCAAGTGACTGGCGATGCCGCGGGCCTCGCCGTCGCGGCCGCCTTCGCCCTCGACCAAGATCACGAACTCGTCGCCGCCGAAGCGCGCCAGCAAGGCATGCTCGCCGCCGATCCGGGCCACGGTCTGCTGGATGCGCTGGGCGAACTGCAGCAGCACCTCGTCGCCGGCATCGTGGCCGAGGGTGTCGTTGACCCGCTTGAAATCGTCGATGTCGGCGAACAGCAGCGCCAGTTGGCCGCCGCCGTTGCGCAAGTGCAGCAGGCGCTGGTCCAGCGCTTCGCGGAACGCCAGCCGGTTGGCCAGCCCGGTGAGAGCATCGGTGTAGGCCATGCGGCGGATGTCGCGATCGTGCCGGGCCAGGCTCTGGCTCATGCGCCCGAACGCGCGCATCAGATCGCCGACCTCGTCGTTGCCCTGCCCGCCCGCGGGCGCGCTGTCGAACTGGCCGTTCTCGATCGCCTGCGCGGCGTCGGCCAGTTGCCGGATCGGATTGACCAGCCAGCGCTGGATCAGCCACAGCATCAGCCCGCCCAGCGCGAGCAGGCCCAGGCTCAGCACCCCGACCCACAGCAGCTGGCGCCGGCCGAGTTCGTCCAGGCGCTTGCGCAGTTTGTCCAGGGCGCCGTCCTGGTAGGCGCGCATGGCCTTGAGGTCGTAGCCCACCCGCACCCCGCCCAGGCGCTGCTGGCCGATCTTGATCGGCGCCGACACGTCGAGCGTGGTCTCGGTCCATTGCGCATGCAGCCGTTGCGCGCGCACCACCTGCGCCGCCATCGCATCGTCCATGCGCTTGCCGTAGCTGGGGATTTCCTCGCTGCCGTCGTGGACGATGTTGCCGTCGCTGTCGTAGACCAGCACGTAGCGCACGCCGGGGTTGTTCATCGCCGCGCGGCCGAGTTCGCCGATCGCGTCCAGGTCGAAGTAGTACAGCGGGTTGGTCAGCGAACCGGCCAACTGCGCCACCTCGCCCTCGCCGTGCCGGCGCAGGCTTTCGGCCATGGTGTCGCGCATCGCCTCGCGGCTGATTCCGACCACCTCGGTCTGCATCCGCTCCTGCCGGCCGAGCAGCATCGCGATCAGCACCGTCACGACCAGGCAGGCCACCGCCATCATCGCCAGGAACTTGGCCTGCAAGCCGGCGCGCAGCTTCATTCGACCTCCGCGCGGACCCGCGCGACGCCGTCGCCGATGTGGTCGAGCGTGCGCTGCGAGGCGGCGTCGATCGGCAGGAAGCGGGTGGTCTTGAAGAAACGCAGCAGGGCCTCGCCCGCCTCCGGGTCGCCGGCGGCGTCGATCAGCACTTCGCGCAGCCGCGCGGCGACCTTGGGATCCAGATCGCCGCGGACCAGTTCCAGCGCGCGCGGATAGTCCTCGCTGCGGCCGATCACCACCAAGTCGCGGCGGAACGCATCCGGCACCCGGCGCGGGTTGTCCCAGTCCAGGTTGCTCATCACCCCGGCATCGACCAGGCGCTTGTGCACCCAGGTCGAGATGTTCAGCTCCGAACGCGCGAACAGATAGCCCACCGCGCCGCGGTTGATGCGATCGGTCGGCGACAACAGGATCTCCAGCGCCAGGCCCTGTTCGAGCAAGGTCGCGGCGGGAACGAAGTAGGCGCTGGTCGAGGACGGGCGCTGGAAGGCCACGTTGTGGCCGCTGAGGTCCTTGAGCGTGCGCAGGCCGCTGTCGCGGCGCGCGAAAAACACCGAGTGATAGTGGCTGACCCCGTCGCGCTCGGTCAGCAGCAGCGGCCGCGCCTGCGCGCGCTGCCGCAGCAGCATCGCCGTGCCGGCGGTCTCGCTGACCCAGTCGACCCGGCCGCGGCGCAGATAGCTGGCCATCTGCTGCGCGTCCTTGGCCATCAGGATCCGGCCTTCGCGGATGCCGACGTCGGCCATGCGCGGCACCACGTAATCGAGCAGCGGCTTGAGCTGCTCGTAGTGCGTCTTGGGATCGTCGCTGATACGCCCCAGCACCAGCACGTGCGCATCCGAGCCCTCCTTGTGGCTGCCGCGCAGCTCGTGCGACGCCGCCGTCGCGGCGAACGCGGCGAACGCGCCCCACAGGAGCAATGCCTGGACCAGGCCCCGCCCCCACCGCGAACCGGAATTCCGCGCGCTAACGCTCAACAGTCGTCACCTGGTCGGATTGCCTAGCGAGCGTAATCGAAACCGAGCCCGGACCGGAACCGGGGCCGCCCCGCCGTCCATCGGCCCGCGCCCCCGCCTCAGCCGCCCGATGGGCCGCCCGGCCCAAGGCATCGCACTCTCCGGGCCGGCTCTGCCGCGCTCGTTCGCACCGCCGACCCCGGGAGCGGCCGCTCGCTTTCGCCGCAGCGAAGGCGCAGTCGCGACCTCAGCGCCGCTGCCCCGCCAACATCGCCGTGCGTTCAACGTCGGCCAGCACGCCGCGCAACAACCGCACCTCGCGCTCGTCCAGGTCGGCGCGCAGGAACAGACGGCGCAGCTTGCGCATCGCCGCATCCGGCGTGCGGCCCTTGTGGAAATCGATCGCGTCCAGGGCGTCGCCGAGCTGGCCGAAAAAGCCTTCCAACTGCGCATGCGAAGCCGGCGGATCGCGGCGCTCGTAGGCGCCGCCGGCGGCGGTCGCGGCCAACGAGGCCATGCGCAGCTCGTAGCTCAGCACCTGCACCGCGGCACCGAGGTTCAGCGAGCTGTACGCCGGGTTGGCCGGAATGTGCACCGCCGCATGGCACAGTTGCAGCTCCTCGTTGTCCAGGCCGGTGCGCTCGCGCCCGAACACCAACGCGACTTCGCCGCCGCCGCGGGCGCGGCCGTCGATGCGCGCGGCCGCCTCGCGCGGCGCCAGTTCTTCCAGGGCGATGCGCCGGCTGCGCGCGGTGCAGCCCAGCACCAGATGGCAGTCGGCCACCGCCGCGGCCAGGTCGGGCAGCACCGCGGCGGCCTCGAGCACGTCGTCGGCGCCGGCGGCCATCGCGTAGGCGTCGCGGTCGATCGGCTTTTCCGGGGCGACCAGGACCAGCCGCGACAGGCCCATGGTCTTCATCGCCCGCGCCGCCGAGCCCATGTTGCCGGGGTGCTGGGTGCCGACCAGGACGATGCGGATGCGGGCGGCGGCGGGGTCGGTCGCGGCGGACGCAGCCTCAAGTGAGTTGGCATTTTCGGGCGCCTGGAGCGGCGCCGGGGGGTTGCGGGGATCGGCGTTCATGCGCAGATGGTAAACTCCCCGCCCCGGCCCCGCGCCGGTTGCGCTCTTTCTCCCCGCCAGTCCCGCCCCTCCTCACACGCTCGAGGCCGTAAGCCATGCAGAAACCCGCCGTCACCCTCATGGTCAAAGCCGCACGCGCCGCCGGCAACGTCCTGCTCCGCCACATGCACCGCGTGGACGCGCTGAACATCGTCGAGAAGGGCCGCATGGACTACGCCAGCGAGGTCGACCGCCTCGCCGAGGCCGAGATCATCAAGGAATTCCGCCGCGCCACCCCGGACTACGCCATCCTCGGCGAAGAACACGGTCCGCTCGGCCAGGCCCGCTTCACCTGGGTCATCGACCCGCTCGACGGCACCAGCAACTACCTGCACGGCATCCCGCATTTCTGCGTGTCCATCGCCCTGTGCGAGAACGGCGAGCCGATCCACGGCGTGATCTTCGACCCGCTGCGCAATGACCTGTTCACCGCCAGCCGCGGCAGCGGCACCCAGCTCAACGAAAAGCGCGTGCGCATCGCCGAGCGCAAGGAATTGAACGGCGCCATGCTGATCACCGGCTTCCCGCCGCGCGAGCGCGCCAACGCCAGCGCCCACCTCAAGTGCCTGGACAATCTGCTGATCGACGTCGAGGACGTGCGCCGCACCGGTTCGGCCGCGCTCGACCTGGCCTACGTCGCCTGCGGCCGCGCCGACGGTTACTTCGAAGCCGGGCTCAAGCCCTGGGACGTCGCGGCGGGCGTGCTGATGGTGCGCGAAGCCGGCGGCAAGGTGGTCGATTTCCGCGGCCGCCCGAGCGGCCCGATGGACAACCGCGGCCTGCCGCCGCGGCAGATCGTCGCCGGCAACCTGCGCGTGGCCGACGCGCTGCAGCAGCGCATCGTCAACACCGGCTACGCCAACGCGTTCGACTGAGTTCCGACCCCAGCCGGACACGCAGAACGCCGCGACCGGTCGCGGCGTTTTCGTTTGCGCGGATGCGCCGCAAGCGCTGCGACGGGGCTGCGCCGCGGCTGCACGGGGCGCGGGCTTGCCGCACAATCGCCGCAACCGTGCCGTTGCGCTGCCGCGCCGGCGGGCGGCGCAGCCACGTCAACGGACGGACCCCATGAGCAAACCCGAAATCTACGTCAGCACCGACGTCGAGGCCGACGGCCCGATTCCGGGCCCGCATTCGATGCTGAGCTTCGCCTCGGCGGCGTACCTGGCCGACAAGACCCTGGTCGCCACGTTCTCGGCCAATCTGGACACTCTGCCTGGGGCGCACGGACACCCCGACACGATGCGCTGGTGGGCCGACAACCGCGCCGCCTGGGACGCCTGCCGGCGCGACCCGCAGGCGCCCGAAGCGGCGATGCGCGCCTACGTCGAGTGGCTGGACGCGCTGCCCGGAAAGCCGGTGTTCGTCGGCTATCCGGCCGCCTACGACTTCCTGTTCGTGTACTGGTACCTGATCCGCTTCGCCGGCCGCAGCCCGTTCTCGCATTCGGCGCTGGACATCAAGTCCTATGCGATGGCCGTGCTCAAGACCGATTACCGCGAATCGACCAAGCGGCGCATGCCCAAGGCCTGGTTCGACCGGCTGCCGCATACCCACGTCGCGCTCGACGATGCCATCGAGCAAGGCGCGCTGTTCTGCAACCTGCTCGCCGCCTCGCGCAGGGAGGCAACGGGTTGAGCGCAGCCGCCGCGCTCCGCCCCTCAGCCGCTGGCACCCCGCCGGATCACGCGGCCCGCGCCGTCACCGTCCAGGTCGCGCCCATCATCGCGATGCCGCGCTCGCGCGCGAGTTCGCGCAAGGCCGCGCGCAGACGCGCCTCGGCGCGCACGCGCACCGCCGGCTCCTGCGCAGCGAGCAAGCGCGCGACCGGGCCGACCCGCATCACCTGGTCGTAGGCGTCGGCGGCGGCCGCATCCGGATCGTCGCCTTCGCCGAGGTAGAACGGCGCTTCGAAGGCGCGCAGCTCGACCGCGTCGAAACCGGCCTCGCCCAGGACCTGGCGCACCCGCTCGGGCTTGCCGAACGCGAACGGGCCGGGCGCGTCGGGATCGGACGGCGGCAGCGCGATCGCCTCGGCGATCGCGCGCAGCGGCCAGCGATACCAATCGTTCCGGTCCGGCCCTTGCCAACAGGCGAAGGCGAGCCGGCCGCCGGGCTTGAGCGTCTTGCGCAATTCGGCGAAAGCCGCGACGGGATCGTCGAAGAACATCACCCCGAAGCGCGAGAACAGCAGGTCGAACCGCGCCGGCGCGAACAGCGGGCGGCTGGCGTCGGCCAGGCGGAACTCGACCGGCAGCGCCAAGGCCGCGGCGCGTTCGCGGGCGCGGCTCAGCAAGGGCTCGGACACGTCCACGCCGGTCACCGAGCCGCCCTCGCCGACCGCACGCGCCAGTTCGAACACGGTCGCGCCGGCGCCGCAGCCGATGTCGAGCACCGCTTCGCCCGGCTGCGCCGCGGCCGCATCGAGCGCGTCGCGGCCGTAGGCGGCGGTGCGCCGGTCGAGCCAGTCGTTATAGGTCAGCCAGCGTTCGCCGACGGCGCCGTTCCAGTCTTCGATCTGCTGCCGATTTGCCACGCCATCGCATCCTCTGTTCGGGGCGACCGCCGCACCCGGGCAGGTACGCGCGGGTTGCAAGAACCCGGTCGCCGGAAACCGATCGTCCGCCGCAACGCGGCAACGCGGCAACGCGGCAACGCCATGATGGCGCAACGGCCGAACAAAGCGGAACGGCCATGTCGCGCGGCGGCAGGGAGAAAGCAGAATCGGCGTTACCCGGCCGGCGGCGCCGGCGTCTTAGCGCAAGGCTCCGACGCGCCCGCAATCGGGCGATCGCGAACCCGCCAGCCGGTCACAGGGAACGCTGGTTCACGCGTTTCGAAAGCGCTTCGGCATCCTCGACACGCTCGGAGTAGCGGTCCGTCAGGTAGCCGGAGCGTCCGCGGACCAGCCAAGTGAACTTGGCCAATTCCTCGCACACGTCGACCACCCGCATGTAGTAAGCGGAGGGCTTCATCCGGCCGGCGTCGTCGAACTCCAGGTGCGCCTTGGCGACCGAAGACTGGTTCGGGATCGTGACCATCCGCATCCAACGGCCGAGCGTGCGCATCTGATTGACGGAGTTGAAGCTCTGCGAGCCGCCGCAGACCTGCATGACGGCCAGGGTCTTGCCCTGCGTCGGCCGCCTGGCGCCCAACGCCAAGGGAATCCAGTCGATCTGCGCCTTCATGATTCCCGTCATCGCGCCGTGGCGTTCCGGGCTCACCCAGACCATGCCCTCCGACCAGTCGGCGAGCTCTCGCAGTTCGGTCACTTTCGGGTGATCCGGGCTCACCGCGTCGGGAAGCGGCAGGTCGCGGGGATCGAAAGTGCGCACCTGGCAGCCGAACCAACGCAGAAGCCGGCCGGCCTCCTCGGCCAGCAAGCGCGAGTAGGAGCGTTCGCGCAGCGAGCCGTAAAGGATGAGGATGCGTGGCGGGTGCCGAGGGTCGCCCGGAGCCGCGAGCGACTCGACATCGATCGCATTGAGCTGGGTCAGATCGATGTTCGGCAACTCCATCGAGACGGGCTGAGTCACGTCCGGGCTCCTGCCCAGACCACCACTTCGCCGTCCTCTTTCGTGTAAGAGGCCACCGGGTGGGCCAGCAGACTCAGCACTCGTTCGGACGGCCGACACAGAGCGGCGCCTTTCTCGGATACGACGATCGGGCGGTTGATGAGGATCGGATGCGACATCATCGCGTCCAGCAACTTCTCGTCGGAGAGTGCGGGATCGTCCAACCCCAGCTCGGCGTAAGGCGTTCCCTTCCGGCGCAGCAAATCTCGCGCCGTCAGGCCCATCGCCCGGATCAATTCGGCCAACGCTTCGCGCGACGGCGGCGTCTTCAGGTACTCGATCACCACCGGCTGTTCCCCGGATCGGCGAATCATTTCCAGCGTATTGCGGGACGTACCGCAATCGGGATTGTGATAGATCGTAACGGTCATGCAAAAGGCCTCAGGTGGGGTCCGGGCGCCGCATGGACGCGCCCTCGAACTGTCCGATTTCATGCACCCTGGCCGCCAGGCTCGATCGCTCCAGCGAGGCCAACGGCAGGGCCACGAAGGCGTTGATGCGGTTCTCCATATAGCCCAGCGCCTTTCGGAACGCTGCCCGTCTCCACATCTCGCCCCCGTCCTCGTGGCTTGGGTCTTCGATCCCCCAGTGCCCGGTCACCGGTTGCCCCGGCCAGACCGGGCACGCTTCGCCGGCGGCCCGGTCGCAGACGGTGAAGACGAAGTCCATGCGCGGCGCGCCGGGAACGGCGAACTCGTCCCACGACTTCGATCGCATTGCGTCGACGGGATAACCGGACTCGCGCAGAACCTCCAATGCCAAGGGATTCACCTCGCGCCGGGGATGGCTCCCCGCGGAGAAGGCAGTGAAGCGACCGGCACCGACTTGGCGCAGGACCCCTTCGGCCAGGATGGAGCGCGCCGAATTGCCGGTGCACAGGAACAGGACGTTGAACGGCTGGCCGGTGCTCATGGGCAGGTCTCCGCAGCGCAGGCAGCGACGGGATCGATGAGGGAGCCGCAGATTTCCGGATTTCCGGAACAGCAGTCCTCGGTCAGGAAGGCAAGCAGCCGGCGCATGTCGTCATAGCTCGCGGCGTACAGGACTCGTCGCCCGTCTCGCCAGGACCTCAGCAGGCCCGCGCGCTCCAGCGCGGCGAGATGGAAGCTCATCCGCGTCGGCGGAATCGAAAGCGCATCTGCGATCTCGCCCGACGGCATGCCGTCGGGCCCTTTGCGGACCAGCAGGCGGAAGGCCGCCAGGCGATCGGTGTGCGCGAGGGCGGAAAGGGCCGAAACGGCGGAATCGTCGTTTATGAGCACATTCTACAATCATCCTTGTAGAGTGCAATAAACGATGCTTCTGCCCGCCCGCATGGCCCCGGGGGCCAGGATGGGCCGCATCGACCCAGCCCCCCATCGACCGCTCCCCCGGGGATACGGCGTTGCGGCCACGCGCTCGCAGGCCGCCCCACCGGGGCCCGCGGGCAAAGAAAAAGGCCGCGCGTACGCGCGGCCTTTTCTTCGCAGCGGTTCCGGCGCCGATGCCGCAGGCGCCCCAGCGGCGGCGGTTACGGACGACGCGCCAGCGCCGCCTCGTCCTTGGCCTTCGGCAACAGGTCCTGCTTGCTGACCTTGAGCAGGCCCAGGGTCAGCAGCGGGCAGGCGACGAAGATCGACGACAGGGTGCCGATGATGATGCCGATCATCTGCGACTCGGCCATGCCGCGCAGCGAACCGCCGCCGTACAGGTACAGCGCGAACACGGTCAGGAAGGCGACGAACGAGGTGATCACCGTACGCGACAGGGTCTGGTTGATCGACTTGTTCAGCACGGTTTCCGGATCGGCGCGCATCGAGCGGAAGTTCTCGCGCACGCGGTCGAACACCACGATGGTGTCGTTGATCGAGTAGCCCATCACCGACAGGATGCCGGCCAGCACGGTCAGGTCGAACTCGTGGCCGGAGATCGCGAACCAGCCGGCGACCACGATCACGTCGTGCAGGGTGGTGATGATCGCGGCGACCGCGAACTTCCATTCGAAGCGGAAGGCGATGTAGATCAGGAAGCCCACCACCACGAACAGCAGCGCGTACAGACCGTTGAGCGCCAATTCGCGGCCGACCTGCGGGCCGACGAACTCGTTGCGCAGGATCTTGGCCTGGTTGTCGGCGCCCGACACCGCCTTCATCACCGCCTCGGCGGCGTGGGCGGTGGCGGCCGAACCGGAGTCGCCTTCGCGCGGCTGCAGGCGGATCAACAGTTCGTTGCCCGAACCGTAGGTCTGCACCTGGGCGCTGTCGTAGCCGTCGGCGGCCAGGCGCTCGCGCACCGTGTCCAGCCCCACCGGCTTGGCCAGGTGCACTTCGACCAGGTTGCCGCCGGTGAAGTCCAGGGCGTAGTTGAAGTTGCGGGTGACCATGGCGCCGATGGCGACGAACATGATCAGCGCGGCCACCGCGATCGAGACCCAACGCAACTTCATGAAGTTGACGTTGGCGTCGTTGGGCAGCAGGGTCAGCGGGAAAATCTTCATGTCTGGGTTCTCCCGTCAGATCGCGATGGACTTGAGCTTGCGGCGGTTGCCGTAGATCAACGTGGCGATGCCGCGCGAGACGGTCACGGCGGTGAAGACCGAAGTCAGGATGCCGATGATCATGGTCATCGCGAAGCCCTGCAGCGGGCCGGTGCCGAACGCCAGCAGCGCCAGGCCGGCCAGCAGCGCGGTCATGTTGGAGTCGAAGATCGTGCCGGAGGCCTTGTCGTAGCCGCTGGCGATCGCCGCCTGCGGCGGCACCCCGGCGCGCAGCTCCTCGCGTATGCGTTCGTTGATCAGCACGTTGGCGTCGACCGACATGCCCACCGACAAGGCCAGGCCGGCGAAGCCCGGCAGGCTCATGGTCGCGCCGATCATCGACATCAGCGCCACCACCATCAGCAGGTTCAGCAGCAGGGCCAGGCAGGTGATCAGGCCGAACATACGGTAGTAGATCAGGAAGAAGGTCAGCGCGAACACGAACGAGTACAGCACCGCGGTGGTGCCGCGCTTGACGTTGTCGGCGCCCAGGCTGGGGCCGACCACGCGCTCTTCGACGAAGGTCATCGGCGCGGCCAGGGCGCCGGACTTGAGCTGCTTGGCCAGGCTGTTGGCTTCGTCGCGGCTCAGGCCGGTGGTCTGGAAGTCCTTGCCGAACACGCCCTGGATGCGCGAGGAGCTGATCACGCGCTCTTCGGTGCGGGTGGTGCGCACTTCCTTGCCGTCCACGATCTCGGTGACCGGGATCTGCTCGACGTAGACGATGCCCAGGCGCTTGCCGACGTTTTCCAGGGTGTGGTTGAGCATGCGCTGACCGCCGATGGCGTTCAGGGTGATGCTCACGCTGGGCTGGCCCTGCTGGTCGTTGCCGGGGATGGCGTTGACCAACTGGTCGCCGGACACCAGCAGGCGCTTGGACAGCAGCAGCGGCTGCTTGGCCTCGTTGTAGTACACGCGCGCTTCCGGCGGCACGTTGCGGTCGCGCACGGCGGCCGCGGCGGCGGCTTCGTCGCCGACCACGGCGCGGAATTCCAGGGTCGCGGTGGCGCCGATCTGGCGCTTGGCTTCGGCGGTGTCCTGCAGGCCCGGCAGCTGGATCACCACCCGGTCGGTGCCCTGGCGCTGGATCACCGGCTCGGCCACGCCGAAGGCGTTGATGCGGTTGCGCAGGGTGGTCAGGTTCTGCTCGATCGCGTCGAGCGAGATGCGCTGCAGTTCCGACTGCGGAATGTTCAGGGTCAGGGTGCGGCCTTCCAGGTCCTGGGTCAGGGTCGGGAAAGCGGTGCGCAGCTGCTTCTGCGCCTTGTCGGCGTCGGCGTTGCCGGCCAGGGTGGCGACGATGGCCTCGTTGCCGCGGCGCACCACCGAGGTGTAAGGCACGGCGCTGTCGCGCAGGGTCGCACGGACGTCTTCGACGTAGGCCTCCAGACGCTTGTTCAGCGCCGCGGCCTGGTCGACCTGCATCACGAAGTGCACGCCGCCCTGCAAGTCCAGGCCGCGCGGCATCGGCTTGGCGCCCAGCGCTTCCAGCCAGCCCGGCACGGTCGGCGCCAGGCTCAGCGCGACCACGTAGTCGCTGCCCAGCTGCGGACGCAGCAGGTCGGCGGCGCGGGTCTGCTGCTCGGTGTCGCTCAGGCGCACCATCAGGTTGCCCTGGTCCTCGACCTGCACCGACTTGGTCGGGATCTTGGCCTGGGCCAGCAGGTCGGCGGCGCGCTTGGCCAGCGCGGCGTCGATCTGGGTGCTGCCCGACCGCGCGGCGGAGATCTGTACGGACGGATCCTGCGGATAAGCGTTCGGCAGCGCGTACAGCACGCTGACGACCAGGACGACCAGGATGGCGAAGTATTTCCAGCGCGCGAAGGTCAGCATCGAAAACCCCTGCGGCGGCCTCCCCGGCCGCCGCGATTGAAGATGGCGTGGCGGCGTCGGATCAGGCCGACTTCAAGGTGCCCTTGGGCAGCACGTTGGCGATCGCGCCCTTCTGCACGCGGATGCGCACGTTGGCGGCGATTTCCACGGTGATGAAGTTCTCGCCGATGTCGGTCACGGTGCCGGCGATGCCGCCGTTGGTCAGCACTTCGTCGCCCTTGGACAGCTTGTCCAGCATCGCCCGGTGTTCCTTGGCGCGCTTCATCTGCGGGCGGAAGATCAGGAAGTACATGACGGCGATCAGCACCAGCGGCAGGACGAGGCCGCCGAGGCCGCCGCCGAACAGGCCGCCCTGCGGCGCGCCGGCCGGCGCGGCCTGGGCGTAGGCGGGGGCGATCAGGAGGTCGAGCAGGTTCATCTTGAAGTCCTGGAACGAAAATAGTCGGGGATTATGCCACGGCCGGACCGGGGCCGACGGCGGCCCCGGAATGGGGCCCGTGGCACGTTTTTGACCACGCATTCGCCGGCGTTCGGAGCCGTCGCCGGCCCCGGACGGGCCCGCGCGACCGCCCCTGCCGCCGGCGGGCCGCCCGCGGCCGGTCAGCTGCGGGCGGCGTAGAAGGACTCGCGGAAGGCGGCAAAGGTTCCCTGCTCGATGGCCTGGCGCATTTGTGCCATCAGGCGCTGGTAGTAGCGCAGGTTGTGCAGGGTGCCGAGCATCGGCCCGAGCATCTCGTTGCAGCGGTCCAGGTGGCGCAGGTAGGCGCGGCTGAAGCCGTTGGCGCAGGCGTAGCAGTCGCAGCCCTCTTCGATCGGACGCAGGTCGCGCTCGTACTTGGCGTTGCGCACCCGCACCGTACCGGTGGAGGTGAAGTAATGGCCGTTGCGGGCATTGCGGGTCGGCATCACGCAATCGAACATGTCCACGCCGCGCGCGACCGATTCGACCAGGTCCTCGGGCCGGCCCACGCCCATCAGGTAGCGCGGCCGGTCGGCCGGCAACTGCGGGCAGGTGTGCTCGAGCATCTCGTTGCGCTCGGCCTCCGGCTCGCCCACGGCCAGGCCGCCGATCGCATAGCCGTCGAAGCCCAGCGCCTGCAGGCCCTGCGCCGAGCGCGTGCGCAGGCCGTGGTGGACGCCGCCCTGGACGATGCCGAACAAGGCCGCGTCGTTGCCCTCGTGGGCGCGCTTGGAGCGCTCGGCCCAACGCAGGCTCAGTTCCATCGACTTGCGCGCGACCTCCTCGGTGGCCGGGTACGGGGTGCATTCGTCGAAGATCATCACGATGTCCGAATCCAGCACGCGCTGGATATGCATGCTTTCTTCCGGGCCGAGGAAGACCTTGCTGCCGTCGACCGGCGAGGCGAAGGTCACGCCCTGCTCGGTGATCTTGCGCCGGTGGGCGAGCGAGAACACCTGGAAGCCGCCGGAGTCGGTCAGGATCGGCCCGTTCCAGCGCGCGAAACCGTGCAGGCCGCCGTGGTCGCCGATCACCTCCAGGCCCGGGCGCAGGTACAGATGGAAGGTGTTGCCGAGGATGATCTGCGCGCCGAGCTCGCGCACCTGCTCGGGCATGATGCCCTTGACCGAGCCGTAGGTGCCGACCGGCATGAACGCCGGGGTTTCGACGACGCCGCGCGGGAAGGTCAGGCGGCCGCGGCGCGCAGCGCCGTCCTGGCCGAGCAGTTGGAAGGACATGCGGCTCATGCGCGGGCTCCTTGATGGAAGGTTGCGGCGCATGGGGCGACGCGCTGGGGGAATCGGGTCATCGGAAAGGGGGCTGTCGCAGGTCGTTGCCGATCAAGCGCAACGGCCATGCTGCGGCCTGTCGGCTTCGGGTTGTGGCGGCGGGGCTACGTCGCGGCGGTCGGCCACAGCAGCATGGCGTCGCCGTAGGAGAAGAAGCGGTAGCGCTCGGCGATCGCATGCGCATACGCGGCGAACATGCGCTCCTTGCCGGCGAAGGCCGAGACCAGCATCAGCAGCGTGCTCTCGGGCAGGTGGAAATTGGTGATCAGGCCGTCGACCGAGCGGATCCGGTAGCCCGGCAGGATGAACAAGCGGGTCTCGCCGGCGAAGGGCTGCAACTCGCCCTCGCCGCTCTGCCCGCCCTCGTGCCGGGTCGCGCTTTCCAGCGCGCGCACCACGGTCGTGCCGACCGCGATCACCCGGCCGCCGGCGGCGCGGGTGCGGCGGATCTGCTCGATCAGGCCGGCACCGACGTTGAGCCATTCGCTGTGCATCACGTGCTGGTCGAGGTGCTCGGCGCGCACCGGCTGGAAGGTGCCGGCGCCGACGTGCAGGGTGACGTGGCCGAACTCGATGCCGCGCCCGCGCAACCGTTCCAGCAAAGCTTCGTCGAAATGCAGGCCGGCGGTCGGCGCGGCGACGGCGCCGACTTCGCGCGCGAACACGGTCTGGTAGCGCTCGTCGTCGTCGTGGCCGGGCTCGCGCTGGATGTACGGCGGCAGCGGCAGGCGGCCGGCGTGCAGCAGCCAGTGCTCCAGCGATTCGGGCACGTGGAAGCGCAGACGGTAGAACTCGCCGTCGCGGCCGAGCACCTCGGCCTCGCCGCCGGCGTCCAGGGCGATGCGCGCGCCGGGCTTGGGCGATTTGCTGACGCCCAACTGGGCGCGCGCTTCGGAGCCGCCGAGCAGGCGTTCGATCAGGATCTCGACCCGGCCGCCGGTGCTCTTCTGCCCGAACAGGCGCGCCGGGATCACCCGAGTGTCGTTGAACACCAGCAGGTCGCCGGGCTGCAGCAGCTCGGTCAGGTCGCGAAAGCTGCGGTCCTGCAGCGGCGCCGGCGCCGGCGGCACGACCAGCAGCCGGCTGGCCGAGCGTTCGGGCAACGGGGCCTGGGCGATCAGCTCGGGCGGGAGTTCGTAGTGGAAGTCGGACTTTTTCAAAGGGAACCGAAGAGATTGAGCGCGCGGCGCCGCCGCAGCCGAAGCCCGGCCGACCGGTCGGTGCCGGGCGGAAGGCGGCCGGGGGCGGAACCGGGCGGAGAACGGGGCATTATCCCGGGTAAGGGCGGGATCGCCAAAAAAACGGATGCAGGCGAGCGCGGAGACCGGCGTCGGCAAAAGGCCAATCCCCCTTCCCTCCCTTTTCACAGGGGGGCAACAGGGGGACGACGCAGGGGCGGGTGCGGCCCCCGGGGAACGGCCGCGAGCCGTTGCCCCCTTCGACCGAGGCGCGCGGCGCCCGATGCCGGTGGGCTGCTGGGCGTCGCCCGGAGCGCGGAGGATTTGCTGGGGGCCGGTTGCCCGGCTCTTGCCAAGCTTCGCCCCGCCTCGCGCGCCCCCGGCCCGGCCGCAGCGCCGCGGCTACAACCAACCGTTCTGCCGTGCGCGCCGGTAGGCCTCGATGCGGTTGTTGCTGTCGAGCTTGCCGATCGCTTCGGACAGGTAGTTGCGCACCGTGCCCTGGCTCAGGTGCAGCCGCTCGCCGATTTCGGCGGTGGACAAGCCCTCGCCGGCTAACCGCAGCACCTGGCGCTCGCGCTCGGTCAACGGGTCCTCGTCGCTCCAGGCGGCGACCGCGAGCTGGGGGTCGATGGCGCGGCCGCCGCGGTGGACCTGGCGCAAGGCATCGGCGAGTTGGCCGGCGGGCGCGTCCTTCAACAGGTAGCCGCGCACGCCGGCGTCCATCGCCCGGCGCAGGTAGCCGGCGCGGCCGAAGGTGGTGACGATCACCACCCGCGTCGGCAACCCGGAATCGCGCACCTTCAAAGCCAGATCGATGCCGGTCATGCCGGGCATCTCAATGTCGGTGACCAGCAGGTCCGGCTGCACCCGCCGCACCGCTTCCCACGCCGTGGCGCCGTCGCCGGCTTCGGCCACGACTTCGATATCCGGCTCCAGGTTCAACAACGCGGCCAATGCGCCGCGCACCAGGGCCTGATCTTCGGCCAGCAACAATCGGATCATGCGATACCTCGTTCGAGCAAAGCCGGCCCCTTGTCCTGCGACGACGCCGGCGTCGTCGGCGGCAAGCGCCGCGCCGCGCTCAGCGCCTCGCGCGGCACCAGCAGGCTGAGCCGGGTGCCGCCGCCGTTGGGACTGTCGATTTCGACCGCTCCGCCGATCGCGCGCAGGCGCTCGCGCATGCCGGTCAGGCCGTGGCCTTCGGCGGCCACGCCGCCGCGGCCGTCGTCGGCGATGCGCAGCACGATGCCGCCGCGCGGGTCCTCGGTCAGTTCGACTTCGACCCGCCGCGCGCGCGCATGGCGCAGCACGTTGGTGACCGATTCGCGCAGGGCCAGGGCCAGGGTGGTTTCGATATTGCCGGGAATTTCCAGCGGCGCCAGGCGATGATCGAGGCTGATCTCGCCGCCGAGCAGGGCCAGCCGCGCCGCCGCGAGTTCGGCCTGCAGGCCGTTGGCGCGGATGCCGGCGACCGCTTCGCGGACCTGGGTCAGGGCCTCGCGCGCGACCCGCTCGACCTCGCCGATCTGATCCTGCGCGGCGCGGGTGTCGTGTTCGATCAGGCGCGCGGCCAATTGCGATTTCAGCACCACCACCGACAAGGTGTGGCCGAGCAGGTCGTGCAGGTCGCGGCCGATGCGCTCGCGCTCGGCCAGGCTGGCCAGGCGCCGCACTTCTTCCTGGGTCAGGCGCAACTCGGCGTTGCGCAGCTCGCGCGAGCGCGCGGCGAGCACGCCGGCGTAGACGATCGAACCGACCAATACATGGATCAGGAACCCCGACAGCGGCATCGCCACTGCCGGCAGGGTCCAGATCATCTCCACGCCGAGCGCGGCGAACAGCAGCACCGTCAGGCTGACCCCGCGCCACAGCGGCAGGAAACTGGCGAGCATGCCGGCGGCGAAGATCAGGTAGGTGCCGCCGCCGACGCCGAACGGCAACACCGTGTAGCCGATCGCCGCCACGCCCAGCACCAGCCACAAACGCGCCTTGACCCCGGCGCGGTAGAACGCCCAGTACAGCGGCAGGAACACCGCCACCGAGCCGACCGCGACCGCCACCACCCACCACGGCAGCACCGGCCAGAAGAACAGCGGCACGAAGACGAAGCTCAGATAGAGCAAGGACGCCAGGTGCCAGCCCAGCAGGTGTTCCTGTGTGTCCAGCGGCGGTCCGGGCAAGCGCATGGTCGTGTCCTACGGTGAAGTCTGCGTCCGGCCGCGCGGCGGCAGGACAGGCATGGGCTCGGCGCGATGGCGGCGGGATGCTACAAGCGTCGGGGCACGGCCGTGACCGACGCTGCGGGATCGCATCCGCCACCGCATGCCGGCGGACTTTAACGGAGTTCGACCGTGTCGATCTCGAATTCGAATGCGCCCGGCGCCCCGCCCGCAGCGAAGGCGATGCCACGCAGCAGGCTCAGATCGACATTGGCCATGCCGGCCAGGGGCACGCTGACCTGCTGCCATTGCCCGGCCTGGGTCGGCACCAGCTGCAAGCCCGGCGTGCCGGGCAGTTCCTTGCCGGAGAACACCAGCACCGACACTGGGCGGCCGTCGCCGCGCAGGCGCAGGCTCAGCTCGCGCACCGAACGGGCGTCGGCGGCGGCCATCGGCGTCGGGCCGGGCATCAGCATCAGCCCGGCCCAGGGCTGCGGCAGGCCGGCGACGAGGTCGCCCTTAGCCGCCAGCGCCGTACCGCCGCCCTGCCCCGCCTGCAGCTGCGACTTGGACTTGCCGCCCATGTAGGCGTCGAAGGACGCGACCCAGCGCGGGCCCGGTTGGCCGGCGTTCCAGGTCGCCACCGCGCCGGGCTGCAGGGTCGGCATCGAAACGGCGCGGTCGACCGGATAACCGTTCTTCCACACCGTGCGGATCGCGCGGGTCGCGGCGATGTCGGCGGTCGGGTCGCCGTCCACCAAAACCAGGTCGGCGCGCAGGCCCGGGGCGATGCGGCCGCGGTCGCTCAGGCCGAAGCTGCGCGCCGGCGCCGAGGTCGCGGCGCGCAATGCTTCGACCGGGCTCATCCCGGCGGCGACCAGCAGCTCCAGCTCGCCGTGCTGGCTGGCGCCGTGGCTGGTGCCGGGGTTGCCGGCGTCGGTGCCGGCGAGCACGGCGACGCCGGCGCGATGCAGCAGGCGCACGTTCTCGGTCGCGTTCTTGGCCTTGTCCGGTTCCACCCGCCAACCGAAGCCGCGCCCCAGCTCGTCCTTCTGCGCCGAACTCAGGAACGGCGCCAGGCGCGGGTCGGCGATCAGCTGTTTGCCGTTGCCGGCGCCGTAGGCCGAGTGCTCGACGGTCAGGGTCGGCACCACGAACGCGCCGCGGCGCTTGATCGCTTCGATCAGTTGCGGGTCGTCGAGGCGATCGGCATTGATATGCACCAGGCCGTCGGCGCCGGCGTCGATCGCCAGCTTCGCCTCCTCGGCGCGCGAGACGTGGACGACGGCCAGTTTCTTGCGGGCGTGCGCGGCCTGGATCGCCGCGCGCAGCGAGACCTCGGACAAGGTGTTCAGGCGCGGCTTGCCCTGCGCGTCGCGCAGTTCTTCCAGCACCAGCTTGATGTAGTCCGAGCCCTCGTCGATGCGCGCATCGACGAAAGCCCGGGCCTGGGCCGGGTCGTCCAGGGTCGGGATCGGCACGCCGTACTGGGTGCCGTGGCCGCCCTTGGCGGTGACCAGGGTGCCGGCCGACCACAGGTCGGCGCGGTCGGTGCGCGCGCGGCCGCTGCGTTCGGTCTTCGCCGCCGTCAGTTGGCCGCTGGCGTTGAACATGTCCAGCTCGGTGGTCACGCCGAAACGCAGGGCGTCGCTGCGCGCCATGCCGAAGCTGTGGGTATGGGCGTCGATCAGCCCGGGCAGCAGGGTCGCGCCCTGGCCGTCGATCACCGCGGTCCCGGCCGGCACCCGCACTTTGGCGCCGACCTCGGCGATCAGGCCGTCGCGCACCAGCACCGTCGCCGACGGCAGCAACGTGTCGCCGTCGAACACGCGCGCGCCGGCGATCGCGAAGCTCGCCGGCGCGGCACCGGTCGGCGCCGCGGCGGTCTCGGCCGCCGACAGCGGCGCGGCGGCGAACAGCGCGGCGCACAGCACCGGGGTCTTGAGTCGGCGCAGAGCGGGATTCGTCCGGGCGAGCGTGGCCATGGCGGCGGTCCGATGGGTGCGTGGAAGATGCGCCTACTCTCGGCGCGGGCCCCCGCAGCCGGCAGTGGGCGAAAGCATCGATCGCCGGTGACAAGCGTCAACCGGTCGCCGTTGGGCCCGCCTGAATACCTTCGCCCCGATGGGGGTTATCGCCGCCGCGCGGACATGCTAGACTCGATAAATCATTGAAATGAAACGAAAAATCGTCAAATAGGGCGGCCTTCACGCAAAATTTTTGCGCGATTTTTCTTCGTTTCGATCCGCAATAGGGTGTGCGAGATGGCGCTTGGCAGCCGGGGGCTGCTGCAACTGCGAAGGTCCGCGCCACGGCGCCGGACCGGTCTCCCACGTAGTCAAGCCTCGGCGGGACGCCGATGATCTTTGGAGATTGAAATGACCAACCTGCTCGACCAACTCGCGCCGCTGCGCGCCCACGCCGGCAAACGCCGCACCGTCGGCCTGGACGACGACACCCTCGTCCGTTTCGCCGTCACCCATCCCGAACTGGGCGAAGCCGTGGCCGCCGCCGCCGCCGAATACGCCCTGATCCGCGACTTGCACGCCGACCTGCTGGACCTCGACGAGGACGCGCAGATCCACGCGGTCCAGGCCGGCTACGTCAACTTTTACCCGGACGACGGCGTCAACCCGTATGTCGCCCTGACCGCGCGCGGCCCCTGGATCGTGACCCTCAAGGGCGCGGTGCTGCACGACTCCGGCGGCTACGGCATGCTCGGCTTCGGCCACACCCCCTCGGCGGTGATCGCGGCGATGGCCAAGCCGCAGGTGATGGCCAACATCATGACCCCGTCGCTGTCGCAGCTGCGCTTCGAGCGCGCCCTGCGCGGGGCCATCGGCACTGCCCGCGGCGGCTGCCCGTACGAGCGCTTCTTCTGCCTGAACTCCGGTTCCGAGTCGGTCTCGCTGGCCTCGCGCATCGCCGACGTCAACAGCAAGCTGATGACCGATCCGGGCGCCGCCCACGCCGGGCGCGCGATCAAGCGCGTGGTGGTCAAGGGCAGCTTCCACGGCCGCACCGAGCGCCCGGCGCTGTACTCGGATTCCTCGCGCAAGACCTATATCCAGCACCTGGCCAGCTTCCGCGGCGAAGACTCGGTGATCGCGATCGAGCCCTACGACGTCGACGCGCTCAAGCAGGTGTTCGCCGACGCCGACGCCAACGGCTGGTTCATCGAGGCGATGTTCCTGGAGCCGGTGATGGGCGAAGGCGACCCGGGCCGCGGCGTGCCGCCGGCGTTCTATGCCGCCGCGCGCGAACTGACCCGCAACCACGGTTCGCTGCTGCTGGTCGACTCGATCCAGGCCGGCCTGCGCGCCCACGGCGTGCTGTCGATCGTCGACTACCCGGGCTTCGAAGGCCTGGACGCGCCGGACATGGAGACCTACTCCAAGGCGCTCAACGCCGGCCAGTACCCGCTGTCGGTGCTCGCCGTCGGCGAACGCGCCGCCTCGCTGTACCGCAAGGGCCTGTACGGCAACACCATGACCAGCAACCCGCGCGCGCTCGACGTCGCCGTCGCCGTGCTCGAGCAGGTCACCCCGCAGCTGCGCGCCAACATCCGCGCCCGCGGCGCCGAGGCGATCGAGAAGCTGGAAAAGCTCAAGAGCGAGCTCGGCGGCCTGATCACCAAGGTCCAGGGCACCGGCCTGCTGTTCTCCTGCGAGCTGTCGCCGCAGTTCAAGTGCTACGGCGCCGGCTCGATCGAAGAGTGGCTGCGCGAGCGCGGCATCGGCGTGATCCACGGCGGCGTCAACTCGCTGCGCTTCACCCCGAACTTCACCATCGGCAGCGACGAACTGGAGCTGCTGGTGTCGATGGTCGGCCGCGCCCTGCGCGAGGGTCCGCGCCTGCAGCAGCAGGCGGCGGCCTGACGGCCGGGAACCGGCGCAGAAAAGGCGGAAGCCAGCGAAGGCTGTATTTCGCTGGTTTCCGGCCTTCGGCGCCCATCTGCTCATCTGCCCGCTAAGGAATGGAAATGATCCGTTTGTCCAACAAGGAAACCGGCGCCGACATCGGCGAGATCAGCGAGGAAGAGCTGCAGATCCTGGTCGCGGCGCTGGAAGAGGAAAACCGGCGCGACCAGGACTACTGGATCGATCATGCCGTGGTCGACATGATCGAGATCGACCACCTCAACGCCGGCTCGCTGATTACCGTGCTGCGCGCGGCGATCGGCGACAGCGACGGGATCGAGATCCGCTACGTCCGCACGGCGTGAGGCCGGACGCGCTTCGGCTGCGGCGACGCCGCGGTCCGGCCCGCTCTCCATGACGCTCGATCTGGTCCAGGCCCGGCACGAGCGCGAGGCGCTCACCTCGCGCAAATCGTTCGCCATCGAGCTGCTGTTCCACAGGCAGCTGATGGCCCGGGCGTTGCCGCACGAAGCCTATCCGCTGCTGCTCCGGCTGCGCGACTACGGGGCCGACGCGGCATGGTCGTCCGCCGAACTGCCGGTTCTGCAGGCGGAACTGACGCGGCTGCAGGCCCGGTTCACCGATCCCGCCGACATCCGCCGGCTATCGTTGTTCGTCGCCCAGGCCCTCGCCGACGGCGACAACCTCTACGCCATCGCGGACTGAACCCGCCGCGCCCCACGAACCGACGCCGGAGGCCGGCTTCGGCAACGGCGCGGAACCGCTCTTCGCCCGCACCAGCGAAAGCGAACGCCAGGCCGCTGCGGCGCCTCGCGACGCCGCTCTTTTCCATCGCAGCGAGCGCGCACGCTTGCGGCGGCCCGCGCCGCGCTTGCGCCCCGCCCCGCAACCATCAATCCTGTGCGGCGACAATCGCCGCCCGCCACCGTTTGAGGCCGCCATGAAAATCGTCGAAGTCCGCCATCCCCTGGTCCAGCACAAACTCGGCCTGATGCGCCGCGCCGACAACAGCACCAAGTCGTTCCGCGAGCTCGCCTCGGAAGTCGCGACCCTGCTCACTTACGAAGCCACCGCCGATCTGGAAACCGAAGAGGCGGTCGTCGAAGGCTGGGCCGGCCCCGTCGCCACGCGCCGAATCAAGGGCGCCAAGGTCACCCTGGTGCCGATCCTGCGCGCCGGCCTGGGCATGCTGCCGGGCGTGCTGGAACTGATCCCGGCGGCCAAGGTCGGCGTGGTCGGCCTGCAGCGCGACGAAGAGACGCTGCAACCGGTCGGCTATTACGAGAAGCTCACCGGCCGCATGGAAGAACGCACCGCGCTGATCCTCGATCCGATGCTCGCCACCGGCGGCAGCCTGATCGCCACCGTCGACCTGCTCAAGGCCGCCGGCTGCAAGCGCATCAAGGGCCTGTTCCTGGTCGCCGCGCCGGAAGGCTTGAAGGCGCTGGAAGCGCGCCACCCGGACGTGGAGGTCTACACCGCCTCGGTCGACGAGCGCCTCAACGAAGTCGGCTACATCCTGCCCGGCCTGGGCGACGCCGGCGACAAGATATTCGGCACCAAGCACTACGCCTGAACCGGCCGCGCCGCGGGCAAGCGCTCGCGGCGCGCGATGGCCGCCGGCCTACCGCGCTTTGCGCCGGCGCCGTTGCCGCAGGCGATACAACAGCAATAGCGCGAAGCCGACCGCGACCGCGAACCAGCCCGGCGACCATCCGCCCGGCGCCGCGTTCGCGTTCGCCGCCGGCGCCGTGCGTGCCGGCGCGGCCGCCAAAGCGGCGGCGGCGGCTTCCGGCAACAGCCGCCAGCGGCCGTCGCGCAGCTCCAGCTTGCCTTCCAGCGCCGGCAGACGCAGTTCGCGCCAACTCACCCGCAAATCGCCGATCTGCGGGTCCAGCGGATTCTCCGCACTGCCCAGGCCGTCGCCCTCGGGCTGGAAGGTCGCCGCCAGATTGGCCGGCAAACGGCTGAAATTGGGCCGGAACACCCGCCACTCGCCGATCGTGCGCAGCACGTCGACCTGGATCGGCCTGCCGTCCAGGGTCGCGTCCTGCGCCCACCAACGCTTGTTTTCCAGCGGCATGCGCGCCGGATTGACGTGGCCCGGAGCGAATCCGGCCGAATCGATCGGCGCGGCGTTCCAGACTCGTTCGTAGCCCTTGCCGGTGAATCGCCACTGATACATCTCGACCCGGCGATCCAGGCCGAACTGACGCGTCTCGACGCCGAAATCGCGATCGACCACGCGCTTGCCGGCGACCGGCTCGCCCAAGGGCTCGGCGTCTTCGGCCGGTTGCGCCCGGGCCTGCGCGGCGAAGGCGAGGCCGGCCAGCGCGAACAGCGCGATGGCCCATCCTCGGCTGCGCGCGCGCGCCAGCGTCATGCCGCCAGCGCCCTCGCCTGCAATTCGGCGACTTCGTGCGCGGTGCCGAACTTGCCCTTGTCGTCGCGCACCACCTGGGCCAGGGCGCACCCCGGATCGTGGGTGAAGAACAGATGCACGTTGCGCGCCAGCTTGTCGCTCAGAAAGGCCTTCTTCTCGTCGATCAACAGCTCGGCGTTGCGGTCGTAGCCCATCGTGATCGGCACGTGCACCCAGGGCCGGCCGGGGATCAGGTCGGCGCAGAACACCACGCCGCCGTGCGGCTGGCCGTCGACGAGTTCCGGGCCGACGATCTCGGCCAGCATCAGCCCCGGTGTGTGGCCGTCGCTGTAGTGGAAACGCACGCGGTCGCCGAGCAGCTTGGAATGCGCGCCCTCGACCAACTCCAATCGGCCGGTGGCTTCCAGCAGGCCCGGCAATTCCGGAATGAAGCTGGCGCGGTCGCGCGGATGCGGTTGCAGCGCGCGCCGGTAATGCTCGCGGCCGACCAGGTAATGCGCGTTCGGGAACAGCAGCCGCGGCGCCTGGCCTTCGGCCCACGGCGCCAGCAGGCCGCCGGCGTGGTCGAAGTGCAGATGCGACAGCACCACCACGTCGATGTCTTCCGGCGCGAAACCGGCCGCGGCCAACGAATCGATCAGCACGTGGCGCTCTTCGACCACGCCGTATCGCTCGCGCAGCTTGGGCTCGAAAAAGGCGCCGATGCCGGCCTCGAACAACACCGTCTTGCCGGCCAGCGGCGTCGCCAGCAGCGCCCGGCACGCCAGTTCGATGCGGTTGGCCTCGTCGGGCGGCGACCACTTCGCCCACATCGCGCGCGGCGCGTTGCCGAACATCGCACCGCCGTCGAGCTTCTGCGAATTGCCCAGGATCGACCAGAGTTTCATGGCTGCACCGCCCGTTCGGGCGTCGGCTGAGAAAGCTAGATTCTAGGCTTCAATGCGTGAATCGGGAATGGAGCCGGTGCAGCGGAGATTGGGGATTGGGGATTGGGGATTCGCAAAAGCGGAATGCCGCAGCTTTGCCAATCCCCAATCCCCAATCCCCAATCCCCAATCCCGGCTTTACTGCGGCGTCGTAGTCGTCGCGAAATGGAAGATGAACTCGCCGTCGCGGCCGTTGTCGCCGGCCAGCACGCGCACCGGCGGCAGGTTCTGGCCGGCGCGCAAGGTCGCGCTGCCGCTGGCGTGGGCCTTGAGGATCAGGCCGGCGGAGCGGCCGCTGATCTTGACCGGCATTTCCTGGCCCGGCACCAGCACCACCTGGCCCATCGACGGATCGCTGGTGCGCGGGCTGACGATGCGGGCGTCGTCGGCGTCGCTGTAGTCGCGTGCCGGCAGTTCGAATAGATCCTCGCCGCCGGCGCTGACGTCGAAGGTCCAGGCGGTGCTGCCGTTGGTGCCGTCGTTGACGACTTCGATCCGTTGCAGGGTCAGCAGCACGGTGTAGCGCGAAGGCGCCTGCGGCTTGGCGGGCGCGGGCGTCGCCGTTACCGCCGGCTGGGCCGCGGGCGTCGGCGCAGCGGCCAGCTTTTCCTTGAAGCCGCCGATCTCGCGGACGTTGTTGATCAAGGTGGTGAGAGCGACGAGGAATGCGACCAGGGCGATCGAGATCGCCGGCACCCGGGTATACCAACGCTTGTCCTCGTCCCTGTCCCCGCTCACCTTGCGCTCCTGACTATGTGATGGCCGTCGCCGTTGCGCGGCAATCTACCGCGCCGCCCGGCCGCCGCGCCATCGCGGCGGCGGCAAGCCGCTCAGCGATCGCTCAGCAGCACATCGGCCTGGCCGACCGGATTGCGCGGATCGGTGCCGCCGGACAGGGTGTTGTCGCGCCGGTCCCACATCACCGTCTGCAGATTGCCCCAGTGGGACTCGCCGGCGTTGACCTTGTGCCCCATCGCCTGCAGCTTGGCCACGGTGGCGGCGTCGAGCGCGCCGGCCTCGGCCGAGATCGCGTCGGGGAACCACTGGTGGTGGATGCGCGGTTGCGCCGCGACCTGCTGCGGCGCCAGCCCGGCGTCGTAGGCCAGCACCGCCAGCAGCACCTGGGTGATGATCCGGCTGCCGCCCGGGGCGCCGACCGCGATCACCTTCTCCGCCGACTCCAGGAAGCTCGGAGTCATCGAGCTGAGCATGCGCTTGCCCGGTTCCGGCGCGTTGGCGGCGAAGCCCATCACGCCGAAGGCGTTGGGCGTACCCGGGCGCAGGGCGAAATCGTCCATCTCGTTGTTGAGCAGCACGCCGGTGCCCGGCGCGACCATGCCCGAGCCGTACAGCAGGTTCACGGTCTGGGTCGCCGAGACCCGGTTGCCCTCGCCGTCGATGATCGAGAAGTGAGTGGTTTCCTCGTCTTCCAGCGGCGCCGGCTGGCCCGACAACAGGTCGCTGGGAGTGGCCTTTTCGGGATGGATGGTGGCGCGCAGGCCGGCGGCGTAATCGGCGCTGGTCAGCCGCGCCAGCGGCACCTTCACGAAATCCGGATCGCCCAGGTAGATGGTGCGGTCGCGATACGCGCGGCGCATGGCCTCGACGATGAGGTGGGTGCGATGGGCCGGATCGAGCTTGGCCAGATCCCAGCCCTGCAGCATCTGCAGGATTTCGGCCATCGCCACTCCGCCGGAGGACGGCGGCGGTGCGGTGACGATGTCCCAGCCGCGGTACTTCAGCCGCAGCGGTTCGCGTTCGACCACCTTGTAGCCGGACAGCTCGTCGGCGCGCCATTGGCCGCCCTCTTCCTTCACCGCCTTGAGCAGCTTGGCGCCGACTTCGCCGCGGTAGAAGCCGTCGAAGCCCTTGGCCGCCAGCAGTTCCAGCGTATGCGCCAGGTCCGGCTGCTTGAGGACCTCGCCTTCCTTCGGCGGCGTGCCGTCGGCGAGGAACACTGCGCGGGTGCCGCGGTAGCGCTCCATCACCTCGCGCCGGCCGGCATAGCCCTTCTCCAGCCGCGCATACACCGGGAAGCCTTCGCGGGCGATGCGGATCGCCGGCGCCAGCGAAGTCTTCAGCGGCAACTTGCCGTACTTCTGCGCCAGGTGGACCAGCGCCGCCGGCAAGCCGGGAATGCCGGCCGACCACGGGCCGTTGGTGGCGCGGTCGCGATTGAGCTCGCCTTTGGCGTCCAGGTACGCGGCCGGCGTCGCCGCGGCCGGCGCGGTCTCGCGCGCGTCGACGAAGATGTCGCGGCCGCTCTTGGCTTCGTGCAGCAGGAAGAAACCGCCGCCGCCGATGCCGGAGCTGATCGGTTCGACCACCGACAACGCCGCCGACACGGCGATCGCCGCGTCGAAGGCGTTGCCGCCGGCGCGCACGATCTCCAGCCCGGCCTGGGTCGACAGCGAATGCGCGCTGGCGATCGCGGTGCCGGGCGGATGGGCGAAGCGGCGCGCGCTGTCGGCCGGCGCGGCGGCCGATGCGGGCGCCGGCGCGGCGTCCTGCGCGAAGGCGGGCGCGGCGAGCAGCAGCAGCGAGGCCAGCAACCAGGGGAACGTCGAACCGGCTCGCGGCCGCATCGCCTTGCGCATCGGGTTTACTCCTGTTGTAGACGCCGCAGTTTCTCTAGCAACTGCAGCTCGGATTCGGGGTGTTCCGGGTCCTTGTCGATGCACTCGACCGGACAGACGACCACGCATTGCGGCTCGTCGTAGTGGCCGACGCACTCGGTGCAGCGCGCCGGATCGATCACATAGATGGTCTCGCCCTGGGCGATGGCCTGGTTCGGGCAGGCCGGCTCGCAGACGTCGCAGTTGACGCAGAGTTCGTTGATCTTGAGCGACATGGCGGGAAAGTCCGGCGGAGGGCGCGATTGCCTGTGCCGGTCGGGAGCCCAGTGTAGGCCCCGGCGCGGGCCCGGCATAGCCGGCGGCCGGGACGCTGTAGATCGGCGCCGGCCCGCGCCGGCCTCGGCGCATTGGCCGCGATGCGGTGCGCAAACGATTCGGGCCGCGAACGCGGCCCGAACCGATGCTGCGGCAGCGCGCGGACGCTGCGGCTTACTTCACTTCGGCGAAGACGTAGTTGACGCCGGCCGGGGTCACGGCGGCCTTGACGCGCTCGTTGTCGACGGCGTCGCCGATGAAGATGAACTTCACGCCCTTCATCGTCGCCGGGTCGACCTTGGCGAACGAGGCCACGGCCAGGTCGGCGGTCTTGGCCGAGCTCGGCGAGCCGAACGCGACCAGGTTGCCCTCGAGGATGCCGCGCGACATGTCGACCTGGGCCTTTTCCAGCATCAGGTCGTAGTCGCGCTGGAAGGTCGGCGAATCCGGCGCCGGCAGGACGTAGACGTAGGTGCTGCCGCTGATGCCGTCCAGGTTGCGCTTGACCACGTCGGTCAGATACGCGTTCCAGGCGTTCTCGTCGTTGGTCTTCGGCGCCGGCAGCGGCGCGGCCTCGGCGGCGACCTCCTTCTTCTCCTCTTTCTGGCACGCGGCCACGAACGGCAGCGCCAGGCAGGCGATCAGCAGCAGGCGGGAGGAAGTCTTCATCGTATGCCCCTTAGGTATTGGCTTTGGTGTGACGTGTTGGGAGGTCAATGGTGCTTGCGTTGCCACTCGGCCCGCAGCGCCGCGTCCACCGCCGGCGGCACGAAGCCGGAAACGTCGCCGCCGAGGCGGGCGATTTCGCGCACCAGCGAGGAGGAAATGAAGCCGTACTGCTCGGCCGGGGTCAGGAACAGGGTCTCGACCTCGGGGATCAGGTGACGGTTCATGCTCGCCAGCTGGAATTCGTATTCGAAGTCGGACACCGCGCGCAGGCCGCGCAGCAGCACCCCGCCGCCGACCTCGGCGACGAAATGGGCCAGCAGCGAATTGAAGCCGCGCACCTCGACGTGCGAGTGGTGCGACACCGCCTGGCGGGCCAGTTCGACGCGCACGTCCAGCGGCAGCGCCGGGCCCTTGCCCGGGCTCTCGGCCACGCCGATGACCAAGCGTTCGAACAGCGGCGCGGCGCGGTCGACCAGGTCGACGTGGCCGTTGGTGATCGGATCGAAGGTGCCGGGATAGACGGCGACGCGGTTGCGGGCGGAGCTCATTCGTTGGTCGTTCGCTGCAGGAATGAGGGAAAGCGGGAAGCCGCCCCGCCGGTTGCGGCGCAGTGTAGCAGCCGGCCGCGCGACGGGGTCAGGCCGGGCGGCGGCGGTACAAGGCGTAGCGCACCTCGCGGGTGCCGCCTTCGCGATGCAGGTCCCAGTCGGCCGGCAGGCGGATCGGCGCGTCCGGCGGCGCCTCGGCGTACAGCCAGGCCGACGGCGCCAGGACCGGCAACAATGCCGGCCAGACCCGATCCCACAAGCCGGCCGCGAACGGCGGATCGACGAAGGCCAGATCGAAGCCCGGCGCGCCCGCAGACGCGACCGGCTGCGACGCCAGCCAGGCCAAGGCGTCGGCCTGGACCACGTGGGCCGCCTCGCCTCCCGGCAGGCGCTCGCTCAGCGCGCGCAGTTGCGCGGCCAGGGCCGGGTCGCGCTCGACCAGCACCGCCGCGGCGGCGCCGCGCGACAGCGCTTCCAGGCCGAGCGCGCCGCTGCCGGCGAACAGGTCGAGCACGCGCGCGCCCGGCAGCATCGGCATCAGCCAGTTGAACAGCGTCTCGCGGACCCGGTCCGAGGTCGGGCGCAGGCCGGGCGAATCGGCCACCGCCAGGCGGGTGCCGCGCCAGCGTCCGCCGATGATCCGGACTTTGCCGGTTGTGGCCTTGGCGCCGACGGGACGACCGGGCGGGGCCGCGCCGGCGACGGCGGACGGAGGCGGAACGCGCGGGCCGCGGCGGGAATTCTTCATCGGGAGGGTTTGCGGGCCGGTGCTAGCATGTGGCAATTCTCGCGCATGCCCCCACTTTCCGTCTCATGGTCAGTTTTTTCCGCCGCAAGAAGCCCGACACCGCCGCGTCCGAGCGCCGCTACAGCACCGAGGAACTGGCCGCCGCGTTCCCGGGCGCCCAGCCGCGCGCGACCGAACCGGTCGCGGCCGAACCCGCGCCGGCGGCGGTAACGCCGGCCGCCGAAGCGCCGCCGGCCGGCCCGGCCCCGGCCGAGCAAGCCGCCATCCAGGCGACCCCGCTAGCAACGCCGGCGATCGGTTCGCCCACCGCACCGGCGGCTCGCGCCGCCGAACCGCCCATCCCGGCCGAAGTCGTCGCCGCGGCCCTGGAGGTCGAGCCGCCGCTCCGCGACGACGAGGTGCCGCTGCCGGCCGCACCGGCGCCGAGCGCGCCCGCCGCGCTGGACTACGTCGACAAGCCCGCCGCCGCACCCGGCAAGCCCGGCTGGCGCGAACGCCTGCGCGGCAGCGTGTTCGCGCGCAGCTTCGGCGGTCTGTTCTCGCGCAATCCGCGCCTGGACGACGACCTGCTCGACGAGATCGAGACCGCGCTGATCACCGCCGACGTCGGCGTAACCGCCACCACCCAGTTGGTCGAAGGTCTGCGCAAGCGGATGAAGTCGCGCGAGTTCGCCGACGCCAACGCCCTGCTCGCGGCGCTGCGCACAGAACTCATCGCGCTGCTGCAGCCGGTCGCCAAGCCGCTGCAGATCGACTCCCAGGCCAAGCCCTTCGTGCTGCTGACCGTCGGCGTCAACGGCGTCGGCAAGACCACCACCATCGGCAAGCTGGCCAAGCGCTTCCGCGACGAAAACCGGTCGCTGATGCTGGCCGCCGGCGACACCTTCCGCGCCGCCGCGGTCGCCCAACTGCAAGCCTGGGGCGAACGCAACGGCGTGCCGGTGGTGGCCCAGGGCCAGAACGCCGACGCCGCTTCGGTCGCCTTCGACGCCTTGCAGGCGGCCAAGGCGCGCGGCACCCAGGTGCTGATCGCCGACACCGCCGGACGCCTGCACACCCAGCAAGGGCTGATGGCCGAGCTGGGCAAAATCCGCCGCGTGCTCGGCAAGGTCGACCCGACCGCGCCGCACGAAGTGCTGATGGTGATCGACGGCACCACCGGCCAGAACGCGCTGTCGCAGCTGCGCCAGTTCCACGCCGCGGTCGGCGTCACCGGCCTGGTGGTGACCAAGCTGGACGGCACCGCCAAGGGCGGCGTGGTGTTCGCCCTGGCGCGCGAATTCGGCATTCCGATCCGCTTCGCCGGCATCGGCGAGCGCCCGGAAGATCTGCGCGTGTTCGACGCCGAAGCCTTCGTCGACGCCCTGCTGCCCGAAACGCTCGGCGGCTGAGGCGCGGCCGCGCCCATGTCCGCGCCGCCGGAGACCGCCGTCCCCGAACGACGACGCTGGCGCAGGCGCGTGCTCGTCGCCGCCGGCGCGGTGCTGGTCATGGTGCTGGCGCTGAGCTGGGTGTCGCAGCCCAGCCAGGTCAGCGCGATCCTGCTCGATCGCGTCGGCCAATCGCTCGGCCTGGAGCTCAGCGCCTCCGGCGCCAGCGAATACCGGTTGCGCGGCACGCCGATGCTGGAGGTGCGCGGCCTGGTCGCGCGCCAACCCGGCGCGGCGACGCCGCTGCTGCGCGCCGAGCGCGTCTACCTGTCGCTGCCCTGGAGCACGATCCGCGCCGCCGGCGCGGTGCTCGACGTCGAACGGGTCGAACTCGATGCGCCGCAATTCGACCTGGCCGCGCTGCAACGCTGGCTGGAGTCGCGGCCGCCCTCGCCCGGCCCACTGCGGCTGCCGAGCCTGAGCCGCGGCGCGCGGGTCGAGCGCGGCCGGGTGATCGGCGCCGGCTGGTCGGTGGAACGCATCGCGATCGATCTGCCGGTCTTGCACCCCGCACGACCGCTGCGCGGCCGGCTCGACGGCGAAGTCGTCGCCGCGCCGCTGCGGATTCCGTTCTCGCTTGCGGCGACCCTGCAGCGTCCGGCCGCCGGGCGCGGGCTCGGTCTGGCCGGCCGGGTCGACGTGGTCGCGCACGACTGGCGCCTGCCGATGCGCACCGTCGCCGGCGGTCGCCTGCACGCCGGCGACGACGGCCTCGGCCTGGACCGGCTGCGCCTGGGCGCGCAGGCGCGCTATCGCGCCGGCGCCACCGATCTGCCGTTCGTGTTCGGCCTGGCCGGCCCGCTGCGTTACCGCGACGGCCGCCTGAGTCTGGCGCCGCTGGGCGCCGCGCTGCGCGGCCGCGACGCGGTGCCCCACCTCGACGGCACCGGCCGCTTCGCCTATGCGCAGCAGTTGGAACTGCAGTTGCAAGGCCGCCTGGCCGAATGGCCGCAGGCCTGGCCGACGCTGCCGCCGCCGCTGGGGCAGTCGCGCTCGCCGCTGCCGTTCGCGCTCGATTACGCCGGCCCGGCCGATTTCTCCGCGACCGCCGCGCTGCGCCTGCAACGCGACGCGACCGTGTTCGACGGCCGCTTCCGCTTGCCCGAAGTGCTGGAGTGGGTCGATGCCGGCGCGCAAGGCTCGCTGCTGCCGCCGCTGCAAGGGCGACTGCACACGCCGCGGGTCGAAGTCTCCGGCGCGGTGCTCGAAGGCGTGCGGATCGAGATCGAGGACGATCCGCCGCCCACCGACTCAGCCCCCGCCCCAACCCGCGAACCGACCGCCAACGCCGCCCCGCCGAACCGATGACCGCACCGCCCGACCCAGCCACCGCCGACGCCTTCGCCGCCCGCCTGCTGGCGTGGTTCGACGTCAGCGGCCGCCACGACCTGCCCTGGCAGCACCCGCGCACGCCGTACCGCGTGTGGCTGTCGGAAATCATGCTGCAACAGACCCAGGTCAAGACCGCGGCGCCGTATTTCGAACGCTTCGTCTCCGCGCTGCCGAGCCTGCCCGACCTGGCCGCAGCCGAACTCGACACCGTGCTCGGCCTGTGGTCAGGCCTGGGCTACTACGCCCGCGCGCGCAATCTGCACGCGGCGGCCAAGCTCTGCGTCGAACGCCACGGCGGCGAACTGCCGCGCGATATCGACGCGCTGACCGCCCTGCCCGGCATCGGCCGCAGCACCGCCGCGGCGATCCTGGCCCAGGCCTGGGACGATCGCCACGCGATCCTCGACGGCAACGTCAAACGCGTGCTCAGCCGCTACCACGGCATCGACGGTTATCCGGGCCTGCCGGCGATCGAGCGGCAGTTGTGGACGCTGGCCGAATCGCACCTGCCGCAGACGCGCATGGTCGACTACACCCAGGCGCAGATGGATCTCGGCGCGACCTTGTGCACGCGCGCCGACCCATCTTGCATCCTGTGCCCGCTGCAGCACGACTGCGTCGCCCGCATCGAAGGCCGGGTCGCCGAACTGCCGACGCCCAAGCCCGGCAAGGCGGTACCGCAACGCCAAGCGCAGGTGTTGTGGTTGCTCGACGCGGACGGCCGGGTGCTGCTGCAGCGGCGTCCGCCGAGCGGCATCTGGGCCGGACTGTGGACGCTGCCGCAAAGTGAGGAAACCGCCGGCGCGCAGCAGTGGTTCGAGGCCCATGTACGCGGCGATTTCGCCGCCGGCGAGGCCTTGCCGGCGGTCGCGCACGCTTTCAGCCACTACAAACTCGACCTGTGGCCGCGGCGCTGGCGCGGCATCGCCCTGCGCGGCCGGGTCGGCGACAATGACGATCTGCGCTGGTTCGCGCGCGCCGAATTGGCCGCACTCGGCATTCCCGCGCCGATCCGCAAACTGATCGAAGCGGCCTGAGCGCCGCACCGCTTTCTCCCGGGACCCAACGACATGAGCCGCACCGTTTTCTGCGAATACGAACGCCGCGACACCGAAGGCCTGGACTTCGTGCCCTGGCCCGGCGAACTGGGCAAGCGCGTGTTCGCCCATATCGGCAAGGCCGGCTGGGCCGCCTGGCTGGCCCACCAGACCATGCTGATCAACGAGAACCGGCTGTCGCCGCTGGACCCCAAGCATCGCGCCTTCCTCGAGGGCGAGATGGAAAAGTTCCTGTTCGGCGGCGGCGCGGAGAAGCCCGCAGGGTTCGTGCCTGAAGGCTAGGAATAGCCGAGTGCAGCGAGCGGCCAGCCAAAGCGGCATCGCGGGCGTTGCTCGCTCCGCACCTCTCCACGCTCGGCTCAGGAGCGGGCGAAGAGGAGCCCGTAGCGAGCGAAAGCGGCGTCGCGCCCGATTTGCTCACAACTCATTACTTACTCCTCCGCACTCGTTCCTGCTTCACAGCCCGAACGCCGGCGGGTAGGTCACCGAGCCGCGCTCGCCGGCCAGGGCGCCGGGGCGCAGTTCCAGGGCCATGAAGCATTCGCCCGAGAACGGCGCGGCCAGTTTCGCGGCCAGCGCGGCGTCGAAGCCGAAGCGCGGGTAGTAGTCGGCGTGACCGAGCACCACCACCGCTTCGAAACCGGCTTCGGCCAGCTGCGCCAGGCCGGCGCGGATCAGCCGCCCGCCGACGCCGCGCCGCTGCCACGCCGGCAGCACCGACACCGGCGCCAGGCACAGCGCGTCGACCGGGCGCCCATCGACCCGCACCGCGAGCGCGGTGAACAGCGCGTGGCCGATCACCCGCGCCCTGTCGTCGAGCGCGACCAGCGACAGCCGCACCAGACCGTCGGCGTGCAGGCGCCCGATCAGCGCGGCCTCGCCAGCGCCGCCGAACGCGGCCCGGGTCAATGCGTCGATCTGCGCTTCGTGTTCGCGGGTTTGCGGCTGGATGCGCATGGGCGTCTGCGATGGCGGGGCGTACGGCGGCACACGGGAAAACATCATCAAACTGAGCATGAAGGCCTCCGTGGGATGCGAGGCAAGACAAGGTCCGGCCTGATGCCGGAACCGGACGCGGATACGCGCGGCCACCAGGCGGCGCGCCCGGACGGCCAGCGCGGGAGCGCGAGGAATGCGCGTCGCGGCATCGGCAACGCAAACGCCGATCGCGGCGCGAACGGCGCGCGCCGGATGCGGCGACGGCAATGGCGGCACGCGCCGCGGACGGCTGCGCATCGCGCGCATCGCCGTCGAATCGATAAGAGCATGGACGTCTGTCGGTAGTCGCCGGAACGGACGCGACCGCGCGCGTTCGCAAGGCGCGAACGACGAACCGCTTTCGACGCGTCGACCCACCTTCGCCGGGCGAAGGGATCAGCGGATGGCTACACGCTCAGACATGGTTCCCTCTGGACCGCCGGTCGGCGGAATACGGGGACGGGCACCGTAGTGCGCCTTGCGCGCGGCTGTCAACTTTCGCCGCCGGGCGACGCCATGACCTCGCCCGATGCACCGGGCTCGTCCTGTTTAGGCAAATCTGCCCGTCTAAGGGGACCTGCGCCAATCGGCGCCGAGTGGCCGCGATCGGGAACCGATTACAGCGCCAGGGGCAAAAACTGACCTTTTTTGTCTGTCCCAGTCGTGGCCGGCCGGGCTCAGCGCCTGGGATCAACGCTCATCGGGGCACACTCTTCGAAAATTGTGAATTTTGGCACATTTTTTGCACGATTCAGCTCACGCTTTTTCACCCTGCCGAGCGGCTTCCGCTCCCGTCGGATGGAACCCCGGACTTCATGACGGCCAAACACCTCGCCCCCGCCCTCTGCCTGCTCGCCCTGTTCGCCAGCGTTCCCCGTCCCGTCCATGCGCAGGCCGGCATCGGCGTGCAGGCCGGCGCCACCCCGACCGGCACCATCGGCACCAACAAAGGCGATCCCGGCTCCGGAGCGCTGCAATGCCCCGCCGGCACCATCGTTCGCGGCGCCTACCATCGCGACAAATCGATGAGCGCGGGGCTCACCTCGACCCGCGGCATGACCAACCGGGTCGGCCTGTACTGCGGCGGCATCACCACCGACGGCAGCACCGTCAACGTGGTCAACCGCAACGCCAACGGCAGCCCGGACGTGCTGTCGGGCACCTACGCTCTGCCGGGCACCGAAGTCACCAATTACTGTCCCTCCAACCAGCTGGTGCACCAATTTGGCGGCTGGGACCGCGAATGGTCCAACGGCCAGTACCCGCCGTGGTCCTCGTCGCTGAACCTGGTCTGCCGGCCGCTGACCCTGGACGCGAACTCGTGGGTGCGGATGACCACCGGCACCTCGACCAGCATCGAGGTCGGCGTACGCGAAACCATGTCCGGGCAACCGGCCCACGTCTCGCGCGGTCCGTTCTGCGCCAACACCGCCACGACCCTGGTCTCGGGCTTGTTCATGCAGGCCGGCGGCGAAGGCTACGACGGCATCAACGTCTATTGCGGCACCCTGTTGCAAGCGCGCCATTCGGCGATCCTGAGCTTCGCCGATTTCGCCTGGAACAAGACCCTCGGCGGCACGGGCTGGCAGGTCAACCTGACCCAGGGCAGCACCCTGCTCGACAACGGCGCCGGCACCACCGGCGCCGGCCGCACCCCGCATGCCAGCGCCGCGTCCAACACCTCGACCGTACAAACCGCGAGCGAGATCTACGTGCTGCCCGGCGGCAACTACCGCGCCGCGATCAGCCAACGTCCGGCCGGCATCGCCGCCAATACCTACGTCACCACCGGCACCTGCCTCACCGGCACCACGCTGAGCAACGAACAAGACGCCTCGTGCACGCTGGCCGTCACCGGCCTGCCCGACATCGCGGTGACGCTGAGCACGCCGACGCCGGCCTACAGCAACTACGGCCAGTTGCAGAACATCGTCCTGACCGCGACCAATGTCGGCCCCGGCGCCACCGACGGCGACGACGGCTTCACCGTGGTCGCGACCCTTCCGGCGGGCTGGACCGCCGGCACCCTGCCGGCCAACTGCGTCGCCAGCGCCGGCAATAGCGTCGTCACCTGCGCACTGAATCCGACTCCTCTGGCCGGATCTAGCGCGCCCGGCAGCAACGGCGGCACGGTCAGCTTCACCATTCCGGTCACGGTCAATTCGCCCACGCTCAGCGGCACGTACACCGCCAATGCCGCACTGGGCCGCACTGGGCCGCAGCGTGCCCGACGGCGACGCGGACGCGACCAACAACGACTTCAATACCGCCAACGACACCGCCAGCGGGCCGCTGGTGTTCCAGAAACAGCCGATCCTGCGCCTGCGCAAGGCGCTGCCGCTGGGGCGTTTCGTCGCCGCCGACCAATTCGACTTGAACATCGCCGGCACCGGCGGGCCGGTCGGCGTCACCACCACCGGCAGCGGCACCATCGCGACCGGCGAGGCCTTGCTCAACGGCAGCGTCGGCGCGGCCTACACCCTGTCCGAAACCGGCGCGGCCGGCGCCAACCTCAACAACTACGCCAGCGCCTACAGCTGCAGCAACGCGCTGGCCGGGGGCCAGACGCCGAGCGGCGCCGGCACCAGCTTCAGCCTCACCGCGGCCGCCGGCGACGATCTGACCTGCACCTTCAGCAACACTCGCGCGCCGCTGGCGGACTTGGCCATCACCAAGACCAATGGCGTCAACACCGTTTCCCGCGGCGCGTCGACCATCTACACCATCGTCGTCACCAACAACGGCCCGGACGCGGTCGCCGGCGCGATCCTGCGCGACCCGGCGGCCAGCCGCCAGGGCCTGAGCTGCACCGCAGCGCCGAGCTGCACCGGTGCGGCCTGCCCGGCCGGGCTGAGCCTGGCGCAGTTGGAAAGCGGCGTTGCCCTCGGCGCGCTCGCCAACGGCGCCACGGTGACCGTCCAGATGACCTGCACGGTGCAGTAGGCGCAACGCCGTGCGGTGCGCCGGGATTGGGGATTAGAGATCGGGGATGGGGAAAAGCGGTGGCTCGGGCGACGGGCTCGAACACCGTGGCCCGCCGCCGCTGGCAGTTGCGGCAGCGGGCGTTGCGCCGGCTTAGAACAATTCCATCACGTCGATCACCCGGCCATCGCGGACGGTGACCAGCACGGTCTTGCTGCCGACGTAGTACTCGTAGCGCTCGGCGACGTTGGCGCCGAACTTGTTCTGGATCGGCACGATCTTGGCCGGCTTGCCCGCCACCTGCTCCAGGCGGCCGACACTGTCGCCGACCACGATCACCTTGTTGCCGAAAGCGACGGTTTGCGCCATCGCGGCCGAGCTGAGGACCAACAGCAGCAGCGAAGCGATCGTACGGGTCATGGCCTGCACTCCTTTGAAGATGCGCCGAGCATAGAGCGCCCCCGCCGCGCGTCTTTGCGCCAATCCGCAGAATCACAGAGTTGCGCACCTTCGCGCCCGGCCAGCCGCCAAACGGCAATATCGGCAAAGATGCTGGCGGGCCTTCGGTCCCTGAAAACCCGTGGCGTGCGCGTAACTGGGGAGGGACGCACGCTGCCAGCCCATCCAGGCTGCCCCAGCGCCGGAGCCGACGCAGTCGGCCGGCACCCCGCCGGAGGGTCGGATTTCTCCTACCTGCGCCTGTCGTCGCGGCAATAACTCGACATGCGCGAATCGGCCTGCGCAAAAACGAAGGGCCCGACCTTGCGGTCGGGCCCTTCGTTTACAAATGGTGGCCGGGGAGGGAATCGAACCCCCGACACGGGGATTTTCAATCCCCTGCTCTACCAACTGAGCTACCCGGCCGTTCGCGGTGTCCCGCGAGAGAGGCGGCATGATACGGACGCAAATCGGATCTGGCAAGTCTCCCCCGCGCTGAACGATATCGGCACCGGTTCGCACTGCGCGCCTGTCCGCGGGCGCATGATGCGCGCAGTCCCGCCAGAACGGCCCGCGCCGTCGAGGAGTGCTCATGAAAACCCTGCTCACCGCCGTCCTTGTCGCCGCGGCACTGGCCGGCTGCGCCTCCACCCCGAAACTGGACGACGCGCAGCGCCTGGCGCTGTACCGCGCCCACGCCGGCGCGCCGGTCGACAGCTTCCAGTACTTCGGCACGCTCAACGGTTGGACGCCGCTCGGCGACAGTGCGCTGGCGGTGTGGACGCGTCCCAACCAGGCCTACCTGCTGGAGCTGCGCGGGCCTTGCAGCGACCTCGCGTTCGCCTCGGCGATCAGCGTCAGCAATCAGATGGGCCGCGTGCACGCGCGCTTCGACAAGGTCACCGCGCTCGGCACGCCGTCGATCAAGATGCCCTGCTTCATCGGCCGCATCCTTCCGCTCGACGTCAAGGCAATCAAGCAGGCGCAACAGGAGTTGCGCAACGCCGGCGCGGTGCCGCGCGACGACGCCGCGCAATGAGCCCGCGCGAACACATCGTGTCGCCGCCGCAACGGCGAGTGCGAGTACGCGCGCAGCCGCGCGATGCGACCGGGTCGAGCCGCGAAGCGTGACCGGGGGTCAGAAAATTCCTACAGCCGGCCGCGCCTTCGGCCGACTGTTTGGCCCCGGCCGCGGCGGCAATCTATGCAGGCCCCGGCAGCACGGTCGATGCGATGACACGGATGCCGCTCTGCAAAGGAAAAAGGCCGTCACCCTCGAGCAGGTGAGCCAGCGGAGCCGGGGTGTCTTCATTGCAAGTGCCGAGGAAGCGTGCATGCACGGCGAAACGGATTTCGCGCCGATGGCCAGGACGGCCGGTCGGCCGACGCCGCACAGGACGTGCGGGGTCCGCGCATGAGGGCGGCGACGTGGATGCAGGATTCGCTCCGCGCGCTGCCGCGCTACCTCCTGGTGCTGGCCACCGTCTCCGCGCTGGCATGCCTGGCGCAGACGGTGGCGCCTTCTTCTGCGCGCCCTTCTGCGCCCACCGCCTCCTCGCTGGCGTTCCCGACTCCTGCGCACCCCGCCGGCACGGCCGATGCGGCGACGCGCGGCACGGCCGTACGCGTCGCCGCACCCGCACGCCCATCGTCACGCCCCGCACCGCCTGCGGACTCTTCCGCGACGCACACCGTTGCGCTCGACTCCGCGACCGCCGCATCGCACTGAACCGCGTTCGCGACGCGCACTGCATCGGCCTTCGGCGGCCGGTCCGTGCGCGGCCCTTGATGATCGCGCGGTGATCAGGCCGGAATCGCCCGCACAGCGATGCCCGCTCGCCCCTGCGCGCTCAAGCCGATCCGTCGCGGCCGATCCGCCCGGTCGAACGCCTCCGGACCGCCCCGCCCCGGGATCGGCGCGCTTGCCCGGCCGGCCGCCGCCATGCTCCCGGCGAACCGGCCTGAGCCGCGCCTGTCCGCGCGAACCTCACCCGGCGCGCCCCTGCCGGGGCCACCATTCGCCGTAGTATCCTCGCGGTCCCAACCCTGTGGAGCGGCGGAATGAAAGCACGGCCCCGGATGCGTACGATCGGCCTTACGATCGGCCTGACCCTGGCCGCCGCGTTGCTGGCCAGCTGCTCGACCGGCCCGGTGCGGCGCGTCTCCGAGCCCGCCGCGCGCATTCAGCAGCTGACCGTACGCGCCAACGGCAGTTGGACGGTCGAAGTGCGGCTGGAGAACTTCAGCAGCATCCCCATGCGCTTCGACCGTTTCGACCTGCAGCTCAAGCTCGGCGAAGAAAGCGCCGGCCAACTGCAGGCCCAGCCCGCCCTGTCGATCGGGCCCGAATCGGCCGACGTCGTCAAAGTCGACCTGACCCCGTCCGGCACCGCCAAGATCGCCGTCGCCGACGCCCTCGCCGGCGGCCGCAGCCTCGCCTACAGCCTCAAGGGCGACGTCGTGGCCACGCCCGACGAGACCAAGCAGCGCACCTTCGCCATCGAACGCAGCAGCGCGTTGAGCCCCGCGCCGGGCTTGCCCGGCGTGATGCGCTGACAGCCGGGATTCGGGATTGGGGATTCGTAGAGGCGCACGGCGCCGCTGCGTCCCGCCTTCGATCCCGCCCCGCTCCGCCGCTGCGAATCCCTAATCCCCAATCCCGAATCCCCGCCCATGAGCACCTACAAAGCCCCCCTCGCCGACATGCGTTTCGCCCTGTTCGACGTGCTCGGTGCCGAAGCCGCGTTCCAGCGCCTCGGCTACACCGACGCCAGCCGCGACGTGCTCGACGCCGTGCTCGAAGAAGGCGCGCGTTTCACCGAGACCGTACTCGCGCCGCTCAACAGCGTCGGCGACCAGATCGGCTGCAGCCACGACAAGGCCAGCGGCGCGGTGACCACTCCGCCGGGCTTCAAGCAGGCCTACGCGCAGTACGTCGAAGGCGGTTGGTCCGGCCTCACCGCCGACACCCGCTTCGGCGGCCAGGGCCTGCCGCACGCGGCCGGCGTGCCGCTGAAGGAAATGATCGACGCCGCCAACCTGGCCTGGGGCAATTTTCCGCTGCTCTCGCACGGCGCCACCGAGGCCTTGCTGCACCACGGCGAGGAATGGCAGCAGGAGGTGTTCCTCAAGCCGCTGGTCGAAGGCCGCTGGACCGGCACCATGTGCCTGACCGAGCCGCACTGCGGCACCGACCTGGGCCTGCTCAAGACCCGCGCCGAGCCGCAGGCCGACGGCAGCTATGCGATCACCGGCACCAAGATCTTCATCACCGCCGGCGAACACGACTTCACCGACAACATCATCCACCTGGTGTTGGCGCGCCTGCCGGACGCGCCGGCCGGCAGCAAGGGCATTTCCTTGTTCATCGTGCCCAAGGTCAAGGTCGCGCGCGACGGCCGCCTGGGCGAGGCCAACGCAGTGCGCTGCGGCAGCCTCGAACACAAGATGGGCATCCATGCCTCGGCCACCTGCGTGATGAATTTCGACGGCGCCCAGGGCTATCTGATCGGCCAGCCGCACAAGGGCCTGATGGCGATGTTCACCATGATGAACACCGCCCGCCTCGCGGTCGGCCTGCAGGGCCTGGGCCTGTCCGACCGCGCACTGCAGAACGCGCTGCGCTATGCGCGCGAACGCCTGCAGATGCGCGCGCTGTCGGGCGCCAAGTTCCCCGAACTCGCCGCCGACCCGATCATCGTCCACCCGGACGTGCGGCGCATGCTGCTGACCTGCAAGGCGCTGGTCGAAGGCGGCCGGGTAATGGGTTACGACGCCGCCCTGCTGGTCGACCTCGCCCATGCCAGCGGCGACGAAAAAGAACGCGCCGACGCCGATGCGCTGATCGGCTTCATGACCCCGATCGTCAAGGCCTGCCTGACGGAGTGGGGCGTGGAATGCACCTACCACGCGCTGCAGTGCTTCGGCGGCCACGGCTATATCGCCGAGCACGGCATGGAGCAGCTCGCCCGCGACGCACGCATTACCACCTTGTACGAAGGCACCACCGGCATCCAGGCGCTGGACCTGCTCGGGCGCAAGGTCATGCAGTTGCAGGGCGCGGGACTGAAGCTGATGCTGGAGCGGATCGAACGCTTCTGCGCCGAGCACGAAGGCAACGCCGCAGTGGCCGAGTTCGTCGCCCCGCTGCGCGCCAAGGCGGCGCAGTGGCAGCAGCTGACGATGTCGGTCGGCAAGCGCGCGATGGCCAATCCGGACGAGGTCGGCGCCGCCGCCTACGACTACCTGATGTACTCCGGCTACGTGTCGCTGGCCTATTGGTGGGCGCGCAGCGTCGCCGCCAGCGAAGCTTCGGCGCAGTCGGAACGCTTCAAGGCCGGCAAACGCGAAACCGCGCGCTTCTTCTTCGCCCGCCTGCTGCCGCGTTGCGAAGGCCACGCCGCGGCGATCGGCGCCAGCGTCGAGACCCTGACCGCGCTCGACGCGGAGGCGTTCGACGCCTGAGCCGCCCCCGCCGGTCCGCGCCGGTCGCGCATCGCGCGCCGGCGCCGGCGGCGACGATCCGACCGCCGGCGCTCGGGCGGTCGCGAGCGGTCGGCGGCGCGCGATTTCGCGCGCCGCTACCAAATTCGTCATCAAACGGGTATAAGCTGGTTTCCCGATGGAGACCGATAGAGCGAAGATCCGCCTGGTCCGAACCGGAACCCACGCTGACATGCTGCAGCGTGAGCCGGATGCCTCCGGTGTCGCCGACCAATACTCGCCGTGGCCCGGCCCCCGCGCCGTCCCACGCAACGCCCTCGAACGTCTGAGCTCGGTGCGACTGCTGTCGCTCGACGCGCACGGCCGGGTGCTGGACTGGATGAACTGGCAGACCGCCAGTTGCCTCTACGCCCGCGGCGCCGTCGCCTGGACCCTCGGCGATCCCTGCCTGGAAGTGCACGGCGGCATCAACCGCCTGACCGGCGAGCGCAGCGTGCTGGCCCTGCATCCGATCGTCGCCGCGCGCGGCCACGCCCGTCCTGGCGCGCTGGATCCGACGCCGGCGCTGACCAACGCCGCCCTGTTCGCCCGCGACGGCCATCTGTGCATGTACTGCGGCCAGGATTTCCATCGACCGCACCTGACCCGCGATCACGTCGTGCCGGTGTCCAAGGGCGGCCGCGACCTTTGGGAGAACGTGGTCGCCGCGTGCTTCGGCTGCAACTCGCGCAAGGGCAACCGCACGCCGCAACAGGCCGGCATGCCGCTGCTGGCGGTGCCGTACCGGCCGAGCTGGGTCGAGCATCTGATCCTGTCGAACCGCAACATCCTCGCCGACCAGATGGCGTTCCTGAAAAACCAGTTGCCCAAGCGTTCGCACCTGGCGAACTGAAGCATCGGCGCGACCGGCACCGCGCGCGCCCGATAGCAGGCGCGGACGTGGCCTCGCAGCGGCGCGAAGACGAACGCCCAGCATCCGTCGCCCGGTCCGCGGACAGCGGACAGCGACGCACGCGAACGCGGGGCGAACGCGCGTCGCGGTCCGGCCTCGTCCTGCAGTGGCAGGCCGGCGTGGGGGACGGACGAAAGGTTCGGGCCGCTCCGCCGTCCGCCCGTTCGACGCCGCCCGTTCGACGCCGCGCTTGCGACGCCGCGATCGGAGCCCCCGCACCGCAACCCCCTGGCCCGACGGTCGCGGCACGCCCCGGGGCCCGATGCCGCAGCACCTTTTGCCCCCGGCTCGTGCGCGTGTACCCGCTTTCGCCGTCGGCGTCGCGAGCCAGGGCGAACGCCACACCCCGATCTTCGTGACGAAGTTCGCAGTATCGCGCTGAAAACCCCGTCTTTCTGCCCAAAAAGGCGCCTTATCGACGCATCACGTCGCGTTGACGGTGACTCGTGCAGTCCGCAACACTTCTCGCTTGATTCTGATGCGGAAACGACCATGCCTTTGACCCTCGGCCTGACCGGAATGGACCCGGCGACGGAGTCTGCGTTGCAGACCGCGTTCAAGGTCGCCAACGCCCAACTGGGCGGGCACTGGTCGCTGGTGCCCGAGCAGCAGGCCGATTTCGTCGTGGTCGACATGGACAGCATGTACGGGCCGATGAGCTGGCTGCGCCTGCATGCCTCGGGCAAGTCGGTGATCGCGCTGACCGCCGCACAGCGCACCCAGGCCGACTTCCTGCTCTCCCATCCGGTGAACACCGATTCGGTACGGCTGCTGCTCGGCGAGATCGCGGTGCAGAGCGGCCAGTCCCTGCCCGCGGCCGCCCCGACGCCCGCCCCGGTCGACATTCCGCACCAGCCGCGCACCGATCCCACCGCCGCCCTGCCCGAGGCGGTGGTCGAACTGCTCGAAGCCGACCGCGCCCAGATCCGCGCCGCGCAAGCACCGGCGGCGTCCGCGCCGACCGCAGCGGCGAGCGCTGCACCGACAACGGTCGTCCCGGCGCCCGCGGAGCCGGTCGCTGCCGCGGCTTCCGCGCCCACCGCACCGGCGGCCGATGCCGCGCCGGCGCCGATCGCGGCCGCGCCCGTGGTTCCGCCGGCGGTTCCCTCCGCGGTGCCCAGCATCACCGCCAGCGGCGACGGCCTGCTCGATTGGCTGATGCCGGGCCGCCTGCGCGGCCTGGTGCGCCTGAACCGCGGCGGCCAAGCGCTGTTGATCGACGCCGACGAACGCAAGTATCACGGTCCGGCGGCGCTCAAGCCGCTCGTCGAGCTGTTCGAACGCGGCTTCGCCGCAACCGATTTCGAGACCGTGCCCGCCGCGCAATGGCAGGCGGCCGCGACCCAGGCCGGCGCGGCGATGCCGCTGTCGCGCCTGGTCTGGTTCGGCAACCTGCTTGCCGGCCGCGGCCGCCTCGCGCCCGGCTACGATCCGCAGCGCCGCTATCGCATGACCAAGTGGCCGCAGACCGAACGCGAGTACCCCAAGCACTTCCGCATCGCCACGGTGATGATGAAGGCGCCGGCGCACCTGGCCGAGATCGCCGAAGCCAGCGGCGTCAGCGAAGCCGAAGTGGCCGATTTCATCAACGCCAACCTGGCCACCGGTTTCGCCGAGGCCGAAGGCGATCCGGCGCCGGCCGAAGGCGCCAAGTCCGGCGGCCTGTTCGGCCGCCTGCGCGGCCGCTGAACCGCTGCGGCACGGGGTCGCAGTTCCGTTCGCCGCGATCGGCAACGCAAAACGCGGCGTATACGCACGTATTCGGGCGATCCCGCCTGAATGCGGGGAGTCACGCTTCTTGCTCGCCTCACACGGGGGCGGGACAATGACCGACTAGCTGAACGCCAGATGGTCGTGATGATCGATTCGCAGCGCTACCCGCGTCTTTCCCGCATCCAGGTTCCCGCCGACCTGCGCCGCTTTCCCGAAGAGGAATTGCCGGCCATCGCGCAGGAACTGCGTGCCTACCTGATCGAGCAGGTCGCCCTGGTCGGCGGCCATTTCGGCGCCGGTCTGGGCGTGATCGAACTCACCGTCGCCCTGCACTGGCTGTACGAAACGCCGCGCGACCGACTGGTCTGGGACGTGGGTCACCAAAGTTATCCGCACAAGATCCTCACCGGCCGCCGCGACAGCATCCACACGGTCAAGCAGAAGGACGGCGTCGCGCCGTTCCCCAAGCGCGACGAATCCGAGTACGACACCTTCGGCGTCGGCCACAGCTCGACCTCGATCTCGGCTGCGCTGGGCATGGCGATCGCGCTCGACCGCCTCGGCGACGAGCGCAAGGTGGTGGCGGTGATCGGCGACGGCGCGATGACCGCCGGCATGGCGTTCGAAGCGCTGGCGCATGCCGGCGGCCTGGACCCGGAGCCCAACGTTCTGGTGATCCTCAACGACAACCAGATGTCGATCTCCGAGAACGTCGGCGGCGTGACCAAGATGCTCGGCCGCCTGACCAGCAGCCGTACGCTCAACGCGATCCGCGAGGGCGGCAAGAAGCTGCTCGGCGACAAGCGCAAGCCGGCGGCGAAGTTCGTGCGCCGCTGGGAAGAGCATTGGAAGGGCATGTTCGTGCCCTCGACCTTCTTCGAGGAAGTCGGCTTCCACTACACCGGCCCGATCGACGGCCACGACCTGCCCGCGCTGCTGCATGCGATGAAAACGCTGAAGGGCCTCAAGGGCCCGCAGCTGCTGCACATCATCACCACCAAGGGCAAAGGCTACGAACTGGCCGAAGACGACCAGATCGGCTACCACGCGGTCGGACCGTTCGACCCGGAGAAGGGCCTGGTCGCCAAGGCCGGCGCCAAGAAGCCGACCTATACCGATGTTTTCAGCGAGTGGCTGTGCGACATGGCCGCCGCCGACGAGCGTCTGCTCGGGATCACCCCGGCGATGCGCGAAGGCTCGGGCCTGGTGCGTTTCAGCAAGGAGTACCCGCAGCGCTACTTCGACGTCGCCATCGCCGAGCAGCACGCGGTGACCCTGGCCGCGGGCATGGCCTGCGAAGGCGCCAAGCCGGTGGTCGCGATCTACTCGACCTTCCTGCAGCGCGGCTACGACCAACTGGTGCACGACGTCGCGATCCAGAATCTCGACGTGCTGTTCGCGATCGACCGCGGCGGCGTGGTCGGCCCCGACGGCGCCACCCACGCCGGCAACCTGGACCTGTCCTACCTGCGTTGCGTGCCGAACATGGTGGTGATGGCGCCGGCCGACGAGGACGAGTGCCGCAAGATGCTCAGCACCGGCCATCGCTACGAGGGCCCGGCCGCGGTGCGTTATCCGCGCGGCACCGGCCCCGGCGCGGCGATCCAGCCGAACCTGGACGTGCTGCCGATCGGCAAGGCCGAACTGCGCCGCCAGGGCGCGCGCATCGCCCTGCTCGCCTTCGGCGCGATCGTGCCGGCAGCCGAACAGGTCGGCGCCGAACTCGGCCTGACCGTGGTCAACATGCGTTTCGTCAAGCCGCTGGACCGCGAACTGATTCTGGAACTGGCCAAGACCCACGACGGCTTCGTCACCCTGGAAGACAACGTCGTCGCCGGCGGCGCCGGCAGCGGCGTGGCCGAGCTGTTGTCCGCCGAAGGCATCGTGCTGCCGGTGCTGCACCTGGGCCTGCCGGACGAGTTCCAGCATCACGCCAGCCGCGAACAGTTGCTCGCCGAGGCCGGCCTCGACGCGAGCTCGATCCGCGCCAGCGTGCTCAAGCGTTGGCCGCTGCTGGCCGCGGTGCCGGCGCAGTCGGCGGCGGGCTGAGTCCCGCGCCGGCTTCGATGCAAAACGCCCGGCTCGCGCCGGGCGTTTTCGTTTCGGGAGCGCAGGCAGCGCTCGGTTATTGCCAGTATCGCTGCGGCGGAAGCTTCGGCCGCAACGTTTCTCCTGGGCGGGAACGGCGCGAACCGCGACCGCGGCACTGCGGCTACAACGCCGCCCCGCTCACCCGGCCCAGAACGGCATGGCCGCGAACGCGCTCAACAGCGCGGCCACCGCGATCTTCGCGCTCGCCTTCGGCGCCATCGTCATCAGCAACGTCCACGCCAGCGCCGACACGATCATCGCAGCGAACCAGAAGATCGGCCCCTGCGCCCAGCCGCGCTCGTAGACCAGCACGGCGAACATCAGCGCCAGCAGCGCCCAACCCGACGCGCGCAGGACGCGGGCACGCGCGGGCACGAACGCCGCGCTCGATACCTGACGATGGTGTTTTTCCAGCCCCCGGCTCAGCAGGCACCACGCGGCCACGCCCAGACTCAATCCCAGCCACAGCATGCGCGCGCTCCTCAGCGATCCGCCAACGCCGGCTCGGCGACGCGTTCGCGCCGCGACGCCGCCTGCGCCGGACGGCGCGCCTTGAGCAGACCGTGGCGCGCCAGCAACGCGAACCCGGCCGCCAGCGCCACCGCGGTCAGGTCGACCGCCGCCAGCGTCCATTCGCCGCGGCCGATCGTCGCCAGCAGGTGACTGCGCGGCGCGGTGGCGAAGTTGACCAGCGGAATCAGCGCGAACGCGACCGCGTTGAGCGCGAAGAATTGCGTCCAGCCGCGCTTGTGCACCGCCGGAATCGCCGCGTACAGCGTCGCCGCGATCCACACCGCGCAGAACACGCTGATCTCGGCCTTCGAACGCGCCAGCGCATCGGCCGGAATCATCCGGTTGGCGATCACCATCGCCGCGCTGGCCAAGGGCATGCCGCCGACCACGCCGAGGTTCAACGCCTGCACCAGACCATAGCCCGACAAGCGACCGGCCTCGGCGATCTTCTTCGCCCGCTTGCCGACCCAGACCTGCATGCCGCTGGCGATCATCACGCAACCGGCGAGACCCATGACGAAGTACAGCCAGCGCAACGCACTGCCGCCCCACTGCGCCATGTGCATGCCGCCGAGGAAGGTGTAGGCCTTGTAGCCGGGCCCGAAGGCGCCGGTCTCGTGCAGCAGCTTGCCGTCGTTGGCGTCGTAGAACACCTGGTCGAAATTCCAGGCCACGTCGCGGCTGTGGTCGCCGCCGAAGGAGATGGTCGCGCTGGTGTCGTCGGGATGATGCACGCTGACCCAGGTCAGCGGCTGGCCCAGGCGCCGGCGCGCGTCGTCGACCAGGCGGTCGATCGGGTAGATCGCCGTCAGCGGCTTGCCGGTTTCCGCGCGCTCGTAGCTGTCGGCGGCTTCGGCGTAGAACGTCTCGGCGTTGCCTTCGTAGGCGGCGAACAGCCCGGCCGGCATGTAATTGGCGACGAAGATCGCCACGCCGGTGTAGGCGATCATCAGGTGGAACGGCAGGCCGAGCACGCCGGTAAGGTTGTGCCCGTCGAGCCAGGCGCGCTGGCCGCCGGCCCGGGGCCGGAAGGTGAAGAAATCCTTGAAGATGCGTTTGTGGATCACGATGCCGGTCAGGATCGCGATCAGCATGAACATGCCGGCCAGGCCGACGATGTACATGCCCCAGGTCGGCGAATGCAGGTTGAAGTGCAGGGTGAAGAAGAATTCGCCGCCGGCGGTTTCCGGCACTTTCTTGCCGGTGACCGGATCCAGGCTGATCAGGTCCGGATCGCCGGCGTCGTAGTACACGCCGGCGTCCAGAGTCTTGCTGCGCTCGCCGGGCAAGGTCACGTAGTAGGCGTGCGGATGCGGCTTGGCGATCTTCTGCAATCGCTCGACCGCGCCCTGCAGGCTGGGCGCCGGCGCGGTCGGCGCGCGCTCCTGGCCGTGCAGCGAAGGCTGCATCCAGTAGGTCAGTTCCTTGTCGAAACAGGCGATGGTGCCGCCGACGAAGATCACGAACAACAGCCAGCCGATCAGCAGTCCGGCCCAGGTGTGCAGCCAGGCCATGGCCTGGGAGAAGCTGTTTTTCATCTCGGTGGCCTCACGTGGGCGGCACGGCGGAGCCGGGGAACAGGGCCGCGGCGCCGCACAGCTTGGCCGCCCACAACAGCACGGCCGTCGCCAGCGCCGGCGCCCAGCAGGCGCGCCAGGCGCTGCGCGCGGCGAAGGCGTACATCGCCACGCCGCACCAGACGAAGAAACTCAGCAGGCTGGCCGCGACCACCCGGTCGACGCGCGGAAACGGCAGGGCCACGCTGAGCAAGGCGGTGCTGGCGTAAGCGAAAAAATAGCCGATGACGATCGCCGCGAAAGCGCGCGCCGCGACCGCGCCGCGGTAGCGCCAGGACAAGGCCGGGCGCGGCTTGCGCGCGCGCGGCGGGGCCGGATTGGCTAGGGTGTCGGTCATGGCGCTGGGCAGGGCGTCCACCCGCGCCCATAACGGCGATCGCGGCGGGGTGACGTTTGGGCGATGCGGAGCGGGCGAGGCTTCAGTCTAATTGGCAATAGTTCTCATTTGCAAACCGCGGCAGCGGCGGCGAGACCCGGATGTGCGTTCCTGGACGCAGTCGATCTTGCCGGCCCGGTCCGGTTACAGATCGCCACACCGGTCGCGCCCACGACCGGCTACGATCCGCTTTCGCCGCGTCCCTCATCCCCCGGAGCGCTTCGCATGCGCCGTTCCCTGTTCGCCCTGCTGCTGTTGGCCCTGGCCCCGAGCGTCGTCCCGGCGCAGACGGCCGCGCCGGCGGCCGACACAATCCGCGACCTGGACACCCTGGTCGTCACCGGCGAACAGCCCGGGCCCGGCATGTGGAAAGTGGTGCGCGGCGGCCACGTGCTGTGGATCCTCGGCACGGTCAGCCCGTTGCCCAAGAACATGACCTGGCTGTCGCGCGACGTCGAGGCGGCGATCGCCGAGTCGCAGGCGGTGATCGCTCCGCCCTCGGTCAATTTCGATACCGACCTGGGCATGCTGCGCACGATGATGTTGATTCCGACCGCGCTGAAGGCGCGCAAGAATCCCGACGGCAAGACCCTGCAGGACGTCGTCCCGGCCGACCTGTACGCACGCTGGTCGGCGCTGAAGGCGCGCTACATCGGCCGCGACGGCGGGGTGGAGAAGTGGCGGCCGATCTTCGCCGCGCAGGAACTCTACGAAGCGGCGATCGAGCGCTCGGGCATGAGCCTGAAGGGCGTGGTCAAGCCGGTGGTCGACCAGGCCGCCAAGCGCCACGGCGTGCCGGTGCTGGAGGCACGGGTCGCGCTCAAGATCGCCGACCCCAAGGCGGCGCTGAAGGAATTCGGCGCCAGCGCGCTGGACGATCGCGAGTGTTTCGCCAAGACCCTGAGCCGGATCGAGGGCGACCTGGAATCGATGCGCGCGCGCGGCAACGCCTGGGCGATCGGCGACATCGCCGCGTTGCGCAGCCTGCCGCAGGGCGACCAGTACCGCACCTGCATGGAAGCACTGGCCGCGACCGGCGTCGCCCATCGCCTGGGCTTCGCCGACCTGCGCGAACGCGTCGCCGCGACCTGGCTGGAACGCGCATTGGATTCGCTGGCCGAGAACCGCAGCACCTTCGCCACCCTGCCGGTGTCGGATCTGCTGGAAAGCGGCGGCCTGCTCGACAAGCTGCGCGCCCAGGGCTACACGGTCGAGGACCCTTGAACGACGACGCCCACGCGTGAGCGGCTGCGCGCTCAGGCGCGCAGCCGACGCACCAGGCCACGGTCGCCGTCGACCTCGATTTCCTCGCCGTCGACCAGGCCCGCCAACACGCCGGGCAGGTTGGCCACCGCCGGAATGCCGAATTCGCGCGCGACGATCGCGCCGTGCGAAAGATAGCCGCCGGTCTCCATGACCAACGCCGCCGCGCGCAGGAACAGCGGCGTCCACGCCGGGTCGGTGCTCGGCGCCACCAGGATCTCGCCCGCCGCCAGCGCCGCGCCTTCGCGCGGGTCGCGCACGATCCGCGCGCGGCCGCGCGCGCGGCCGGCGCCGATCGGCGTTCCGCTCCAATCGCCCTCGCCCGCCGCAACGCGCGCCGGCTCGTGCGACAGCTCGGGCGCGCTGCCGTGTTCGACCACCAGTTCGAGTTCGGCCTGCCGCGCCTGCCGCCCACGCAGCTCGCGCCGGCTCAGCGCCCGCATCCGCGCGTGCGCCGGTGCGAGCCGGCCATCGGCGAGCGCGCACCATTCCTCGGCGTCGAGTTCGAACGCGTCCTCGGCCCGCTCCAGCGCGCCGCGCTCGCAGGCGCGCTCGCCCAACTTCAGCGCCAACCGGCGCAACGCTTCGAAATACGCCATCAACGCGCTGCGCGCGGCCTCGCGCTGGTTGCTGTCGCGCGCGGCGCTACGCAAAAGATAGTTCAGCGCCGGCCGTTGCCAGGCCGGCAAGCGCCCGCGCAGGCGTTGCCGCGCCGACGCGCCGGCCTCGCGCTGGCGCCGGCGCAGCGCTTCGGCATCGCTGCCGAGCAGGGCCAGGATCTGTTCGAACAGATACCGCGGCTGCTCACGCCAACGCGCACGACGCAGATAACTCTCGGCGACCGCGCGATGGCCGTAGCGATCGAGAAACGCCGCGAATTCGCTGCGGAACGCGCTGTCCTGCGGCAAGGCTTCGCGCCAGGCCGCATCGTCCCGCCCGCCGTTGCGCAGCCAGGCCAGAACGGTCGGCTCGGCCGCGGCGGTCGCCGCCAGCGCCATCAACTCGTAGCCCTGGCGCGCGGTCGTGCTCGGCTCGCCGCCGGCCAGCAAGGCCGCCGCCAAGGCCTGCCCTTCGCCCGGGCAGTACTTCTCGATCAAGTCGACCAGACCGGCGAGGCTGCCGCCGGCCGAGCCCTGCAGGAAGAACAATTCGTCGGCCCGGCGCACCTGCTCGGTGTGCTCGCGCAGACGCAGGGCCAAGGCGCGATCGCCCTGGCTCAGGTCTTGCTCGCGCCACCGTTTCGCGCAGGCCAGCGCGGCGGCGACATCGCGCCCGGCGCGGCGGCGGCGCGCCGCGGAACGGCGCAGATATCTCAACAGGCGAGCGCCCCGGCGCAGACGGTCGCGCCAGCCCGGCGCCGGCACGGCGATCTCGGGCAGGCGGCCGCCGATCAAGGCGTTGATCGCCGCCGGGGCGATGCCGTAAGCGTCGTAGCCTTCCCACTGGATCAGCGAGGCCTCCAGATAGACCCGCCCGTGATGCAGCCCCGCATGCGGCACGCCATCCAGCACGGGGTAACCGCCGAGTTCGTAGCCGGCGGTGAGCATGCGGTCGGCGGCCACGGCATAGATCGACCAGTCCATCGCCGACAGCGGCTCGGGCAGGATTTCGCGGGTGTTGCCGCGAGTCCACAGCGCCGCTTGCGTGCGCAACGCGGGATAGGTGTGGCGCGCGCCGGCGGTGATCGGCCGCGCCTGCACGATCCACACCCGCGCGCCGTCCCAGACCCACTCCACATCGTAGTGCGGCCGGGCGAAGTCGAGCGCGCGCGCCGCGTCCATGGCCAGGGACGCGACCTGTTGCGACTGCTCGGGCGTCAGCACCGCCTGCGCGCCCTGCTCGGCGGGCGTGTCGGCCAGTTCGGTGCCGCCTTCGGCGCGGGCGCGGGTGTAGTGGCGCTTGGCGCCGATCCGCCGCTGCAGCGGCGAGACACGTTGCTCGATGCGATCGTAGTGCAGCAGGTACTCGTCGACGTCGGCCTGGCCGCCGACCAGGGCCTCGCCCAGGCCCCAATGCGCGTTGACCGCAACGCGGTCCTCGCGCCCCGAACGCGGGTCGCGGGTGAAGACCACGCCCGAGGCCAGCGCCGGCAGCAGCGGCATGACCACCACCGCCATCGCCGTGTCTTCGCCGTCGAGGCCGAAACGCTCGCGGTAAGCGCGCGCGGCCGGCGTGCGAGCCGAATCCCAGACCTCGGCCACGGCCCGCGCCAACGCGTCCAGGCCAAGCACGTTGAGGCAGGATCGGTGGATACCGGCAAACGAAGCCTGCGTCGAATCCTCCTGGGGCGCCGAGGAGCGCACCGCCAGCGCGCGCTCGAGCCAGCCGCGCCGGGCCAGTTCCTCGGCCAGCCGCGCGCGCAACGCCGCATCGACGGGATCGCCCGGCGCACGATCGCGGCTGGCCGCGGCGGCGATCACGAAGCCGGAGGGCACCGCGATGCCCAGCCGGGCCATGCGCCCGAGCTGCCAGCCCTTGCCGCCGGCCACGGCCGCTCCGGCCGCGGCCGCCTCGCTCCAGTCCAGCACGGCGGCAGGCGCGTTCATGCGCGCGTCTGCACAGGCTGCGCCGCGCCATCCACGAACAGCTCGACGATCGCGCCGAATTCGTCCTGCAAGGCGGGTGGCGCCGCGCCGTCGGCCGGCGCCGCCAGCCAGCGCATCAGCGCGCCGAGGTACAAGTGCTGGAGCAGGTCGGCGAAATGCTCGGCGGGCAGGTCGCGGCGCAACTCGCCGCTCGCCTGTCCTGCCAGGATCAGGGCGCGGAACAACCGCTCCAGACCGCTGCGCTCTTCGCCATCGCGCCGCCGCGAGGCGGCCTCGACGGCCAGGAAGCGGTAACGCAGGTACGGCGACAGATACGCCCGGCGGCGCTCGTACCAAGGCACCGAAGCCTGCAGCCAGCGCGCCAGCCGGCGGGCGAAGTCGTCCGGCTCGGCCAGGCTCGCCGCCAGCCCCTCCATGGCCTGCGCCAGTTCGCCATGGAACTGATGCGCCAGCAGCGCCTCCTTGACCGGGAAATGGTTGTAGAGCGTGCCCTTGGCCACGTCGGCCGCGACGGCGATCTGCTCCATCGTCACCGCCTCATAGCCCTCGCGTTCGAACAGGCCGAACGCAGTGGCGGCCAGGTGGTCGAGGGTCTGCTGGCGCTTGCGTTCGCGTCGGCCCGGATCGGGCGCTGGGAGAGAGGCGTTCATGGATCGGCCAAATATTGAACTTCGAATATATTTGTACGACGTTCAATATTTGGCAAGTGCCGGCCCTGCGACCCTGGATGCGGTCGGCACCCGCCCTTTCTCAAGCACGAGCCACCGCTCGGCGCGGCTCTACGGCGCGCCGATGGGCAGCGATGGGAGGCCGAAGGCCGTGCCGGACTCGGCGCGCGAGCCGGGGCCGGCCCCGGGACCCGGCCCCGGCTCGCCGGCTCGCCGGCTCAGAAACGCGCGCGCAGGTCGTCCAGCACCGGCACCAACGCCAGCAGACACAGCAGCGCCGCCAGCGGCACGGTCGCGGCGAACCCGAGGTGGGCGAAGCCCAGCGCACCCAGCACGCCGCCTGCGAAGAACAATCCGACCAACCGCGCCAGCAGCCACAAGCGGCGCCGGTCGGCGCGCACCGGCGGCGTCGCTTCGCGCCGGTTCCAGTAGGCGGATTTGCCCAACTCGATGCCCAGATCGGTGATGAGACCGGTGACGTGGGTGGTGCGGATTTCCGCGCGCGATAGCTTGGTGATCATCGCGTTCTGCAGCCCCATCACGAAACACAGCAGGGTCGCGGTCGCCGAAACGAACACCCATTGCGTGGCGTGCAAGCGGCTGCCGGCCACGCCGAAGGCCAGCAACAGCCCCGCCTCGCCCATCAACGGCAAGGCGTACTCGCTATGCAGGCCGCGTCGGCGTCCCCAGTGGATCAACATCGCCGAGCAGGCGGCCCCGGCGAGAAAGGCCAGCACCGCGGCCAAGCCGCTCGCCACCAACGCCAACCGGCCCAAGGCGAGATTATCGGCCATGCCCGACACGATCCCGGTCATGTGCGAGGTGTATTGCTGGACGGCCAGAAATCCTCCCGCATTCACCGCACCGGCAACGAAGGCCAGATAACCCGCCAGTTGACGGTCGGCACCGGGGTGGCGCGCGCGCCCGGTGAGACTGCGGAGATAAGCCACAGGCATGGCGTCCCTCTAACCGGACAGCGTCGGCCAATCGCGACGCGATCGATTATCGCGCCGAACCGACAAAACGTAAGCCGCTCCCCCGCTGGCGCCGATCCCTGCATCGTCGCGGCCGCGGCCTCCGGCTACGCCTCATGGCGCGCATAGCTCGCGGCGCCGAGCAGACCGGCGTGCGGATGCATGACCGCCAGGACGGGCACGTTCGCCATTGCCGCGGAAAACCGCCCCTTGTGCTCGAAGCGCTGCCGAAAGCCGGAGCTGCGGAAGGCCGGCAGCAATCTCGGCACCAAGCCCCCGGCGAGGAAGACGCCGTCCCAGGCTCCCAAGGTCAGCACCAGGTCGCCGGCGACCGCACCGAAAACCGCACAGAACACCTCGATCGCCCGTCGGCAGCGAGGGTCGCCGTCCGCCGCCATCGCCGTGATGTCGGACGGTCGCAACGGTTCCGGATCTGCCCGCTCCATCCGACTCAACGCACGATGGATATTGACCAGTCCCGGCCCCGACAACAGGCGCTCGTTCGACACCCGGCCGAATTCGACCGACAACTGTTCGAGAATGCGCGCTTCCTCGGCATTGCACGGGGCGAATCCTGCGTGACCGCCCTCGCTCTGCAAGGCGCGGCATTGTCCGTCGCGCATGCTCAGACCGCCGACGCCCAGGCCCGTGCCCGGCCCGATGACGGCGTAGTCCCCGCTCTGACGCGAATGGACGGCGCTCCACCCCGCCGCACCGATCGCGCTGACATCCTCCGCGCCGTACAGCCGGATCGCCATCGCCTGCGCGGTGAAGTCGTTGATCAGTTCCAGGCGTTCGAGCCCCAGCACGGCGCGGGCCCGTTCCGCCGAGATCACCCAGGGGTGATTGGTGATCCGCGCTTCATCCCGATCCACCCGCCCCGCCACGGCGAACACGCCCGCGCCGGCGTGCGCGCCCGCCTGCGCGAGAAAATGCCGGGCCGCATGCTCCAGCGAGGGAAAGTCGGCCACGGCGTACTCGCGCACGCTGTCGTCCCGATAGGCCTGCACCGACTCCGGAGCGGACAAGGCGAATCGCGCATTCGTGCCGCCGATATCCGCCAAAAGCAGGCTCGCCGACGTCATCGGCGCCCGACCGGGACGAAGCGGATCGCCTGCCCGCCGCCCGGCGCGAGCCGCAGCGTCAACACGTCGCCGCGTCGCACCTCGCGGGTATCGCGGGCGAAGGCGAAGCGATCGCCCTGCCAGTCGGCGCCCTCGCCGTCGCGGTAGATTTCCGCGCGATAGGTCCGGTCCGGGTCGAGAAAGCCCAATGGCACGGCCAGATTGCGCGCGTGCTCGTCGGAAACGCTGCCGAGGAACCAGTCCTCGCCGCCGCGCGCCTTGCGGACGACGGTGACGTAATCGCCGACCTCGCCGTTGACCACCTTGCTGTCGGACCAATCCACCGCCACGTCCTTGATGAACTGGAACGCTTCCGGATAGCGCTCGTAGTTCTCCGGCAGGTCGGGCACCATCTGAATCGGGCTGTAGATCACCACATACAAGGCAAGCTGCTTGGCCAGGGTGCTTTGGATCGGCCTGCCTTTGGCGCCGGTCAGGCTCAAGATACCCGGCGTGAAGTCCATCGGCCCGGCCAGCAGACGGGTAAACACCAGATTGGCCTCGTGCTCGGGCGGATTGGGCGGACGCCCCCAAGCGTTGTATTCCATGCCGCGCGCGCCTTCGTTGGATATCCAGTTCGGATAGGTGCGCCGCAGGCCGGTGCTCTTGATCGGCTCATGCGCATTGATGGCGATGCCGCGCTCGGCCGCCGCGGCCACCACCTTCAGATGGTGGCGCGCCATCGCCTGGCTTTCGTGCCAGGCGAAACGAACCCGACCGTCGTCGCCGCGCACCCTAGCGCCTCCCGCATCCGCTACGTAGCCGGTCTTGACCGCATGCACCCCCACGCGTCGGTACAGGTCCATCGCCGCGTCCAACTGGGATTCGTAACGCGCGGCGTTGCCGGCCGTTTCGTGATGGCCGATCAACTGCACTCCCTTGGCCTGGGCATAGCCGGCCAGCTTGTCCAGATCGAAGTCGGGATAGGAACGGGTGAAATCGAACTCGCCTCCGTCGCCGAACCAATGCCCGTCCCAGCCGACGTTCCACCCCTCCACGAGCACGCCGCCGAAGCCGTTGCGCGCCGCGAAATCGATATGGCGCATCACGTTCTCGTTGTTCGCTCCGTGGCGAGGACCCGATCCCCAGGTCTTGGTGTCCAGGTGCATTTCCCACCAGACGCCTGCGTACTTCATCGGCTTGAACCACGACACATCGCCGATCCGGTTGGGCTCGTTGAGATTGAGGATCAGGCTGGAATCGACCAGGCCGCCGGCGTCGTCGGCCACTTGCAGCGTCCGCCACGGCGTATGGAACGGAGCTTGCCGCACGACCTTTCCGGCCTGGCCCGAGCCCGGCGTCAGCGCGCTGCGCAATTTTCGCCCATCGACGCGAACCAGATTCATGCCCGAATAGTCGACCAGGGCCGCCTCGTGAATCGAGACATGGGTACCGTCGGCCAGTTTCATGGTGATCGGCGTTTGCGCGAAGCCGACCTGCTCGATGGGCGTGCGATGGTAGAGGTACTCCTCGCGATTCCATTCTCCGGCCGGTATCCACCAGGCCGTCGCATCGGCGGCGAGATTGAACTCGGTGAGCTCCTCATCGATCACGACCGGCGCCTGTGCGGATTCCGGAAACTCGTAGCGGAACCCGAGTCCGTCCTCATATACCCGGAACACCACGTCGAACCGGCGCTTCGCTCCGATCGTCTCGCCGATCGTCAGCCTCAGCTCGTTGTACCGGTCGCGGACGAACTGTCGTTCGCCCCACGGCTGCTCCCAGGTATCGTCGTGCCGGCGGGTGCTCTTCGACACCAGCGCCAGGTTCCGCTCCAGGCGACCGCTGCCCAGCAGCATGCCCAAACGCGATTCGTCCAGGATCGGTTTTCCGCGGCGATCGACGCGGTAGTGCAGCCGATCCTCGTCGACCGTCACGCTCACCTGCAGGCTGCCGTCGGGCGATTCGATCTTCGCCGCCGCTTCCGCGCGCGCGCTCGCCGGTTGCGCCGCCATCGCGAACAGCAACAAAAACAGCGAGTTCCCCGCCGTTCGGCCATGCACGCACTTGCAAGACAGGAATTTCATCTGATGTCGGCTCCGTGAATCGATCAGAAGCTCACCCGAACCCCGAGTTCGAAACGGCGGGCGAACGGTTCGTAGAAGGTGGTGAAACGTTCGTCCAAGGCGTAGGTATGCTGCACTTCCTCGGTCAAGTTGTAGACCTGCAAGAAGCCGGTGACCTTGTCGTTGAAGGCGTAGCTTGCGCTGAGGTCCAGGAATCCCGAAGCGGCCGTGGTGGCCGGCGTGTTGACGGGGCCGCAGACCGCGCAGGAAACGTACTTGTCCCGATACGAATAGGACAGGCGCGCGGCGATCGGCCCTTTTTCGTAGATCGCCTGCAGGTTGAGCGTATTCCTGGACACGCCGTCCAGCGTCGTGGTTTTGCGCACGCCGTTGACGGTGACGTCGGCGGTGCTGTCCACATAGGTGTAATTGATCTGACCGCCAAAGCCGCTGGGGTGCATGTACTGGTAGGCCGCCTCCAGCCCGGTCAACTGGGCGGTATCTCCGTTCAGCGGCGCGGTCACCTGGAAAGTCTGGCCCAGGATCGTTTCCGGGAACAGCCCCATGGTGACGAAGCCGTCGATCCGCTTGTGGAACAGGGCCACCGACGCGGCCGCGCCCTCGTCGCCATACCACTCCAGCGACAGATCGAACGCATCGGAACGGATCGCCTCCAACTCCGGGTTGCCGTTCCGGGTGACCCGGGGCGGATAGCTGTTGATCTCGTAGTTCACATCCACGCCGAGTTGGGTGAACGTCGGCCGGGTAATCGCCCGCGACGCGGCTGCGCGCAGTTGCAGGTTGTCGTTGAAGCGATAAGTGAAATTGGCCGACGGCAGCCAATCGTCGTAGTTGTGATCGACGCTGACCGGATGCACGTCGGAGAAGGTCGGCCGGTAGTTGGTGCTGTTCGGAATCGGTTCCAGGGCCAACAGCTCCTGGCTGTGCCCCTTGGAGGTCATGTCGGTGCGGACGTAGCGCAAGCCGACATTGCCGTCCCAGCGGTCGCCGCTGAAGTTCGCCTGCACATAGCCGCCGTACTGATCCTCCTCGATCGACGACGAAGCGCGTTCGCGCAGCTTGGCGGCGATAGTCGAATCGAAGTATTCCTGCCCGCGCAGCTTGACCGCCGCCTGGAACAGGGCCGCGGCGTCCAGCGCCGGCCAGCGATTGCGGCCGCCGACCAGGCCCGCGCGATATCCGCCGTCGGGAAAGGCCGTCGTCGCGCGCACGCCGGCCTCTCCCAGCGTGTCGCCGAAGCCGCAGTAGCCGCAACCGCTGGGGGACGCGAAGAATTTCTTGTCCTTTTCCCGATTGGCGTAGAACAACCCGCCCTCCAGCGTCGCCATGACGTCGCCCAGGTAGGTCACGTAGTCGAAGTCCGCGCGCGCCGAAATGGCTTCGTCGCGAGTCGACTCGCCCTTCTGCTCCATGAAATGCAGGCCGATTTCGTCGTTGCTCACGTCCAGGCAGCTGCGGCCGTCCGGCAAGACGCAGGTGACGCTCGGCACCGGGCTGGCCGCCTGGTAGCGATAACGGCCGCCATTGACCCCGGCGACCGTGAAGTAGTCCTTGCCTGAGTTCGGCCGGTCCGCGACCGAGTAGGCGAGGTCGAACGTGGCCGCGAGCTTGTCGGTCGCTTGGAACCGGGTGTTCCAGCCGACCTGGTACAGATCGACGCTGCGCTCTTTGCTGTCGGTACCGATTTCGAGCGGCGTATCGTCCAGATCGAAGGACGTGATCAAGTGGCGGTTGACGCCCCCGCCGTTCCACGGCGCCAGGGTCGCGTTGGCGAAGCGCCCCCAGCCGTCGTTGCTGTAGAAGTTGACGTTGTACGAGTAGTTGGTCTCGGGCGTCTCGTAGCGCGAATAAAACGCGTCCAGCGTGGTCTTCAGGCGGTCGTTCGGCCGCCAGGTCAATCCGCCCACCCAGCTCAGCCGCTCGCGGTCGCCGGTCTTGACCTGATAGGAGATGATGCCGGGGAAGGCGCCGCGACCGTCGGCCTGATCGCTGCGGACGCCGTCGCCGTTGGCGTCGGTGGTCTCGGTGCTGCGCGCGAAGCTTTCGAACGTATCGGAACGCCACTTGCGCTTGTAGTAGTACAACCCGCCGAACACGCCGACGGTGTTGTCCCGGAAGGTATCGCTGCCGATGAAGCCCAGCCGCGGCGTGGTCGACGACGAAGCATCGTCGTGGAGGGCGCTGACCGAGCCGCTGAAGTGCCGGCCGGGCCGCGACAAGGGATCGAAGGTCGACAATTCGACCAGGCCGCCGATGCTGCCGTCCGGTTGCGATGCGGTGGGCGACTTGTACACCGTGACCCGATTCAGGACTTCCGCGGGCATCACGTCGAAGCTGAAATCCCGCCCGGCGTTGTCGGTAGCGAGCACGCGGCCGTTGAACGTCGTCAGATTGAACTGGCTGTTCAGACCGCGAATCGAGACAAAGCGCCCTTCGCCACCGGTGGTTCGCCCGATCTGCACGCCGGTGACGCGCTGCAGCGCGTCTGCGATGTTGGCGTCGGGAAATTTGCCGACATCCTCGGCGCTGATGGTGTCGGTGATCGATTTTTCGTCGCGCTTGCGGTCCGAAGAGCGCTCCAGACTGCCGCGGATGCCGACTACCTGGATCCGATCGAGATCGGTCACTGCCTGAGTCGGAGCCGGCTCGGGCGCCTGCGGCGCGACGGAGTCGGCGGACGGCGCTTGGGCATTGGCCCGTTGGCTCATCAATGCGATGACCAACAGGCAGGCGGACGTCAGTGGCGCCCGCTTCGGTGTCTCGCTCATCGGTGTTGCCTCCTGCTGCCGACAGGGCAGCGCTCCCGGCGGCGGACACTAGGCCAGCTGATTTGTGACTTGCAATTGCTGCAAATTAATGTGTTTTTGCATGATAGTTTGCTCAAACTGTTGTCACATTTGTTGCAACGGCCGTCGTGCCCTGCAAACTCCATGCAATTGCATCGGAAACAGTCCAGACTCGACCCGGCATCCCTCGCACTTCGCCCCGACCAGACGTTGCAGGAGCCTCGGCGTGCATCAGCGCTTCCCCAGCCCGATCAATCGCTTGGAGCGAGGCGGCGCCCGTTTCGCAGGCCCCGGCGAACACTGCACACCCGTCCGATGGCATCGCCGGGCAGCGCCCGACCCGCACCGACAGTCGCCCCGGCGGTCGAGGACGATGCCCTCGCCCGCGCGGACGGCAGGCCCTGTTCGATGCCCGGTGGTACCGACGGGTATTGCTGCATCCGCACAACGAACTTGCGCGAACCGGCGGTGCCGGCGCTTCGGCAACGGCGAAGCGGCTAGGGAAAACGCACACATTCGGCCGGCCGGTGACGCCTGCGCCTGGGATTTCGGGCGCATCGGCCGGCGGTGGCGGGCAACGCCGCCGAACGCTCGTCATCGCCCCGCACCGGCGCCCTCGCTTCGGAGGTCCCTGCCTTGACCCAGCCAGACGACGCGAAGCAGCGGCAAAGGAAACTTCGGCTCGAAGACATCGCCAAGCAGGCGGGCGTGTCGATTTCCACGGTATCGCGGGCCCTAAACGGCGGCGCGCGGGTCAATGCCGACACCCGCCAGTTGATCCTCGGCCTGGCCGAGAACGCCCGCTACAACACGCCGGGCCGACGCCGGTCGCGCGCGATGCCCCGCCCCGGCGCGGCCCCGCTCAAGGTGGTCATGGCGCCATCGAACGAACTGCCGACCGAACCGATCAATCCTTTCAGCCTCGGCCTGCTGGGCGGCATCGCCAAGGCGATGCGCGAACGCGGCCTGGACTTCTCGGTCAGTCACTCCGTGCCGGCCGATGCCCGCTCATTCAACGAACTGCTCGAGTCCAACGGTTCGGAAGTGATGATCGTTCTTGGCCAGCAGCAACTGCACCCGATGCTGAACCAGTTGGCGCGCGACGGATTCCCGTTCGTGGTCTGGGGCGCCGAACTGGAGGATCAGTCCTATTGCTGCGTCGGCTCGGACAACCTCAGAGGCGGCCAGCGCGCCACCGAGCATTTGTTGCGCCTGGGCAGAAGACGCATCGCCTTCCTGGGCGGCCTGCAGACCATGGAGCTGAGCCAACGCCACCAGGGCTACCTGGCCGCCCTGGAGCGCGCTTCGCTCAAGCCGATTCCCGATCTGCACCTGCGCTCCAGCCTGCGCCCCGATGTCGCCGCCGAGGCCGTCGACACCCTGCTCCAGCGCGGCACTGCGCTGGACGGGATCGTGGCAGCCAGCGACATGCTGGCCATCGGCGCCATGCGCTCACTGGCCAAACACGGCCTGCGGGTGCCGGACGACGTCGCCGTGGTCGGCTACGACGACATCGAAATTTCTGCCTATACCCACCCTTCGCTCACCACCCTCCGCCAGGACCCGGTCAAAGCGGGCCGATTGCTGGTCGCGAAGGCCTTGTTGGCGCATGAAGGCAAAAAGCCCCATTCCGAACGCCTGCCGGTCGAACTGATCGTGCGCGAATCGTGCGGAGCCTGAGCGCGGGGCCGCTCTGATTTCCCCGGGGCGCCACGCGGCAACCAGGCTTCGGCGATGCACGCGCGAGGCCGTTCGAACAAGACAGGAAAGATATGGCGAGGCTCCGGGGCGCGATGCCGCCGCTTCGGGATCAGGCCCGCCTGCGCGAGCCGGCTCATTTTCGAGCGACTGGCATGGCCCCTGTGTTCCGCAACATCGAATGGTCGGGACGGCCGGATTCGAACCGACGACCCTCTGCCCCCCAGGCAGATGCGCTACCAGGCTGCGCTACGCCCCGACGTGTGTTGCGATGTACCGCTCGTGGCGAGCGGGGCGGCAAGTATAGCCGTAAAGCGGTGGGATTGGGGATTCGGGATGAGTCGAAGCGCCACGGCCCCGCTCTGCCAATCCCAAATCCCAAATCCCGATTCCCGGCGCTTCAGCGCCGCAGCAGCTGCAGCACCTCTTCCAGCTCCATCCGCACCTGCTTGACGATCTGCGAGCTCAGCGCCGACTCGTCCTTGGCCGCCTCGCCTTCCAGGCGCAGGCGCGCGCCGCCGATGGTGTAGCCCTGTTCGTACAGCAGGCCGCGAATCTGCCGCACCATCAGCACTTCGTGGCGCTGGTAGTAGCGGCGGTTGCCGCGACGCTTGACCGGGTTGAGGGTGGGGAATTCGGTTTCCCAGTAACGCAGTACATGCGGCTTGACGTCGCACAGCTCGCTGACCTCGCCGATGGTGAAGTAGCGCTTCGCCGGAATCGGCGGCAGTTCGCGATTGCTGCCCGGATCAAGCATGCTCCCCTCCGCTGTACGCTTCGACGCGTTCCTTCAGCTTCTGGCCCGGACGGAAGGTCACCACCGTCCGCGCCGAAATCGGGATCTCTTCGCCGGTCTTCGGATTGCGCCCCGGCCGCTGGTTTTTGCGACGCAGATCGAAATTGCCGAAGCCCGACAGTTTGACCTGGCGGCCCTGCTCCAGCGCTTCGCGCAACGCGTCGAAGAACGCGTCGACGAATTCCTTGGCCTCGCGCTTGTTCAGTCCGACTTCGTCGAACAACCGCTCCGCCATTTCCGCTTTGGTAAGTGCCATTGTGTCCTCTGCGCAACGCCCGGGGCGGGACGCCGATCCAATCGCTCAGGCGCGCAGTTTCGCGCCGTGTTCGCGCTCGACCGCCGCGGTGACTTCGGCCACCACCGCATCGACCTCCCGATCGGTCAGGGTGCGCGATTCATCCTGCAGAATCAAGCCCATAGCGAGACTCTTGAATCCGGTTTCCACGCCCTTGCCCTGGTAACGGTCGAACAGGACCAATTCCCGCAGGCTGGGGCCGGCGGCCGCCCGCACGGTCGCCTGAACAGCGCCCCAGGAGACGCTGTCGGCGACGATGAACGCGCGGTCGCGGCGCACCGAGGGGAAGCGCGACAGGCCGCCGGCGCGCGGCAGGGCGCGCTCGCTCAGCGGGGCCAGGTCGAGCTCGAACGCGATCACGTCCTGGTCCAGGTCCAGGGCACGCTGCAGGCGCGGGTGCAGCTGGCCGATCCAGCCCAGGCGGCGCTCTTGCCCGCCGTCGACCCGCCACACGTCGGCCGAGCGGCCCGGGTGGGCCCAGGCTGGCCGGCTCGGACGGTACTCCAGGCTCGCGCCGGCGCAGGCAGCCAGGCTGTCCAGGTCGCCGCGCAGGTCGTGGAAACCGACCGCGCGCGCCGGCACCGCCCATTGCTCGGCGCTGGCGGTGCCGCAGACCGCGACGGCGACGCGCTGGGTCTCGACCGGCGCCGCCGCAGCGTCGCCGGCATGGAACACGTTGCCGAGTTCGAACAGCCGCACCCGCCCCTGCTGGCGCGCGGCATTGCGTGCCAACGCGGCGACCAGGCCGGGCAGCAGCGAGGTGCGCATGATCCCGAGCTCGGCGCTGAGCGGGTTGGCCAGCGGCACCGCGCCGGCCTCGGCCTGCCACAGGCTCAGCCAGGCGGCGTCGACGAAGGCGTAGTTGATCGCCTCCAGGCAGTCGCGCGCGGCCAGTTGGCGGCGCACGGTGACCGCGTCGACCCGGCCCTCGCTGGGCGCGATCAGGCGCGCGGCGCCGCCCGGCAAGGTGGTCGGGATCTTGTCGTAGCCGTGGATGCGGGCGATCTCTTCGATCAGGTCCTCTTCGATCGCGATGTCGAAGCGGCGGCTCGGCGGAGTCACCCGCCAGCCGTCCTCGCTGCGCTCGAGCTTGAGGCCGAGCGCGCCGAGGATGCGTTCGACCTCGGCGTCGGCGACGGTCAGCCCCAGCACTCGCGCCAGGCGGGCGCGGCGCAGCGCGACCGGATGCGGCTGCGGCAGGTGGTCCGGCAGGGCCGATTCGACCACCGGGCCGGGCACGCCGCCGGCGATGTCGAGGATCAGCCGGGTCGCGTACTCGACCGCGGTGCGCGGCAGTTCCGGATCGACGCCGCGCTCGAAGCGATGGCCGGCGTCGGTGTGCAGGCCGAGCTTGCGGCCGCGGCCGATGATCGCCGCCGGGGCGAAGTGCGCGGCCTCGAGGAACACGTTGCGGGTGGCGTCGGTGACGCGGGTGTCGTAGCCGCCCATGATGCCGCCGAGCGCGACCACCCGCTGCGCGGCGCCGCGGCCGTCGACGATCGCCAGGAACTGTTCGTCCAGCGTCACGTCCTGGCCGTTGAGCAACTTGGTCGCCTCGCCGGCGCGGGCGCGGCGCACGCCGACCGGGCCCTGCAAGGTGTCGCGGTCGAAGGCGTGCATGGGCTGACCGATCTCGAGCATCACGTACTGGGTGACGTCGACCAGCAGCGAGACCGGACGCACGCCGCTGCGGCGCAGGCGTTCGGCCATCCATACCGGAGTCGGCGCGCTCGCGTCGACGCCTTCGATGACCCGGCCGCAGTAGCGCGGCGCATCGGCGCCGGCATCGAGCTCGACCGCCAGGGTCTCGGCGCTGACGGCCGGCACCGCGGCGATGTCCAGCGCTGCGACGCTGGCGCCGGTGGCGGCGGCGACGTCGTAGGCGATGCCGCGCACGCTGAAGCAGTCGGCGCGGTTAGGGGTCAGCTTGATTTCGATGCTGGCGTCCGGCAGGCCCAGGTACTGCGCCAGCGGCGTGCCGACCGGCGCGTCGGCCGGCAGTTCGAGCAGGCCGGAGGCATCCGGGTCGACGCCCAGTTCCTTGGCCGAACACAACATGCCGAAGGACTCGACCCCGCGCAGCTTGGCCGCCTTGATCGCGATTCCGCCCGGCAACTGCGCGCCGACCGTGGCCAGCGGCGCGATCAGCCCGGCGCGCGCGTTCGGCGCGCCGCAGACGATCTGCACCGTGCCTTGCCCGGTCTCGACCTGGCAGATCTGCAGGCGGTCGGCCTCGGGGTGCCGCTCGGCGGAAACGATGCGCGCCACGACCACGCCCTGCAGGGACTCGCCGAGCGCGACGACTTCTTCGACTTCCAGCCCGATCGCGGTCAGCGTCGCGGCGAGCTGCTCGCGCGAAACGGAGGTCGGGACGTGCTGGCGCAGCCAGTTTTCGCTGAATTTCATGGGGAGCCGGGATTTGGGATTCGGGATTCGGGATTTGCAGAGCAGGACTCGGGAAAGGGACGGATCCGCTGTGCGAATCCCGAATCCCCAATCCCGACTCCCCGCCTCAGGCGAACTGCCTGAGGAACCGCACGTCGTTCTCGAAGAAGCTGCGCAGGTCGTCGACGCCGTAGCGCAGCATGGTCAGGCGCTCCACGCCCATGCCGAAGGCATAGCCGGTGTAACGCTCCGGATCGATGCCCACATTGCGCAGCACGTTCGGATGGACCATGCCGCAGCCCAGCACTTCCAGCCAGCGGGTGCTGCCGTCGGCCTGCTGCCAGGCGATGTCGACTTCGGCCGAGGGTTCGGTGAAGGGGAAGTAGCTGGGGCGGAAGCGCATCTCGAAATCGCGCTCGAAGAAGGCGCGCACGAATTCGGCCAGGGTGCCCTTGAGGTCGGCGAAGCTGGAATGCTCGTCGATCAGCAGGCCTTCGCACTGGTGGAACATCGGCGTGTGGGTCTGGTCGCTGTCGCTGCGGTACACCTTGCCCAGCGCGATCATGCGCAGCGGCGGCTTGTTCTGCAGCATGTAGCGCACTTGCATGCCCGAGGTGTGGGTGCGCAGCAGGCGCGCCACGCCGGCGCCGTCGGGCGCGAAGTAGAAGGTGTCGTGCATCGCCCGCGCCGGGTGGTGCGGGGGGAAGTTCAGCGCTTCGAAGTTGTGCCAGTCGTCCTCGATCTCCGGGCCGTCGGCCAGTTCGAAGCCGAGCCGGCCGAAGATGTCGGCCATGCGTTCCATGGTCCGGCTGACCGGGTGCAGGCCGCCGCGCTCCGCGTCGATGCCGGGCAGGGTCACGTCGATGGTTTCGGCGGCCAGGCGCGCGTCCAGCGCGGCAGCGTCGAGGGCGCTCTTGCGCTGAGCCAGCGCTTCGGTCAGCGCGTCGCGGGCCTTGTTGATCGCCTCGCCGGCGGCCTTGCGCTCCTCGGCCGGCAGCGCGCCGAGCTGCTTGAGCTGGGCGGTGACGCTGCCGGACTTGCCGAGCAGGGCCACGCGCAGCGCTTCGATGGCGTCGGGAGAATCGGCCGCCGCGATGTCGGCCAGCGCGTGCTGCGTCAGTTGCTCGATCTGCGCCATGTGCTCAGGTTTCCTTTCACTTGCCTTGCGTTGAATTGCCTCGCGATCGGCCCCGGCGAAGCTGTTCCGCCCAGGCCCTCGCCTCTTCGCTGCCCGCTTCGACCGATCGTCTGGTCGCCTCGTCGCAGCCCGCCGCCGATTCCGGAGCTTCGGTCGCGACCGTCGCGTTGAGCACCACGCCGAGCAGTCGCTGGGCCGGAACCCGCTTCTGCAACTGCTTGGTGATCGCCATGACGTCGTCGTCGAACTGGCCGGTGCGCGATTCGTCCAGCACCTTGCACTGCTCGTTGCGGCCCCTGGCGAGCATCACCGCGGCGTAGCGCTCCAGTGTCGCGGTCTCGCCCGCACCGGTCTCCCGCGCCGACGCCGCCATCGCACCCCACGCCCACCCCAGCAACGCCAGCGTCCGCAGACCGCGTCCTGCGCATCCCTTCATCGCCCGCTCCTCGAACCGCCCGGTTCGCCGGGCCCAGAAACGACAATGGGGAAGGACTTGCGCCCTTCCCCATGCCTTAGGTTCCCCGTGAAAAGTCCGCACGCGCAGGTGCGGGCTCTTGCGGAGGGATCCGCCTTAAGCCGCGAGCGCGCTCTTCGCCTTTTCCGCCAGCGCCGCAAAACCCTTCGCGTCGTGCACGGCGATGTCCGCCAGCACCTTACGGTCGAGGGTGATGCCGGCCTTCAGCAGGCCGTTGATGAAACGGCTGTAGCTCAGGCCGTTGATGCGGGCCGCCGCGTTGATGCGGGTGATCCACAGCGAACGGAAATTGCGCTTCTTCTGCTTACGACCGATGTAGGCGTACTGCAGGGCCTTCGTCACCGCCTGCTTGGCGACGCGGAAGACCTTGCGGCGGGCGTTGTAGTAGCCCTTGGCCTGCTTCAGGATTTTCTTGTGACGGCGACGCGCCGTAACACCACGCTTAACTCGTGCCATTTTTCAGTCTCCTCACAAATACGGAAGCATGCGGTCCAGACGGCCGGCGTCCTCGGCGCGAACATGGTTCGTCTGCCGCAGGTTGCGCTTCCGCTTGGTCGCCTTCTTGGTGAGGATGTGGCTCTTGTTGGCGTGGCCGCACTTGTACTTGCCGGAAGCGGTCTTCCGGAAGCGCTTGGCCGCCGCCCGATTGGTCTTGATCTTGGGCATTGCGATGTCCTTTCGGAGGTTTATGTCACTGGCCTGGGCGGTGGCTTGCGGCGCTGACGCGCCCGGCCACTCTTTCCGTCCTGCCCTTGCCGGCTTGTAAGTCGTTGATCTGAAACGAATCCACGACAGGTCCGTGAACTTGCATACAACAAACCCGGCGAACCGGGCCGCATAGTATGCGGCCTGGGCGCCGGGCTTGCAAATATTTCGAAGGAAATCAGTCGATTGGCGCCGCCCGCCGGGTCGCCCCGGCGGCGCGCGGGCCCGCCCCGCACCGGGGCCGGGCGCTTACTGCTTCTTCTTCGGGGCGATCATCATGACCATCTGCCGCCCTTCCAGGCGCGGACGCGATTCGACCACGATGTCCTCGCCCAGGTCGGCCTCGATCCGCGCCGCCATCTCGCGACCGAGCTCCTGGTGGCTCATTTCGCGGCCGCGGAAACGGATGTTGACCTTGACCTTGTCGCCCTCTTCCAGGAAGCGGCGCATGTTGCGCAGCTTGATCTGGTAGTCGCCCTCGTCGGTGACGGGACGGAACTTGAGCTCCTTGATCTCGACCTGCTTCTGCTTCTTCTTGGCCTCGTTGGCCTTTTTCTGCTGCTCGAAGCGGAATTTGCCGAAATCCATGATCTTGCAGACCGGCGGATCGGCATTCGGCTGGATTTCGACCAGATCCAGGTCTTCCTCTTCGGCCATGCGCAGGGCTTCGTCGCGCGTGAGCACGCCGATCATCTCGCCATCGCTGCCGATCACGCGCACGCGCGGTACGCGGATTTCCTGGTTCTTTCGATTCGGCTTCTCGGGGGTACTGATTGTTGGATCTCCAAGGTGGCTCAGGCCGTCCCGGGCTCGTGCCGGGACGGGGTATACGGGCTGCGCGCGGCTTTAGCCGGCCTTCTCGGCCTTCAAACGCGAGGCGAACTCGGCGACGGTCATCGTCCCCAGGTCTTCCCCACCCCGCGTCCGCACCGCGATCATGCCATTTTCCTTCTCGCGGTCGCCGGCCACGAGCAGGTACGGCACGCGCTGCAGCGTGTGCTCGCGAATCTTATAGCCGATTTTTTCGTTCCGCAAATCGGCCTCAACCCGGAACCCTTGATTTGCAAGGAGTTTCCGGACGTCCTCCACATAATCGCCCTGGGCGTCGGTGATGTTCATCGCCACCGCCTGGACCGGGGCCAGCCAGGCCGGGAACTGGCCGGCGTGGTGCTCGATCAGGATGCCGATGAAGCGCTCCATCGAGCCGACGATGGCCCGGTGCAGCATGACCGGGGTGCGGCGCTGGCTGTTCTCGTCCACGTACTCGGCGCCGAGCCGGCCCGGCATCATGAAGTCGACCTGCATGGTGCCCAACTGCCAGGTGCGGCCGATCGCGTCTTTGAGGTGGTACTCGATCTTGGGGCCGTAGAAGGCGCCCTCGCCCGGCAGCTCCTGCCACTCCACCCCGCAGGCCGACAGGGCGCTGCGCAGCGCGGCCTCGGCCTTGTCCCAGGTGGCGTCGTCGCCCAGGCGCGACTCGGGGCGCAGGGCGATCTTGATCTGGATGTCTTCGAAGCCGAAGTCGGCGTAGACCGCCAGGGCCTGGCGGTGGAAGGCGGTGACCTCGGACTCGATCTGGTCTTCCAGGCAGAAGATGTGGCCGTCGTCCTGGGTGAAACCGCGCACGCGCAAGATGCCGTGCAACGCGCCGGAAGGCTCGTTGCGATGGCAGGAGCCGAACTCGCCGTAGCGGATCGGCAGGTCGCGATAGCTGTGCAGGCCCTGGTTGAACACCTGCACATGGCCCGGGCAGTTCATCGGCTTGACCGCGTAGGTGCGCTTCTCCGACTCGGTGAAGAACATGTTCTCCTTGTAGTTGTCCCAGTGGCCGGACTTCTGCCACAGCGACACGTCCAGGATCTGCGGGCAACGCACTTCGCCATAGCCGCTGTCGCGGTAGACCCGGCGCATGTACTGCTCGACCACCTGCCAGATCGACCAGCCCTTGGGGTGCCAGAACACCAGGCCCGGCGCCTCTTCCTGCAGGTGGAACAGGTCCTGCTGCTTGCCGATCTTGCGGTGGTCGCGCTTCTCGGCTTCCTCGATGCGCTGGATGTAGGCGGACAGCTGCTTCTTGTCGGCCCAGGCGGTGCCGTAGACGCGCTGCAGCTGCTCGTTCTTGGAGTCGCCGCGCCAGTACGCGCCGGAGATGCGGGTCAGCTTGAAGGCCTTGAGGAAACGCGTGTTCGGCACGTGCGGGCCGCGGCACATGTCGACGTATTCCTCGTGGTAGTACAGGCCCATCGCCTTCTCGTCGGGCATGTCCTCGACCAGGCGCAGCTTGTAGTCCTCGCCGCGCGAGGCGAACACCGCGATCACCTCGTCGCGCGGCGTGACCTTCTTGATCACGTCGTAGTCCTTGTCGATCAGCTCGACCATGCGCTTCTCGATCGCGGCCAGGTCGTCCGGAGTGAACGGGCGCTCGTACCAGATGTCGTAATAAAAGCCCTCGTCGATCACCGGGCCGATCACCATCTTCGCGGTCGGGTACAGCTGCTTGACCGCGTGGCCGACCAGGTGGGCGCAGGAGTGGCGGATGATCTCGACGCCCTCGGGGTCCTTGGGGGTGATGATGCGCAGCTTGGCGTCGTGGTCGATGCGGTCGCTGGCATCGACCAGCTTGCCGTCGACTTCGCCGGCGACGGTGGCCTTGGCCAGGCCGGCGCCGATCGAGGCGGCGACCTCCATGACCGAAACGGGGTGGTCGAATTCGCGGCGGCTGCCGTCGGGAAGGGTAATGGCGATCATGGCTTCGTAGGCTTGGAAATCTGGCTCACAGGGGCGGCGTGGAGCATCGCGCCCCAGCCGGATAGTCGGGGCGGGAGCGCGGTCGCGGATGACGCCGCCGCTGCGGGAAAATCGGGGAATCCGGTGCTTCGGACAAGAAAAAAGCGCCGCGAGGGCGCCTGCGTGAGCGGGGCCTGCGCGGGGTCAGCGATGGGCGCGGGTAGTGTCCATGTCGCACGCTCGGCCGGCGGGTTGGCGCGGGCCACCTTCTGTCGCGGACGCGGCCGGATGCCGCGTCGTCGCCGGTAATAGTTGGGGACGGGACGGGGCCAAGTCAACCGTCCGTCGCCCGCGAGACCGCGACGGGGCGCACATGGGAATCGCGCGCGGCTGCGGTACCGTGTGCGCTTCAAGGACGCCATCTGCGTGGGGACGTGATGGAAATCAGGGAAGCCGGCCGCGCTGCGCGCGGCTGCGGAGCAGCTTCGGCACCGGTTTCCGCCGGCGGCCGAAGCCTTGGGCGGTCCGCCCGCCGTGGCGCCCCCCGAACCGGCGATCGTCGCGATCGGGCGGCTCGGGGGCTTCCGCGCCGCGCCGATGCCCGCCCTCTGCGCTCGCACCGCGGCGGCCGATGAGCGACGCCGCCCCCTCCTCCGCCGCGCCGACCGCCAGCGGCTCCGCCCTGGCCGTGCTGCGGCGGCTGCTGCCGACGCTGTGGCACTACCGCGGCCGGGTCCTGCTGGGCCTGGCGCTGGTGCTGGGCACCAAGCTGGCCCTGGTAGGACTGCCGCTGCTGCTCAAGCAACTGATCGACGCGCTCGGCCAGCAGCCGACCGCGTTGACCGTGCCGGCCGCGCTGCTGATGGCCTACGGCGCGCTGCGGCTGGCCTCCTCGCTGTTGCAGGAACTGCGCACGATCATCTTCGCGCGGGTGCTGGCGCGCAGTTCGCGCGAGGTCGGCCTGCGCGTGTTCGCGCACCTGCACGCGCTGAGCCTGCGCTTCCACCTCGACCGCCGCACCGGCGCGGTCGGCCGCGACCTGGAGCGCGGCATGGGCTCGATCTCCGAACTGCTCGACACCCTGCTCTACATGGTGGTGCCGACCCTGGTCGAGCTGGCGCTGATCGTCGCCATCCTGGTCGCCGGCTACGACTTGTCCTTCGCCGCGATCACCTTGGCAACGCTGGCGACGTATCTGGCCTTCACCTACCGCATGACCGAATGGCGGCTGCGCTGGTACCGGCAAATGAACCAGGCCAATACCGAGGCCAGCGCCGGCTCGGTGGATTCGCTGCTCAACTACGAAACCGTCAAGTACTTCAACAACGAAGCCTTCGAAGCCCGTCGCTTCGACCAGCGCCTGCGCGAGCTGGAAGACACCGCGGTCAAGAGCCTGAAGGCGGCGTCGCTGATGGGCATCGGCCAGGCGGCGATCATCGCCGTGGGCCTGACCGCGCTGCTGTGGCGCGCCGCCGCCGGCGTGGCCGACGGCCGCATGAGCCTGGGCGACCTGGTCCTGGTCAACGCCTACCTGCTGCAGATGGCCGCGCCGCTGAGCTACCTGGGCGTGATCTACCGCGAAGGCAAGCAAATGCTGGCCAACCTGGAGCGGATGTTCGCCCTGCTCGACGAACCGGTGGAGGTGCGCGACCGGCCCGGCGCCCCGCCGCTGCGCGTGGCCGGCGGCGAGGTACGGTTCGAGGACGTGCGTTTCCGCTACGGCGAACGCGAGATCCTCGCCGGCATCGACCTGACCATCCCCAGCGGCCGCACTCTGGCGGTGGTGGGCAGCACCGGCGCCGGCAAATCGACCCTGGCGCGGCTGCTGTACCGCCACTACGACCCGGACGGCGGACGGGTGCTGGTCGACGGCCAGGATCTGCGCGAGGTGGCCGTCGATTCGCTGCGGCAGCGCATCGGCGTGGTGCCGCAGGACACCGTGCTGTTCAACGAATCGTTGTACTACAACATCGCCTACGGCCGCCCCGACGCCAGCCGCGAGGAGATCCTGGAGGCCGCGCGCGCCGCGCGCATCCACGACTTCATCCAGGCCCTGCCGCAAGGCTACGACACCGGCGTGGGCGAGCGCGGGCTGAAGCTCTCCGGCGGCGAGAAACAGCGCATCGCCATCGCCCGCACTCTGCTCAAGCGGCCGGCGATCCTGATCTTCGACGAAGCCACCTCGGCGCTGGACGCGCACACCGAGAGCGAGATCCAGCGCGAATTGCGCCAGGCCGCGCAGGGCCGCACCGCGCTGGTGATCGCCCATCGCCTGTCGACCGTGATCGATGCCGACCAGATCGTGGTGCTGGACGCCGGCCGCATCGTCGAGCGCGGCGACCACGCCGGGTTGCTCGCCGCCGGCGGCCGCTACGCGGCGCTGTGGGCGATGCAGCAGCGCGGCGCGCCCGCGCACGACGCGGACGACGCCAGCGCCGCGGATGCCGACGCTCCCGAACCGATCCCGACTCCCGCCCTCACCGACTGAAGGAAGCGCACATGACGACATTGATTGTCTCCGATCCGTGGGACATCCACGCCCGCTCGGTGGCCTGGGCGTTGGAGAACGAAGGCGAACGCGTGCACGTCTGGTACACCCACGACTATCCGCAGAAGCACGGCGTCAGCCTGCGCACCGGCGGCGGCACCGGCTCGATCTGCCTGCACTGCCTGCGCCACGGCTGCGACTTCGACACCGCCGACGTCGATACGGTGTGGTTGCGCCGCTGGTATCAACCCGAGGCCTCGGCGCAGTTGCATCCGGCCGACGTCCTGTTCGCCCAGCGCGAATCCACCGAGTTCGTGCGCGCGGCGATCAATCTGCTCGATGCGCAGCGCGAGCGCTTCTGGATCAATCCGGTGCAGGCCAAGTCGCTGGCCGACCGCAAGGCGGTGCAATTGCACCACGCCGCCGCGGTCGGGCTGGACACCCCGCCGACGCTGATCTCCAACGATCCCGAGGCGATCCGCGCCTTTTACCGCGAGCATGGCGGCCGCGCGATCTACAAGCCGATCACCGCCGCCTCCTGGATCAGCGACGACAAGGTCTGGGGCACGTTCACCACTCCGTTGACCGACGAATTGCTGCGTCAGGACGCGGCCCTGTCGAACGCGCCGGGCATCTACCAGCCGTTGCTGGACAAGGCCTACGAGCTGCGGGTGACGGTGATGGGGCGCACCGTGATCGCCGCGCGCCTGCATTCCCAGCGCGAGGGCCAGTACCTCACCGACTGGCGCGCCAACGACTTCGACGAGCACATGGGCTGCGAGCGCTACGCGCTGCCCGAAGCGGTCGAAGCGCGCTGCCTGCAGGCGATGGCGCGGATGGGGCTGGTGTTCGGCTGCATCGACATCGTGGTCACCCGCGACGGCCGCTACGTCTTTCTCGAAGTCAACGAGATGGGACAGTTCATGTGGCTGGAGGCGATCAACCCCGGCCTGCAGCTGCTGGATTGCGCGGTCCGGTTCATCCGCAGCCGCGACACGGCCTTCGTCTACGACTGGCGCGAGCCGGCTTACCGCTATCGCGACTACTGGGAATCGCGCGGCGAACGCGGCGAGGCCGAGCCGGACGCGCAGCGCCACGTGCCCCTGCCGCAGGCCTACCAGATGCGCGAATGAGCGCCGGCGGGCCGAGCGTCCGGCGAAAACAAGCGGGCCGGGAGGCAGTGCCTCCCGGCCCGTTTTCCCCTGCGCAATCCGGGCTGCCGGATTACGGGATCTGGTCGCCGTTGTCGGCCGAATCGATCTCGCCGAACGGGCTGGTACGGCGATAGGTCGTCGCCGCCACGAACGCCGCATCCTGCGCGGCGCCTTCCATCTGCTCGGACTCGATCGCGACCATGCGGCCGATCAGGCGGGTTTGTTCGCTCATTGCCCACTACTCCTTTAGCAAGGCGGCGGATCGCCGCAAAACCAGCATCCGCAAGCGCGGCCGCGCCAGCAAGCGGCGATTTGCGCGCCCGGATGCGCCCGCGCGACGCCGAGCGCGGATTTTTCTTCGCAGCGACATGCAGTTGAATTCGCCAGGAGCGGCAAATTCAGCAAGGCAAAATCGGCAATCAAACCGACTTGTGCGGCGTTAAGCACGTTCATTTCGCGCTTGGTTCTGCGACCGAGTGCGGGTTCTGCGCGAATGCCGCGACGCCGCCCGCAATCGCGCCGCCGGACGGTCTGCCAGGCCGCGGCGGCGCCCCAGGCTGTCGGCCCGCATCGGACCACAGCGGCTTCGGCCGCCGCCTGGACGGCCTGCGCGCGGCGGTCACGGCGCGCATCGGCGATGCGCACGGCAGCGATCGCGGCGATCGGTTGCGCCGCCGTCCCGACACGAACGCACGACGCGCGGCCGCGACCCTATCGATGCCGGATACGCCCTCGGCCGCATCGCGCGAAGGCGCCAACGCCTCAACGACGGCAACGCAGAACCTGCGCCCGAACGGCGCGTTGCGGACAAACGAAAACGGCGCACCTCTTGCGAGATCCGCCGTTGCCGTAACAAATTGGTGGGCGGTACAGGGTTCGAACCTGTGACCCCTACCATGTCAAGGTAGTGCTCTACCGCTGAGCTAACCGCCCGTCGCCGTATTTTTCGATCAACACCCCGGCGAGGGCGCGTAGTGTAGCCCAGCCCAAAACGGGCGACAAGCCCTCTTAACGCCCCGCTCCCACCGGCTCCGCGCCGCTCCGGTGGGCGCCCGGCGGCGCTCAGGCCGCGAAACCGGCGTCCTTGAGCTTGCGCAATTCGTCGCGCACCGCCGCCGCCTGTTCGAACTCCAGGTCGCGCGCGTGTTGGTACATCTGCTGCTCCAACTGCTTGATCCGGGCCGCGAACTGGGCCGGACTGAGCGCGGCGTAGTCGGCGGCTTCCTCGGCCAGCTTGCGCCCCTTGCCGCGGGCCTTGAGCGCTTCGGGGTCGACGCGGGCGCCTTCCATGATGTCGACCACCGCCTTGGTCACCGACTTCGGGGTGATGCCGTGAGCCTGGTTGTATTCGACCTGCTTGCTGCGGCGGCGGTCGGTCTCCTCGATCGCCTTCTGCATCGAGTTGGTGATCCGGTCGGCGTACAGGATCGCCTTGCCGCGCAAGTTGCGCGCGGCGCGGCCGATGGTCTGGATCAGCGAGCCGGTCGAACGCAGGAAGCCCTCCTTGTCGGCGTCGAGGATCGCCACCAGGGACACCTCGGGCATGTCCAGGCCCTCGCGCAGCAGGTTGATGCCGACCAGCACGTCGAACTTGCCCAGGCGCAGGTCGCGGATGATTTCCACCCGCTCGACCGTATCCACGTCCGAGTGCAGATAACGCACCTTGACCCCGTGCTCGCCGAGGTACTCGGTCAGGTTCTCGGCCATGCGCTTGGTCAGGGTGGTGATCAGTACGCGGTCGCCCATCGCCACGCGCTCGCGGATTTCGCCGAGCACGTCGTCGACCTGGGTCGCGACCGGACGGATCTCGACCTGCGGGTCGATCAGGCCGGTCGGACGCACCACCAGCTCGGTGATCTGCCCTTCCGAATGGCGCAGTTCGTACGGCCCCGGCGTGGCCGAAACGAAGATCGAGCGCGGCGAACGCCCCTCCCACTCCTCGAACCGCAGTGGCCGGTTGTCCAACGCCGACGGCAGGCGGAAGCCGAACTCGACCAGGGTTTCCTTGCGCGAGCGGTCGCCTTTGAACATCGCGCCGATCTGCGGCACGGTGACATGCGATTCGTCGACCACCAGCAACGCGTCCGGCGGCAGGTAGTCGAACAGGCACGGCGGCGGCTCGCCGGGCATGTGCCCGGTCAGGTGGCGCGAGTAGTTCTCGATGCCGTTGCAGTAGCCGACCTCGGCCAGCATCTCCAGGTCGAACTGGGTGCGCTGGGCCAGGCGCTGGGCCTCGACCAGCTTGTTCTGCGCGTACAGCTGTTCCAGGCGCTCGCGCAATTCCTCCTTGATCGTGTCGATGGCGTCGAGCACGGTGCGGCGGGTAGTGACGTAGTGCGAGCCCGGGTAGATCGTGTAGCGCGGCACCTTGTTGAGGGTTTCGCCGGTCAGCGGGTCGAACAGGGTCAGCTGCTCGATCTCGCCGTCGAACAACTCGATCCGCAGCGCCTCGGCGTCGCTTTCGGCCGGGTGCACGTCGATCACCTCGCCGCGCACCCGGTAGGTGGCACGGCGCAGCTCGGTGTCGTTGCGGGTGTACTGCATCTCGGTCAGGCGGCGGATCAGCTCGCGCTGGTCGATGCGCTCGCCGCGCACCATGTGCAGGACCATGCGGAAGTACTCGTTCGGGTCGCCCAGGCCGTAGATCGCCGAGACCGTGCAGACGATGATCGCGTCGCGCCGCTCCAGCAGGGCCTTGGTCGCCGACAGGCGCATCTGCTCGATGTGCTCGTTGACCGAGCTGTCCTTCTCGATGAAGGTGTCGCTCGACGGCACGTAGGCCTCGGGCTGGTAGTAGTCGTAGTAGCTGACGAAGTACTCGACCGCGTTGTGCGGGAAGAAGGCCTTGAACTCGCCGTACAGCTGCGCCGCCAGGGTCTTGTTCGGCGCCATCACGATGGTCGGCTTCTGCACCTGCTGGACCACGTTGGCGATGGTGTAGGTCTTGCCCGAGCCGGTCACCCCCAGCAGGGTCTGGTGGGCCAGGCCGTTCTCGAAGCCCTGGACCAGGCGCTCGATCGCCTGCGGCTGGTCGCCGGCCGGCGAATACGGCGCGACCAGCTGGAAGCCGGGGGACTGGGCGGTGTCGTCCATCGTGCGATCCGAACGCGGGGGAGTCGACCAGTGTAGCCAACCCGGTCTCAACGGGTGAGATGAGCGCCTGGCAGCGTCGCCAGACGCCCTCCTCCCGCCCCAAAACGGCCAGGCCCGCTCCGATCCGGAGCGGGCCTGGCCGCGGCGCCCCTGGCAGGCAGCGCGAGGAGTTACTTGTTCCAGCACTCCGCCGGAAGCGAGGCCGGTCCCTTCACGCCGGTATTGGACAAATTCATGGTCCCGCACTTGTCCTTGTCCTGCCCGGTCGAAGCGCTCGGCACCGCCTGCAGCACGAAGCGGTTTGCGGTGACCGCGCCGTCGAAGGAAATCGTGTACTGCGCGGTGCCGTCCTTCGGCGACTGCGGGGGATTGTGGTAGATCGCGCTCAGGTTGGCGCCGACGTAGGTGTTGTTGATGGTGTAGTAACGCTCCATCGCCTGTGCCGCCTCGGCTAGGTCCGACTTGGCCTGGCCGCGCCGGCTCTTGCGCACGCTGTCTTGGTAGGTCGGCACGGCGATGCCGACCAGGATGGCCACGATCGCCACCACCGCCATGAGCTCCATCAGGGTGAAGCCCCGGCTCAGGCGCGCGATCGAACGGTTTCGGTAAGACGTCATGTCGGTCCCCTGTTATCGGATCTGGCGCCAGGACTGGCGTCCGCACGGCCGCGGCAGATAGATCGGCTGCGAGCCCGAAGTCTGCACCATCACCGAGCACTTGGCCGCGACCGCCTTGGCGATCTCTTCGTCGGTCGCCGTAACCGGCAGGATATCGGTCTTCGGCGTCGCCACCACGGCCACGTCCTTCACCGGCGCCGTACCGGTGCCGCTGCCCTGGCGCTTGAGCTTGACCGCGCCGACCTTGTCGCCGAAGCGATTGCCGGTGGCCGAGCCGATGCGCCCGTTGGACAGGCCGGCCGAACCGCTCAAGGCGTCCAGGCCGTACAGCCAGTTGTTGCCGTCGGTCGAGCAGCCGTCGGTGCTGTTCGGGTCGTAGGTCGGGAAGAACAGGATGCCGTTCTGCAGGCGCGGATTGCCGATGAAGCGCTCGCCGGTCGCAACCGGGTTGCCGTTCTTGGCCGTGTCGACGCCGAGGTTGATGAACCAGCCCTTCTTGGTCGCGTCCAGGCGTCCGCCGTCGACATAGCGCAGCACGGCGCCCGTAGTGTCGACTTCCTGGTTGATGTACTGGGCCTGCAGCTCGTTGCGGCCGGCGATGACCGCACCCTTGTCGATGATGCCGTACACGCTCTGCATCGCCTTGTCGCTGGGATCTTCGGTGAACGAGAAGCTGCCGGTGCCGAACAGCACCATCACGTCGTTGCCGACCGTGGTCGCTTCCAGGCCGCCGAGAATCGGCTGACGCAGGCTGTAGTTGTCGTTGTAGCGGGCGATGAACAGCGGCTGGCCGCCGAAGCCGACCGTGTTGTTGCGCAAGTCGAACTTCCACACCGCGCCGTTGAGGTCGCCGGCATAGACCGTGTCGGCGAAGCCGTCGCGGACCTGAGTGGCGCTGGTGCCCTGGTAGCGGTCGATCACCACCACGTTACCGAGGCCGTTCTTGGTCCGGGTCGGCAGCGTGCCGGTGGTTTCCTGAGCGGTGATGCGAGTGACCTTGCCGTCGGCGATATCGACCAGGAACAACACGGCCTTGCCGTTCGCGCTGTCGTAGCCGTTGCCGAAAATGGCCTTCCACTTGATCGCGCCGCCGGCTTCCTTGACCGGAACGATGGCGATCTTGCCCAGCACGCTGCCGATGTCCTTGGCGCCGTTGGCGTCGCCGGACATGTCGTTCACTTCCCACAGCACGTTCAGCGCGGTCTGGCTGGTCACGTCGAGCGCGAACACGCCCTTGCCACCGGCGCCGACGCTGGCGGCCAGCACCGTCTTCCAGGCGCTCCCGTCGTGGGCGTCAGAGACCGTGACCAGGCCATCGACGAAGTAGCGATGCTGGAACACCTGATCGTTGCGATCGGCGGCGCGGTACGGGAACAACAGATTGCCCATGTGCCCGACCGAGGTCGCCGGGATGTAGGCGAACTGCTCCTTGCCGCTGTCGCCGTCGAAGGCATGGAACATGCCGTCGTTGGCGCCGACATAGACGAAGGTCTTGCGACTGGTGCGCTTGGTGTTGAGATAGTTGGCGTAGTTCAGCACGTCCGGAGTCAGGCCGTCGGCGCTGCGCAGGCCGCGATAGCCGTAGTCGTCGCCCTTGGAGGAGACGATCGGAGTCGAATTGACGATGTCGCCGAGCAGCGTGGTGCGCTTGCGCAGTTTGCCGCCGTCGTGGGCCCGGCTGCCGCGCAGATAGGCCACCGCTTCGGCGCCGGTCACGCCGCCGTCGATGCGGTTGAACTTGCCGGCGCAGTTCTGCAGCGCGTCGCTGCACAACGCCGTCTGCACTGCCGCGTCGGTGGCGCCGAGCGCAGTGGCGGTGAAATCGCCTACGGTCGGCTTGACGCTGCCGGCCGTGGTCTTGCCGAACCGGACCGTACGGCCCGCATCCGTGATTTGGGAAGCGGCCTCCCACTTCTGGGTAAAGGTGATGGTCCCGGCGACCGGATCGTTGACCGCCGTATACGCAGTCAGCCGGCTGAACCAGTCGGTACCGTTGTTGGCCGACTCGTAGATCGGCTCGACCGACAAGGTGTTGGAGCCCACGCGCGCGCCGACCAGGCCGATGGTGCCCGACGGAGTGGCGCCGCCGCCGACCGAGGCCAGGATCTCGCGCATCGCCGAAGTGATGTCCGAAGGGGTCGTGGCGTTGATGTACTTGCCGCGCGCGTTCATGGTCGCGTGCCAGATCTCGTCGACGGTGCTGGGAGCATCGTTCTGAAGAGCACGCCAAGCCGGATAGCCCGCCGGGGTGTAAGGATCCGGGGTGTTGGTGACCGGATTGTAGGTCACGCCGTAAATGTCGCCGCGAGCTCCGAGGGTGACCCCGTAGAAGTTCATGTGCGGGTCTTTGCGGCAGTCCAGCCGGGGGTCGTTCGGGGTGGTATTGCAGGCCTCCGGAACCGGCACCTTGCCCAGGCCGAGGTCGCTGCGCAGCGTCGTCTTGTAGTACAGCGCAGCGGTATCGGCGAGCGTATTGGGGTGCCCATCGGCGAGCGGCGCGGGCATGTCGGCGTCCTGCGAGCCGACCGCGGGTCCCCCGCCGTTGCTGTAGCCGTCGGTGAACAGCATGCCGGCGTTGATCTGACAGGCGTACTTCACCGGCGCGCCGGCGTCGGTGCGCAGGAACTGCTTGCCGATATGCTCCACAGCGAAGCGGTTGGGCGTGCCGCCGCTCGCGTTCAAGGTCAGCAGCTTTTCGTTATAGAGCGCCGCTTTCTCGGCCGCCACCGACATATCCCGCATAGTCACGTCGCCGTAGCTGGTCGGATTAATCGTGAACATGCCGACGCGCATCTTCTCGGTGCGCTCGAGCGACAAGGTCAGCGCCGCCTTCATCGCGCGGTTGCGATTGCCGTAGAAACTGAACCAGTTGGCGAAATTCTGGATCGCAACGGCGTATTTCCCAGTGGAATAATTGCCGGGTTTGATCTCGTATTTATAGAGGTCGCAGCCATTGCCGCACGCGTTCTTGGCCAATGTCGGCGTCGCGGTATAGCCCCAGGCGGAGCCGGCGGTAGCGGACTTGAGGTAGAACGTCGCCGGATAGTACTCGATGGAGATCTCGCAATAGTCGCTGACTGTGGTCGCGCTGTTGAGCGTGCGCCAGCTGCCGCCGCGCAGCCCACCGCAATTGCCGTCGGAGTAATACACCGTATCCTTGGGCAGGACCGCCCCCTTGGGCACCATGAACAGGTTATCGCCCCCGTTCATGCGCCAATTACTCGCAAGGCTGATCGTCGGTGACGCTTTGTCCGGATCGACTCGGGTATCAGCGATGCTGGCCTGAGGATAATCGACGATTTCGTTGGATGCGTTCGGCCGTTTCCAGGGTGAGTAGGTGATGTTTGGATTGAAGTAGGCCGGATTCACGTCGGGCGATCGCGCGAAGCCGAAATTATCGATCGGCGGAATCGCATAGCGATTGTCGCCGATACGATAGTCGTTCGACGGAATGGTGTGGTGGAAGTTCTCTAGATCCTTGCTGTCGTTCTGGGTGCGCGGCCGCGCGTTGACGCCAGTGCCGATGAAGAAGCCGTTGGTGGAAGCGGCGTCCTCTTCCCAGAATGCCGCGCCGTCCTTGCCCGGGAACAGGGTCTGGAAGGTCATCGAACCGGAGTTGTCGACCGCCATGACGAACGCGGGCGGCACGGTCACGCTCGAGTTCAACGGCGTCTGCGCCAGCGAGCCGCCGGCCTGGATCGCGTTGGCGTTGTACAGCCAATAGCCGCCGGCGGCGACCGCCAGCGCCAACGGCGCGAGTAGATAGATGCGCGGGGAAGTCATGACGTTACCCTCAGGGCACGAAAATGGTGTCGATGACGGCGTCCGAACCCGGGTTCGCGCCGCGGTCCACGGCGTAGGCCGTGACCTGGAAGATCAGATTGGTGTTCTCGCTGACCGGTGCGGTGCCCATGCCGATACCGCTGCCGCCGGAGACGCACTCGTCGATGCGGCGCGTATAACTGAGCTTGGCCGGTAGCGGGTTGGCGTACTTGAGCTTTTCCGCCCAACCCGACGGGTCGAAGCCGGCGGTGCAGACCGACTCATCCAGGTCGATGGCCTCGGCGCCGCCGCTCTGGACCTGGCGCTGCAAATCGCTTTCCTTACCGCGGGCGCGGCCTTCGGCATTCTGGAATGCCATATTGGTAGAGCGATAGCTGGCCGTCATACGCTCTTGCAGACCGGTGACCTGCATCGCGGTAATGCCCAGCAGCGCCAGCAAGATCAACATGATCAAGGCGACGTACAGCACCACTCCGCGCTGACTGCGCTGGAACTTGGGATACGAACGGGTACGGATGATATTCATGGCAGGCCTCAGTTTCCGTACAGCCGGTTGCGCAAAGCGATACTGGTTTCGTACACAGTGCGATAGCGCTGGTCGTCCGGCAAGGTCAACTGGGTCCCGAGCGAACGCGTAGCCGCGGTTCGTTGCTGCGCCGAAGCCGGGTCGGTGCTGCGGATCAGCAAGCCGACCTGCATGCCGCCGACGCGTTGCCAGCCGCCGCTGCTGTCGCTGGCCGGCAGCAGATTGGCCGCCGTGCGCACCGCATCGATCACGCCAGTCGGCGGCTGGGTCGGGTCGGTGACCATGTCCTGGGCGAACAGCAGCTGCATATTTTCCACACCCTCGACGATTTCCTCGGACGCCACCGCGATAGTGTCCGTACCCGGAGCGGCATCGAACCGAGCCCGATACAGCGTAGGAATTGCCTTTCCGGTGAAATCGACGGCGTTCTTCTTGAGACCGATGTAATAGAGGTAGCTGTCAGCGCGGTACAGACGGGCCTGACCCGATGCGAAGGTGTCGGATCCGTCGAAGGCGATCTGGTTGACGCCCGTGGTCCGCACGGTGAGAACCTTGGCGCCGCTGACATCGGCGACGGCGCTGGCCTGGAACAGCACGACCGAGCGGCAGTCGGCGATGCCGAACAAACCGGGCGTGGCTACTGCGCGCGTCAACGAGCCCCACTGGGTCTGGCCCGGATTGACCCGGATCGTCGCCGGGTTGCCTGTGGTGAAGCCGATCACTTCCGCGCTTTCCGGCGAAAGGACACGCAGCACCAAGAGATCGCTGCCGCGGATCGGCCTTGGATCCAATGAATTGAAAAAATCATTCTGCACCGCGGGCACCCAGTCCGCTGCGCTGCCTACGACGGGATCCGCGATCAAACTTACGGTATCGGCGGGACCGGTGTTGCGCGCCTCGTAGCCGCGGACCGAATAGTCGAACCGCAGCGCCTCGCGTGCAGCTGGAACGGTCGTGTAGTTGCTGCGATCAGACAGGAACAGTTCGCCGAACATGCCGTTGCCGGCATAGAAGTGGGCCTGATCGGAGACACAGCCGAAATGACCGCTCATGCGCGCGTCGCGCTGCAGCGCATCGATCGCGAAACGCGAGCTTTCCTGCGTACGCGCCAAGCCCTGCGCCATCTGATAAGACGCCCGCGAAGCGCTGAAGATCTCGACCAAGCCCAACAGCAGCAGGCCGCTCAACAGCAATGCCACCATCAACTCGATCAGTGACAAGCCTTGTTGCAGTCGTCGGCTCACAGCGCGCTCTCCATTTCGAATTTGGTGCCGGCGCCGGGAAGCGAGCTCCAGCGCTTATCGTCGTCCCACACGATCTCGATTCTGACCGTCTTATTGGCGTTGACGACCACCGTCGCTACCGCCGACTCGCCCAATGCCTGACGCATGCGGCAGGTGAACGCCGCCTTGCGATCGTCCGGGGTCAGCTTGTTGATCCGCGCGCAGCTGGCGTTCGCCGCCGCCGACGAGGCGTTGTAGGTGCCGCCGTACTTGGCCGCCAGCAGGCGGTTGGAGCGAATGTCGTCGAGCAGGTCGCTGGACAGGTTGGTGGCGATGGTGCGCTGGTTGGCGCTCTGCGACAGGCGCAGGTTGGTCGCCTGCAGCATCGCCAGGCCGAGCAGCCCCAGACCCATGACCAACACCGCGATCAGGACTTCGATGAGGCTGAGGCCGCGCTGCGCTCGGGCGGACACAGGCCGACGGGCAGGTCGACGGCTCATGGGCAGGCTCCCTTGGTCACGCTGACGCGACCGATGCGATTGATGTCGAACGAGCGCACGTTGTAGGCGCCGGGCTTGCAGGTATCCGCCTTCATGGAGAAGTTGAAACTTCTGACCGTGACGGTGTTTCCCGACTTCTGGATCGCGCGGCCGCGGTCGTCGAAACCGATCGGCGTCGTGTCCGGAAAGCTGAGGGTGACCCCGTCCAGCGGCTCGATCACTCGCTTGACTTCGGTCGTCTTATTGCGATTGCCGTCGCCGTTCTCGTCGGTCCATACGAGCATGCCGTCCTTCCATTCCGCCCCGCAGTCGTCACGAGTCGGGTTGCTCGGGCAAACCCAGGCCTGGCTCTTGCTGCGCAAGGCCTCGGCGCGAGCGAGATTGAACGTCGCCAGCATTTGGTTGGTCGCGGTCGACACCCGGTTGGACCGGATGGATTCGGTAAAACTCGGCAGAGCCAGGGCGAGCAGGATCGCGGCGATCCCGATCGTCACCATCAGCTCGATCAGCGTGAAGCCGGCGGCACGGCGCATGTGCGGTTCTCTTCCCCAGAGGACAGCGACGATGCTAACAGTCGGAATTACTTGGAAAACCCGCCACACCGACGAGCGGTCGGGCTGGGTCGGCCAATGGTCCGAGGGGGAAAAATATTCCGACCAGCGTCACGTCCGGAGGGTCGACCGGCACCGTCCGCTGCGCCGCACGCGGCGATTGCGCGGATCGAGGATTGGGGATTCGGGTTGCCGCACGGCCCCGCCTTAGTCATCGCCTGCCCGGCACGAACGAAACCGTCCTCCCACCAAACCAATCCCCAATCCCCAATCCCCAATCCCAAAAAGAAAAAAGCCCCGCATCGCTGCGAGGCTTTTTTGAATATGGCGCCCGAAGTTGGACTCGAACCAACGACCCCCTGATTAACAGTCAAGTGCTCTAACCGGCTGAGCTATTCGGGCGGGGCTGCATATGATGCTTATTGAACGGCCCGGCGTCAACACTCGAGTGAGAAACGAAGCGCCGACGCCGGAGCCCGGCATGATACCCGTTCAGGTGACCACGCGATAGCAGGGGCGGTACTCGCCGGCGATCTTCATCCGCCGCTGTTCGACGAAGGCCCGCAGCAGCGCATCCAGCGACTGCATCATGTCCGGATCGCCGTGGATTTCGAACGGGCCGAACTCCTCGATCCGGCGCATGCCGTCTTCCTTGACATTACCGGCGACGATGCCGGAAAACGCCCGGCGCAGGTCGGCGGCCAGCTCGTGCGGCTTGCGGCCGTGGTGCAGGTCCAGCGCGGCCATGGCCTCGTGGGTCGGCACGAACGGCTTCTGGAACTCCAGCGGGATGTCGACCGACCAGTTGAAGAAGAACGAGTCCTTCTGCTCGATGCGGTACTCGCGCACCCGGCGGATGCCGCTGCTCATGCGCTTGGCCACCTGCTCCGGGTCGCCGACGATGATTTCGTAGCGCGAGGTCGCCGCCTCGCCCAGGGTCAGGCGCAGGAACTTGTCGATCTGCTCGAAATACGGCGCCGACGCGGTCGGGCCGGTCAGGATCAACGGGAACGGCAGTTCGGCGTTCTCCTCGCGCAGCAGGATGCCGAGCAGGTACAGGATTTCCTCGGCGGTGCCGACGCCGCCCGGGAACACGATGATGCCGTGGCCCATGCGGACGAAGGCCTCCAGGCGCTTCTCGATGTCCGGCATGATCACCAGGTGGTTGACGATCGGGTTCGGCGACTCGGCGGCGATGATGCCCGGCTCGGTGATGCCGATGTAACGCATGTTGCGGCGGCGCTGCTTGGCGTGGGCGATCGTCGCGCCCTTCATCGGCCCCTTCATCGCGCCCGGGCCGCAGCCGGTGCAGATGTCCAGGCCGCGCAGGCCCAGCTCGTAGCCGACCTGCTTGGTGTAGATGTACTCGTCGCGCGAGATGGAGTGGCCGCCCCAGCAGACCACCAGGTTGGGGTCGGCCGGGTGCAGGATGCGGGCGTTGCGCAGCAGGCCGAACACCGAGTCGGTGAGGCCGTCGCTGCTGCCCAGGTCGCGGCCGCCGCCCTTGCCGAGCTCGATCGCGGTATAGGCCAGGTCGCGGACCACCGCGAACAGCAGCTCGGCGACGCCGCGGATGATCTCGCCGTCGACGAAGGCCATGGCCGGGGCGTGGCGCAGGTCGATGCGCACGCCGCGGTCCTGCTGGTGGACCTCGATGTCGAAGTCGGGGTAGAGCTCGCGCGCGGCGCGCGGGTCGTCGGAAGCGCTGCCGCTGGTCAGCACGGCCAGGGCGCAGCGGCGCAGCAGGTCGTGCATGCCGGTGGACGCGTCGCGCAGGCGCGCGACCTCGTCGCGGGACAGGACGTCGAGTCCGCCCTTGGGGTAGATGCGGGCGTTGACCGTCGGCAGGACGGCCGTGGCGGGGGTTGCGGTCATTGCGTTTTTCTCTGCGTTTTCATCGATTAGTGGGAAAGGACTCTAGCAGCTTGTCCGCGGGACTGCGGAGGCCGCGCCCCCGGCCGGACCGGTCCGCGGCCGTGCCGCCCCACCCTGCCCGGCCGCGAAATCGGCGGCCCCATAAAAAAGAAAACGGCCGGGGCATCGCCCCGGCCGTTCTCGGTTTTCGCCAGATACCGCAAGAATCAGAAGCGGTAGTGGAAGCTCAGCTGAGCCGCCCAGCGCGAGATGCCCTTCTCGTCGTAGATCTGCTCCGGATCCGGCTTGGTGAAGCGGTAGACGTACTTGCCGGTCGCCGGGTCCACGCCGCCGTAGTCGACGATGCCGCGCATGCCCGGGAAGGCGACTTCTTCGACCCGGCCCCAATCCTTGTTCAGCAGGTTGCCGACGTTGAGGATGTCGAGCGCGAGCTCGGCCTTGTGGCCTTCCCAGAAGCCCGGGAATTCCTGGGCGATGTGCAGGTCGAACTGGTTGACCCACTTGCCGCGGACGGCATTGCGCTGGGCCACCTGGCCGGCATGGCTGCGCATGTACTCGTCGTTGTTGAAGAACTCCCAGAACGCCGCCTCTTCGGCCGCGTTGCGGAACAGCACGTCGCCCGGGCCCTTGGGGATGTACAGCAGGTCGTTGAAGCGGCCGTCGCCGTTGGCGTCGTTGTCGAAGGCGTAGCTGTACGGACGGCCCGAGCGGCCTTCGTAGAACAGCGACACGGTGGTCTTGTTGTCGCCGAAGAACGCGTGCTTCCAGTTGATCGCCGCGGTGAAGCGGTCGCGGATCTCGTAGCTGGAGCGGGCGGCGACTTCTTCGTTGGCCTGGAACACGGCGACGTTGCCGAGCTGCGAGCTCGAGGTCGAGCTGGTCAGCGGGCTGACTTCGTCGGCGTGGGTGTAGGTGTAGGCGACGCTCCACGACCAGTCGCTGTTGTTGAACGGCTTGCTCAGCGACAGGGTGAACTGCTGGCTTTCGCCCTTGCTGGTCTGACGGGCGATGATCGCGTCGTTATAGGCGGTCGCGCGGCGGGCGCGGGCGTTGGTGCGGCTGTTGGTGCACGACGAACCGTTGAGGCCGGTTTCGCGCAGGCAGGCCACGCCTTCGGCGTTCCAGCTGGTCGCGGCCAGGCCGTTGGCGTCCCAGTAGATGTTGCGGCCGTCCTGGCCGGTCTTGGTCGCCGCACCGAGGTTGAGCTGCTGGTAGTACAGGGCGTCGTTGACCGAGGTCACGACGGTTTCGGCGCTGGCGACGATGCCGTACCACGGCAGCTCGGTTTCGAACGCCAGGTTGGCCTTCCACACCGACGGCAGGTTCAGGTCCTTCTCGATGAAGTCCACCGACTGGGTCGCGCCGGCGGCGCCGCCGGCGGCGTTGACCAGGCCGAGCTGCGCATCCGGGTTCGGGCTGAAGCCGTTGATGCCGTTGGTGAACACGTAGTCGGTGTAGGACAGGCCGTTGTTCGAGTACGGGTTGGCCAGCCACACGGTCGGAGTGCCGCCGCGGAACAGGCCGATGCCGCCGCGCAGCTGGGTCGGGCGCTCGCTGTCGAAGGTGTAATTGAAGCCGAAGCGCGGCGCCCACATGTCGGTGCCGTCGATGTTGTTGTCGTTGCGCACGCCGAACAGCGCCGAAGCGGCCGGGTTGAACGTCGGCTTGTCGTCGACCATGGCGCGGTCGTAGCGGATGCCGAAGGTCAGGCTCAGCTTGTCGTTGACCGCCCAGGTGTCCTGCACGAACAGGCCGAGGTTCTTCTGGGTGAACTCGGCGGCCATGTTGTCGAGCTGGCCGCCGGCCGGGTAGAACAGCTGGTAGCGGCTGGAACGGCCGGCGCGGTAGTCGGCCGGGCTGTTGAAGGTGTAGACGCCGTTGACGCGGCGGCCGAACAGGTTGTAGACCTCGTTCGACTCGTAGTCGGCGCCGAACTTGACGGTGTGGTCGCCCAGGAACAGGTTGCCGGCGAAGAACGCGTTCCAGGTCTTGGTCTCGAGGACGTTGGCGTGGGTGTTCTCTTCGGTGCCCAGGTTCAGGGTGTTGCTGCCGAAGCGGACCGCGATCGCCGGCAGGTCGAAGCGCGGGCTGCGCACGGCCGAGTAGTCGCGGTAGGAGACCTTGGCTTCGGTCGAGAACACGTCGGTCCAGTCGCTGAACAGCTGCGCGGTGTAGGTCTTGAACTCGAAGTCGTTGATGTAGTGGTACGAGTTCAACGCCAGCGAGTTGGTGCCGAAGCCCTGCAGGAACGCGGTGCTCTGCTCGCTCTTGGCGTAGCGGAAGTTGGCGCGGTGCTGGTCGTTGATGTTCCAGTCGAACTTGATGCCGTATTCCTCGCTCTTGGTGTCCAGCGAGGGCAGGCTCAGGTCGCCCGGATCGAAGCCGTAGACGCTCTTCGAGGTGTTGATGACGTCGTCGATCTGCGCCTGGGTGATATTGACGATGTTGTTGGCGCCCGAGCCCGGAGGACCGAAGCTGGAGTTGCCGGTGAAGACTTCCTTGCCGGTGTACTTCTCGTAGTTGACGAAGAAGAACAGCTTGTCCTTGACCAGCGGGCCGCCGAAGGTGCCGCCGTAGGTCGACTCGCTGTCGAACAACTGCGGACGCACGTCGTTCTGGTTCTTGCCCGACCAGTCGTTGTCGCGGTACACGCCGTACAGCGAGCCGTGGAATTCGTTGGTGCCCGACTTGGTCACGGCGTTGATCACGCCGCCGGTGCCGCCGGAGATGGTCACGTCGTAGTTGGCGACGTCGACCGAGACTTCGTCGACCACGTCCATCGAGAACGGCTGGCGCGGCGTCGGCAGGCCGTTGCCGCCGAGGCCGAACGAGTCGTTGGTGCTGATGCCGTCGACGCGGATCACGTTGTAGCGCGGGTTCTGGCCGCCGACCGAGATCTCGTTGCGGGACTTGTCGGTCAGCACGACGCGCGGGTCGAGGCGGACGAAGTCCTGCAGGTTGCGGTTGATGGTCGGCATCGACTCCAGCTGTTCGCGGGTGATGGTCGAACCGGCGCCCATCTTGGTCGAGGAGAACACTTCCGAACCGCCCGCGGCGATCGCCTGCACGGCGTCGAGGGTGGTGACCGAATTGTTCAGCGCGACGTCGACTTCGTTGACCTTGTCGAGGTTGAGGTAGACGCCGTCCTGGCTCGCAGTGCCCGCGCCTTCCTTGTTGATGACGACCGTGTACGGACCGCCGACGCGCAGACCGCGTGCGTTGTAGCGACCGTCGGCACCGGTGACGGCGCGGCTGACCGTGCCCGACTCGGTGTGGGTGATGGTCACTTCGGCGCCGGTGACGGGCTGGCCGTCGGCACCGAGGACGCGACCGGCGATGCCGGCGGAGGTGCTCTGCGCGAATACCGGCGCAGTGGCGAGGACGGCGAGCAGACCAAGCGTGAGCTTGGACGTGCGGACGCGGTTGCGATGGGTCATTACTATGGCCTCGGTACGTGGAATGCGTGGCGGAGTTTCGGGCCGGCGCGGCTTTGCGCCGCAGGCCGGGCCCTGAGGTTCTTCTGGCTAGCCCCTACCCGGGCGGCGGCACAGTACGTCGCCGTCGGGTTAACAGCAGTTTAACAGGCTAGGAGGGGAGTGTGACAGGGACGTGACGCAGTTCATGCCTTGTCACACGGTGACCGCGGTCAAAGCTGAACCGGCAAGTGCCGCAAAGTTCGGGGAAAAACCGCAAATCCGGGCAAAGAAACCAGTCGCGGCGGGGACTTAGCACCGCGCCGCGGACCGCCCCCTGGAGCCGCCCAGCGGCCGGGAGCGGTCAGCGCGCCACGTTGGAATGGGCCGAGAGAGCCACCGAATCGCGCGCACTGCCGGGCCTCGCCCGCGCATCCGCCCCGCCGCCTCAGGGCGGCGAGATCTGCAGATAGGTGCCGAGCCCGTCGAGGAACATCTGCACCGAGATCGCCACCAGCAGCATGCCCATCAGGCGTTCGATCGCGATCAGGGCGCGGCGGCCCAGCAGCTTGTACAGCAAGGTGGCCGAGAACAGGATCGCCGCGGTCGCGCCCCAGGCGATCATCAGCGCCAGGCTCCAGTCGCCCAGGCGCGAGGGGTCGTTGCTGCCCATCAGCATCACCGCGGCCATGCCCGAGGGGCCGGCCACCAGCGGAATCGCCATCGGCACGATGAAGGGCTCGCCGTCGGGCAGTTCGCCCATCAGCCCTTCCGGCGGCGGGAAGATCATGCGGATGCCGATCAGGAACAGGACGATGCCGCCAGCGATCGACACCGACTCCTGGCGCAGGTGCATCAGCTCCAGCGCGTACTTGCCGCCCCACAGGAACATCATCAGCACGGCCAGCGCGATCAGCAGCTCGCGCGCCAGGACGATGCGCTGGCGCTTGGGCGGCAGCCCGCGCAGCAGGCTGAGGAACACCGGGATGTTGCCCAGCGGGTCGAGGATGATGAAAAGCAGCAGCGCGGCCGAGGCGACGGTCATGGCGTCGGCGTCCAGATCCGGCCGCGGTGCGCGGCGCCGGCCGGCGACAGCAGGGTCACCGCCGCGGCCGCGTAGGCCGCCGGCTCGCGCGCGGCGCGGTCGCTCTCTTCCACGTAGGCGCGGGCGCGCAACGGCGTGCGCATCGGCCCGGGACGCAGGCCGGACACGCGCACCGGGGAGTTGCCGAGTTCGGCATGGAGCATGCCGACCAGCGCCGCCAATCCGTGCTGGGCGGCGCCGTAGCCGCCCCAATAGGCCTGGCCGACCCGCTGCGGGTCGTCGACGGCGAACACCAGCGCCGCATCCTCGGCCCGCGCCAGCAGCGGCAAGCAGGCCTGCGACAGCCACCAGGGCGCGGTCAGGTTCACGTGTACGGCGCGCGCGAACGCGGCCGGGTCGGTCTGCATCAAGGGCGTCAGGCCGGCGAAGTCGGCGGCGCAGTGCAGCACGCCGTCCAGCCGGCCGAGTTCGGCTTCGATCCGCGCCGCCATCTCGGCATAGTCGTCCGGCTGCGTGCCTTCCAGGTCCAGCGGATACAGCAGCGGCTCGGGGCCGAGCTTGGCCAGGGCGTCGTAGACGCGGTTCAACTTGGCCGGCTTGCGGCCGAGCAGGACCACGGTCGCGCCGGCCTGCGCGCAGGCGGCCGATGCGGCCGCGCCGAGACCGCCGGCGGCCCCGGTGACGAGCACGACCCGCCCGGCGAGGGCCGGCGCCGGCGCGGAGCTGGCAGCGCTGGAACTCACTGCGACTGGGTCTCGCTGATCATTCGCGCCAGTTCGCCCGACTCGTACAGCTCCAGGGTGATGTCGCAACCGCCGATCAGTTCGCCGTGGATGAACAATTGCGGGAAGGTCGGCCAGTTGGAGTAGCGCGGCAGATTGGCGCGGATCTCCGGATCCTCGAGCACATTGACCGTGTGCAGCGAGGTCGCGCCCGCGGCCTTGAGCGCCTGCACGGCGCGGCTGGAGAAGCCGCACATCGGGAACTGCGCGGTGCCCTTCATGAACAACACGATCGGATGGGCTTCGACTTCGGCCTGGATCCGTTCCATCACGGACATGGGTACTGCTCCTGCGAGGGCGGGTTGCCGACTTTGACGGTTCGGCAACCCGGCGTGGGGATAGAATATGAATTGTAAGCCTTCAAGGCGTCGCACAGGCGGCCGTCCGGGAACTCCATTGTCCCGGGACCGGAACGCCGGCCGCGGCGCCCCCCGCTAGCCAGCCCCCTCGACTCTTGGAGCCCGCCAATGGCCATCGAATTGCCTGCCCTGCCCTACGACCGCACCGCGCTGGAACCCACCATCTCGGCCGAGACCATCGACTTCCACTACGGCAAGCACCACAAGGCCTACGTCGACAATCTCAACAAGATGATCGAAGGCACCGAGTTCGCCTCGCTGTCGCTGGAAGAGATCATCAAGAAGTCGCAGGGCGGCATGTTCAACAACGCCGCCCAGATCTGGAACCACACCTTCTACTGGAACTGCCTCTCGCCCAAGGGCGGCGGCGAGCCGACCGGCAAGCTGGCCGAGCTGATCAACAAAGCCTTCGGCGATTTCGCCAAGTTCAAGGAAGAATTCACCAAGACCGCCATCGGCACCTTCGGTTCCGGCTGGGCCTGGCTGGTGCAGCGTCCGGACGGCTCGCTGGGCCTGGTCAGCACCCCGAACGCGGCCACCCCGCTGACCGGCGAAGACACCGCCCTGCTGACCTGCGACGTGTGGGAACACGCCTACTACATCGACTACCGCAACGCCCGCCCGAAGTACGTCGAGGCGTTCTGGAACCTGGTCAACTGGGACTTCGTCGCCGCCAACCTGAAGTAAGCGCGCGCGGTCCGCAGCATCGGGACGGCCGGGGCGACCCGGCCGTCTTTTTTTTTAGCGCCCACCCGCCGCCAGACCGGTTCCGCGCCGCCGTTGCGTTGCTGGATATGCACGCATCGCCGCCGCAGGAGCCCGGACGTATGAACAGCATCGGCCGCACGAGCTGCATCGGCCGCAGGGTCCGGACCGCCGCGCTGTCGCTGGCGCACCACGGCTTCGCCGCCGGCCCGGCCGCGGCGCTGGCCCTGGGACTGGCCGGCTGCCCCGGCCCCGAACCCGCGCCCGGCCCCGACGGGCAGACCCAGGCCGCCGAAGCGCCGGCCAACACCACCGATCCGCGCTGGATCCGCCAAGCCCAACCGCACGCCAAGATCGCGGTGGTGTTCGTCCACGGCATCTTCGGCGATACCCTCGGCACCTGGACCCACGCCAACGGCGCGCGCTTCTTCGACTTGCTCGGCAGCGCGCCCGGGGTCGGCGACAAAGTCGACACCTACGCGTTCGGTTTCACCTCGCGCATGTTCGGCCAGGGCTCGCAGGACATCCGCGAGGCCTCGCTCAAGCTGCACGAGTACCTGCAGTACCACGGCGTGACCGACTACGACACGGTGGTGTTCGTCGCCCACAGCATGGGCGGGCTGGTGGCGATGCGCGAGCTGATCTCGCATCCGGAGCTCAGCGCCAAGGTGCCGCTGCTGATGTTCTACGCCACGCCCCAGGAAGGCTCGGACATCACCCGCATCGCCAAATACGTGGTCCAGAACAACGCGATCCGGCAGATGCTGCCGGCCGACGGCAACGACTACCTCAAGCAGCTCAGCGACGACTGGACCGGGCTGAAGGCCGCCGGCCGGGCGCCGAAAGTGATCTGCGCCTACGAAACCGTGACCACCCACGGCCAGATGATCGTGAAATGGACCAGCGCCACCCGCTTCTGCGACGAAGCCCCACCCGGCATCGCCGGCGCCGACCACATCAGCATCGTCAAACCCGACCGACAGGAGCACGAGTCGGTGGTCAAACTGGTGAACGCCTTGCGCCGCTATGCGCTGCCGCGACTGGAGGCCTCGGCCTGGGACACGCCCGATTTCGTGCCCGAGGCCGACGGCTGGAGCTACGTGCTGCAGCGCGCCGACGACCTCAACCACGCCGGCCTGATCAACAAAAGCGCGACCAGCCAAAGCTATCGCATCGCCCTGCCGCAGAATTCCAAGCTGTGGATCTCGCCGGAAACCACGCCCAAATTGATTCCGGCCGGAGGTCGCGAGGACCTGCGCCTGTTCGTCTACGGCGTGCCGCAGGCGGAGTACCGCTTCACCCTGCAGCTGGCTTCGCTGCCCGAACGCACGGTGGTGGTGCGGATCCCGGACCTGGCCGCGGCGCAGACGGCCAAGACGCAGCGGCTGGAAGCCACCGCCGAGGCGATCAATGCCCGGATCGAATCGGCCGATGGCGGCGTCGCCTTCCAGGACCTGCCCGATCAGGCCAAGTGGCAGGCCGTGGCCGAGGCCGCGCAGGCCTCGATCGCCGCCGAACGCCCGGACCTGCCGGCCGGCGCGCGCTGGGTCGCCGCCGCCGACACCCTGTCCGAACTGGGCATGCTGGATTCTTCGGTGGCCGCCCTGCACACAGTCGAGCAACGCTACCCGGGCACGGCCAAGTCGATCGCGGTCAAGCAGGTCGCCGCGCAGATCTCGGCCCAGTCCGGCCGCGACGACGTGCCGGTGGCGCCGAAACTACAGCCGCAGCTGCAGCCGCGCGAACGCCCGGCCGGCACCGCGCCGCGGCCCGACACCGCTCCGCCTTCCGAATCGCGGCGCGACCCGGTGGTCGTCGCGCCGGCCGTGACCGCACCCGCCGTCGCCGCCACGCCGGCAGTGCGCGAGTTGTCGGTCAAGCTGCAGTCGATCCCGGCGACCCGACGCGAAGGCTTGTCGCTGCAAGGCGATGTGCTGAAGGCGCAAGGCGACACCGCCGGCGCAGCGCGCGCCTATTCCGAAGCCAAGTCGATCCGCGCCACGCCCCTGCTCGAGGCCAAGTTGCGGGGGGCTGGGAATGGGGATTAGGGATTAGGAAATCGTCGAAGCAAAAGCGCGTTTAACGGTGCCTGGCGCACGAGTGCGCAGCACCGCTCTGACCAATCCCCAATCCCTAATCCCGCCTTGGCCTCAGGCCAAGGCAAGAATCACCGGCTCGACCTGCGCCTGGCGACCGAGCGCGACACCGACCCGGCGCAGCGCCGCGGCCAGTTCGGCCGGGTCGTCGGCGCGCAAGGTGGCGTGGCCGACCTTGCGCCCGTCGCGCGCGGACTTGCCGTAGTCGTGCCAGTGCCCGCCGGCTTCGGCCAGCACCGGCGCGGCCTCGGGCATCGCGCCGATCCAGTTGAGCATGCAGGCGTGGCCGAGCATGCGGGTGTCGCCCAGCGGCAGCCCCAGCACCGCGCGCAGATGGTTCTGGAACTGCGAGGTCTCGCTGCCTTCGATGGTCCAGTGGCCGGAGTTGTGCACGCGCGGGGCGAGTTCGTTGGCCAGCAGCACGCCGTCGCGGCAGAACAGCTCCAACGCGAACACGCCGACGTAGTCCAGCGCCTGCGCCAGCTTGCGGGCGTGGGCGATCGCGGTCGCGGCCAGTTCGTCGTCGACCCGCGCCGGCGCCAGGCTGGCCGACAGCACGCCGTCGACGTGCCAGTTCTCGGTGATCGGCCAGGCGCGGAATTCGCCGTCGCGGCCGCGCACCGCGACCACCGACAGCTCGCGCTCGAAGCGCACGAAGCCTTCCAGTATCAAACCGACCTTGTCGGCTTGCGCGCCCAACGCGTCCCAGGCGGCGTCCAGGTCGGCCGGAGCCTTGATCCGGAACTGGCCCTTGCCGTCGTAGCCCAGGCGGCGGGTCTTGAGGATGCAGGGCGTGCCGATCCGCTCCACCGCCGCGGCGAGCTGCTCGCGGGTGTCGATCGGGGCGAAGTCCGGCACCGGAATGCCGAGTTCGCGGAACAGGGTTTTTTCGGCCAGGCGGTCCTGGGCCACGGCCAGCGCGCGCGGGCTCGGGAACACCGGCCGGCGCTCGGCCAGCCAATGCGCCGATTCGGCCGGGACGTTCTCGAAATCGAAGGTCGCCACATCGATCTTGGACGCGAACTCGTCCAGCGCCGGCTGGTCGGTGTAGTCGCCCACCACCATCGGCGCGAACTGGCCGGCGCAGGCGTCGGCGGTGTTGTCCAGGACCAGGAAACGCAGGCCCAGCGGCGCGCCCGACAGGGCCAGCATGCGGGCCAGTTGCCCGCCCCCGAGGATGCCGACGGTGGTCATCGGCGCGGGTCGTCGTTGGCCAGCACGTCGTCGGTCTGGCGAGCGCGGAACGCGCTCAGCGCCGCGCCGATCGCCGGATACTCGGCGGCCAGCAAGGCGGCCGCGAACAGGCCGGCGTTGGCCGCGCCGGCGTTGCCGATGGCGAAGGTCGCCACCGGAATGCCGGCCGGCATCTGCACGATCGACAGCAGCGAGTCCATGCCGTTGAGCGCCTTGGACTGCACCGGCACGCCGAGCACCGGCACCGCGGTCTTGGCCGCGAGCATGCCCGGCAGGTGGGCGGCGCCGCCAGCGCCGGCGATGATCGCGCGCAGGCCGCGCGCGGCGGCGGTGTCGGCGTAGTCGAACAACACGTCCGGAGTGCGATGGGCCGAGACCACCCGGACCTCGTGCGGGACGCCGAGCGCCTCCAGCTTGGCGGCGGCGTGCTGCATGGTCTCCCAGTCCGAGCGCGAGCCCATGACGATGCCGACCAGCGGCGGCGGAGCGGACGAGGGGGCGGAACTCTGGGCTGGGGACATGGGACGTGCCTTGGCGCAAAGACGTATTCTAACGCCCTGTCCCGTCGTACCGGCATCGCACCGTATGGATCGCAAATTGCTCGACCTGCTCGTTTGCCCCACCACCCGCCAGCCCCTGCTGCCCCTGGACAGCCGCGGCCTGCAGGCGTTGAACGCGGCGATCGCCGCCGGCGCGGTGGTCCGCGGCAGCGGCGACGCCCAGTCCCAGACCCTGCGCGAGGCCCTGGTCACCCGCGACCGCAAGATCGTCTACATCGTCGACGACGGCATCCCGCTGCTGGACGCGGAGAACGCCATCGCCGCGGCCCAGATCGACGGCCTGCCGGCCGCATGAACGCGCCCGAGCGCGACCTGACCCCGCCGCCGGCGGGCGAGATCGAGGCCGACGTCGCCGACGCCCTGGCCGAGGACCTCGGCCCGGGCGACGTCACCGCCTCGCTGCTGCCCGACGCCGCCGACAGCGCCTACCTGCTGTGCAAGGAAGACGCGGTGGTCTGCGGCCGGCCCTGGTTCGACGCCTGCCACCGCGCGCTCGACCCCGAGGTCGTGATCGACTGGCGCGTGGCCGAGGGCGACCGGGTCGCCAAGGGCACGGTGCTGGCGACCCTGCAGGGCCGCGCCCGCGCCCTGGTCAGCGCCGAGCGCGCCTCGCTGAACTTCCTCCAGACCCTGTCCGGCACCGCCACGGTCACCGCCCGCTACGTCGAGGCGGTGCGCGGCACCGGCACTCGCATCCTCGACACCCGCAAAACCCTGCCCGGCCTGCGCCTGGCGCAGAAGTACGCGGTCCGGGTCGGCGGCGGAGTCAACCACCGCATCGGCCTGTACGACGCCGTCATGCTCAAGGAAAACCACGTCCGCGCGGCCGGCTCGCTGACCGCGGCGATCCACGGCGCGCGCGACCGTTATCCGCAGCTGCCGCTGATCGTCGAGGTCGAGACTCTGGCGCAGCTGCGCGAAGCCCTGGACCAGGGCTGCGACCGGATCTTGATCGACGACTTCGACGCCGCGACCCGGCGCGAAGCCGTGCGCATCGCCCGCGCCGAGCCCTATGGCGGGCGGATCCCGCTGGAAGTCTCCGGCGGCGTGGACCTGGAAGGCCTGCGCGCGATCGCCGAGGACGGGGTCGACTGCATTTCGATCGGCGGCCTGACCAAGCATGTGCGCGCGATCGACCTTTCGCTGAAACTCGGTCCGCCGCCGGCCTGAGCCCCTTGGCTTTGCCCTTCGCCGCCGCCACCACTGCGCCATCATGCCTACCCTGATCCTGCTGATGATCTTCGGCGCCGCCGCCTTCGCTTTCTGGAGCGCCGGCCGCGCCGCCGCGGAGCGCGCCGAGGCGGTCGGCCGCGACGCCTGCCGCGCCGCTGGCGTGCAATGGCTGGACCAGAGCGTGCACGCCGTCGGCCTGCGCCTGATCCGGCGCGAAAGCGGCTGGCTCGGCTTCGAGCGCACCTTCCGTTTCGACTATTCGATCGACGGCGAAGACCGCCACGTCGGCCGCCTGGTGCTGCGCGACGGCCGCCTGGTCGCGTTCAGCGGACCGGTCGCGCGCGAACCGGCGTCGCTGCACTGAGCGCCAGCCACCTGTAGGAGCGGCGTGAGCCGCGACAACCGCAGCGACGTACGCCAGCGCGGTTGCCCGAAGTCCGGCCATGCGAGGGCTGTGCGCGCTCATGCCGATCGGCGCAATTCTTGACGCAGGCGAGCATCGTTCAGCGCTTCGGTGGTCGCGGCTCACGCCGCTCCTACGACAGCGGCTGAAGACGGCGACGCGAGAACGGGGGCATGGCGGTCGCGGCTTGCGCCGCTCCTACCCCATGCGCAAGGTGCGCGGCCGCTTACTTGACGATGCGCAGGTGTCCGCCGCGGCGCGGCGTGGGGGTCTGCGGGCCGTCGTCGTCGCCGCCGTCGTTGGGGTCGTTGGGGACCGCGGTCAGGGGCGGGGTCGCGGTTTCGCCGGCCTCGTCCTCCAGGCCCGCCTCTTCCATGCCGACGTCTTCCGGCAGGGCCATGCCCTGCCCGGTTTCGCGGGCGTAGATCGCCAGCACCGCGCCGACCGGTACCGATACCGGATGGCTGACGCCGCCGAAGCGGGCGCTGAAACGGATCACGTCGTTGCCCATTTCCAGGTGCGAGACCGCGCGCGCGGCGACGTTGAGGACGATCTTGCCGTCCTTGACCGCGTGGCTGGGCACCTGCACCGCCGGGCGGGTCGCATCGACCAGCAGATGCGGGGTCATGCCGTTGTCGGCGATCCACTCGTACAGCGCCCGCAGCAGGTAGGGGCGGTGGCTGGTCATCGTCGAGCTGCTTTCGGTCATGCCGGCATTTTAGCCCCATGCCGGCATGCGCGACGAGGCGTCCGCGCCGAAGCCCCGGATCCGGCACCTCGGCGCGCCCACGCCGTGGCGCTGAAACTCAGGTCGGCAGATCGCGCAAGCGCCGTTCCTGGTCGGTCAGACTGCGGCTGAACCCGGGGCTGCGGAAGATCCGGTTGCCGTAGTCCTCGATCGCCTTGCCGTCCTTCGGCAGGGCCACGTCCAGAGAAGGCAGGCGCCAGATGATCGGCGCCATGGCGCAATCGGCCAGGCTCATCTCGGGGTTGAGGAAGAACTTGCTGGCCTTGAACAGCGGCACCGAGGCGGTCAGCAGTTCCTTGAGCCGCTTGCGCGCGGCCTCGGCCTGGACTTTGTTGCCCATCTGAATCGCCTGCACCTGCGGCACCCAGTCGTGCTCCAGGCGCAGCATGGCCAGGCGCAGGCGGGCGCGGGACAGCGGGTCGACCGGCATCAGCGGCGGGTGCGGATAGCGCTCGTCCAGGTATTCGCTGACCACGCTGGCCGCGTACAGGACCAGGTCGCGCTCGACCAGGGTCGGCACCGAGTGATAGGGATTGAGGTCGACGAGGTCTTCCGGCGGATTCTGCGGGTCGACCGGTATCAGGTCGTAGTTCACGCCCTTGGCCGCCAGCACCAGGCGGACGCGATGGCACAGGACGCAATCGGTGGACGAAAACAGAGTCAGGGCATTACGCATACGGGGGCTCGCCGCCATCATCGACCTCTCCAGCGACCGGAATCCGCCAGTCGCAAGACGCCCTCCACCCGCTGTGGAAGGTCGTCACGGCCTCGAGTCCGCGCTTCGTTCCGCCCTCGTCCGCCTCCGGACCGGCGGCTCCCCGGCCGCCCCCCGCAAACGGAAAAGCCCGCGCCTTGCGGCCCGGGCTTCTCGCTGGACTGGGATCAGTGTTCCACGTCGCGCCAGTACTCGGTCTTCAACAGATACGCGATGAAGGTGAACAACGCCAGGAACAGGATCACCCAAACGCCGATGCTCTGGCGCTTGAGCGCGGCCGGTTCGCCGGCGTACTCGAGGAATGTGGTGATGTCGCGCACCGCGGTCTTGAAGCCCTGCTCGTCGAGCGAGCCGGGCTGAACGACCTTGAGCGCATGCACCGGACGTTCGCCGGTGGTCTTGTCGGGTTCGCCGAACTCGGCGTGCTGCAGCCCTTGCAGCTCCCACAGCGGGTTCGGCATCGAGGCGTTCGGGAACAGCTTGTTGTTCCAGCCCAGCGGCCGCGACTCGTCGAGGTAGAACGAATTCAGGTAGGTGTAGACCCAATCGCTGCCGCGCACGCGGGTGATCAGGCTCAGGTCCGGCGGCATCTTGCCGAACCACTGGTTGGCGTGCGCCTCGGTCAGGTTGACCTGGATGTGCTCGCCGAACTTGGCGCCGGTGAAGTTGAGGTTCTTCATGACCTCCTCTTCGCTCAGGCCCAGATCCTCGGCCATGCGCGAATAGCGCAGGTACTTCAGCGAATGGCAGCCGGAGCAGTAGTTCATGTACAGCTGGGCGCCGCGCTGCAGCGAGGCGCGGTCGCTGAGGTCGGTGCCCGACTGCATCAGGTCGCCGCCGCCGGAGGCGAAGGCGGTGGCCGACACGAGCAGGCCGGCGGCGAAGGTGGCGAGCTTCTTCACGATGCGGTTCTTCTTGAAGGGCTGGCTATTCGGAAAGTCCGCACGCGGGCGTGCGGGCTCTTGCAGAGGGACCTGCATAGCGTGGTTAGTCATGCATCGTCACCCGTTCCGGCACCGGCTTGGTCTTGTCCAGCTTGGTCCACAGCGGCATGGTGATGAAGAAAACGAAGTACAGGAAGGTCAGCACGCGGCCGATGATGGTCTCGACCGGATCGGTGCCGGGGCCGGCGCCGATCTTGCCCAGCCACAGGAAGCACACCGCCAGCACGGCGAGCATCAGCTTGGTGATCCAGCCGCGGTAGCGGTGCGACTTGACCTTGCTGCGGTCCAGCCACGGCACCAGGAACAGGATCGCGATCGCCGCGAACATCACGATCACGCCGCCGAGCTTGTCCGGGATCACGCGCAGCATCGCGTAGTACGGCGTGTAGTACCACACCGGCTTGATGTGCTCCGGCGTCACCAGGCGGTTGGCCTCGGTGAAGTTGTCGTGCTCGAGGAACCAGCCGCCGAAGGCCGGGGCGAAGAAGATGATGAAGGCGGCGATGATCAGGAAGAAGCCGACCCCGACCAGGTCCTTGACCGTGTAGTACGGGTGGAACGGAATGCCGTCGGCCGGCTTGTTCGCGTCCCAGCGGTTGCCCTTCGGGCCGTACTTGATGTCGACGCCGTCGGGATTGTTGGAGCCGACCTCGTGCAGCGCGCCCAGGTGCAGCACGACCAGCAGCAGCAGCACCAGCGGCAGCGCGATCACGTGCAGGGCGAAGAAGCGGTTGAGGGTGGCGTCGCCGGGCAGGTAGTCGCCCATGATCCACTCGGTCAGGCCGTTGCCGATCACCGGGATCGCGCCGAACAGCGAGATGATGACCTTGGCGCCCCAGAACGACATCTGGCCCCACGGCAGCACGTAGCCCATGAAGGCTTCGGCCATCAGCACCAGATAGATGAACATGCCCAGGATCCACACCAGCTCGCGCGGCTTCTGGTACGAGCCGTACATCAGGCCGCGGAACATGTGCAGGTAGACGACGATGAAGAACAGCGAGGCGCCGGTGGAATGCATGTACCGGATCAGCCAGCCCCATTCCACGTCGCGCATGATGTACTCGACCGAAGCGAAGGCCTCGGTCGCGCTCGGCTTGAAGTGCATCGTCAGGAAGATGCCGGTGACGATCTGGTTGACCAGCACCAGCAGGGCGAGCGAGCCGAAGTAGTACCAAAGATTGAAATTCTTCGGCGCGTAGTACTCGGTCATGTGCTTGCGGTAGACCGGCATCATGCCGGGCGCGCGGGCGGTGACCCAGTCGAACACGTTGTTGGCGGTGCGGGTGAGGATGTTGGCCATGGCTTACGCCGCTCCCTTCGGGTCAACGCCGATCACGATCGTGGTGTCGTTCTCGTAGTGATGCGGCGGCACCAGCAGGTTGATCGGCGCCGGCACGCCCTGGAACACGCGCCCGGCCATGTCGAAGCGCGACTTGTGGCAGGGGCAGAAGTAGCCGCCCTTCCATTCCGGATCGAACGGTTCGGGGCGGATCTCGGCCTTCATTTCCGGCGAACAGCCCAGGTGGGTGCACAGGCCGACCAGGACCGAGATGTCCGGCTTGATCGAACGCAGCTCGCCCTTGATGTAGTCGGGCTGCTGGTCCTTGTTGTCCGACTTGGGATCGCGCAGGTGCGGATCCAGGGTCGGCAACGCGTCGAGGATCGCCTTGGAGCGCTTGACGATCCAGATCGGCTGGCCGCGCCACTCAAGGATCAGCCGCTGGCCCTCGGCCAGGGCGCTGATGTCGGCCGTCACCGGAGCGCCCGCGAGCTTGGCGCGCGCGCTCGGATTCCAGGACTTGATGAAAGGCACCGCCGCAAAGCCGGCCCCGACCGCGCCGACCACTGCCGTGGTCGCCGTCAGGAACCGACGGCGGCCCGTGTTGATAGGATCGTGGACCCCTTGGTTGGCCATCCGGCACTCCGCAAAGCTGCAGTTCGAAGTTACGCCGCGAAGACCTGCACCAGGAGCGACTACTTGTACCACTGGCGGAAGGCTGGCGGCTCAAAAGACAGGGAAGTGTAGCGGAACCGTTAAGGGCGCGACAATCGGCCCTATTGCAAAAAACCGGACCGCCCGCACCCGCGCGTCCGCGCCCTGCCTGGGCGACGCCCGACGGACGCCGCGACCGCGACAGGAAACGCGGTAAAACAAGCGAAAAACGACTCTTTCCAGGCTACCGCCGCGGCGCCTCCCCGGCGCCGGACGGGCTCAACGCGCCAGGGTCGCCGCGGCGCGATAACGCTCGGCCAGCACGCCGACCCGCTGCACGTAGCGCTGGGTCTCGCTGTACGGGGGCACGCCCTTGTACTTGTCGACCGCGCCCTCGCCGGCGTTGTAGCCGGCCGCGGCCAGGGTCAGGTTGCCGTTGAAGCGCTTCAGCAACCACGCCAGGTACTGCACGCCGCCCTGGATGTTCTGGCCGGCGTCGAAGGCATTGGCGACTCCGAAGCGGCGCGCGGTGGCCGGCATCAACTGCATCAGCCCCTGCGCGCCGACCCGCGACATCGCGTTCGGGTTATAGGCCGACTCGGCGTGGATGATGGCGCGCACGATCGCCTCTTCGACCCCGTGCTGGCGCGCCGCGGCGGCGATCTCGTTCGAGTAGGCCTCGGTGTTCAGGCGCAGGGTGCCGAAGTTGACCCCCGGCCGGGCCGCGCAGGCGAAGCAGGTCTCGATGAAGGAATAGCGGATGGTGCGCACCGCGGTGGCGCTGGCCAGCCCCTTCGGCCGCTTGCTGGTGTAGTGGCGCACGCCGTCCTGGATATAGGAGTAGACCTGGCCTTGCACCAACCGGGTCGGCGGCGCCTGCGGCGCGGCCGGCGCCGGCGGCGGCGTCACCGGCGCGATCGCGTTGGCAGCGCCTGCGGTCGCGGCGGCGGCGGCCGGCGCGGCGGTCTTGAGCCCGGCCGCGGTCATCATCGCCGCGGCCCCGCTGTAGGTCGCCGGCGGGTTGTTGTTGACCGTGGCCGGCGCGCCGAGCGCAGCGACGCTGGCGGCCGGCGGCGGCGCGTACGGCGCCGGGGCCGGGTTGCGCGGCCGGCTGGCGCGGCTGGTGTATTGGCTGGCGACCACGCAGGTCTGGCCCTTGGGCTTCTTGCTGACGTAGCTGCGCTCGCCGGCGGCGTTCTCGCAGCGCCAGACGGTACCGGCCACGGCCGGCGCCACGGCCAGCAGGCAAGCCATCCCCAACAGTAGTGAGCTCCCCCTCATGGCGGCGAGTGTCCTCTGCCGCGCCCTCACTGCCAAGTCTTTGATACTGAAACGTGACCGGCGGCGCGGACAGGGCCCGCCGGGCCCCGGTTGCGGCTACACTGTCGCCCCCTTCCGGCGCGGATTAACCGCCGCCCTCCCCGGACCGAACCATGACCGACCTGCACCCCCTGCCCACGGCGCCCGCCGCGGGCGCCGCCCGGCCGTCCACGCCCGGCGCCAAGAAACTGTTCATCGAGACCCACGGCTGCCAGATGAACGAGTACGACTCGGCCAAGATGGCCGACGTGCTCGCCGCCAGCGAAGGCCTGGAGCTCACCCAGGACGCCGCCGAGGCCGACGTCATCCTGATCAACACCTGCTCGATCCGCGAGAAGGCCCAGGAGAAGGTGTTCAGCCAGCTCGGCCGCTGGAAGCAGCTCAAGCAGGGCGGGCGCCCGGTCATCATCGGCGTCGGCGGCTGCGTCGCCTCGCAGGAGGGCGCGGCGATCGTCAAGCGCGCTCCGCACGTGGATCTGGTGTTCGGCCCGCAGACCCTGCACCGCCTGCCCGAGCTGATCCGCGCCAAGCGCGAGACCGGCCTGCCCCAGGTCGACATCAGCTTCCCGGAGATCGAGAAGTTCGACCGCCTGCCCGAGCCGCGCGCCGAAGGCCCCAGCGCCTTCGTCTCGATCATGGAAGGCTGCAGCAAGTACTGCTCGTTCTGCGTGGTGCCCTATACCCGCGGCGAGGAAGTCAGCCGGCCGTTCGAGGACGTGCTGGTCGAAGTCGCCCAGCTCGCCGGCCAGGGCGTGCGCGAGATCAACCTGCTCGGCCAGAACGTCAACGCCTACCGCGGGCCGATGGCCGGCGAGGACGGCGCCGCCTCGGCGGAGGTCGCCGATCTCGGCCTGCTGATCCGCACCATCGCCCAGATCGACGGCATCGACCGGATCCGCTTCACCACCTCGCACCCGCTGGAGTTCAGCGACTCGCTGGTCGAGGCCTACCGCGACGTGCCGCAGCTGGCCGACTACCTGCACCTGCCGGTGCAGGCCGGCAGCGACCGCATCCTGGCGGCGATGAAGCGCGGCTACACCGCGCTGGAGTTCAAGCAGAAGATCCGCAAGCTGCGCGCGGTGCGCCCGAACATCTCGATCTCCTCGGACTTCATCGTCGGCTTCCCCGGCGAGACCGAGGCCGACTTCGAGAAGACCATGAAGCTGATCGAGGACGTCGGCTTCGACCAGTCGTTCTCGTTCATCTATTCGCGCCGCCCGGGCACCCCGGCCGCGGACCTGGAAGACACCGTCTCCAGCGAGGAGAAGCACGCGCGCCTGTCGCGCCTGCAGGCGGCGATCAACGCCAATGCGGCGAAGATTTCCCAGGCCATGGTCGGCAGCGTGCAGACGGTGCTGGTCGAAGGCCCCTCGCGCAAGAACCCCAACGAGCTCACCGGCAAGACCGAGAACATGCGCTCGGTGAACTTCCCCGCCCCGCCGCGGCTGATCGGCCGGTTCGTCGACGTGCTGATCACCGAGGCCATGTCCAACTCGCTGCGCGGCCGGGTGGTCACCGACCAGGACGCCGGCGCCGCCTGACCCGCATCCGGAGACCTGCGCATGGATCGCGACTTCAACATCCGCGAAATCGGCCCGGACGAATTCGAACGCGTCTGGCCGATCTTCCGCGAGGTGCTGGCCCGCGGCGAGAGCTACAACTACCCCGCCGAACTGTCGATGGAGCGGGCGCGGGAGATGTGGACCAGCCCGCCCTACCGCAGCTTCGTCGCCGAGGGCGACGACGGCGAGGTGCTGGGTTGCTACAAGCTCGGCCCCAACTACGCCGGCCGCGGCGACCACATCGCCAACGCCAGCTACATGGTCGCCGAACGCTATTGGGGCCAGGGCATCGGCGCCGCCCTGTGCGCGCACTCGCTGGCCCAGGCCAGCCAGGCCGGCTTCGCCGCGATGCAGTTCAACTACGTGGTCAGCAGCAACGCCGCCGCGGTCAATCTGTGGCTCAAGCACGGCTTCGAGATCGTCGGCCGCGTGCCCGGCGCGTTCCGCCATGCCAGCCTGGGGCTGGTGGATGTGTTCGTGATGTATCGGCCGTTGTGAGGCGGGGATTGGGGATTGGGGATTCGTTGAAAGCGTGATGGGGAATCGCGAAAGCGGTGGAGGGTCGCGTCGCGAAGGCTGCACAACTCCCGCTTATCTCCCTCCTGCCTCGCTCTTACCCCCTTATCTCGCCATCGGCCTTCATCGCACCCTGGCCGCCTTTTCGTCGCGCGTCTGACAGCCACGTCGCGATCCTGGCCGCCTCCAACATCGTCGCGCCCTTGCCTACAGCCCGTCATTCCCGCGAAAGCGGGAATCCAGGGCCGTTCGCGCGAGAACGCTTGAAGTCGGCGGATTTCCTCTTTCGTCGGGATGATGGACCGCAACGAAATCGCTGACGGCCCTGGCCTGCGAATACCCGGCTCCGCCGCAGCAAAGCGGAGCGCGCTCTTACCAGCGTTTGCACCCGAAAAGATCCGCGGCGCGCGACTGCGCGCGCGCCGGACCGGCTAGGCCATGAATCCAAGATCGCGCGAGTTGAAGTTGCCCAAGTTCGGGAAGATCAGATCCAGCTCACTGTCGCCCACTCCGAACCACCGGGCCAAGGTCGCCCCGTACTGGTCTACCGAGGTGGTCGGAATGATCTGGCCCCAGCCGGCGTCGTCGGCGCCGCCGTTGATCAGGGTCGGCATGGTGCCGAAGAATCGCCCGCCGCGCACCGCGCCGCCGACGATGAAGTGATGCCCGCCCCAGCCGTGATCTGAGCCGTCGCCGTTGGAGGACAAGGTGCGGCCGAAATCCGAGGCGGTGAACGCGGTGACCTTGTCGGCCACGCCGAGCTCGCCGGTGGCCGCGTGGAACGCGGTCATCGCCTGCGACAGCCGCGCCAGCAAGCCGGGCTGATCGCCGAGCAGACTGTCGTGGTGGTCGAATCCGCCCATCGACACGAAAAACACCTGCCGCTTCAAGCCCAGCACCTCGCGCACCTTGATCAGCCGCGCCACCATCCGCAACTGGCTGCCCAGATCGGTGTCCGGAAACGCGGTCTGCAACGGCGCGGAGGCCTCCAGCGCCATCGCCACCGCCGAAGCGTTCTCGCGCGCGCGCCGGAACGCGCCGGCGTAACTGCGCCCGAACACGTGCGGCTGCGCGCCGGGCGCCATCAGCTCCAGAAAAGCGCGGCGGCTGTCGTCGTCCCACTCGAAGCGGCTGAACTGGCGCGGACCGTCGTTGCCGATCACGTACTGGCTGGACTGGCTCGCGCGCTGCAGGATGCTTTCGAAGTTCAACGACACCGACATCGGGATGAAGGCATCGGGATTGGCGTCGCGCAGCAGGTCGGCGATGTGCCCGGCCCAACCGAAACCGCGGCCCTCGCCGGTACGCGAGCCCTGCCAATACTGTTGCTGATCGTTGTGCGAGAACAGCTGCGGCGGCAATTCGACCCTTTGATTGAGGTAGTCGGCCTTGCTGGTCGGCCGGATCAGGGTACCGACATTGCCCAGCACCGCCGCTTGCCCGCTGTTGAACAAGCCTTGCAGGCCGCCCATGCCGACCGGGTCATCCTCGGTGGTGCAGGCCTGCAAGCCGTACTCCGCGCCGTCCGAAGCGCCGCCGCCGGCGCGCGCGACCAGGGGCAGCAGCCGGTCCTGTTCGACCGCCAAGGTAGCGCGCGCGGCGCGGTACTGTTGATAGTGGCCGTCGTCGCGCGGCACGATCATGTTCAACGAATCGTTTCCGCCGAACAGGAACACGCAGACCAGAGCCTTGTAATCGTCGAAGCGCGACGGGCCGTAAGCGTTGGCGGCCGCCTGCGCCAAGCGCAGATTGCCGAGCGCGGAATACAGGCCGGCGCCGCCGAGCGCGGCGCAGATCGTGTTGGTCAGGAATTGCCGACGTTTCATGGGTGCTATCTCCGTATTCCGGCTTACTTCTGCACGATGTAATCGGGCGAGTTGACGATCAGGTACAACGCCTCCTGCACCCGCAGGCGCTTGGCCGCGGTGGTATTGGCCGGCATGGCGGTCAACCGCTGGGTCAGCACTTGCTTCATCCGGTCGCTCATCTGCCCCGACAGGAACAGCGCGTCGTAACGCGCGATCAACGCGGGAATGTCGTGCGCAACCGCGACCTCCGCGCTGAGGTCGATCGCCACCTCGTCGTTGCCGATGCCTTCCGGATTGCCGACGTAGGCGTCGAAAATCTTCCTCATCAGATAGCTTTCGTTGGCCGGCATCATGTAATCGGTCGCCAACTGCAGTTCCGGCGCCACCAGCCCCAGACTCTGCGGCTCGCCGTTGGGGCTGTAGCGCGGGCTGAAGAAGTTGAACACCGACGGCGCATACATCGGCACCTGGCCGAGGTAGTTGTCGACGCTCCAGAACTCCTCGGTGTGCCCGCTCTTGGACTTGCCCTTGAGCGCGCGCCACAGATGGGTCAGGCGCAGGATCGGCTCGCGCACCTTGCCGAAATGCGCCGGTTGCGCGGCCAGATCGCGCGCTTCGGGATCGAGCAAAATCGCGCTGACCACCGCGCGCAGGTCGCCGCGCACGCCCTGGCCGTTGTCGTTGAACGCCGCCGCGACGCGGCCGACGTAGGCCGGGCTGGGATTGCTGGTCACCAGCCGCTGGATCAACTGCTTGCCGATGAACGGCCCCACGTTGGGATGATTGAAGATATTGTCCAGCGCCGCGCTCAGGTCGCTACGGCCGCTGCCGCCGGCGGCGAGCTTGCCGGCCGGCAGGCTCACGCCGGGATACAGCAGCAACTGCTTCTCCTGCGCCGAGGCGTGGTACGCCGCATGGTTCTCCATCGGCGACACCCAGGCCGGCGCGGTGATGTCGTAGAAATAGCAGTCGAACGAGCCTTCGGCCTGGCAGCCCTTGAAGGTCCAGCCGGTGAACACGTGGGCGAACCCCCTGACGGTGTCCTGGCCGTAGGTCGGGATGGGCTGCTGCTGCGCATCGAGCAGCGGCGTTCCGTCTTGATTGAGCTGGACCAGGCCGACGCTGAACAACTGCATCACTTCGCGCGCGAAGTTCTCGTCGGGACGGATGTTGTTGACCGGATCGGGCTTCCGGTTCTGCAGCATCGACAGATAGATGCCCATCACCGGATGCAGCGTCACGTCCTCGAGCAAGGTGCGGTAGTTGCCGAACGCATCGCGGGCCAAGGTGTCGTAGTAATGGGTCATCCCATACGTTGCGTGATACAGCGGATCGGAGGTCGCATCGGACACCACCATGATCTGGCTGAGCGCGAACGCCACCCGCTGGCGCAGTTGATCGCGGTGCACGATCTGGGTCGGCTTGATCGGGTCTTTGCCGCCGACGGCGTTGACGAACCACGCGTCCAGCCGCCAATCGCGGCTGTAGTCGTCGGGTCGGCGCGCCCTGGCGTTCTTGAGGAACGTCAATTGCGAAGACACCGGGAAGCCGATCTGCTCGTTGATCCAGGCGGTGTAGCCGATCTGCTTGAGCCGGTCGATGTCCTCGCGGGTCGGTCCGAACGTGGCCTGGGCGAGGAAGCGCGCGGCTTCGCCGTCGGTCGCTGGAATGTCGGCGAACCGCGCCGCAGGCGCAGCGCCGATCGCGTCGCGGTCGCTGCGCAGTTGCAGCGCATCCGGCGCGCCGGGGTACGGCCCGTAGTGGTCGGGCATCGGCGTGACGCCGCGCAAGGCGATGAAGATGCCCAGCGCTAGCAACAGGCGCGACGATGCGCCCATCCGCGCCGCGCGCAGAAGTGTCGATTTCATTGCAGGCCCCCAAGGCTGGCTGTTCGGCAGCGATGCTAGGGGCGACGCCGGCGCCGGAATTTGATCGGCGACGCGTTTTCCATTGGAAACACAACCAAATCCGGATTGACAATCACGGAATTACGCGGCCGTGACAATCGTCATCGGCGCCGCGTGATCGTCGCTTGCCGCCGCGCGGGCGGCAGCGCACCTCGGCTTTCGGCGAGCGCGCGACGACGCACGCGCGGCGGTCGCGGCGACGACGCTCAGTCCAGGCGCTTGCGGAACCGCGCCACCGCCAGGCTCATCATCGTCGCGATGAACCCGACCAGGTAGAGCACGTCCTGCCACAGCTCCCACAGGCTGGCGCCGCGCAGCATCACCCCGCGGATCAAGCGTAGGAAATGGGTCATCGGCAGCACTTCGGCCAACCACTGCGCGACCCGCGGCATGCCCGCGTAGGGAAACATGAAGCCCGACAGCAGGATCGACGGCAACAGGATGAACACCGTCATCTGCATGGCCTGGAACTGCGAAGCGGCCTTGGTCGAGATCATCAGGCCCAGGGTCAGATTGGCCAGGATCAGCAGGATCGCCGCCAGGTAGACGTCGAGCACGCTGCCGCGGATCGGCACCTGGAACAGCCACAGCCCGAGCAGGATCACCACCGTGGTCTGGATCAGCCCGATCAACGCGTACGGCAACACCTTGCCGACCATCAGTTCGGTGCGGCTGACCGGGGTGGTGATCAGCAGTTCCATGTTGCCGCGCTCGCGCTCGCGCACGATCGCCACCGAGGTGAACATGACCATGGTCATGGTCAGGATCACGCCGATCAGGCCCGGCACGATGTTGACCGGCGAGCGCCGCTCCGGGTTGTAGAACGACACCACGCCGATCGGCGCGGCCTTGCGTGGCGCGGCCACGCCGTCGATCGGCAATTGCGCCAGTTGCACCGCCGCGCTCTGCACCACCGTGTCGCTGCCGTCGACCAGCACCTGCACCGCTTCGCGGCCGTCGATGCGCCGCCGCTCGAAATCCGCCGGCACGCTGACGCCGACGCTGATCTCGCCGCGACGCAGCATCGCCATGAGCTGCTCGGGAGTGCCGGCCGTCGCCACCGGCCGGATGACCCCGGTCGCGACCATGTCCATGACCACCGCGCGCGAGCCGGCGGTGCCCGACTGATCGGCGACCGCCGCGGTGAGCCCGCGCGGATTGAGGTTGATCGCGTAGCCGAACAACACCAGCTGCCCGACCGGAATCATCACGATCATCGCCAGGGTGATGCGGTCGCGGCGCAATTGCCGGACCTCCTTGAGCACGATCGCCCACAGCCGCCGCAGATTCATGATCCGCTCTCCGCGTCCGCCGCGCGCCGCTCGCGGCCGCGGGTGGCCGAAACGAACACGTCTTCGAGATTGGGTTTGGCCCGGCCGACCTCGGCCTCCAGGCCGGCCGCGCGCAGGGCGTCGCGCAGCACGCGTTCGCCGACCCGCGCATCGGCCAGCAACACGCGCAGGGCATTGCCGACCTGCGCCACGCTGAGCACGCCGTCGAGATCGACCAACACCCGCTGCGCCCTGCGCGGCTGCGCCGCCAGCACTTCGACCGCGCGGCCGTCGAGCTGGCCGGCGAGTTCGGCCGGGGTGCCGTCGGCGACCAGCACGCCGCGGTCGAGAATGGCCAGGCGATGGCAGCGCTCGGCTTCGTCCATGTAATGGGTCGAAACCAGCAAGGTGGTGCCGGCGTCGGCGAGCTCGAACAGCTTCTCCCAGAAGTCGCGTCGCGATTCCGGATCGACCGCGCTGGTGGGTTCGTCGAGGAACAGCAGCTCGGGCTCGTGGATCACGGCGCCGGCCAGGGCCAGGCGTTGCTTCTGCCCCCCGCTCATGGTGCCGGCGAGTTGCTTCTGGCGGTCGCCGAAGTGGTATTGCTCGATCAGCTCGTCGACGCGCTTGCGCGCGCGCTCGCGCGGCAACTCCTGCACCGCGGCCAGGAATTCCAGGTTCTCGCGCACGCTGAGGTCTTCGAACAGCGAGAACTTCTGGGTCATGTAGCCGATCCGCCGGCGCAACGCCTCGGCCTGGGCCGGGATCTTCAGCCCCAGCACTTCGATCTCGCCTTCGCTGGGAGTCAACAGGCCGCACAGCATGCGGATGGTGGTCGACTTGCCGGAGCCGTTCGGGCCCAGGAAGCCGTACACGCAGGCGCGAGGCACGCTCAGGTCGACCCGGTCGACCGCGCGCAGCGTGCCGAACTGTTTGCTCATGCCGCGTGCGCGGATGACCCACGCAGCGCTTTCGGGCAGCGCGCTCATCGCGCGAACTCGACCCGCACCGGCAGCCCGGCCGGCAGCGCGACCGCATCGGCCTCGGTGAACTCCACTTCGGCCAGATAGCTCAGGCGCGCCGCGTCCTCGCCGGTGAGCGCGTAGTACGGCGTGAAACTGGGCTCGCTGCGGATCATCCGCACGCGGCCGGTCCAGGCGCGCTCGCGGCCTTCGATGCGGATCCGCGCATTGCCGCCGACGCGGACATCGGCGCGGATCGTCTCGGGCACGTAGACCCGCGCATAAGGACGCTCGCCGACCAGCATCACCGCCAGCGGCGCGCCGACCGGGGCCTGATCGCCGAGCTTGTACGGCAGGCTGTCGACCACGCCGTCGCGCGGCGCCAGCACCTCGAGCTTGGTCAGGCTGATCGCCTGCGTCGCGGCCTGGGCCTGCGCGGCGGCGAGCGCCGCGCGGCCCTGGGCGATGCGTTCGCGGCGGGTGCCGTGCTCGAGTTCGAGCAGTGCCGCCTGCGCCACGCGCACCTGCGCCTGGGCATTGCCGGCGGCGGCGCGGGCACGATCGACCTCGGCCGCGGCGATCAGGCGCTGCCGGCCCAGCGGCTGCACCCGCGCGTAATAGGCTGCCGCGTCGCGCGCCTGCGCCTGCGCCGCGGCGACGTTCGCGCGCGCTTGTTCGATGCTTTCGCTGCGCGCGCCAGCCTCCAGTTCGGCCAGCGCATCGGCCGATTGCTGCGCCTGCGCCTGCGCCGCCTCGGCCTGGGCCCGGCTGCGATCGGCTTCCAGTTGCAGCAAGCGCGCGCCGGCGCGCACGCGCTGGCCTTCGCGCACATCGATCCGCACCACTTTCTCGGCGACCGGTGCCGGCAGCGTGACCCGGTCCCACTCCAGGGTGCCCAGCGCCTGCGGCGCGCGCTCGCCGCAACCGGCGATCAGCAAGACGGTCAACGCGGTCAACACGCGCGCCATGACGGTTCGGGAAATCGGGCGAGTGGTCATGGTTGCAGTCCGCGATCGAGCAGGGCCAATGCGTGCCGGCGTTGCCGGTCCAGATCGAGATCGTCGGCATCGAACAGATGGCGCCAGATCGGCGCGCTCGCCGCCGGGAACAGGGTCAGGCCGATCAGGCTGACCATCAGCAGGCGCGGGTCGAGATCGGGGTTGATCTTGCCCTCGGCCTGGGCCTGGGCGAAGCGCGCCGCCATCATCTTCGGCAAGGCCGGCGCGATTTGCTGGAACAGCACGCTTTCGCGCAGCGCCCCGCCCTCGCACAGCACTTCGCGCACCCACAGCGACGGCAGCCAGGGATGCGCGGCGACGATCCGGCCCATGCCGGCGACGAAGCCGCCGATCAGGTCGAACACGTCGCCCTCGCCGGCCGCGCTTCCGCGCAGGCTCATGAACACCGGCAGCAGGCGCTCGCCGACTACCGCCTGTTGCAGCTGCTCCTTGTCGCCGAAGTAGTAATGCAGCAGCGCCGGGTTGACCCCGGCTTCGGCGGCGATCGCGCGCAACGAGGTCGCGGCGATGCCCTGGCGGGCGTAACAGGCGATCGCCGCGTCGAGCAGGCGCTCGCGCAGGTCGGGATTGTCCGCCGCCGCCGGCCGCCCGGGGGCGCGGCGCACGGCGGCGGTCTTGCGCGGTCGTCCGCGCGGCTTGGGGGCTGACGGGTCCATGCGCCATATTTAATTCAGTGATTAATTAGTTTTCAAGGACCAGCCGACGGACGGTCGGACCCGTGGCGACGCGACCGGACTGGGATGGCTTTGATAGGAGCGGCGCGAGTCGCGGCTGCCGCAGAGGCGAAATGCCGCGCCGGCCGCCAGACTGGCGATCCGGGCACCGCCGGAAGCGACCGGTTGCCCGGGCTTCGGTCGCGACGCCCGCGCGCACCTGTGCGTTGTTCCCGGCTTGCGCCGCTCTTCCCCCACCCGCCGCGATGCAGCGCCTGCTGTTGCCTTTGCTGTTGCCGTTGCTGTTGCTGTTGCTGTTGCTGTTGCTGTTGCTGTTGCTGTTGCCGTGAATAGCTTGGCGCCGCATCGAACTTGCGAGAACGCCCTGACGCCCCGGAGGGCGGCCCGCAGGGAGGCGGGCCGTGCGCAGCCAGGCCAAGGATGGCCTGTGCGGAGCAGCCCGGCGAAAACCTCGTCCCATAGTGGCTTTTGA
>NZ_HG424512.1 GCF_000336385.2 Lysobacter antibioticus HS124 | reverse complement strand
GGCGCATCGCCGAACCCGACGACATCGCCGAAGCGGTCTGCTTCCTGCTGTCCGACCGTGCCCGCCACATCACCCTGCACGATCTGCGCATCGACGGCGGCGCGACCCTCGACGCCTGAGCGCACGGTCGAAACCCTGCGCACGACGGTCGCCCGCAAGATGCCCAGCGTCGCCGAAGGTGCGTTGGCGCCGGTGGCCGAGGCGTACTCGGGGCTGGACGATGCCGAGGTCCCGGCACCAATCGGGCGTTGCGGTGCGCTTTCCGCGCATCCTGCGCAGGCGCCACAACAAACCCGCGGCCGAAGCCGATCGGTTGGACACGCTGCGGCGCTAGATCCCGCGCGGCTCAGTCCGCACCCGCACACAGCGCCTGCAGGGCGAGCGCGTCCTCGACCGCATGTCCGGCCGCGGTATTGTCGAAGATGCACCAGGCCTCGGCATCGCCGGACGATGCCAGCGCCGCCTGCGCCATCGCCCGCAGGCGCTGCGACCCGTAGGCGCTGTAGTAGACCTGCGGCGAGCCGTGCCAGCGCCAGTAGCGCACGCCGCCAGCGGCGCCAGGCGTCGCGGCGGCGGCGAGCGGTAGCGCCGGATCTACCCCGGCGCGGCCGATCCGGTGCCGCTGCAGCAGCGCCTGCGCGGCCGGTTCGAACCAACTGCGGTGGCGTGGCTCGCACACCGCCGGCGCAGCGCTGCGCCGGCCGAGCATGGCGAAGAAGTGCGCCGCGACCGCGGCATCGAAGGCCAGCCGCGGCGGCAACTGCACCAGCAGCACGCCGAGCTTGGCGCCTAGCCCTTCGACCTGGCCGACGAACTCGGCGAGCGGTTCGCCGACGCTGCGCAAGCCGGCCTCGTGGGTGATGCTGCGCGGCAGCTTCACGCTGAAGCGGAAGCCGTCGGGCACGCTGGCCGCCCAGCGTTCGTAGGTCGCACGCCGGTGCGGGCGATAGAACGAGGAGTTGATCTCGACCGCATCGAAACGGCTGGCGTAGCGCTGCAGGACGCTGTCGCCGGCGCCGAAGTGCGATCGGGATGCGGCCGGCAGCGACCAGCCTGCGCAGCCGATGCGCAGGCGCTGGGGCGAGGCGGCGGATCGATGCGCGGTAGGCAAGCTGCGATTCCGGGTAGAGGGTGGGTCGATGCTTGGGCTCGCTTCGTTGTCGCGGCGTGAATGCGGGTTTCTTCACGCCGCCGCTGTGCGCGCTTAACGCCGCAACCGCGAGGCTGTGGCCATCGCAAGGGAGAACCCAGATGCAATACAAGCATTTTCGCTTCGGCAAAGGGTTTCGGGTCGCGTTCACGTTGCGCCGCGCCCAGGCCGCCGAGATGGTGATCGCGCCCGGCGACAGCGAGGGCGGTCCGGACAATCGCCATCGCGGCGCCGACCAATGGCTGTACGTCGTGTCCGGCACCGGCGTGGCGATCGTCGAGGGCGTGCGGCGGACCTTGCGCGCCGGCAGCCTGATCGCGATCGAACGCGGCGAGCGCCACGAAATCCGCAATACCGGCCGCAGTCTGCTCAAGACCGTCAATTTCTATACGCCGCCGGCTTACGACCCGGACCAAGACCCGCTCCCGGCCGGCAAACGTTGAGCTGCCCGGCCCACCGGCTATCGATCGCTCGACTTCGACCCAGCGTTCAGGAGACCGTACATGTCGCATACCCCGCAGGAACTCGAGCAGAAATTCTGGAAGGCACTGGAGTCCGACCGCACCGTGATGCTGGGCTTGGAGAGCGCAGGCGGCCGCCTCGGTTTGCCGCGGCCGATGACCGCGCTGTACGAGCACGCGCACGGGCCGATATGGTTTTTCACCGCGACCGACAACGGGCTGGTGCAGGCCCAGGACGGCGACTCGGCTGCGGCGGTGATGACCCTGGCCTCGAAAGACCATGCACTGTTCGCGACCGTGACCGGTCAACTGCATCGCCGGCTCGACCGTGCGGTGATCGAGCGGCTGTGGAATCCCTTCATCGCCGCCTGGTACGAGGGCGGCAAGGACGATCCCAAGCTCGCCCTGCTGCGGTTTGATCCGGACCAGGCCGAAGTCTGGCTCAACGAGAACAGCCTGCTGGCCGGGGTGAAGCTGCTGCTCGGCGCCGATCCCAAGCGCAGCTACCGCGACAAGACCGCCAGGCTGGATCTCAAGCATTGAGCCCCAGCGAATCCGGTTTCAGGGAGTAGGAGCGGCACGAGCCGCGACCGCGTCCCGTCCCGGTCGCTACGCCGCGACCTGCAACCCAGCGGCCGTTGCGCCGCCAGTTCCCCAAGCCGCTAACCCTCAAGCCGCCGCCAAGCTCTTGGCATACACGCTGCGCCCGTCGAGATCGCGCAAGTCCACCCGCAACTCGCGGGTCAACGGATCGATATTGACCTCGCCGAAGAACTGATAGCCCGCCAGCGGCGAGGCGTTGGCATGCGGCGGCGCCTTCTGGAACACCACCTGCGGGCCGAAAGTCGCATCCAACGCGTTCGGCCCGAACGAACCGGCATTGAGCGGCCCGGCGACGAACTCCCAGAACGGCGCGAAATCCTGGAATGCCGCCCGGTTCGGGTCGTAATAGTGCGCGGCGCAGTAATGCACGTCGGCGGTCAGCCAGACCACGTTGGGTACGTCGCGGATCGCCCGCAGCAATTCGGCGAACTCCAGCTCGCGCCCGCGCGGCAGACCCGGATCGGCATTGGCGACCGCTTCCCAGCGCTTGCGACCGGCGGTGTCGCTGCCGTCCGGCACCTGCAGGCCCAGCGGCATATCGGCGGCGACGATCTTCCAGGTCGCGCGCGAGCGGCGCAGGTTGTGGATCAGTTCGCGCAGTTGGCGACGGCCGAGGAAGACGGTATCGGCATCCGGCGCAGTCTGCAGATTGTGCGTATTGGGGCCGCGATAGCTGCGCATGTCGAGCATGAACACGTCCAGCAGCGGGCCGTAGTGCACGACCCGGTCGATCCGCGTCGCCGCAGCATCGCGCAGCCGACGCTGCGGCGAGTACTCGAGAAAGGCCTGGCGCGCACGCCGCACCAGCAGGTCGACATCCTTCACCGCATAACGCGGATCGGCGTTCAGATCCTTGCCCGGCGACCAGTTGTTGACCACTTCGTGATCGTCCCACTGCCACAGCTGCGGCACCTGCGCGGCGAATCGGCGCAGGTGCGCATCGCGCAGGTTGTAACGGTAGCGGCCGCGGTACTCGTCCAAGGTTTCGGCGACCTTATGCACGCCTTCGGCGACCAGGTTGCGCCAGATCCGCCCGTCTTCGGCGGCCTGCTCGGCGGCGATCGGCCCGTCGGCATAGACGCTGTCGCCGGAGTGCAGGAAGAAGTCGGGGTCCCGCCGGCGCATGGCCTCGAAGATGCGCATGCCGCCGATCTCCGGATTGATGCCCCAGCCCTGGCCGGCGACGTCGCCGCCCCATACGAATCGCACCGGCCGCGAACGATCCGGCGCGGCGCGCAAACGGCCTTCGCTCCATGCGCTGCGCAAGCCGCTATCGGCGTCCTCGAACGCGACCCGCACATGGCGTGCGGCACCGTCGGGCCGCAAGGGCAGGTCCAGGCGGGCGGTGAAGTCGCTGCCCGCGGTGGCCCAAGGACCGCACAGGCGCAGTGGGCGGCGGAAGCGTTCGTCGCGGTCGATCTCCACCCACATGCGCGAAACACGGTCGCTGCGTGCCCAGACAGTGGCTCCTTGTGCGCCGACATCGCCGAATTGGATGCCGTAATCCAGGCGCGGCCGCGCTGTCTCCGATGCGATCACCGCCGGCGCGGCCAGGGTGGGCAGGGCGAGACGAGCGGCGCCCCACCCGAGGGCAGCGGCGCTTTGACCTAGAAAACGGCGGCGGGGCAGGGCGGTATCGTCGCGATCGTGCATGGCGGCGGCTCGGCACGTAGGGCTGGGGGAAACGTCACCGTAGCGAGCCGATGTGGCAGCCTCGTTGCGTCGGGGCCGGACCGAATGCGACCGATTGCTCATCCTGGATCGCGGTGCGCGCAGCAAAGCGTGCGCAAGCGCGCTAGGATCGGCGGGCGAGGGCGCACGACGACGCCCGGCGGAGGGACAGGGCCATGCGCAGCACGACGATTCATCGCCTGGCGATCGCGACCCTACTGCTGGCCTCGGCGGTGCCGGCCTGGGCCGCGCTGCCGCCGTTTTGGCAAAGCAGCCGCGAAATCCAGGCCGTCACCGGCAGCCAGGACGTGGCCGCAGCGTTGAAGCAGGCGCCGATCGAGCGCATCGAGCGGGCCCAGGGCGGCTATCGCGTGTCGTCGCAGACCTGTTCGGTGCTGGTGAAGGTGATCTACGAGAAGTCGACCATGCCGGGGCCGCAGAAATTCCGCATTCAGCCGGGCAAGGCCGAATGCCGTTGACGGCGCGGCACCGGTGAGATGCGAGCGCCGTCGTAGGCTGGATGCTCGCGCCGGAACGGTAGGTCCGATGGAGAACGCCTGAGGGGGCAGGGATGCGAATTCCGATCTTGGTCTTGGCCTTGTGGCCGGCGCTGGCGACGGCGCAATTGCACGTGTCCGCGCCGAAACCGCGTCCCGCGGCGCCGGCACGCGCCATCACGGTCAGCTACCGGCCGGTGGACTGCAAGCGCTTGACCGAACACCACCCGGCACAGCCGTGGCTGCGCCAGGTTTGCGAGAACACCGACTACAACGCCTCGATGGTGCTGGCCCGCGGCCTGGGACGGCCGCATCCGTCGCCGAGCGTGATCGGCCTGCCGGCGCACGGCTCGGCGCCGGCGCGGCAGTACGGCCTGGCCTGCATCGGCCAGTTGGCCATGAAGCGGCTCGACAACGGCTGGGAACAACTGCGCGATCGCGAGGGGCGCTATCAGCGTTGCCGCGACCTTTAGGCGCAGGAGCGAAATCGCGCCGTTGCAGAACGGATCCGGCGATACGGCAGGCTCGGCGGCGGGTCCGTTCGCATCGGTGCGGGCGCCGGGCCGGCAGCGGCGTTGCGCTCGCCGCCCCCGGCTTGGCCCGTCGGCATCCGGCGTTCAGCCGACCGAGATCCGCTTGCCGGACGCTGCGTTCTTCTTGGGCAGATTGAGGCTCAGCACGCCGCCGTCGTAGGCCGCCGTCGCCTTTTCGCCGTCGATTTCCAGCGGCAGTCGGAACGAGCGATACGCTTGGCCGCTGAAGCGCTCGCTATGGATCTGCTTGCCCTTTTTGTCCGACTTGTCGCGGTTCACTTCCGCCCGGATGCTGACCTGGTGGCCTTCGACGGACACGTCGATGTCGGTTTTCTTGACGCCGGGCAGGTCGATGAGGACGCTGTAATGGTCCTCGTCCTCGCGCACGTCCAGGCGCATTTCCATCGCCCGCTCGTACTCCTTGGCCAGGGCGGGACGGACGCCGAGTCCGTTGAGCCATTCGTCGAAGAAGGGATCGATCCGGGCGAGCGGGCCGACCGGATTCCAAGTGGTGGGCAGTGCCATGGCGCGTCTCCTGATTGGCGATGCCGGCCGGCGCGAATCGCCGGCGGCGACGTCAGTGTGGATCGGCGATCGATGTGGAGCTTGACCCGGGTCAAGGCGCGGCGGCAACCGACCGGTCGCTGCTTGACCTGGATCAAGCGGCCGGCGAAACACCGGGTCTAGCTTGACGGACACGACCGCAGGAGAATCGTCATGAGCCATGGTCCTTTGCTGTTCACCCCTTCCGCCGGGCCGGAGTATCCGCGTTGGTCGGAGACGCTGCGCGATCGCAGCCATGTTCTGATCCGTCCGATCCTGCCGCAGGACAAGGAGGCCGAGCGCGCGTTCATCGAGGGATTGTCCGCCGAGGCCAGGCGCTATCGTTTTCTGGGGCAGGTCAAATGCCCCAGCGACGCGATGCTCGAGCGGTTTACCCACGTCGATTACGTGCACGAAGTCGCTTTCGTTGCGGTGGTCGCCGAAGACGGCCACGACCGCATCGTCGGCGTCAGCCGCTACAGCACCGATCAGGAAGGCACGCAATGCGAATGCGCGGTGACAGTCAGCGACGCATGGCAGCACAAGGGGTTGGGCACACTGCTGATGCGCCACTTGATCGAGGTCGCCCGCGCTCGCGGAATCCGACGCATGAGCTCGATCGATTCCGCCGAGAATGTGCAGATGCGGGATCTGGCGCGCTATTTGGGTTTCCAGAGCCGGGTCGATCCCGACGACGCCAGCCAGGTGATCTACGAACTGTCCCTGTAGCGGGCGGAGCGCCGCGTCCCCAGCGGCGAAAACCCGCGGGCCGGGAAAGGGCTCTGCCAAAGTAGGCATCTCGGACCTGTCCCGGTTCCGCTTCGTCCAGTTTCTGGCGCGGTTCACCAGGGACTGGTCTTGATGCCCAACCGAAAAGCGATCCGGTTGACGAGAATGTCGCCGATCAGCGAGATCGCCAGAAGGAAGACCGCGTCTGCGACCGACAATGCGGCGAACGGGCCGACCAGCAACAGCGATCCCAGCACGAAGTCCAACTGGTCGAACGGTATCCAAGGCGCACCGGGAGCGATCTTCCGTCGCCGCTTGAAATAGCTCTTGACGCAGTCCCCGATCATCGCGCCGATACCGAAGCCCAGTCCGATCCAGGGCCAGTGCGTGTAGTCGACGAGAGGAGCGGGAAGGGCGAGCGCTTTCTGCACGGCCGCGATGGGTACCGCGGCCAGTACCCCGAACGCGAAGCCGAGCACGGTCTTGTGCTCGCCCAGGCTCGGCGCGTGGATCGGTCGATTCCAGCCCCGCCAGTAGCGCACGAAAGGCGGCGCCATGTTGGCGACATAGGCCGGGGCCATGAAGTAGAGCAGTTGCAGTGCGCGATCGATGAGTTCGGACATAAAGGTCGCCATCGGCGATTCGCAGCGGTACCGACTCTGCAGGAGGCCTCAACGTTCGCGGTGGCGGGCGGCTGGGACAAATCAGACCGCCGGTCGAGGCGGGCGAACCTCAGCCCTGGCGCAGCAGGTACAAGGTCAGCCAAGGGACGATGAAGAACAGCCAGATCGCCAGCTTGTATGCGCCGAAGAGCAAATAGGCCGCCTGATGAATCTGGGCGCGATCCAGTGTGAACCAACGCGCGTGCAAGCGGCAAAGGGCGTCGCCGATCAGCACCCAGGCCAAGAAGCCGAGCAGCAATATCGCGTAGTTGAGCGAGGCACCGAGCAGCAGGAAGGATTGCAGTTGCGGCAGTGTCATCATCGATGCACCTCCCGTCGTCGCTGCGATCGTGCCGTTTTCTCGGCGCGGGCGAATTGATCCGGGTCAACGCAGGCGAAGATCGCTCCAGCCGGTAGGGATTCGTTCGGGAGGCCGTTCGTCAGCGCGCCGGGCTGTTCTCAAGCATGCGTGTCTCAAGCATGCGTCCGCCAATGCAGCGCACGCGGCCCTTTCCGGCGTCGGTCTTCATCGCGACATGCCGCGGGCGAGTTCGGCGCTCGCCCAGCGTACGATGTCGGCGGTCGACACCGCGCCCGAGCGCCGGGCAAGTTCCTTTCCATGGTGGAACAGCGCCAGGGTAGGGATGCTGCGCACCGCGTGGCTCGCACCGAGGCCCGGCTGCGCCTCGGTGTCGATCTTGGCCAGGCGCAGCATGGGCTCGAGCTGCGCCGCAGCGGCCTCGAACTGGGGCGCCATTGCCCGGCACGGGCCGCACCACGGGGCCCAAAAGTCGACCAGCAAGGGCAAATCGCTCCGCTCGGCGTGCACGGCGAAACTGTGCGGATCGAGCGCGACCGGTTGGCCTGCGAACAGCGGTTTATGGCAGCGGCCGCACCCGGGCGCGTCGCGCAGACGCGAACGCGGAACGCGGTTCAGCGCGTGGCAATGCGGACAGGCGATCGTCGCAGCGTCGCTCATGAGCCGGCCTCGAAACTCTTGTCGCCGAGCAGGCGATGACGATGCGCATCGTACACGGTGACGTCGACGTTGATGCCTTGGCGAACGCTTTGAGTGACGATGCAGAACTCCTCGAACTGCTGCAGAATCCGTTCGAGATGGAGGTACTGCTCGTTGCCATCCGGCAAATAGAGTTCCGCCGAAATGCGGGGGATACGCCAGCGCCCTTGGGCGTTTCGGATCAGGGTGGCGCTGATTTCCCCGCGCAACTTGTCTGGCCCATTGCCGTACTTGCGCAGCGAGAACAGCAGGCTTGCGGCGAGGCAATGGGCGATGCCGGTGAGCAACAGGCGGGCAGGGTTGGGGCCGCGTCCTTCGCCGAGCGGGGGTTGTTCGTCGACAAGCAGGGCATCCAGCCCGGCCTCGTCGAACTCCACACGGAAAGCATAGTCCTCGTCCTGCTCGAGTCGGACCCGGATCGGGTGTTCTCCGGTCATATCGTCACCCTGTCTGCTGATCGTGCTGCGGCAGTCGCCGATGGTGCTGCAACCTAGGCCGGATGCTCGCCATCAACGCGGTCGACCTGGAAACATTATGCGAAGTTTTGTTCGGCGTTGGCAATGCGGAGGGTAAGGATCGGTACGGGCCGTGACGCGTAACGAATCGGTATCCGCTGCCTGCGGAGCCTGGAGTGATCGGCCGGCCACCCGGCGATCCATCGCCAGTTAAGGGCGTGTCGCCCGCGCATTCGGGGCGAACGCATTCGGGGCGAAATCATCGGGATGGTGAGTCCGAGTGCGGACCTTTGGGTACGGTTATGCGTGAGCGCAGCCCGGCGCACCGACCAGATCGAGATTCCGCGCTGCGCCGGCGCGCTGGGGCCTAGAAGTCGACTGTGCTGCCTGGGTGACCGAGTCGGGTCGACGGTCGATGGCGTTCTGGATGTTGCCGTTGACGTTGGAGGTGCCGACGCAGGCCGCGTAGCTGGGGGGGGGGCACCGTTTCCCGTGGCCGCAAGACGGCGAGCTGGGCAGCTCATGTCCGGGGTGGTTGGGTAAATCGAGCGAAGTCTGGGTGGTGCCGGGCCTGATAACATAATATCGATTATGCGAAATTATGGGCGCGGTGTGGTCGCGGCTGGTGCGGCTCCTGCGTGGTCTCCTGGCG
>NZ_HG424511.1 GCF_000336385.2 Lysobacter antibioticus HS124 | reverse complement strand
TCCCTGGCCTGGCTGCGCACGGCCCGCCTCCCTGCGGGCCGCCCTCCGGGGCTTCAGGGCGTTCTCGCGAGGTCGGTGCGGCGCCAAGCTCATTACGGCAACGGCAACGGCAACGGCAACGGCAACGGCAACGGCAACGGTGCCGGCTGCGACAAAAAACGAAATCGGAGCGCCGATCGGGGGGGTGATCGGCGCTCCGTTGCAGATCACCGCGGCGTATCGCTCGCCGCGGCTTTGCAAAAACTGGATCGAGGGGCTAGCGCAGCCGGCCTCGCGATGCAGGAAACCCGTGGGCGGGACGGAGAGAGAGTTCCGTCCCGGCCCCTCTCCCGCGCGGGAGAGGGGGTGAAGCGGATCGGTTTACTTCAGGCCGTTGCTGATCGCGTTGACCAGTTCGCCCTGGGCGTCGTCGCCGCTGAACTCCCAGAAGAACGCGCCGCCGAGGTTCTGGGCCTTGACGTACTGCATCTTTTCGCCGATCAGCGCCGGCGTGTCGTAGCTCCAGAAGGTGTTGCCGTCGTACTTCCAGGTCGCGCGGGCGTTGGCGTCGGTGTAGATCGTGCCGGGCTTGCCCTTCAGCACCTTGTAGTCTTCGATGCCGGCCTCGTAGGTGCCCTGGGCGGCGCTGCCGCTCTGGTACAGGCCGTTGTTGACGTTGGCCACGTTGGTCCAGCCGCGGCCGTAGAAACCGATGCCGAGGTTGATCTTCGAGGCCGGCACGCCGCGGCTCAGGAAGGCTTCGATCGCGTCGTTGGAGTTATAGAACTTCTGGTCGCCGGTCGAGGGATCGTTGGGCGAGGCGAACAGCGCCGAGTGATGATTGGTCTTCGGATCCCACGCGCCGTGGAAGTCGTAGGTCATCACGTTGATGAAATCCAGGTACTGGTGGTACGCCGCCGGATCGGTGACGCGGATCTTGTCGATGCCGGCGCCGACGGCGACGGTCAGCAGCAGGCCCGGGCGCACCGCGTCGAGCTGCTTGCGGAACTCGGCCATCAACGCGTTGAAGTTGGCCTTGTCCTCCGGCGTGCCGCAGGTCAGGCCGCAGGCGACCGGGTATTCCCAGTCGATGTCGATGCCGTCGAACACGCCGGCCGCTGCGCCCGCGCCGCCCGCGCCGTCGGTGACCGGCAGGTTGCCCTTGATGTAGGCGTCGACGCAGGAAGCGACGAAGGCCTGGCGGTTTTCGGCGCGCGCCGCGCTGGAGAAGCCGCGCGACCAGGTCCAGCCGCCCAGCGAGATCAGCACCTTGATGTTCGGGTACTTGGCCTTGAGCTGCTTGAGCTGGTTCCAGTTGCCGCGCAGCTTCTGGTCCCAGGTGTCGCCGACGCCGCTGACGCTTTCGCCGGCCTGGAACGACTTGGTGTAGTCGGCGAACGCGTCGCCGCCGACGCCGGTGTTCGGATCCGACGGCACGGTCAGGCCGACTTCGCAACGGTTGTTGCGTACGTTGCCGAAGGCGTAGTTGATGTGGGTCAGCTTGGACGCCGAGCCGCTGGTGTCGATGTTCTTGACCCGGTAGCCGCGGCCGTAGATGCCCCACTGGGCGAAGTAGCCGATCACCTTCTTGTTGCCGCCCGGCGTGGCCGGCTTGGTGGTGGCGCTGATCGAGGCGCTCTGCGCCGAGGCGTTGCCGGCGTTGTCGCGGGCGCGCACGGTGAAGGTGTAGCTGGTGCTCGCGGCGAGATTGTTGACCACGTAGCTGGTGCCGGTCGGCGAGCCGGCGAGGCTGCCGTTGCGGTAGACGTCGTAGCCGGCCACGCCGCTGCCGCCGCTGTTGTCGGTGGAGGCGTTCCAGCTCAGCGAGACGCTGCTGGAGGTCTGCGCGGGCGAGGTCAGGCCGGCGGGCACGCTCGGCGGTGTAGTGTCGGCCGGGCCCGAGTTGACGGTGACGCTGACCGGGGACGAGGTGGTGGTGGCGTTCTGGTTGTCCTTGGCCACCGCGGTGAAGCTGTGGCTGCCGGCGCTGGCGTTGCTCCAGGTCACGCTGTACGGCGCGCTGGTGTCGACGCCGAGCGAGGTCGTACCGCGGAAGAATTCGACGCTGGCGATGCTGCCGTCGCTGTCGGCGGCATTGGCGCTGACCGCGATGTTGGCGCCCACGTTGTAGCTGGCGCCGTTGCTGGGCGAGGTCAGCGACACGGTCGGCGGCTTGTTGCCCGGGCCGGTGCCGCATACACCCAGGTCGGTGTAGTAGTTGCAGCTCGGGCAATGGGTGGGCGGGGTGTTCCAGATCGGGCCGTTGGCCTGATACAGGTGATTCTGGTAGGTCAGCTTGTCGCCGGCGGCGTAGATGGTGGACGGGTTCCAGGCCGGAACGCCATTGCAGGAGGCCTGCGCATACGCCGTCGACAGCGACGACGTGGCGGCCAACGCCGACAACAACAGCAGGTTTGCGGACCGTGCGTGTCTCATGAGTGCTTCCTCTCCCGTGCGTAGTCAAGACTTCGCCGGCCGCGAACGGCCGACGGCAGATCCCCGCCGTGTTTGAAAAGGGCTGCTGGCCCTGCGCATTGCCGGGGAGCTCGGGCTCCCTCGAGTGATCGGCGCAATGCGCCGTCGGGTGCTGCTGCCTGTCCTGCCGCGTACTGCCGCCGCAGCGGCGCGACCGGTGCGATGGGCCGGTCGTACGCGTTGTCGCGATCCCCTGTGGAGAGAGCGGCTGTCCTCCTGTGCCCGCCGCAGCGTGTCTGGCGCGAGCGGCGCGCAGGCGCGTCCGGCTCGTTCGTGTGCAAACTGGCGACGCGTGACAACGTTGTCAACGTACTCGCTAGGCCTTTGCGCTGCAGTTCACAGAATCGGCTGACAACGTTGGTTCAGTTGGCGACCGTTTGCTGCGACGCAGCGAAATCATGCGCGAAAAGAGCCTGAGAAACAGTGAGATAAGTCCATGTCCGTTGGACATTGTTTGTCATGTCGAGACAAGCGCGACGCGCTTCTCGTCTCCGCATGCGGCTTCATGTTGCGTTGCGCAATCGTGTCCGGCGCATCAATCCGGCGCGTGCCGCAGTGGCGCGGTTCGAAGGCTCGCCGAGCCGCCGGCCGCCGGTGCGATGCGGCCTGTCCACGCCTCGGATCGCGGCTGCGGCAGCGAACGCGGCGTGTCCGCGCGCGTTCGACCGTACAGGTTCAGCGGTGCGCGGCGCGGCTTTCGCGCAGGTCGCGCACCTGTTGCGCGGCGACGGCGTCGTTGCGGCCGCCGTAGCGGTTGCGCAGCCACTGCGCGAGTTCGGCGACTTGCGCATCGTCGAGTTCTTCGCCGAAGCCGGGCATCTCCTGCATGCGTTCCATCCCGGGCAAGACGTGTTCGGGCAGGCCGTCGAGAATGGCGACGATCAGGTTGTGCGCCCGTGGATCGCGCAGGCCGCTGTTGCCGCGCAAGGCCGGCGCGACATGCGGCACGCCGTCGCCGTCGCGGCCATGGCAGCCCGCGCACAGCGCCAGATAGCGATCGTAGGCCGGCGATGGCGCGGGCGGTTCGGCCGGCGCGGCCAGTGCCAGCGCGGGCGCGGCGCGATCGCCGGTCAGGTAGGTCGCGATCGCATCCACGTCCTCGTTGCGCAAATGACGAGTGGACAGGTCGACCACCTTGAGCATCTCGTCGGACGCCACCGCCTGTGCGGCGCGGCCGGTGGCGAGGTACTCGCGCAGCGCGGCGCGATCCCAGCCGCGCGCGGCCAGGCCGTGCGGGGTCAGGTCGGGCGCGGCGAAACGACCCAGGTCGGCATTGCCCTGCAAGGGCCGGTCGCGGTCGATCTGGCCCAGCCAGCCGCGCGGACTGTGGCATTCGCCGCAATGGCCGAGGGTTTCGACCAAGTACCGGCCGCGTTTCCATTGCGCGGACTGTCCTTGCGAGGCCGGCGTGGCCCGCGCGCCGGCGAACAGCCCGTTCCAGGCGTGGATGCCGCTGCGGAGGTTGAACGGAAAACCGACTCCGTTGCGCAGGTTGGCCTGCCTGACCGGCGTGCGGGTCATCAGATAGGCGTAGATCGCGTCGCTGTCGGCGCGGGCGATATCGCGATAGGACACATAGGGCATGGCCGGATACAGCTGGTGGCCGTCGCGCGCTTCGCCGCGGGTCAGCGCGTGGTGGAAGTCGTCGGCGGTGTAGCGGCCGATGCCGGTATCCGGGTCGGGGGTGATGTTGGTGCCGTGGATGACCCCGAACGGCGAGGCCAGCGGCACGCCGCCCGCGAACGGCGCGCCGCCGTCGGCGGTGTGGCAGGCGGCGCAGTCGGCGGCCGCGGCGAGGTAGCGGCCGCGCTCGATCTGCGCGGCGCTGGCGTGGACGGTCTGCACCGGGCCCCGTTGCGCCCACCAGGACCATGCCCAGCCGATCAGCCAGAGTGCCGCGGCGATCAGCGCCAGCCACAGCAACAGCCGCAACGGCCGCCTGCGGTTGCGCCGGCTCATGATCCGCGCTCCTTCGGTTCCGCATCGCTCACCAACCCTGGCGTATCCAGGGCCAGTTGCCGCACCGCCTCGTAATAGCGCACGTAACCGGTGCAGCGGCACAGGTGAGGGTTCAAGGCTTCGGTGATGGCGTCTTCCAGCTGGGCGCGCGCTACCGGCCGCTGGCGCAGCCGTTCCAGCAGCACGGTCGCGGCGTTGACGAAGCCCGGCGTGCAGTAGCCGCACTGGAAACTGAAGTGATCGAGGAAGGCCTGCTGCACCGGCGAGAGCTCGACGATGCGGCCGCCGTCGTCGCGGCGCGCATGGCCTTCGACGGTGCGGATGCGCTTGCCGTGGAAGTAGTGCGCGCCGGTGATGCAGCTGCGCACTTCGCGCGGGCCGCGCTCGTCGTCGACGATTACGGTACAGGCGCGGCAGACGCCCTGGCCGCAACCGAAGCGGGTGCCGGTCAGGCCGAGGTACTCGTGCAGCACGTCGATCAGCATCATGTCGTCGGGGACCTCGACCGGGCCGTAGGCGCGGCCGTTGACGGTCAGGCGCAGCGGGCGGCTGCGCAGCCCCTGGGTATCGGCGTCGGCGCTCATGCGCGGCTCTCCGGGGCGAGGGTGGCGCCGGCGCCGGCCGCATCGTCCTGCGCCAGCGCGGCCAGGACTTTGTCCGGCGTGATCGGCAGCTCGCGCACGCGCCGGCCGGTGGCGTGCGCGAAGGCGTTGGCGATCGCCGGCACCACCGCGATCATCGTGACCTCGGCGATGCCCTTGGGCGGATCGCTGTCCGACAGCGGCGGCAGCATTTCGCCGGTTTGTTTCCACACCGCGACGTCGCGTGCCCGCGGCAGGGCGTAGCGGTTGAAATTCCAGGTGCCGTTGCCGGGGCCGTCCTCGTACAACGGCAGATACTCGTGTAGGGCATGGCCGATGCCCATCGCCAGGCCGCCCTGCAACTGGCCCGACACCAGTTCGGGCACGATCGGCGTGCCGCATTCCATGATCGAGTGATGGTTGAGCAACCCGACGCGACCGGTCGCGGTATCCACCGCGACTTCGGCCAGGGTGCCGACCACGCTGTAGTAGACCACGCCGGCGTTGTTGCGCTGGGTCGGCGGGTAGTGCACCCGGCGCCGTTGCAGCATGCGATAGCCGTTCGCGGTCGGCGCGCCCGGCCCGGTGCCGGCGCCATCGCCCCAGCGCAAGGCGAGGCCGTCGAGCGGCAGCCGCGCCTCGTCGCCGGACAGGGCGAATTCGGCTTCGGCCCATTGCCAGCGATTGAAGGTATGCACCACTGCGCCGGTCGCCAGGCCCAGTTCGTAGGCCGCAGCGGCGAGTTCGGGCAGGGCCAGCGGTTGCAGGCCGGCTGCGGTCAGGCGGCCTTCGATCCAGCGCGCGTCCTCGCGCCGCACCGACAGCGGCGCGAGCTGGCCGCCGCCGTAGCCGCGGCGCCACAGCGCCAACGCCGCCGGCCACAGGCCTTGCACGAATACCTGCCGCGCCGCCTCGCGGGTGGCGTGGCCGAAGAAGTAGGCCGAGTTGCTGGCGCTGCTGGGACTGGCGTAATTCGGCGTCCAGCGCGGATCGCCGGCATGCGCGTCCTGGGTCGCCTGCGACATCAGCCAGGGATCGTCGGTGGCGACCATCGGCAGCTCCGGCCACGCGGTTTCGCCGGTGCGGACCTCGTCGGCGGGTCGCCCCAGCCACGGCGCGCACAGCGCGGCCTGGCTGCTGGCCATGCCGGTGCCCATCTCGATGCCGATGTGGCGCAGGACGATGCGGCCGTCGCGCCCCAGCGCGACTTCGGCGAACGCGGCCTCGGCGCCGGTGCCGTAGTCCTTCTGCACGCAGCCGAAGCCGACCCCATAGCGATGGCCGGGATGGGCCGCTTCGTACTCGCGCTTGCGCGCGGCGCGCTGGGTCCACAGCGGGTGCATGCGCGCCTTGCGCAGCACCTCGCCGGCGCGCTGCACGCCGCCGGGAATCGCGCCCTGGGTGTTCTTCATGCCGGTGTCGAACACGTTGCGCAGGCGCAGTTCGATCGGGTCCAGGCCGAGCTCGGCGGCGATCTCGTCGACCAGCATTTCGGTCGCGCCCATGCTCTGCAGGGTCCCGTAGCCGCGCGCCGAACCGGCGTCGAGCGCGCGCGAGGCGATCACCGTGCTGGCCAGGTCGCTGCGCGGAAAGTAGTAGATCGATTGCGCCGCGGTCGCCGCGACCAGGCACACCGAAGGCGAGAAATTGCGCCGGCCGCCGCCGTCGCCCTGCATGCGGCCCTGGAAGACTTCGAAGCGGCCGCTGGCGCGATCCAGCTTGAGCCGGTAATGCATGCGGAAGCTGTGCCGCTTGAGGCTGGACTGGAACTGCTCGTAGCGATCGTTGGCCAGCCGCACCGGTCGGCCATCGCCGTACAGCGCCGCCATCAGCGCGTAGAACGGGAACGGGTTGTGGTCCTTGGAACCGTAGCCGACGGTGTAGCAGGGATGCAGCACCAGCGCCTTCGCCGCGAACCGGCTGGCGGCGAGCATGCGCGCGCCGTCCTCGGCGACTTCGTTCGGCGACTGCGTCGCCGACACCGCGTGCACAGTGCCGGTCGCGGCGTCGAACCAGCCGTTGCCGTTGTCCGGCTCCATCGCCGCGGTGTCGATCGACTGCGAGAAGTACTCGCGTTCGAACACCTGCTTGCCGGCGCCGGCCGCATTGAGTTCGGCCTCGATCGCCTCGGCATGGGCCATGCCCTGGGCGTCGAGCTTGCCGGCCGCGTCGGCCGCGGGCCACTGCGGCAGTTGCTTGCGATAGCCGGCCGGGAACAGCGGCGTGTCCTTGAGGCTGGAATAGGCATCGTCGTCGAACGCGGTAGCGCCGCCGACGCGCACGTAGCGGAAGCTGGCCCAGGGCTCGCGTTCGATCGGGCCGGTCTGCGCGCCCCAGCGGATCAGGTCGTCGCGGAACTTGAGCCGGGTCTTGGCCGCGCGGAAGCGGGCGAAGTCGTGCCAGATCAGCAGGGCGACGGCCTGGCCGAGGTAGGCCGGGGTCTTGCCCGGCGGCAACAGCATGTCCTCGCCGTAGAACGGCGGCAGGGCGACGCCGTCGCGGGTCAGATCGGCGGCGGCGACGACGCGGTCGGGCTGCAGGCCGGCCTCGAGCGCCGACAGATCGAAGCCCTGGTAGACACGGTCGGCGCGGGTCGCGCGCAGCAGCATCGCGTGCGCTTGCTGCGCTGGCCAACCCGGCAGGTCGCGGCTGCGGATGTCGTAGCTGAAGAGCTTTTCGCCGGCGACCTTCGCGGTGGCGTCGGTGCGGTAGCGCAAGCGGCCGCGCGCCGGATCCCACGGCGGCGGGCGGAGGCGTTCGCGTTCGAACAGGGCGGCGAGGACGTCGCTGCCGGGAGCGGCGACGTACACGGCGATGCCGGCGACCAGACTGGACTTGAGGAAGTCGCGACGACTCAGGCGAGCGGGCATGGGCAGGCTCCGGCTGGCTGTGCCGATAGTAGGCACATGCTGCGGAGCAAAATGCGGTGAAGTTGCGAGAGCGAAGCGGCGGAGGGGACTGGCGGACGAGCCGTCCGGCCGGGTCAGCCCTGCGCCGGCAGCTCCGCAGCCCATGCGCAGATCGACGCTGCCGCGGCGGCCGCCTGTACCTGCAACAAGAAATGCGGCGCGTCGAACGCGACGTCGCTCAGCGTCGGGACGCGGGCGCGGATCCGGGCGAGGCTGTCGGCGGAGACCAGCCGGTCGTGCTCGGCGCGCAGGTACAGCAGCGGGCAGGCGATGGCGGCCAGAGCGTCGCCGACGTCGACCTGGCCGGCCTCGCGCAGACGCTGGCGCAGCACCGCCGGTGCGACCGAGCGCAATAAGGTCTGCAGGCGTTCGATCCGCGCCGGCGTGCGCCAGCGGCCGAGCAGCCAAGGTGCGGCGAAGGCGGCGGGCAGTCGTTGCAACGGCAAGGCGTTGGCGATGCGGGCCAGGGCTCGCGCCGACAACGGCGACCCGGGCAATCGCGGTGTGCTGGCGAAGCTGGCGCACAACACCAGTCCGGCGAGCCCGGACGGACGTTCGGCGGCGAGCCGGATCGCGATCGGGCCGGAAAACGATTCGCCGAGCAACAGATAGGGCCCGGCCTGCGGCAGCTGCGGTCGCACGAGCCCGACCAGCGCGTCGTAGCCGAGCGCGCGCTCGGGCGGATAAACAACGATCTTCGCCGGCAGCCGCGGCGCCATCGCCGTGGCGAACTCGTCCAGCCATGCGCCGCTGCCGTCCATGCCGGGCAGGACGATGCAGCGCAGCGCCGTCATGCCCGCGCGATCCGCGCGGCCGGGCACGCTGGCCTCGAACGCAGCGATCGCCGCCGCTGCGTCCTGCGCGGCGCCATCGGCATGCTCAGCACTCGATGACGTTGACCGCCAGGCCGCCGCGCGAGGTTTCCTTGTACTTGTCCTGCATGTCGCGGCCGGTGTCGCGCATGGTCTTGATGACCTTGTCCAGGCTGACCTTGTGCTTGCCGTCGCCGCGCATGGCCATGCGGTAGGCGTTGATCGCCTTGACCGCGCCCATCGCGTTGCGCTCGATGCAGGGGATCTGGACCAGGCCGCCGATCGGGTCGCAGGTCAGGCCGAGGTTGTGCTCCATGCCGATCTCGGCCGCGTTCTCGACCTGACTCGCAGTGCCGCCGAGCGCGCCGACCAGGCCCGCGGCGGCCATCGAGCAAGCCACGCCGACCTCGCCCTGGCAGCCGACTTCGGCGCCGCTGATCGAGGCGTTTTCCTTGTACAGGATGCCGACCGCGGCCGCGGTCAGCAGGAAGTTGCGCACGCCTTGCAGGTTGGCGCCGGGGCAGAAGCGGTCGTAGTAGTGCAACACTGCGGGGATGATGCCGGCCGCGCCGTTGGTCGGCGCGGTGACCACGCGGCCGCCGGCGGCGTTCTCTTCGTTGACCGCCAGCGCGTAGAGGTTGACCCAATCGAGCACGGTCAGCGGATCGCGCATCGCCGCCTCGGGCTTGGCCGAGAGTTCGGCGTGCAGGCTCGGCGCGCGGCGCGAGACGTGCAGGCCGCCGGGCAGGGTGCCGGTCTCGCGGATGCCGCGGGTGACGCAGGACTGCATCGCGTTCCAGATCTCGTCCAGGCCGGCGTTGATTTCCTCGTCGCTGCGCCAGACCCGTTCGTTGGCCATCATCAGCTCGGCGATCGACAGGCCGCTGCGCTGGCATTGCGCGAGCAGCTCGTCGCCGGAATGGAACGGATACGGCAGGTCGGTGGTGTCGGCGACGATGCGGTCTTCGGCCGCTTCGTCCTGGTTGACCACGAAGCCGCCACCGACGGAGTAGTAATCGCGAGTGGCGATCACGCCGCCGTCGGCGTCGTAGGCGGTGAAGCGCATGCCGTTGGTGTGGAACGGCAGTTTCTGGCGCTTGTTCATGATCAGGTCGTGCTTCTCGTCGAAGCCGATCTCGTGGCGACCGAACAGGCGGATGCGCTTGGTGCTGCGGATGCGCTCCAGCGCGTCGGGGATGATGTCCGGATCGATCTGGTTCGGCCAATGGCCTTCCAGCCCCATCAGCACCGCCTTGTCGGTGCCGTGGCCGCGTCCGGTCAGGGCCAGCGAGCCGAACACCTCGGCACGCACGCGCGCGGTGCGGGCCAGGTCGGCGCCGGGTTCGCCGGCGCCGCAGCCTTCGATCAGCCAGCGCTCGATGAAGCGCGCGGCGGCGCGCATCGGGCCGACGGTGTGCGAGGAACTCGGACCGATGCCGATCTTGAACAAGTCGAAACTGCTGACTGCCACGGGTTGGCTGCTCCAACGTAGGGTCGGACGGGGCTGGCGTCCCGGGCGGACGGACGCCTGTGCGTCCGGGGGCCGCGCCAGGGCGGGAGGGCGCTTATTCTACGCGGGCGCCGTTGCGCGCGTGCCCCGCCTTTGCCGCGTTTTCCGCCATACCACAGCGAATTGACGATGCCCGATACCGCCCCTGCTGCGCTGATCCTGTTCCAACGCGACGATTGCCATCTGTGCGACCTGGCGCTGGAGGTGCTGGCGCAGGCGCGGGCGCCGGAGTTCGACAGCGTCTTCATCGACGAGGACGAGGCGTTGGAAGCGCTGTACGGGCTGCGGGTGCCGGTGTTGCGCGATGAGGCGCGGGGGCGCGAACTGGATTGGCCGTTCGATGCGGCGCGCTTGTCGGCTTGGCTGGTCGGCGGCTGAAGCTGCCCCCTGTAGGAGCGGCGCAAGCCGCGACCACGGGACGCGCAGAGGAATCAACGCCTCCGTCATCGATCGAAGCCCGAAACCATCGCGAAGGGTAGGAGCGGCGCAAGCCGCGACCGCCACCTCTCCCTCTCGCCGCGTCTTTGTCCTGCCCCCTGTAGGAGCGGCGCAAGCCGCGACCGCGCTCTTGCGATCTCGCGGCGTCTGTCGTTCGAAGGCTTCTAAAGCTCTAAAGCTCTAAAGCTCTAAAGCCAAGCTTCCGTCCGCGAGCGGCCGGGTCACTTTCTTTGTCCAAGGCGACAAAGAAAGTAACCAAAGAAAA
>NZ_HG424510.1 GCF_000336385.2 Lysobacter antibioticus HS124 | reverse complement strand
TCGCCTTGGACAAAGAAAGTGACCCGGCCGCTTGCGGACGGAAGCTTTGCTTTGAGCTTTGAGCTTTGAAGCTTTCGAAGCCTTCGAACGACAGACGCCGCGAGACCGCAAGAACGCGGTCGCGGCTTGTGATCAAAGGAAATCCCTATGGGGCGCCGCTCCTACAGCGATGATTTCGGGCTTCGATAGATGGCGGAGGCGTTGACTCCTCTGCGCGTCCCTTGGTCGCGGCTCACGCCGCTCCTACAAGGGCGCAGGACAAAGACACGGCGAAGGGCGAGATGGCTTTGAGGCCTTCGAGAAACAAACGGCGCGAGACCGCAGCAGCGCGTTCGCGGCTTGTGACCGAAGGAATCCCGGTGGGACGCCGCTCCTGCAGGGAGCGGTGGCGCCACCGCGATGCGCCGATCACCAGACCTTGTACACCCGCCCGCTCTGCACGCCCTCGACGCTGCGCTGGTAGGCCAGCGCCGCCTGCGCGGCGGTCACCGAGCCGAAGCCGGGGAAGAAATCGCCGTACGCTTCCAGCGACTCGGTCAACAGGGTCGGGCTGACCACGTTGATCCTCAGGCCGCGCTGCAATTCGCAGGCCGCGCCCTGGACGAAGCCCTCCAGCGCCCGGTTGACCGCGCTGGCGTTGGCGCCGGCGCGGATCGGCTCTTCCGCAACGATGCCGCTGGTCAGGGTGATCGAGCCGCCGTCGTTGAGGTGGTGCTGGCCGAGCAGGGCCAGGCGCACCTGGCCGAGCAGTTTGTCGTTGAGGCCGATCGCGAACTGTTCGGGGCGCATCTCCAGCAACGGTCCGAAATGCAGCGCGCCGGCCGCCGAGACGATCGCATCGAGCTTGCCGGTGCGCGCGAACAGCGCTTCGACGCTGGCGTCGTCGATGATGTCGACCGGGTAGTCGGCGCTGCTGCGGCCGGCGGCCAGGATCTGGTGCTTCGGCGCGAGCCGTTCGGCGATGGCCCGGCCCAGCGTGCCGCTGGCGCCGACGATGAGGATCTTCATGTGCGAATCCGAGTGGGGGAACAGCGGCCAGTCTGCGCGCCGGGCCGGCGCCGGTGAATGCGCTAGGATTTCGCGCACCCCTAACCAGCGGTTAGCCCATGGACAAGCTGCGCAGCATGGCCGTGTTCGTCGCGGTCGCCGACACCGGCAGCTTCGCCGCGGCCGCCGAGGCCGAAAACCTGTCGGCCGTGATGGTCGGCAAGCACATCCGCCAGCTCGAACAGCACCTCGGCGCGCGCCTGCTCCAGCGCGATACGCGCAAGCAGCGCCTGACCGAAGTCGGCGCGGCGTTTCTCGACGACTGCCGGCGCATCCTCGATCAGGTGAGACAGGCCGAAGCGGTGGCCGAGCGGCTGCGCAACGACGCCCGCCCCAGCGGCCGCCTGCGGATCACCGCGCCGCTGACCCTGGGCGGCAGCGCGGTCGCCGCGGTGGTCGCCGAGTACTTACAGCGCTATCCCGAGGTCTCGGTCGAACTGGTGCTGGCCGACCGCCTGTCCGACCTGATCGCCGAAGCCTTCGACGTGGCGATCCGGATCGGCCCGCTGGCCGACTCCGATCATCTGACCGCGCGCCCGCTGCGGCCCTACCGGATGATCGTCTGCGCTTCGCCGGACTATCTGCGCCGCCATGGCACGCCGACCGATCCGGCGCACCTGGCCGAACACAACTGCCTGCATCACCTGCTGTGGCACCGCAACGCCGGCTGGCGCTTCGACGCTCTGGGTTCGGAGCCGTTGCAACTGCACGGCAACTTCGCCACCAACCACGGCGAAGCCCTGCGCCGCGCCGCGGTGGCCGGATGCGGCATCGTCCTGCAACCGGAAGTCCTGCTCGCCGACGACCTCGCCAGCGGTCGTCTGGTGCGCCTGCTCGAGGATCAGTTGCCGCCGCCGCGCCCGGTGCACCTGCTGTACCCGCGCGACCGCCAGCCGTTGCCCAAGCTCAGCCGCTTCGTCGAATTGGCGATGCAGCGCATGGGGCCGGAGTCGGAGTAGCCGCCTGCGGCTGTACAGGAGCAGCGGCGGGCCGCAGGGATGTCCTCCGATCATCGACCGCGACCAGCGAAGCGGTGAGTACCCGGCCGCCTGCCAAGGCCAAGCTCCCACGGGAGTGACCGGCGCAAGATCCTGAAGTCCAGGCTTCGGTCACTGCGCTCGCGTGCATCGTCGCGGTTGTCGCGGCTTGCGCCGCTGCTACAGGAGAAGCGGGTTCCCGTCGGCGACGTCGCAAGACCGTCGCCCTGCGGTCGCGGCTTGCGCCGCCCCACCCCAAGGCGCATACGTCGCCCAAGCTGTTCCCGCCTTTGCAAAAGAGGGCCAGTGGGGATTGCCCTCGCGCTTGTTCTAGGGCTTGGTCTCGCTTCGGCAGCCCGGCCCGCCTCAGGCCGCGCGCCGGCGCGCCATCAACGCCTCGATCTCGTCCGCGCTGCGCGCCAGGCGATCGGTCAACACCTCGCAGCCGGCCTTGGTCACCACCACGTCGTCCTCGGTGCGGATGCCGATCCCGCGCCATTTCGGTTCGACCGTGCTGTCGTCCGCGCTTACGTACAGGCCCGGCTCGATGGTGAACGCCATGCCCGGCTCCAGCAACCGCGACTCGCCGTCGATGCGGTACTCGCCGACGTCGTGTACGTCCATGCCCAGCCAATGCCCGGTCTTGTGCCGGTAGAAGCGCTTGTAATGGCCCTCGGCCAGATTCTTTTCCAGCTTGCCCTTGAGCAGGCCGAGCCGCAGCAGGCCTTCGGTCAGGGTCTCGACCGCGGCCAGATGGCCGGCCTCATAGGGCACGCCCGGCCGCGCCTGGGCCAGCGCCGCCGCCTGCGCCGCGCCGACCAGGTCGTGCAGCGCGCGCTGCTCCGCCGTGAAGCGCCCGTTGACCGGAAAAGTACGGGTGATGTCGGCCGCGTAGCCGCGGTACTCGGCACCGGCGTCGATCAGGACCAGTTCGCCGTCGCGGATCGGCGCGTTGTTGGCGCGGTAATGCAGTACGCAGGCGTTGCTGCCGGCGCCGACGATGCTGCCGTAGGCGGACTCGGCATCGTGGCGGCGGAACACCGCCTCGATCTCGGCCTGCAACTCGTATTCGTGCAGGCCCGGACGCGCCGCGGCCATCGCCGCCTCGTGGGCGAGCACGCTGATGTCGGCGGCTCGCTGCATGAAACGCAGCTCGTCGCGGTCCTTGAACAGGCGCAATTCGTCGAGCAGATGGCCGAGTTCGAGGAATTCGTGCGGCGGCTGCGCGCCTTGGCGCACCATCGCCCGCACCCGGTTGAGCCAGCCGATCAGCTTGAGATCGAACTCGACGTCGCGGCCGAAGTGGTAGTAGACCCGCGAACGGCCTTCCAGCAGCCCCGGCAGGATGTCGTCGATGTCGGCGATCGGATAGGCGTCGTCGAGGCCGAACGCCTCGACCGCCCCTTCCGGCCCGAAACGCGGGCCGTCCCAGGCTTCGCGCTCGGCATCGCGTTCGCGGCAGAACAGCAGGGTCTCGCCGTGGCGCCGGCCGGGCACCAGCACCAGCACCGCCTCCGGCTCGGGAAAGCCGGTCAGATAGCTGAGGTCGGAATCCTGGCGGAACGGG
>NZ_HG424509.1:67556-97220 GCF_000336385.2 Lysobacter antibioticus HS124 | reverse complement strand
ATCGCCGCCTCCCGGGTTACTCTTTGCCGCCGCAGGCGCTTGCGGCGCCGGTTCGCGCCGTCGCCGGCCGCGGTTGGCGGACTTTGGCGCGGCGGTTGCGGCGGGCACCATCGGATTACGGGCATGGATCGAGGGGTGTGGCGCATCGGCGGAGCGGGGCTCGCGCTGTTGTGCCTGATTCTGGTGTGGTGCGGCCCCTTGCGGGCGCAGACCGCTTTGCCGCCGCCGGCCACCGAGCTGGCGGTCGCGCGTTGGACCGGCGCCGAGGAACCCGCGTTGTGGCAGGTCCTGTCCGGCGCGGCCGCGTCGGGTTTCGCCGAGGTCGAGGACGGCCGGCTGGTGCCGACCGCGCGCCGCGAAGTGGGCTGGTGGCGCCTGGTCGCCCTGCGCGACATCGCCCCGCACAACGCGCCGCAATTGGTGCTGACCCCGCCGCACCGCAAACGGGTGGAACTGTGGCGGCCGGGCGACAGCGAACCGCTGGCGCGCGCGATCTACGGCCACGATGCCGACTACAGCCATTCGACCCGGTTTCTGGTGTTTCCGTTGCCGCAGGGACTGCGCCGCGGCGATGCCCTGTACCTGCGGATGATCGCGGCCGACGTGGTGCCGGCGCAGGTCTCGATCCTGCCCGGCCAGGAGGTTTACCGGGGCGACATCGTGTACGTCGCGGTGCGCACCTTCGTGCTGACCGTGCTCGGCCTGATCGCCTTGCTGGCGTTCGGCCTGTGGATCGGCCTGCGCGAGCGCGGCTACGTGTTCCTGGGGCTGACCCTGGCCACGCAGATGCTGGCGATGGCGATCGAAGGCGGCGAAATGCGCGCCTGGCTGGAGCTGGGGCCGCTGGCCCTGGACCGGCGCATGGACATCATCCTCAACACCGCGGCGGTGGTCGCGTCGCTGCGTTTCTTCAGCCTGTTCCTGCGGCTGCGCGACCTGCAGCCGACCGCAGCGCGCCTGCTGGACGGTTGCTGCGTGCTGCTCGGCGGGCTGATCGCGGTGACGATCTTCAAGACCTGGCGCTACAGCGGCAGCTTCGGCAACCTGGTGCTGCTGGCCGCGATCGCGGTGGTGCTGTACGCGATCGGCGCCGCGGTATGGCGGCGCCAGCGCGAAGGCGTGTTCCTGCTGGTGGCCTGGAGCCCGTTGATCGTCAGCCTGGTGGCCCTGGTCGGCGCCTACCAGCGCTGGTGGCCGATGTACCGTTGGCTGGAGTTCGCCTATCCCTCCAGCCTGGCCTTCAGCGGCCTGGCCCTGCTGTTCGGCCTGACCTCGCGCCTGCGCCAGTTGCGCCACGATCGCGACCGCGCCCAGCACCGCGCTTCCTACGATGCGCTGACCGGCGTGCTGGCCCGCACCGCGCTGGAAGAGGCGTTGGCCGCGGCGGTCGGCCGCGCGCAGCGCAGCGGCGAGGCGCTGTCGGTGCTGTTTCTGGACATCGATCACTTCAAGCGCATCAACGACGAGCACGGCCACCGCGCCGGCGACGAAGCTTTGCGCATCGTCGCCCTGCGCGCGCGCAACCGGCTGCGCCCGGGCGATCTGTGCGGGCGCTACGGCGGCGACGAGATGGTCGCGGTGCTGATCGGCGCGCGCCTGGACGAGGCGCTGCGAGTGGCCGAGCACATGCGCCTGGCCCTGAACGATCATCCTTTGTCGATCGAGGGCCGCCTGATTCCGATCGCGCTGAGCCTGGGCGTGGCCGAACTGCGGCCGGGCGAGAGCGGCGAACAGCTGTTGCGCCGCGCCGATGCGGCCTTGTACGCGAGCAAGAGCGCCGGTCGCGACCGGGTCACCGCCGATCGCGCCGCTCTGGGCGCGGTACCGGCCGCCGGCGCGGCCTGAGGCGACGGGTTGGATGACAGGCGTCCCGGCGCGCGGCATAGTGCGCGCGCGGGCTGGGAGCGCCCGTACGACACCGGCCGGTGCCCGCATCGGCCGACGAACGCAGGCCGATCGCGACGCCGCCCGCGCGGCCGCTCGGCCATGGCCGCTACTACGACAAGGATCCCGAATGAATCGCGTCATTTCCCGCAAGCCCTCCGCCGCCTTCGTCGGCGCCTCCTGGGGCGCGTTGCTGCTCGGTGCGACGGCCTTCCTGATCGGCTTGTGGAACGCCGACATGCTGCTCAACGAGAAAGGCTATTACCTGACCCTGTTGCTGTACGGCCTGTTCGCCGCAGTCTCGGTGCAAAAGAGCGTGCGCGACAGGATGGAAGGCATTCCGGTCACCGGCCTGTATTACGGCCTGGCCTGGTTTTCGATGGTCGGCGCCTTGCTGCTGTTGTTCGTCGGCCTGTGGAACGCGCAGCTGATGCTCAGCGAGAAAGGCTTCTACGGCATGGCCTTCGCCTTGAGCCTGTTCGGCGCGATCGCAGTGCAGAAGAACACCCGCGATTCCGCCGGCCGCGATTACGAGGACTGAGCCGGGCCGGCCGGCACGGGCGCCGTCGGCGCCCGTGCCTGGCGTTCACTTCTTGCAGTCGTTGACCGAGTCGGCGTCGACCACCGCGAACGGCTGGAACGCCGGCAGGGCGCCGGCGAGCTCGTCCTGGGCGGCGCGCAGCGACGCCATCCGTTCGCACAGGCGCAGCGCCTGGCGTTCGACTTCCTTCGCGTCGGCTTCGACCTTGCGCTCGATCGACTCGGTGTCGCCCTGGGTCAGGCCGCTGATGACGTTGCCGACCGCCTTGCCGGCCAGCGCCGCGCCGGCCTTGCCGACGGCGATGCCGTCCTGGGTCATGCCCATGGCCTGGACGTAGTAGCGCCGGCTCGCATCCAGCTGCGCCGGCGCCAGCGCGACCGGGCGGCCGTCGATGCTGAGCGCGCCGTCGGGGCCGATCTCGGCGCGGGCGCCGCTCTTGCCGCGCACCTGGATGCGGTCGCCGGAGAGGCTGACCGGCGCGATCACGTGGACTTCGGGCGCGCGGTCCGAGCAGGCGCTGCCGGCGGCGGCGGCGAGCAAGGACAGGCACAGCGCGGACGCGAGCGGAAGTTTCATCGCCGAGATTCCTTGGGTATCGCCTTGATAGAGAGGGGACGCCGCAGCGGGCGTCAATCGTCTTTGGGGAGGTCGACGCGACCGGCCACGCCGGCGTGCTTCACGTCGCCGCTGCCGATCGAACGGACCCGCAGGTCGCCGCGCACGTCGCGCACTTCCAGGTCGCCGGAGCCGATCCGGTCCAGCGTCACCGAGCCGCCGACGCGTTCCAGGGCGACGTCGCCGGAACCGACCGAGCCGAGCTTGGCGTCGCCGCCGATGCCGCGCGCGAGCAGGTCGCCGGAGCCCAGCGAGATCACCTGCAGCGCGCCGATGTCTTCCAGATCGACGTCGCCGGAACCGACATCGGCCACCGTCAGGCCCCGCACGCGGCGTGCCTTGATGTCGCCGGAACCGACGTCGATGCTGAGCGCGGCGACCCGGTCGACATCGACGTCGCCGGAGCCGGTCTTGAGCTGGACCCGGGTGCTGTCCGGCACGGTGGCGTGCAACTGCATGTAGGCGTAGCGGTTGAACGCGAGGTTGAGTTGGGTCTCGTGTTCGGCGCGCACGATCAGCTTGTCGCCGGCGCGGCGTTGGCTCAGGCGCAGGCCGGCCAGATCGGCGGCGTCGGAGGCGCAGGCCCTGCCGCGGACTTCGGCGCGGGCGCCGGGCGAACCGACGATGTGCAGATCGTCGGAACCGCTCTCGAACACCACCGCCTTGACCCCGGCGAGGTCGAGCTTCAACTCGCGCGGTTGCGAATGATCGCAGCGCGGTTCGGCCTGGGCCGCCAGCGGCAGCAGGGCGAGGGCGAGCAGGCCGGGGAGCAGGCGAACGGTACGGGCGCGGGGGACGAAGGGGCGCATCGGAGGCTCCAGGGCGGGAAGGGAGTTCGATGGATGCGGCGTGGGCCGCGATGGTTGCGTTGCGGGCGGGGCCGGGTCGGCCGGATCGGGCCCCGCCGCGCCGGAGGCGGGCGGGGCCGCGGGGCTCAGCCCTCGTCGCGCCAGCGGCGCAGGCGGATCGCGCCGTACACCATGGCGGCGCCGAGGATCGCGCCGATCCACAGGTCGGCGGTGCCCAGGGCGTGCAGGCTGCTGCCCAGTTCGATCGAGCGGGCCAGCTCTTCCGGGCCGTGGATGGTCGAGTCGCGGACGTGCTCCATGCCCGGGCTCAGGTACCAGCTCGCCGGCACCATGCTCAGCAGACCGCGGAAGGCGACGGCGTACCAGATCTTGTCGTGCGGGATCTCGATGCCCGGCAGGATGTCGAGCCAGCTGACGAAGATGCAGGCCAGCAGCGGCGCGACCACCGCCCAGACGAAGGGCACGCTGCGCGCCCAGGCCGAGCACAGCATCAGCCAGCCGATGGTCGGCAGGGCCCACAGGGCGTACACCGGCAACGCGCACAACAGCTGGAAGATCAGCCGGAACGGATGCGCTTCGGTGAGCAGGGCGCTGGCGCCGGGCACGCCGTTGATCACCATCGCCAGCCACGAGATCAGCCACAGCATCGCGCCGACCACCAGCCCGATCGCCATCGTCAGCAACGGCGCCAGCACCAGGGCCCAGGCCAACTTGGACAGCACCGTCTGGGTGTCGGAGACCGGCAGCGACTTCCAGAACAGGATGCTGCGGTCCTTGCGCTCGTCGTAGATCGAGCCCAGTGCGTAGAAGAACACCACGAACACCAGCACGATGCTGACCATGCCGATGCCGCCGAGCAGGGCCACGTCGCCGGCGAAGCCGGCCTCGGAGCCGGCGCCTACGCCGATCTTGACGTTCTCCAGATCGACTTCGCCTTTGCTGACGGCGTTGCGCAGCATCACGGTGCTGGCGACCACGCCGAGCAGGGTGAACACGATCGCGATGGCGCCGACGATCGACGGCGCCCACAGGAAGCCGCCGCGGTGTTCCCAATACTCGCGCTTGAGCAGCATCTTGAAGGTCTGCAGGCGAGGCGTCGCGGCGACCGCGCGCGGCGCGGCGGGCGAGGGGGCGAGGATGTCGTCTGCGGCGTTCATGCGTAGGTTCCCTTCATGGTGGCGACGAACAGATCGGCCAGGCCCGGGGTGCGGGTTTCGCCCAGCCCGTCCAGCTGCGCGGCCGGGATGCCGTCGAACAGCATCACGGTCTTGCCGAACGGCAGCGCGCGTTCGTCGATCGGGCCGAGGTTGCGTGCGTGCACGGCCTGGTCCGGGTTGACCAGCACCTCGACGAACCGCTCGCCGAGCACTTCCATCTGGCTGTCGAGCACGACTTTACCGTCGCGGATGAACATCACGTCGGTGAGGATGTGTTCGATCTCCTCGACCTGATGGGTGGTGATCAGGATGGTCTTGTTCTCGTCGAAGTAGTCTTCCAGCAGGCGCTGGTAGAACTGCTTGCGGTAGAGGATGTCCAGGCCCAGGGTCGGCTCGTCCAGCACCAGCAGGCGGGCGTCGATCGCCATCACCAGCGCCAGGTGCAGCTGCACGATCATGCCCTTGGACATTTCGCGCACGCGCAGGTTGGGCTTGAGCTGGGTGCCGTGCAGGAAGCGCTCGCACTTGGCGCGGTCGAAGCGCGGATGCACGCCGGCGACGAAGTCGATCGCCTCGCGCACCCGCAGCCAGCGCGGCAGCACGGCGACGTCGGCGATGAAGCACACGTCGCGCATCAGGTCGTCGCGCTGGGTGCGCGGGTCGCGGCCGAGCACGGACAGGTCGCCGTCGAAGGCGATCAGGCCGAGGATGGCCTTGAGCGCGGTGGTCTTGCCGGCGCCGTTGGGGCCGATCAGGCCGACGATGCGGCCGGCCGGGATGTCGAAGGCGGCATCGTTCAGCGCCAGCTTGTTGCGGTAGCGCTTGCGCAGATTGCGCGCGGTGACGATGTGGCCCGGGTCGATGCGGATGGCGTCGGTCATGGCGTGCCCGCCTTCTGGTCGTTGCCTGCGCCGAGCAGTTCCTCGGTGCTCAGGCCCAGGCGCTGGATGCGCTCCAGGACCAGCGGCCATTCTTCTTTCAGGAAGCGTTCGCGCTCGTTGAGGAGCAGTTTCCTTGCGGCTTCTTCGGTCACGTACATGCCCAGGCCTCGGCGTTTTTCGACCAGCGCCTCGTCGGCCAATTCCTGATAGGCGCGCGAGACGGTGATGGGGTTGAGTTGGTATTCGGCGGCCACCTGCCGCACGGACGGCAGGGCATCGCCGGGCTTGAGCACGCCGTCGAGCATCATCGCGACGACGCGCTCCTTCAGCTGGCGATAGATCGGAGCGCCGTCGCTCCATTGGATTGCGGTCATGGTTCAGCCCCGCGGCAGGAAGGAGAAATAAGGCATGACGAGGTTCCGTCGGTTGCGGCGCGCGGCCTTCCCGGCCTTGCGTTTGCTTTCGGCGCTGGCCGGCTCCGCGGCCGCGGGGGGATCGATGGCCGAGGCGATCGCGGCCAGGTCGGCGACTTCGCCGGCCATGCCGGTGGCGAAGGCGGCCAGGGCGGCGCCGTCGGCGTCGCGTTCCAACTGTTCGGCGCGGGCGCCGATGCGGCCGGCGACGCGGGCCAGGTCGCCGCTGCGGGCGCGGGCGCGCTCGACATAGGCGGGGTCAAAGCGGACCCGGGTCTGGATCAGGCCCAGGTCGAGGTCGATCGGGCGGCTCTGGACGGCGTCGGCCAGATGCGGCGCGGACACGCTCGGGGCGGGCAGGGCGATCACCAGGCCCAGGACCAGGGCGCCGCCGGCGGCCATCAGGGCCGATATGGAGTTGTGGAGCTTGCGGTTCATTCGAACGTCCTGCTCGTTAGTGGGCCGGTGTTGTATGCAACTATAACACCTAAACACGTCGCGTCAATCGCCGCCGGCCCAACTAAAGTCATACTTGGCCGGCCGCCCGGTCCCGACCGGGCTTCCCCCTCGCGACGGAGCCTGTTCATGTCCCAGACCCCGCAGTTGCGCCCCGCGGCGCGCCCCCGTCCGGCCCGTCGGGCCGCCATCGCCGCGTTGTGCCTGGCCGTGCTGGCCGCCGGCTCGGCGATCGCGGCCGCCAGCGGCCTGCTCGATCGCAGCTTCCGGCCGTTGGCGGGCAAGACCCCGGTGAATCTGCAGGCGCAGTACGGCGGCCAGGTGCTGCTGGTGGTCAATACCGCCAGCAAATGCGGCTTCACCCCGCAATTCGAAGCGCTGGAAGGCCTGCAGGCGAAGTACAAGGGGCGCGGTTTCGCCGTGCTCGGCTTCCCCTCGGGCGACTTCCGGGCGCAGGAGTTCGATGACGAGAAGCAGATCCAGGCGTTCTGCACTCTGACCTACGGGGTCAAGTTCCCGATGTTCGAGAAGGTCCACGTGGTCGGCGAGCAGGCCACGCCGCTGTATCGCGACCTGGCCAAGGCCGCCGGCGGCGAGGCGCCGAAGTGGAATTTCCACAAGTATCTGATCGGCCGCGACGGCCGGCTGATCGCCAGCTACGGCAGCAAGACCGCGCCGGACGATCCGGCGCTGGTCGCGGCGATCGAGCGCGCCCTGGCGGCGCCGCGCCCGGGCGCGGCCAAGCGCTGAGCCCGGCCGGCGGATTTGCGCGCACGGTCGGGTTTCGGCCGCGCGCGGCCGGGACGGATGCGGAACTTCGCAGCTTGCGCGACGTCACACTGGAACATTGCCGCCATAGCGCCGGCCCGCGACAATGACGGGCTTGCGCCGGACTGCGGCGTATCGATACACCACCAGGACTGCAACCAGGAGCAGGACCCCGATGAAGGCTTTCGTGCGCGGCGCGGCCGTGTTGATCACCACTGCGACGCTGTTCGGCGGCGTCGCCTCTGCCCAGGAAAAGACCGTGCTCGCCAACGATCGCGAAAAAGTCAGTTACGCCATCGGCCTCGACGTGGCCAGTTCGCTCAAGCCGGTCGGTCCCGACCTCGACACCGCCGCGTTCGAGCGCGCGGTCAAGAACGTGTTCGACGGCGGAAAGCCGCTGATCGGCCAGGACGAAGCGCGCACCGTCGACCAGGCCCTGCGCGCGCGCATCGCCGCCCGCGACGGCAAGCCGGTGCAGGGCCAGGCGCCGGGCGCCAAGCCGCCGGAAGTGGCCAAGGACAAGGTCGGCCTGCTGATCGGCACCTACATGGTCGGCCCCTCGCTGCAGCAGATCAAAGGCGAGATCGAACTGCCGGTGCTGGTGCAGGCCCTGCGCACTTCGCTGGCCGGCGGCAAGCCGCTGCTGGCCGAGGGCGAGGCGCGCACCGTGCTGACCGGCTTCAGCGAGCGCCTGCAGGCCAAGATGAAGGCCGAGGCCGCGGTCGCCGGCGAAGCCAACCTGAAGAAGGGCAAGGAATTCCTGGAAGGCAACAAGAAGGTCAAGGGCGTGTTCGTGACCGGCTCGGGCCTGCAGTACATGGTGCTGCGCCAGGGCTCGGGCGAGCGTCCCAAGCCGACCGACAAGGTCAGCGTCAACTACAAGGGCACGCTGCTCGACGGCAGCACCTTCGACAGTTCCTACGATCGCGGCCAGCCGGCCGAATTCCCGGTCAACGGCGTGATCCAGGGCTGGCAGGAAGGCCTGGCGCTGATGCCGGTCGGCAGCAAGTTCAAGTTCTGGATCCCGGCCGAGCTGGCGTACGGCCCGTCGGGCGCGCCGCCGAAGATCGGCCCGAACGCGACCCTGGAATTCGAAGTCGAACTGCTCGATATCCTCTGACCGGTCGCCGCGCAGACTCGTTGCGTTCAGCTGCCGGCTGGCAGTTTGTGCCGCCGGGCCGGTTCCCATTCCGTTTTCGCTTTTCCGTATTCAGGAGTGCAGTTTGATGAAGCCTTTCATGCGTAACGCCGCCTTCGCCGTGGCCGTGGGTTCGATGGCGCTGTTCGCCGCCGGCTGCAACCAGGCCGGCAAGCCGGGCGACAAGCCGGCCGCCGACGCCAAGGCCGCGACCGAGGCCAAGGGCGCCGAGGTCAAGGCGATCGGCGGAATGAAGACCGAGAAGGAGCAGGACAGCTACCTGATCGGCATGGACATGGGCCGTTCGCTGGAACTGCTGAAGGACGACCTCGACCTGGCCGTGCTGCAGAAGGCCATGCAGGCCAACATCAAGGGCGAGAAGCCGCTGCTGAGCGAAGAGGAAGCGCGCCAGATCCGCGAGCGCCTGCAGAACAAGGTGCGCACCAAGCAGATGGAAAAGATGGTCGCGATGGCCAAGACCAACCAGGAAGAGGGCGACAAGTTCCTGGCCGCCAACGGCAAGAAGCCGGGCGTGGTGACCACCGCCTCGGGCCTGCAGTACCAGATCGTCAGCGAAGGCAAGGGCGCCAAGCCCAAGGCCAGCGATACCGTGCGCGTGCACTACAAGGGCGCGCTGCTCGACGGCAAGACCTTCGACAGCTCCTACGACCGCAACGAGCCGGCGGTGTTCCCGCTCGGCGCGGTGGTGCCGGGCTGGCAGGAAGGCATCGCGCTGATGCCGGTCGGCAGCAAGTTCAAGCTGTGGATCCCGAGCAAGCTCGGCTACGGCGAGCAGGGCACCCCGGGCGGCCCGATCGGCCCGAACGCGACCCTGGTGTTCGACGTCGAACTGCTGGACATCGTCAAGCCGAACGCGCAGGGCGCCGAATCGGCCGCGATGGGCACCCAGCCGCCGCAGCAGAAGTGAGCCTCGCGCGCGCCGCGTCCCCACGGACGCGGCGCGCCGCCCAGGCGCCGCGACACCCAGCACTGAGAGCAACGAATGCGCGTCACCATCTTCGGTACCGGCTATGTGGGTCTGGTCACCGGAACCTGCCTGGCCGACGTCGGCCACGACGTGGTCTGCGTCGACATCGACCAGGCCAAAGTCGAAGGCCTCAACCGCGGCGTGATTCCGATTTATGAGCCCGGCCTGGAGCCGATGGTCAAGGCCAACCACGCCGCCGGCCGCCTCCATTTCACCACCGACGCCGCCAGCGCGATCGGCCACGGCGACCTGATCTTCATCGCCGTCGGCACCCCGCCGGACGAAGACGGCAGCGCCGACCTCAAGTACGTGCTCGCGGTCGCCGCGACCGTCGGCCGCCACATCGAGCGCCCGGTGGTGGTGGTCAACAAGTCGACCGTGCCGGTCGGCACCGCCGACAAGGTCCAGGCCACCATCGCCGCGGAACTGCGCGCGCGCGGCCTGGAGATCGCCTTCGACGTCGCGTCCAATCCCGAATTCCTCAAGGAAGGCGATGCGGTCAACGACTGCATGCGCCCGGACCGCATCGTGGTGGGCTCGTCCAACCCGGCCGCGGTCGAGAAGCTCAAGCGCCTGTATGCGCCGTTCAACCGCAACCACGAGCGCATCGTGGTGATGGACGTGCGCTCGGCCGAGCTGACCAAGTACGCGGCCAACGCGATGCTGGCGACCAAGATCAGTTTCATGAACGAGATCGCCAACATCGCCGAGAAGGTCGGCGCCGACGTGGAGATGGTCCGCCAGGGCATCGGTTCGGACCCGCGCATCGGCTGGCACTTCATCTATCCCGGCGCCGGCTACGGCGGTTCCTGCTTCCCCAAGGACGTGCAGGCGCTGGCCCGCACCGCCCAGCAGCACGGCTACGGCGCACGCCTGCTGGACGCGGTCGAGGCGGTCAACGACAGCCAGAAGGGCCATCTGTTCGAACTGATCCAACGCCATTACGGCGGCGACGTGAAGGGCAAGACCTTCGCGGTCTGGGGCCTGGCGTTCAAACCCAACACCGACGACATGCGCGAGGCGTCCAGCCGCACCCTGCTGGCGCAGCTGTGGGCGGCCGGCGCGCGCGTGCGCGCCTACGATCCGGAAGCCAACGAAGAGGCCGAGCGCATCTTCGGCGAACGCGAGGATCTGGTGCTGTGCGATTCGGCCCGCGCCGCCCTGGCCGACGCCGACGCGCTGGTGGTGGTGACCGAGTGGAAGCAGTTCCGCAGCCCGGATTTCGTCCGCATCCGGCAAGCTCTGGCCGACGCGGTGATCTTCGACGGTCGCAACCTCTACCACCCCGACGAAGTCGAAGCCGCCGATCTGGCGTACTACGGCATCGGCCGCGGCCGTTCGATCCTGATCGACGCCGGCTGAGCCGCCGCGCCGCCTTTTTCACGTCCGAGCCGAACCGTGACCACCGAACTCGACCAGCGCCTGATCGACCTGGAAACGCGGCTCGCGTTCCAGGAGCACGCGCTCAACGAACTCAGCGACGCGCTGGCCGCGGCGCGCAGCGAAGAAGCCCGCAATTCGCTGCTGCTGCACCGCGCGCTCGACGAGATCAAGCAACTGCGGTCCGCCATGGCGGCCACGCCGCTGACCGGCGACGCCGCCGCCGAACCGCCCCCGCCGCATTACTGAGCGCTTTGCGCTCGCACCGAACCTCAAGTACCGAATCATGAGCGACAGTCTGCGCGACCAATTGCTGGGCCTGGGTTTCAAGCCCGCGCCCAAGCCCGAACGCCCCGAGCGCAAGCCGGACGAACGCCGCGGCGGCAAGCCCGGCGCACGCGCCGAGGCCAAGCCGGGCGCGCGCCCGGGCCCGCCGCGCCATGACGCGCGCAAGCCTGGCGGGCCCCGGCCCGACGGTGCCCGGGCCGAAGGCCGTCCGGCCGGCGGTCACAAGCCGGGCGGCGCCAAGCCCGGCCAGGGCCGTCCGGGACAAGGCCGCCCGGGCCAGGGCAAGCCGCGCACGCGCGAGGACATCGACCTGGCCAAGGCCTATGCGATCCGCGCCCAGCGCGAGAAGGAAGAGCGCATCGCCGCCGAACAGGCCAAGCAGGAAGAGGCGCGCCTGCGCCGCGAGGCGCGCGCCAAGCTCGCCGAGTTGCTCAAGGACCAGGCGCTCAACGCCGCCGACGCCGAGATCGCGCGCCACTTTCCGTACGGCGGCAAGATCAAGCGCATCTACGTCACCGAGGCCCAGCTCAAGCAGCTCAACGCCGGCGAACTCGGCGTGGTGCAGATGGAAGGCCGCTACCTGTTGGTGACCGCGGCGATGCTGGCCCAGGCCGAGGCGGTGTTCGCGCCGGCGGTGGCGCTGAAGGTCGATCCGAACGCGCCGGCCGAAGAAGACCCGTACGCCGATCCGCAGTACCAGGTGCCCGACGACTTGGTCTGGTGACCCTGTCGCGCGCCGGGCCTGGGCGTCCGGCGCGCGCTCCGCATCCATCGACAGCGGCCCCGGGCCGCTGTTTTCGTTGGCGCCGGCGAACGCGGACGGCCGCGCTCGCTGCGGCGCTTGATGCGGTGCAGCGGCGGACGTCGCGGCCGGGCGGAATCGGCGGGGTGGAATCGGCCGGGCGGAATCGGCGTGGCGGATGCCGCGCGCGAAGGGCGGCGGTGAGGGGGCGATGGCGAAGGGGCGGCCGAGGCATGCCCGCATGCACGAGCCCGGGCGATGGCGCCTGCGCGGGATGTCCGCCCTCAGCGCCGCTCGTGCGCGGCGAGGCGATCGATCATCGCCTCGATCGCCCGCGCCGTGTCCAGCGGCCGCTCCATCGGGAACAGGTGGCTGCCTTCCAGCCAGCGCCAGCGTTCGCCGACCAGGCGCCGGGTCGCGGCGTGGCCGGCATGGCGCAGCTCGCGCGAACGGGTGCCGGCGAGGAAGCCGACCGGTACCGGTACCTGCGCCACCCGGTCGCTGAGCGCGGTGGTCGGCAGGCTGCGATAGATCCGGTACTCGACCTCGCGCTCGAAGGCCAGTTCGCGCGACCCGTCGTCGACCGCGCGGGTGCCGTGCTCGACATAGGCGTCCAGCACGCGCCGGTCCCAGCGCGCGAACGCCGGCTTGGCGAGGAAGTGCGCGCGTACCGCATCCGGGTCGGGCCAGTGCCGGCGGCGTTGCAGGGTGGCGCGGGTCGGCATGACCAGATTGTCCAGGCCGGTGCGGCGGCCGATCTGCACCAGGCGCGCGCGCCAGCCGGCGATCAGCGGCGAATCCAGCATGACCACGCCGGCCACGCGTGCGCCCAGCGCGCTGCCGGCCAGGCGCAGCGAAGCCAGCAGGCTCAGATAGCCGCCCAGCGAATGCCCGACCAGCCAGATCCGACCGGCGTCGCCGGCCGCGGCGCCGATCCGCGCGCTCAGTTCTTCCACCAGGTGCGGCCAGTCGCGGGTGACAGGGTAGCGCGGGTCGTGGCCGATCCGCTCCGGGCGTTCGATCCGGAAGCGTCCCGCCAGCGATTCCAGCATCAGGTCGTAGACCGGGGCCGGAAAACCGTTGGCGTGGGAGAACAGCAGCAGATCGGTCATGAGGCAGGCGCGGCATCGCGGATGCCGCCGCGGGAATGCGGTGCGGGGCGCCAAACATACCATTGCGTACTGTTTGGCGACAGCGTGCGTTCCCGCGGCGGCGCGTGCGTCCGGGCCGGGCTCAGCCGCGGTTGCGATAGCGCTCGGCGGCGTGCGATTGGGCGAAGTTCGGCAGCATCGCCCGGCGTGCGCCTTCCAGGGCGGTCCATTGCGCCTCGTCCGGCAGCGGCGGGATCGTCACCGGCTCGCGGCGGTCGTAGCCGAGCAGGGCGGCATCGACCAGTTCGTCGACTTCCATGACGCCCTGCAGGGCGTTGACGTCCTTGCCCGAGCGTTCCCAGATCTCGGTACGCGTCGCCGCCGGCAGCACCGCTTGCACGTACACGCCGCGCGGGCCGAGTTCGACCTGCAGGGCCTGGCTGAAGTGCAGGACGAAGGCCTTGGTCGCGCCGTACACGGCCATCGCGAACTCCGGCGCCAGCCCGACCACCGAGCCGATGTTGACGACGGCGCCGCGGCCGGCGGCGGCCAGCTTGGGCGCGATCGCCGCGGCCAGCCGCGCCGGGGCGACGGCATTGAGCGCGATCAGCTGGCCGACCCGCTCCGGACCTTGTTCGAGGAAGCCGCCGGCGAGGCTGGCGCCGGCGTTGTTGACCAGCACTTCGATCGCGGCGTCGTCGCGCAGCCGCGCTTCGACCGTCGCCAGAGCGGCCGGGTCGCTGAGATCGGCGGCGAGCACATCGACCCGGACGCCGGTTTCGGCGCGCAGGCGGGCGGCCAGGGCGTCCAGGCGCGCCCGATCGCGCGCGACCAGGACCAGATCGTGGCCGCGATGGGCGAAGCGGTCGGCATAGACGGCACCGATGCCGCTGGAGGCGCCGGTGACCAGGACGGTGGGAAGCGGGGTGGGCATGGGAACGGGCCTCGGGGCTGGAGTGAACGGGCGGGAGGGCGAAGGGGTTTATTCATGATGAGTATCATGTTTGATTTATCATGATGGTCGTCATGTAACATGTCAAGCCGTCGCCGGAGGTGCCATGAAAGTCAGTCGCGAACAGGTCGGCGAGAACCGCCGGCGAATCCTCGAAGCCGCGGCGCGGCTGTTCCGCGAGCGCGGATTCGAGGCGGTGACAGTGGCCGAGGTCATGAAAGCCGCCGGATTGACCCACGGCGCCTTCTACGGCCACTTTCAGTCCAAGGACGATCTGATCGCGCAAGCGCTGGCGCATGCGCTGGCCGCGACTCAGGCCCCGGACGACCCGGCGGCGTTCCTCGCCGCGTATTTGTCGCCCGAACACTGCGCCGATCTGGCCGGCGGTTGCCCGACCGCGGGCCTGGCGGCCGAGACCCTGCGCCAGGCGCCGCAGGCGCGCGCGGCGATGACCGCCTTCCTGCGCCAAGCGCTGCGGGCGATGAGCGCGTCGGCGCCGGGTGCGAACGAGGCCGAACGCCGCCGTCATGCGATCGGGCGATGGTCGGCGATGGTCGGCGCGTTGATCCTGGCGCGTTCCAGCGACGATCCGGACCTGTCGGCGGAAGTGCTGGCGCAGACCCGCGCCTGGATCGAAGCCCGGCCCTGACGCCGACGCTGCGCGCCTGCGGTTCGCGTCATCGGAATCGCGAGATGAGATGCGCCTCGTGCATACTCGCCGCGCGCGGCGATCCTGCGTTCGCCGCGTCCGCGATCGGCCCTCGCCGATCGACCGGCATCGATGGACCTACCGACAAGAGAGGGATTTCATGCGCATCGTTTCCCGTGCGGGATTCGCCCTGGCCGCCGTCTTCGCCAGCGCTTCGGCCGCCGCCTGCGACTTCGTGCTCCAGCCCGACCAGCGCGACATCTACGCCCCCGGCAAGTACTGCCTGTTCGCCGACCGCGATCTGCCGATCGAAATCCGCAGCGACGACGTCGAGCTCGATTGCCGCGGCCGCCTGCTCGGCAACGGCGCCGGCTCGTCCTGGGACGCGGCCGTGACGATCGCGCCGCGTCGCGGCGTGACCGTGCGCAACTGCCGCATCGAGCAGTGGCCGCGCGGCGTATACGTCGACCGCGCCAGCGACACCCAGATCGTCAACAACACCGTGCTGCGTCCGCAGTCGGTCGGCGTGCTGGTGCAAGGCAACGACCTGGCCGAAGGCGACGGCGTGCGCCTGATCGGCAACCGCATCGCCAACTACGGCAACCAGGGCGCGATGCAGCCGGTGACGGCGATCCGGCTGCAGGGCGCCAACCGCCTGGAGGCGGTCAACAACGTGGTCGCCGGCTTCGGCGGCGAAGGCGTGGTCCATGTCGAGCATTCGGCCGACGTGCGCCTGACCGGCAACCAGGTGCTGGATTTCGAGTCGGGCGTCGGCTCGGCCTTTTATCTCGACCGCTACTCGCCGCGCACTCGCCTGGTCCACAACACGGTGACCGCGCTGCGGCCGTACAACGTGCGCGGCATCGAAGGCGACGGCGTGCGCGATGCGACCTGCATCGAGAACGTGTTCGTCAACACCACGCCGTCGAACCTGGAGCAGTGCGCGTCCAAGCGCAACAACATCGAGCAGCTCAGTCCGTCCGTCCCTTGAGTCGTGGAGTTGATCCCGCGCCGCGGCGCTGGTCGCGGCCAGGGAGACGTCGCGGGTTCATCATCGCGATGCGGCCGGGGACGCCGGGGAGGCGTCCCGGCCGCGATTGGACAACTCACGAAGAGGAACTTCATGCGAATCATCGCCATTACCGGCCTGGCCCTGTCGGGCCTGATGTTCAGCGCATCCGCGTTCGCCTGCGAAAACGTGCTGGATCCCCAGCAGGTGCAGGTGTACCACCCCGGCAAGTACTGCCTCAGCGCCAACCGCATCCTGCCGATCGAGATCCAGGGCAGCAACATCGAACTGGACTGCCGCAGCCGCAGCGTAATCGCACCGCCCGGCGCCGGCGCCGGCCCCGCCGGCATCCGCGCGCACGGCGAGAACGTGATCGTGCGCAATTGCCGCGTCGACGGCTTCGACCACGGCATCGAGCTGGACGCGCGCGGCGCCTCGCAACTGGTCAACAACACCGTCGTGCGGGCCAAGCAGGCCCCGCTGTTGGTGCACGGCAACCGCGACCCCTATGCCGAGCCGATCCGGGTCACCGGCAATCGGGTGTTCGGCTATTTCGACGTCGAGCCGGCATGGAGCCAGCAGCCGGCGATCCAGGTGATCGGCCTCAATCGCGCGATCCTCAGCAACAACGTCGTCGCCGGTTTCCGCGGCGGCCGCAGCGGCCTGATGCTGGTTGACGCGCCGGACACGCAGCTGATCGGCAACCAGTTCCTCGACTTCGAGGGCAGCGACCGGATGATCCGGCTCGAGCAGTCGCCGCGGGCGCGGGTGGTGCACAACACCATCATGCAGCGCGATCCGAGCGTGCTGCAGGGCATCGCCGGTGCGGTCGACGCGACCTGCGTCGAGAACGTGTTCATCAACACCCAGCGTTCGGGCTTCTCCGAATGCGCGGTGACCCGCCACAACGTCGAGCGTCCCTTGCCGCCGCAGGGGCCGTAAACCGCGGCGCCGAAACCCCGTCCGCGATGGCGGCGCCGCCGGTCCTGCACGGGCCGGCGGCGTACACTGGCGCGGCGCTCAGTCCAGCGCCGAGCTCAGTCGCGCGCGGGCGCTGTGCGCCAGCGTGCGCACGGTCGACACGCCCAGGTCGCGGATGATGCGATGGGTGGCGTGTGGGATCGGCGAGTCGTCGATGTCGTGCGGCGCGATGTTCTTGCCCGGCACGCCGGGCAGGAACTCGATCCCGGCGGCGTGGTAGCAATGCTGGACCAGGGCCGAGCAGTACAGCGCGCCTTCCTTGGCCAGCAGATTGCTGCGCCGGCGCAGGCGCCGGCTGTGCATCGCCATCAAGGTACCGACCAGCTCGCTGATCGAATAGCTCGACAGCCCGGCCAGCAGGTCCAGCCCGGCGACCTGGATTTGGCGGATCTGGGTCTCGTCGAGACCGAAGTCGAGAATGGCCACGTTGGGGAAAGCCTCGGCGTCGTAATAACGCGCGACCCGGTTTTCCTGCACGCCGAGGCGGATCTGCCGGTAGCGCAGGTCCAGGTCGGACTCGATCACCCACCACTGGCCGTCGCTGCGGCGTTCGTTGAACAAGAACGCGTGCGACCACAGGCTGCGGTGGCCGTCCTCGGTCAGCGGCGCCTGCGCCTTGCGGATCAGCTTGTTGATGAAATCGCGGCCGCCGCACAGGCCGATCCGTCCGGGACCGGCGTGTTTTTCGATGAAGGCGGCGTTGCCGCGCGGGTCCGAGGACGACTCGGAGGCGATGTCTTCGGGCAGGAGAATGTCGCTCATCCTGGCAACTCTCTGGGTAACGGCGGCAATGGCGCGAGGCGGGGCGCCCGGGACAACGTCAGGCCCGCCCGGCGCCGGGCGCGGCTGCGAAATCCAGGACAGGGTCTGCGTGCAGGCGGGCCCTGCGGCCCGCGCGGCTCACTCGGGATCGTAATCCAGATTCGAGGCCAGCCAGCGTTCGGCCTGGGCCAGGCTCACGCCCTTGCGCCGGGCATAGTCCTCGACCTGCTCCTTGGACACCCGTCCGACCACGAAGTACTGGCTGTCGGGATGGCTGAAGTAGTAACCGGACACCGCCGCGGCCGGATACATGGCGAAGCTCTCGGTCAGTTCCAGCCCGGCGTGGGCGCCGGCGTCGAGCATCGCGAACAGGCTCGCCTTCTCGCTGTGTTCCGGGCAGGCCGGATAGCCCGGGGCGGGGCGGATGCCGCGGTAGCCTTCGTCGATCAGCGCCTCGTTGTCCAGCGCCTCGTCGCTCGCGTAACCCCAGAATTCCTTGCGCACGCGCTCGTGCAGGCGTTCGGCCAGGGCCTCGGCGAAGCGGTCCGCCAGGGCCTTGAGCATGATCGCGTTGTAGTCGTCGTGGTCGGCCTCGAACCGGGCCACGTGCGGCTCGATGCCGAGACCGGCGGTGACCGCGAACGCGCCGATCCAGTCCTGCCGGCCGCTGTCCCGCGGCGCGATGAAATCGGCCAGGCAAAAGTCCGGCCGGTCGGCCGGCTTGTCGGTCTGCTGGCGCAGGAAGTGCAGGGTTTGGGATTCGGGATCGGGGATTGGGGATTCGACGCGGCGAGGGGCAGGGGCGGCGAACTGCGTCGCATCGCCGGTGCCCGGGGCGGCACCGCCCAGATCGACCACCACATCGTCGCCGGCCGCGTTGGCCGGCCACAGGCCGAACACCGCTTTGGCCGAGATCCACTTCTCTCCGACGATCTTGGCCAGCATCGCCCGCGCGTCCCGGTACAGTTCGCTGGCCTGGGCGCCGACGATCTCGTCGCTGAGGATCGCCGGGTAGCGGCCGGCCAGTTCCCAGGTGTTGAAGAACGGGGTCCAGTCGATGTAGTCGACCAACTCATCCAGCGGATAGTCGTCGAACGCATACACGCCCGGCGCCAGTTTCGGCGCCGGCGGTGCGTAGTCGGCCCAGCGGCCGTCGAAACGCTGGCCGCGGGCCTTGTCCAGCGAGACCAGGCGCTTGCCGTCGCCGCGATTGCGGTGGCGTTCGCGGATCTCCGCGTAGTCGGAGGCGTTGGCGGCGACGAAGGGCTCGCGCAGCTCGATCGAGATCAGCGACTGGGCCACGCCGACCGCGCGCGAGGCGTCCTTCACCCAGATCGTCGGCGCCTGGTAGTGCGGGTCGATCTTCAGCGCGGTGTGGGCGCGTGAGGTGGTGGCGCCGCCGATCAGCAGCGGCATGGTGAAGCCCTGGCGCTGCATCTCGCGGGCGACATGGCTCATCTCTTCCAGCGAGGGCGTGATCAGGCCGGACAGGCCGATCAGGTCGGCGTTCTCGGCGCGGGCGCGGTCGAGGATGGTCTGCGCCGGCACCATCACGCCCAGGTCGACGACCTCGAAGTTGTTGCAGGCCAGGACCACGCCGACGATGTTCTTGCCGATGTCGTGCACGTCGCCCTTGACCGTGGCCATGACGATCTTGCCGTTGGACTTGCCCGCGTCGCCGGTGCGCAGCTTCTCGGCTTCGATGAAGGGCAGCAGGTAGGCGACGGCCTTCTTCATCACCCGCGCCGACTTGACCACCTGCGGCAGGAACATCTTGCCGGCGCCGAACAGGTCGCCGACCACGTTCATCCCGGCCATCAACGGGCCTTCGATCACGTCCAGCGGACGGCTGGCCTCGGCCCGCGCGGTCTCGGTGTCCTCTTCGATCCATTGATCGATGCCGTGGACCAGGGCGTGGCTGAGGCGCTCGCGCACCGGCTTGTCGCGCCAGCGCAGGTCCTCGGCCTTCTTCTCGCCCTTCTTGCCCTTGTAGCGGTCGGCGATCTCCAACAAGCGCTCGGTGGCGTCGCTGCGGCGGTTGAGCACCACGTCCTCGACCCGTTCGCGCAGATCGGCGTCGAGGTCGTCGTACAGCGGCAAGGCGCCGGCGTTGACGATGCCCATGTCCATGCCGGCGCGGATCGCGTGGTACAGGAACACCACGTGGATGGCCTGGCGCACCGGCTCGTTGCCGCGGAACGAGAAGGAGACGTTGGAGACGCCACCGGAAATATGGCTGTGCGGGAAACGCCGCTTGAGTTCGCGCGCGCCTTCGATGAAGGCGACCGCGTAGTCGTTGTGCTCCTCGATGCCGGTGGCGACCGCGAACACGTTGGGGTCGAAGATGATGTCTTCGGGCGGAAAGCCGACTTCGTCGGTCAGCAGGCGATAGGCGCGCGAGCAGATCTCGACCTTGCGCTCGACCGTGTCGGCCTGGCCGGCCTCGTCGAAGGCCATGACCACCACCGCGGCGCCGTAGCGGCGCCCCAGCCGCGCCTGGCGCAGGAACTCGGCCTCGCCTTCCTTCATCGAGATCGAATTGACGATGCCCTTGCCTTGCAGGCACTTCAGCCCGGCCTCGATCACGCTCCACTTGGAGCTGTCGACCATCACCGGGACCCGGGCGATATCCGGTTCGGCCGCGATCAGGTTGAGGTAGGCCACCATCGCCTGCTCGGAATCGAGCAGGCCCTCGTCCATGTTGACGTCGATGACCTGGGCGCCGTTCTCGACCTGCTGGCGCGCGACCGCGACCGCCTCGTCGAAGCGGCCTTCCAGGATCAGTTTCTTGAACTGCGCGCTGCCGGTGACGTTGGTGCGCTCGCCGACGTTGACGAAATTGCTTTCGGGCGTGATTTGCAGCGGCTCCAGGCCGCTGAGGCGGGTGTGGCGGGGGAGAGCGGAGGTCATCGGTGATGTCGAGTTGCGTTCGCTGCCGTTTGCTCGTCGTCCCCGCCAGGGCGGGGACCCAGGGCGCTATCGCGGCATGGCTCTGAAGTCTCAGGATTCCCGGTTGCGCGGGAACGGCGGCAAGAGGGCGGCACGGGGAGGGTCACGCCGCCGCGTCGATCAACTGCAGCCGTGCCCGCGGCGCCACGCCCTCGACCGCCTGGGCGATCGCGGCGATGTGCGCCGGGGTGGTGCCGCAGCAGCCGCCGACCAGGTTGAGCAGGCCGGCGCGGGCGAATTCGCCGAGCACCGCGGCCATGTCCTCCGGGGTCTCGTCGTAGCCGCCGAAGGCATTGGGCAGGCCGGCGTTGGGATGGGTGCTGACGCAGGCGTCGGCGATCTGCGCCAGCACGTCGATGTGCACGCGCAGGTCCTTGGCGCCGAGCGCGCAGTTCAGCCCCACCGCGGCCGGCTGCACGTGCCGCACCGAGTACCAGAACGCTTCGGCGGTCTGTCCCGACAGGGTGCGCCCGGAGGCGTCGGTGATGGTGCCGGAGATCATCACCGGCAGGCGCGCGCCGCGGGCGTCGAAGGCCTCTTCGATCGCGAACAGCGCGGCCTTCGCGTTGAGGGTGTCGAAGATGGTCTCGACCATCAGCACGTCCGCGCCGCCGTCGATCAGGCCGTCCGCGGCCTCGCGATAGGCCTCGCGCAACTGGTCGAAGCTGATCGCGCGGTAGCCGGGGCGGTTGACGTCCGGGCTCAGCGAGGCGGTGCGGCTGGTCGGGCCGAGCACGCCGATCACGAAGCGCGGCCGCGCCGGGTCGCGCGCCTCGATCTCGTCGCAGACCGAGCGCGCCAGCCGCGCGCCTTCCAGGTTGAGTTCGCGCGCCAGATGCTCCAGGCCGTAGTCTTCCAGCGAGATCGTGGTCGAGTTGAAGGTGTTGGTCTCGACCAGGTCGGCGCCGGCCTCCAGATACTGGCGATGGATGCCGGCGATGATGTCGGGCCGGGTCAGGGTCAGCAGGTCGTTGTTGCCGCGCTGGTCGCGCGCGCAACCGCAGCCGTCGCCGTGGGCATGGTCGTCGCCGTGCGCCGCGTACAGCCGGTCGTAGCCGTGGGCGAAACGCTCGCCGCGATAATCGGCTTCCTCCAGCGCATGCTGCTGGATCATCGTGCCCATCGCGCCGTCGATGACCAGGATGCGCTGCGCCAGCCCCTGCAGCAGGGCCTGGGCGCGTCCGGGATGAAGCCACGGCAGGTGTTTCATCGACGGGTCCTCACTTCTTCGCAGGCTTGCGCGCCGGTTCGGCGGCGGGCTTGCGCGCCATCAGCGCGATCACTTCGAAATGCGGCGGGCGACGCTCGCGGGTCACGGTCTCGCAGCTGACGATCTCGAACCCGGCCTTGCCGGCGAACTTCTGCAGGTCTTTCTCGGAGAAGCCGAGGTTGACGTGACCGAAGGCCTCGACCGCGCCGCGGTGCTCGTGGCGGGCCAGGCTGGTCAACAGCAGGCGGCCGCCCGGGCGCAGCACGCGCGCGGCTTCGGCTACCGCCTGGGCGGGGTGTTCGGCGTAGGTCAGGGCGTGCATCAGCACCACCAGGTCGAAACTGGCGGGGTCGAAGGGCAGGGCGTGCATGTCGCCCTCGCGGACTTCGACGTTGCGCAGCTTGCGCAGGCGCTCGGACGCCGCGGCCACCACCTTGGTGCTGGCGTCGAGGCAGACGTAGCGGTTCGAGTGCGGCGCCAGCAGTTCGGCCAGCACGCCGTCGCCGGAAGCGATGTCGAGCACGTCGCCGGGCTGCAGCAAGGGCAGGGCCGAGCGCGCCAGCGCCTCCCAGGTGCGCCCCGGCGAGTAATGGCGCTCCATGTCGCCGGCGACCGAGTCGGCCCAGTTCTGGTCGGAGGCGCGCATCGCCAGCACCCCGGCCACGCGCTCGGCGTCCTGGCGCAGCAGCGGGTCGTCGCTGCCGGTGCTCAGGGTCTGCCACAACGCGCGCTGCGCCTGGTCGAGCGCGGCCTCGTCGAAACGGTAGTAGGCCGAAACCCCGGCGCGGCGGTCGCGGACCAGCCCGGCCTCCTTGAGCTTGGACAGGTGGGTGGACACGCGCGGCTGCGCCAGCCGGGTGATCGCCGACAGCTCGGCCACGGTCAGCTCCTCGCGCTCGAGCAGCGCGAGCAGCCGCACGCGGGTGGCGTCGGCGAATACTTTGAGTCGGGAGGACCAGCCTTCGAGATCCATGCTTTGGTCGGGATTCGGGATTCGGGATTTGGGATTCGTGAAAGCGGTTGCGTCGGGGCGGGGAGATTGGGCTTTGCGAATCCGCAATCCCGCATTCCTATTCCGGCATTCATCAACGTATCGCGATATAGCGATAAGTGTGTGCCGGCCGTGCGCCCAGGTCAAGTCGTGCGGCGGTGCAGCAAGCCGCAACGGCGACTGAAGCGCGTCGGCCGCGCACGGATGACGCCAGATCCGGGCAGCCGGACGGGTGGGGTTATTCGGCGCGCACGGCTACAATTCGCCGTCGCGGTCCGGGCAACGGAGCGCGGACCAGGACGCAGAACCAACGCGCCGGTCGTTCCGGGATGCGGCAGCGCCGAAGAGCGCGCCGCGATGGGGGAACGGCCGCAGCGCTCAAACCCAGCAGAGGTGCGACGTGGATTTTGGCTTTACCGAAGAGCAGTTGATGATCCAGGACGTGGCGCGCCGTATCGCCCAGGAAAAGATTGCTCCCAGCGCCGAGCACCACGACCAGACCGGCGAGTTCCCGCTCGAGAACATCCGCACCCTGGGCGAGAACGGCCTGATGGGCATCGAAGTGCCGGCCGAGTACGGCGGCGCAGGCATGGACCCGATCAGCTACGTCCTGGCGATGGTCGAGATCGCCGCCGGCGACGCCGCCCATTCGACCATCGTGTCGGTCAATAACTCGCTGTTCTGCAACGGCATTCTCAAGTTCGGCACCGAGGCGCAGAAGCAGCTGTACGTGCGCGCGATCGCTGAGGGTCGCGAGATCGGCGCCTTCGCCCTGACCGAGCCGCAGTCGGGCTCGGACGCCACCGCGATGCGCTGCAAGGCGGTCAAGCAGGCCGACGGCAGCTTCGTCATCAACGGCAAGAAGAGCTGGATCACCTCCGGCCCGGTCGCCAAGTACATCGTCCTGTTCGCGATGACCGACCCGGACAAGGGCGCGCGCGGCATCACCGCGTTCATGATCGATACGGCCAAGCCGGGCTTCCACCGCGGCAAGACCGAGCCCAAGCTCGGCATTCGCGCCTCGGCGACCTGCGAAATCGAATTCGAGAACTACGTCGCCGCGGCCGAGGACGTGCTCGGCGACGAGGGCCACGGCTTCAAGATCGCGATGGGCGTGCTGGACGCCGGCCGCATCGGCATCGCCAGCCAGGCCATCGGCATCGCCCGCGCCGCCTACGAGAAGACCCTGGAGTACGTGCGCGAGCGCAAGGCCTTCGGCCAGCCGATCGGCGCGTTCCAGATGACCCAGGCCAAGATCGCCGACATGAAGTGCAAGCTCGACGCGGCCCTGCTGCTGACCTTGCGCGCGGCCTGGCAGAAGGGTCAGGCCGACAAGCACGGCGGCCGCTTCAGCAACGAAGCGGCGATCGCCAAGCTGACCGCCTCGGAGGCGGCGATGTGGATCGCCCACCAGGCGGTGCAGATCCACGGCGGCATGGGCTACTCCAAGGAAATGCCGCTGGAACGCTATTTCCGCGACGCCAAGATCACCGAAATCTACGAAGGCACCAGCGAAATCCAGCGCCTGGTCATCGCCCGCAACGAAACCGGCCTGCGCTGAAGCCCCAGCCCGATGAAACGTTTCGGCTCGTCACGGCCCACCGCCTGTCCTGAGGACGGCGGCATGGGCCTGCGCGTCGCGGACGACGTCGCCGTATCCGGCCCGCGCCCGACGGCGCGCGGCCGCGCGGGCGCGTCGCTCGACTACGGCGCCGCGTCCATTGCCGCCCTGCAAGCCCGTCATTCCCGGCACTCACCTCTCTCTGGCCCGCGCGAAAGCGTGGGCCTCATTCCATCCGGATCGCCAACGTTCCCATGAGCAATAAAACCAAAGCTTCCAAGTCCGAACCCGCCAAACCGGCCGCCAAGGCCGTCAAGCCGGCTTCGTCCAAGCAAGCCCCGGTCAAGCAGGCCGCGCTGAAGCCGGCCGCCAAGTCCGCCGCGGCCAAGGCGCCGCGCACCGCGGCGGCCGCCGAAGCGCAGGCCGTCGACCTGAGCCCGATCGTCGAAGCCATGCGCAAGCGCCTGCCCAAGGCGCGCCATGCCGAGGCGGAGGCCTTCGCCCAGGCGTTCTACAAGCGCATGAGCGGCGACGAACTGCCGCAGCATCCGGCCGAAGGCTGGGCCGCGCTGGCCGCCGATTTCCTCGATTTCGCCCGCGACCGCAAGCCGGGCTCGGCGCTGGTGCGCCTGTTCAACCCGACCCTCAAGGCGCAGGGCTGGGAATCGCCGCACACCGTGCTGCAGATCGCCAACGACGACATGCCGTTCCTGGTCGACTCGGTGACCATGGCCCTGGCCGACCAGGGCATCGGCGTGCATGTGCTCGGCCACCCGGTGGTGACCTTCCTGCGCGACAAGGCCGGCAAGCTGGTCGCGGTCGGGCAGGGCGTGGCCGAGTCGCTGATGCACCTGGAGATCGACCGGCAGACGCCGGAGGCCATGGCTGCGATCCGGCAGTCGCTGGAGACCGTGCTCGCCGACGTGCGCGCGAGCGTGCGCGACTGGGCGCAGATGCGCGAGCGCATGAACGCGGTCGCCGACGAACTGGTCGGCGAACGCATGCCGATTTCCGAGGAGGGCAAGCGCGAAGCGCAGGCCTTCCTGCACTGGGCCGCCGACAACCATTTCACCTTCCTCGGCTATCGCGAGTACGAGGTGGTCAAGCAGGGCGGCCAGGACGTGCTGCGCGCGATCAAGGACAGCGGCCTGGGCCTGCTGCGCGGCAAGGACGCGGGCAAGCCGCGCCCGCTGACCTCGCTGGCCGCGCACTACATGCCGCAGTCCGGTTCGGTCGACGCGTTGATCCTGACCAAGACCAATGCGCGCTCGACCGTGCACCGTCCGGGCTACATGGATTACATCGGCGTGCTGAGCTTCGACGCCGACGGCCGCCCGGTGGCGGAGAAGCGCTTCCTCGGCCTGTACACCTCCAGCGCCTACAACCGTCGCCCCTGGGACATCCCGCTGGTGCGCCAGCGCCACGCCTATGTGATGCAGCAGTCCGGCTTGGCCGCCGACAGCCACAGCGGCAAGGCCCTGCGCCATGTGCTGGAAACCCTGCCGCGCGACGAGCTGTTCCAGTCCAGCGAGGAGGAGTTGTTCAAGACCGCCTCGGGCATCCTCGGCCTGCAGGAGCGCGTGCGCAGCAAGCTGTTCCTGCGCCGCGACCGCTACGGCCGCTACTTCTCGGGCCTGGTCTACATCCCGCGCGAACGCTTCAACACCGACGTGCGCCTGCGCGTGGAGGCGATGCTCAAGGACAAGCTGCACGGCGAGCATGTCGACACCACCGTGCACATCGGCGAATCGCCGCTGGCCCAGCTGCACCTGATCGTGCGGCCGAAGTCGGGCGACGCGGTGCAGATCGACAATGCCGCAATCGAGGCCGAACTGGCCGAAATCGTGCGCAACCGCCAGGACGAGCTGCGCGACGCGCTGGTCCGGGGCCACGGCGAGCAGCAGGGCCTGGCGCTGGCCCATCGTTACGGCCGCGCCCTGCCGGCCGGCTACATCGACGAAGTTTCGGCCTCGGTCGCCGCCCAGGACATCGCCCACCTGGCCGCGCTCAGCGGTCCGGACGACCTGCGCCTGAGCCTGTGCCGGACCCGCCCGGGCGAGGGCGGCCTGCGCTTCAAGTTCTACCGCCAGCTCGACGACATCCCGCTGTCGGATGCGCTGCCGATGATGGAGAACATGGGCCTGCGGGTGATCTCCGAGCATCCCTACCGCCTGACCGTCGACGGCCAGCCGGTGTACATCCAGGACTTCGAAGTCGAGACCACCACCCAGGACATCGACGTCGACCGCCTCGACGAAACCTTCGAGGACGCGTTCGCGCAGATCTGGCGCGGCAACGCCGAAAACGACGGCTTCAACCGCCTGATCCTGGCCGCCAACCTGTCCTGGCGCCAGGTCGCGATGCTGCGCGCCTACTGCAAGTACCTGCTGCAGGTCGGCGTGCCGTTCTCGCAGAGCTACGTCGAAGAGACCTTCAGCCGCTACCCGCTGCTGGCGCGCCTGCTGGTCGAGCTGTTCGAAGCCCGCTTCGACCCGACCACCGGCAGCGAGAGCAAGGCCGAGATCAAGGCCGGCCAGGAGCGCTTGAAGGAGCAGTTCGAGGTGCTCGCCGGCGGCGACGCCGCGGTCATGGCGGTGCTGCAGCCGGTGCTCGACGCCCGCAGCGGCAAGCGCGAGGCCCAGGCCGAAGCGACCCTGGGCGCGCTCAAGGGGCTGCTCGACCGCGTCTCCAGCCTCGACGAGGACCGCATCCTGCGCAGCTTCATCGGCGTGATCAACGCCACCCTGCGTACCAGCTACTACCAGCGCGCCGCCGACGGCGGCGAGCGCGGCTACGTCAGCTACAAGTTCGATTCGGCCCAGGTGCCGGACCTGCCCAAGCCCAAGCCCTATCGCGAGATCTTCGTCTACGGCCCGCGCGTGGAAGGCGTGCACCTGCGCTTCGGCCCGGTCGCCCGCGGCGGCCTGCGCTGGTCGGACCGCCGCGAAGACTTCCGCACCGAGGTGCTGGGCCTGGTCAAGGCGCAGATGGTCAAGAACACCGTGATCGTGCCGGTCGGCTCGAAGGGCGGTTTCTTCGCCAAGCGTCCGCCGCTGGGCGGCGACCGAGACGCGGTGCTGGCCGAGGGCATCGCCTGCTACAAGATGTTCATCAACGGCCTGCTCGACATCACCGACAACATCGTCGACGGCAAGATCGTGCCGCCGAAGAACGTGGTGCGCCACGACAACGACGATCCGTACCTGGTCGTCGCCGCCGACAAGGGCACCGCGACCTTCTCCGACATCGCCAACGGCATCGCCGCCGAGCACAAGTTCTGGCTCGACGACGCCTTCGCCTCCGGCGGCTCGGTCGGCTACGACCACAAGGGCATGGGCATCACCGCCAAGGGCGCCTGGGAGTCGGTCAAGCGCCACTTCCGCGCCATGGGCCGCGACAGCCAGAGCCAGGACTTCACCGCGGTCGGCATCGGCGACATGTCCGGCGACGTGTTCGGCAACGGCATGCTGCTGTCCAAGCACATCCGCCTGGTCGCGGCGTTCGACCCCCGCCACATCTTCCTCGACCCGAACCCGGACGCGGCCAAGACGTTCAAGGAACGCGAGCGCATGTTCAAGCTGCCGCGCTCGAGCTGGGACGATTACGACAAGAAGCTGATCAGCAAGGGCGGCGGCGTGTATCCGCGCTCGGCCAAGTCGATCCCGCTGTCGCCGGAAATCAAGGCGGCGCTGGGCATCGAGGGCGCGGTCGCGGCGATGAGCCCGGTCGAGCTGATGAGCGCGATCCTCAAGGCCCCGGTCGACCTGCTGTGGAACGGCGGCATCGGCACCTACGTCAAGGCTTCCAGTGAGTCCAACGCCGACGTCGGCGACCGCGCCAACAACGGCCTGCGCGTCAACGGCAGCGATCTGCGCTGCAAGACGGTGGGCGAGGGCGGCAACCTGGGCCTGACCCAGCTCGGCCGCATCGAGGCCGCCCAGCACGGCGTGCTGCTCAACACCGACTTCATCGACAACTCGGCCGGCGTGGACACCTCCGACCACGAGGTCAACATCAAGATCCTGCTCAACGGCCAGGTCCAGGCGAAAAAGCTGACCCTGCCCGAACGCAACAAGCTGCTGGCGTCGATGACCGACGAAGTGGCCGGCCTGGTGTTGAACGACAACTACCGCCAAAACCAGGCGATCAGCCTGATGGAGCGGATGAGCCTGAGCCGACTGGGGTCCAAGCAGCACTTCATCCGCACTCTGGAGTCGCAGGGCCTGCTCGACCGCCAGATCGAGTTCCTGCCCTCGGACGCCGAGATCGCCGAGCGCAAGGCGCGCGGCCAGGGCCTGACCCGCCCGGAACTGTCGGTGCTGCTGTCGTACTCCAAGCTGGTCGCGTTCCAGCAGATGCTCGATTCGGACGTGCCGGAAGACCCGTACCTGTCCAAGGAACTGGTCCGCTACTTCCCCGAGCCGCTGCAGAAGAAGTACGCCAAGGCGATGGAGAACCACCGCCTGAAGCGCGAGATCATCGCCACCGCGGTGACCAACTCGACCATCAACCGGATGGGCGCGACCTTCCTGCTGCGCATGCAGGAAGACAGCGGCCGCACCCCGGGCGAGGTCGCCAAGGCCTTCACCATCACCCGCGAGACCCTCGATGCGCGCGCGCTGTGGGCGCAGATCGACGCCCTCGACGGCGTGGTCGCCGAGTCGACCCAGATCGACGCCCTGCAGGTGATCTGGAACCTGCAGCGCTCGTTCACCCGCTGGCTGCTGTCGCGGCCGGGCGCGATTCCGGACATCACCACCGCGGTCGAGCGCTACCACGACGGCTTCAAGGACATCCGCGCCGGCAAGGGCATCCTCGGCGACGGCCAGCGGCCGGCGCACGACGCCGCCTACGCCGACTGGAAGGCCAAGGGCGTGCCGGAGGCGCTGGCGGCGCAGTTGGCGGCGTTGCCGTACCTGGAGCCGAGCTGCGACATCATCGAACTGGCCCGCGAGTGCAAGCTCAAGCCGGTCGAGGTGGCCAAGGTCCACTTCCGCCTCGGCGAGGCGCTGCGCCTGCCGTGGCTGCAGGAGCAGATCGACGCCCTGGTGGTCGACGGCCGCTGGCATGCGGTCGCGCGCGGCGTGCTGCGCGAGGAACTGTCGACCCAGCAGCGCGTCCTGGTCGGGCAGGTGCTGAAGATGCCGGGCGCCACCGCCGAGGCCAAGGTCCAGCAGTGGCTGGGCCGCGACGACCAGTCGCTGCGCTTCACCCTGGCGATGCTGACCGAGCTGGCCGCGCAGAAGAGCCTGGACTACCCGACCGCTTCGGTCGCGGTGCAGCGCCTGTCGCAGTTGGCGGCGCGCGGCTGATCGAGCGTGGGGCCGACCGTCGGGCCGGCCCCGAGCGGCGGTTGATAGCCATCGAGCCCTCTCCCGCAAGGGAGGGGGCTTTTTGTCGTCTGGCTATGGGCGCATAGCATCGCCCTTCTTGTAGGAGCGGCGTGAGC